>CAYGUC010000006.1:0-159113 GCA_964353005.1 uncultured Flavobacteriaceae bacterium | reverse complement strand
AACCGGAGCACAAGGGCCTACTGGAGCGCAAGGAGTAACAGGTAATACTGGAGCACAAGGAATAACAGGGAACACTGGAGCAACCGGAGCACAAGGTGTAACAGGAAACACTGGAGCTACTGGGGCTCAAGGACCTACTGGTGCGCAAGGTGCAACAGGTAATCCTGCTACTAACATTGTTACTAATTTATCACAAAACACAACTACTGGAGTTATTACTTATGTAAATGAAAACACCCCTACCCCTGATACACAAACAGCTAATGTAGTAAGTACTAATGCTAATAATCAAATTAGTGTTGGAACGGATGGAGGTGCGTTTTTAAATATTCCTGTAGTATATGCTGCTGGAAAAGTCAATGCAAATGGAACAGTTAATACTGGAGCTATTTATAATGCAACAGTAACAAAAGTTACAACAAATAATGGCACTGGTGGAGGAACAGAAGGAGATTATCAAATAATATTCGCTACTCCTTTACCTAATGCTAATTATGTAATACAATTAACTATTGCTGATTGTGGTGGTGATTGTCCTGGTAACTCAACCGCTAATTATGATGATCCTGGAATTACATATTATACGCAAACAACTGGTGGATTTTTTGTAAATATTAAAGATAGTGATAATGGTACTGTTCAAGGAGATGACATAGATCTTGACTTTATGTTTACAGTGATTAGATTACCTAACTAATAGAAAAAGAAGTAAATTGTAAGAAATAATATTTACAAGTATATAGAAAAAAGAGGGAAAATTGTAATGGAATACAACTGGATAACCTCTTTTAAAACTTTACAATGAAAAAATTTATATTTTTTTTATTAATAAATAGTATAGGCATATCATCCTATAGCCAAATTGATGCAAACTCATTAATGGGATTGCCTACAGCTACAGATTTAACTCAAATAAATGCAATTGCAGGTCCACAAATTGGGTCAGTTGTTTTTAATTTAGGAGATCAGGAGATATATCGTTTTACTTCTACAGGATGGCAAAGGTCTACAGATGACCAAAATGCTTCTGAAGTAAATATTGTTACCCCAATAGATGTAGATGGAGACGCTATAAACGAAACGACTGTAGAAGGACTGATTCAATCTATAGCTCCTATTACTTCTAAAGCTGCCAGAATATTTTATCCTCCCTCTATTGCTATAGACGCATCTACAACGGGAACAGGAAGAACAGTTGATTTATATAATGAATATATAGTGCAATTCGGAACTCCTACTGCTGCGAGTATTGGTGCACCTGCTACTATACCCACATATACCAGAACAGAACTTTATTATTACGTTACTTTTGCAGATCCTGCTGTATTTAACAATATCAGTATTGCTGCTAACGGAGTAATGACTTATGATATTATTGCAACTCCTGCAACTTACAATTCCTTGATTAATGTAGTATTTGTTGTTCAATAATATGAAAACACAAAATATTTATAATAAAGGTTTTTCGATACAAAGAACACTTTTCGTGTTAGGATTTCTATGTTCTTCTCTATACAGTTTGTACGGACAATCTATAGTTTCAGTTGAAGTTGTATGGCCAAGTTTTGCAGAAGAAAATCTGGTACAAATAAGAGATGCCGCAAATACTACTATCTTTTATCAAGATTGTGTTCCTGGCAATTGTTTTGTTACTACAAATGCAAATCTTGCATATACTAATGCCGGGTCTGTAGCTCTGGCAGCTGGAAATTATCAATTACTCATGGCAGATAGATTTCAAGATGGTTGGCAAGGAGCTGCAACTGTCAGAATATTTGTGGATGGCGTACTACTATTTACAGATACTTTCCCAGCAGGGTATTTCGAATTCGTCCCATTTACAGTTACAGACACAGGAGTTAATTTTAACCCTCCACTTACTATATATGATGAGTTTGACGGAAATTTTGATTACGCAGTAACAGGTGCTTCTTTCAGAAATCAACCAGATGCAGTAGACCCCTGTTCTATTACTACAACCTCTTCTGCTACTGGATTAACTTCTACTGTTCCTCCTACTGCTACTATAGAAAAAGCATATTTATTTTGGGCACAATCTAACTATGAAAGAGATGATCAAATTACGTTTGAAGGACAATTGGTGACTCCTAATTTAATTAATTCCTATTTACTGGGTACCTCTAGCTATTTTGGAATGGTGAGTGATGTTACAACTCTGGTTTCTACGATCCCAAATCCATCTACCAATGTTTATGATTTCGCTAACTTATCTATAAATAACACAGGAGGTTATTGTGCTGGGACCACAGTTATTGGCGCATGGAGTCTTATTATTTTTTATTCTGACCCCTCTCTTCCTGCTTCTACTATCAATATATATAATGGATTTAATGGTCTTCAAGATCCTGCTGGAACAGACCCTCCACAGAGTTTTCTTTTAGATGGTTTTTTTGCTAATGGTTCTTCTGGTTCTAAAACTACTGTTTTATCTTGGGAAGGAGACATTACTTTAACCAATAATGAACAACTTACAGTAACTCCTACTTCTACAGGCATCCCTACAGAATTATTTGGAGATGGCGATAATAATGGAACAACTATAGACAACCCGTTCAACTCTACAGTATTTGATGGTACAACTGGTGTTGATAGAACTGAATATGGTTTAGACTTAGATACCTATGATATTACAGCTATTATACCTGTTGGGGAAACCTCGTTAACCACAAATGTAGATGTAGGTCAAGATTTAGTGATTTTAAATTCTGTGATACTAAAAGTACCTAGTAATCTAATAAAAGGCACTGTTTTTGAAGATATTAATTACCCAGGAGGTCCTGGTCGAAATTTAAGTTTATCGTCAGGGATACCATTAGAAAATGTAACTGTTGAATTATATAATAGTTCGAATGTTCTAGAAAAAACTACTACTACTGATAGTAATGGAATGTATGTTTTTGGAGGTATGCTCAACGGTACATATACTGTAAGGGTAGTTAACGGTTCTGTGCGCTCTAGCCGAACCGGAGGCGTAGCTTGTACCACTTGTATTCCTGTTCAAACTTTTGAAACTACGTATGCTTCTTCAACACATACAGAAATCACGAATCAAGTTGGAGGCTCTAACCCTAACGGGCAAGATACTGCTGCTGGAGTTTTTACAGGAGCCCAAACTATCGCTTCTGTAACTATTAACAATGAAGGGCCAACAGGCATTGATTTCGGATTTAATTTTAATACCATTGTTAATACAAATGCAAATGGGCAAGGTTCTTTAGAACAATTTATTATTAATTCTAATAATCTAGGCAATACAAGTATAGATATCGAAGCACATCCTAATAATGCTTCCTTGAATCCTGCT
The DNA here is from genome assembly GCA_964353005.1 of uncultured Flavobacteriaceae bacterium. Lineage (GTDB taxonomy): Bacteria > Bacteroidota > Bacteroidia > Flavobacteriales > Flavobacteriaceae > Aquimarina. Next base: position 155,788 of record CAYGUC010000006.1, on the reverse strand, counting down.
TTGGGAGAGGACACCTCTATTTTTATGATTCCGTCTAATCCTGATCCTTTAGGCAGAACTGCAGATACTAATTTTGCTGGTGGCATATTTTCAATAACTCAGTCAACACAGTTATCTGCGATTACAGATACCGATACATTTATAGATGGCAGAACGCAAACTGCATATTCTGGAGACACAAATACAGGTACGGTAGGCTCAGGAGGAACTAATGTAGGTGTTTCTGTAACAGTACTACCAAATTATAACCAGCCAGAAATTCAAATTAACGGTTCAACTTTAGGAGATGTATTTAGAATACAAGGAAATGGAACAACTATAAGGAATTTAGCTATTTATGCCAATGGTAATATAGGTATTCAAAATACAGCAGGTTCTGTTGCTAAACCTACTATTATTTCTGAAAACTTAATTGGCGTTAATGCTGATGGAGTTCTAAGTACAAGACCTGCCACGGGGATAAGAGTTTCAGGAACTGCTGTTTCTGAAATTAAAAATAATTATGTGTCTCAAAATGGTTCTAATGGTATTTCGATAGACGGTGGCACTTCAACGATAGTAGAATATAATGATATTGAGGACAATGGAAACAATACGTGTGCAGATGGGATTGCTTTATCTAGTGGTACAGGAGTTCAAATTCAATACAATTTAATTAACAATACCGCTGCAATAGGTATTGATGGGTGGAATTATCCAGGGGGAGCTATTATAGATGAAAACACCATCACAAATTCTGGTCAAAATGGAGGAGACTGCTCTGGAGCTATTGAAAATAATGGAATACGTTTATTTGGAAGTAATTCTTCCATAACTTCAAATATTATAGCAAATAATGGAGGAGCAGGTATTGTACTAACAGGAGGTAATACTTCTGGAAATCTAATTTCTCAAAACTCGATATATAACAATGGTACTTCCTCCCCTGCTTTAGGTATAGATATCGATCAATCCACAACAGGAAATCCTGTAGGTGATGGAGTAACTATAAATGATACTAATGACAGTGATAATGGACCAAATGGAAGCCTTAACTTTCCTGTTTTTGAGTCTGCTGTAGTTTCTGGTACAATTTTAAAAGTAGTTGGATGGGTAAGACCAGGAGCTACCGTAGAATTTTTCTTAACAGACGTTAATCAAGGTACTGCCAACGCTGGAGATAATCAATTAGGACTCACACAGGATTATGGAGAAGGTCAAGTATTTTTAGGCTCTGCTATAGAAGGAAGTGGTGCAGATGCAGATGGCACAAGCTCATCCTATACAGATACAGATGGTAATACCGATACTACTAATAGATTTAATTTTACAATAACATTAAGTGCTTCTGTACCACCAGGGAGTATTATAACAGCTACAGCTACAATTGCAAACGCAACATCCGAATTCGGGAACATTTTCCACTTGGGTGTAGCAAATGTTATTACAAACAGAAGAATTACATATCGTGTAAATAATTAATTGAGTAATTAATATAAACCCATACAAAATAGCGACAATAATGATTTCTAAGAAAATTTTTACAGAAGGTTACTACCTTCCTATTATATATTAATACTAATTTGAGATTTGCAAACAATGTATATTACATAGTATGTTGTTTATAAATAACTAATACATGTTTTTACTAGCCAGTATTTTTATTTTAATAAACAAGCACTTTATCTAAGTTAAAACGTATTTTATCGATATTTAAGCGCTTTTTATCGTACTAAAACATTGGTTTTCATAATATATTAATATATTTGCCTTAATATATTTACTGTTAAACCGTAAAACAGTATTACCCCAATACACTTATGGATAGAATAATTTTTTTGTTTTTTTGTTTCTTCACTCAGATCACAATAGCACAACAGGCATTTCATAATTTTGGAAATATCCAGATTCATGATCAAGGTCAGATTGGTTTTCATACAGATCTAATCAATGATGGTACATTTGATGAAAATGTTGGATTTACAGGTTTTTACAATTCTGTAGGTCATCTAACTATATCAGGAAACAATCGCCCTATATTTTACGACATGGAAATTGATGTGGTAGATGATTTATTTCTTGAAATCGCTGTTGGAGTTACCAATTTTCAAGAGTTTATTAATGGAAGAGTGCAAACCCCCAGAGATAGAAATAAAGTTTCTTTAGATTATATAAGTGACGCTCCTTATCTAGGCGAAAATGATGATCGATATGTAGATGGCTATTCTTCAATTGTAGGTGCTTTAGATTTCACATTCCCTATTGGAGATGATTTTAGATTACGTCCGATGCGTATAGAAAGTCAAGCTGCTATAAATACAGCTCGTGGAGCATACTTCTTTGAAAACCCAAATTCTCCTAATTTTTTCTCAAGTAGTTTTGATACCACAAAACTTAGCAATGTACTATTTGGAGTTAGTTCTTTTGAGTTCTGGGATTTGGATGGGGACGTAGAAACTCGTGTTACACTTACCTGGGATGATAATAGTAACATTCCAACTCTGGTAGACGATCTAAAAAACCTTAGAGTTGTCGGTTGGGATAAAAACTTAAAACAATGGGTTAGTTTAGGAAATTCTTCTACATCTGGAGATGTAAACAATGGTGAAATTACTTCAGAATTAATGTTGCCTGACAATTACACTGTTATTACGTTTGGGACTTCGGATACTTTATTAGATGGAGATCTTCAAATATTTACAGCTGTTTCTCCTAATGGAGATGGGAATAATGATACTTTTATTATTCAAGGCATCGCGCAATACCCAAATAACGAACTATCTATTTTTAACAGATGGGGAGTTGAAATATATAACAAAAAAGGATATGATAATTCCTGGGGAGGAGTCTCAGAAGGAAGAGCAACTATTGCAAAAGATGAAAACTTACCTGTAGGAACGTATTACTATGTTTTAAAAATCGATGGTCAAAAAGATCGGGCTGGATACTTATACATTAATAAATAAAGAATCATGTAAAAAAAGAAAACACCTTACATATAGTCAAAATAACATAAGTCAAAATTAAATAGTAACCCCACTTTATTGTTAGTCCCTTTGTATTGGAACTACAATAATTAAAGCTATTTTAAATGAAGAAAATATTACTTATATGGATAATCTTACCCCAGATTATCCTATCACAAATAGATGAATATTCTGTTATGGGTTTACCAACTGCAGTTACAAATCTTGAGATGAACTCAGTTACAGCAGCAGCGACAGGATCGATCCTCTATAATTTAGAAGAAAATAAAATTTTTGTGTTTGATGGTACAAATTGGGTTTCTACTACTAATGACAACTGGTTAGTAGATGGAAACACAGGGTTACCTACTACCTCATTTTTGGGTCATATCGACGATGTAAAGATGGAAATACGGTCTAACAACCTTCCTTTATTACAATTTGGAAGAAGGCAAACCCTTGGGCTAACGCAAGGATTCCCAGATTATACCAATAACGATCAACCACTTGTTTATATTAATGGAGATGGTAATACTGCTGCCCTACAATTTGCCGCATCTGGAGCATCGTTTTACAAACCTATGTTCTTTACTACCACCAACGGAAGTTTTAGATTAAAAGGAAGCACAGGAGGTACTGATTTATTCGAAATAGGCTCTGCAGGACCAGCTAATGATGGAAGATTAGAATTCATTATTGGAGACGATGGTAATGAAAAAATTATATTTAAGAGATATGATTACAGAAGAGGTCAATTTCATCGTGAATTTTTTAGAGTAGAAGGAAGTAACAATACTGCAGATTCTAAAACCCGATTTGGTATAAACATTAACCCTCAAGAAGTACCTGTAGATAGTGATTATGATGATGCTTCTACTGGATTTAATACCGCAAACTCCACTTTACAATTAGACGGATCTTTTTCAACATCCATAGTTAGCACAACTGGAAATTTAACTTTGACGGAGGATCATCACACGATACAAATAACTGGGACCCATAATATAACTTTGCCGAACGCTAATACTTGTATAGGTCGAACTTATATATTAAAAAATAGCACGAATACTAATCGAACAATTAGCAACTATATTGATTTAGCAAATACGAATCAAAACGTAATACAAAATCAATCTGTTTTATGGATTAAAAGTGATGGAACAAACTGGCAACAGATAAGTCCAAATGTATCGACAGGTAACGATGCTGTAAAAGGAGGAGAAATTTTAAGAATGATAAGAGGTAATATAAATCCAAATGGCAGTATCGCACAAGGAGCTGGTTTTACTATTACAAAAATAGGAACTGGCAGATATACTATAAATTTCACTTCTGCTTTTATAGGGATTCCAAGTCTAACAGCAACTGCTGGTGATCTTACAGGGGTTTTAGATGACAATATTGTAGACATATCTCAAATATCGGCAACGCAATGTACTGTAAGTACTATAGACAGTAATTCTTATACTTTTGAAGACTCTTATTTTTCATTTATAGTTGTAGGTAATAGATAAATTTTAAACCATAAAAAATTACAGTTTTTTAACAAAATGATGTACCCATATTTCGTGCCTTTCATTAAGATAAAACTCATGAGAGGGATAATTCGCTATATAACTATTTAATTCTGAAGCTTCGCATCCTTTGTTTTTTACATATCTATAAATCCATTCAAATACCTTCTTCCCTATCCCTTTACCTCTTTCTTCTTAATTAATATACTATGATAAAGCTCTAATGATTTACTGACACAATACCAAGTCATAAGCTAAAAAACCAATTATTTTATCATTGCTATATAACTATACCAATATTCATAATTTTGATCAAACATTTCTTCGAAACGTTGTTTTAAAATAGCATCGAAAAACTGATTACTCTCTAATTTTTGTGCTAAAGATAAAACCAGATCAAAATCTTGTTTTAAAATTTCATGAAATGCTAAATCTATATGATGATTTTCTGCAAAAATAATTATACATTTATCTCAAAGATGTAAAGAATTCTTAAAAACTAATATTTTTCCCAAGTAATAGATTTAAAAGGGATATAAAGAATTTTCTAATACTTAAAAAAATCAAAAAAGAATTAAAACTATAAAGATGAAAGAGAAATCAGGAAAAACACAAGATCTAATCGATAAAAAATTTCTTGAGGAACGAAGTGTGTTTCTTTGGGGACAAGTAGATGATAAATCTGCAAAACATGTAATCGACAGACTTATGTATCTGGATATGGTTAATCATAAAGAAATCAAATTGTATATTAATAGCCCGGGCGGATATGTTACTTCTGGTTTTGCAATGTATGACACCATAAAAAGCTTAAAAAGCCCAGTATCTACTATCTGTACAGGACTGGCAGCATCTATGGGTTCTATTCTTCTAAGTGCTGGTGAAAAAGGCAAACGATTTATTCAACCAAATGCAAAAGTAATGATTCATCAACCAAGTGGTGGTGCCAGAGGGCAGGCATCTAATATAGAGATTCAGGCTGCAGAAATTATTAAAACAAAAGAGCTAAGTGCACAAATTCTTGCGGACAATTGTGGTCAAGATATCGAAAAAGTATTAAAAGATTTTAATCGGGACTATTGGATGGATGCTCAGGAATCTTTAGAGTATGGTATAGTTGACGGAATTATAGAATAATATATCTTAAAACATTAAACATTTTTGGATTGTAATATAAAATCATGTTAAGACGGAATTTTATTAAGATGAATACTTTAGGGCTATTAGCAGTTTCAATGCCGTCATTTTCTATATTACAATCCAAATTTTCTAAAGATGATTTAATAGGAAAAAGTGATCCATCTCTTTTTGGAGATACTTACAAGCTTCGAAAAGAAGCTCATGAGGCTTTTTTAAAAATGAAAGCTGCCGCATCCAAAAGCGGATTTAAAATAAAAGTAGTTTCTAGTTATAGAAATTATGCGCACCAAAACCGAATATGGGAACGCAAGTATAAAAAATTTACTACAGAAGGTTTATCTCCTATAGAAGCTATAAATAAAATTGTAGAATATTCGACAATACCAGGTACATCCAGACATCATTGGGGGACAGATTTAGATATTGTTGATGGTAATGCAATCCAACCAAAAGGACTGCTCCTTGCTGAGAATTTTGAAGGTAATGGTCCTTTTTGCAAATTTAAAGAGTGGATGGATACCAATGCTAATAGTTTTGGCTTTTTTCTTGTATATACAGATAAAGAAAACAGAAAAGGGTTTAAATACGAACCATGGCACTATTCGTACGCTCCACTTTCTATACCTATGCTAAAAGAATATCAAAAATTAGACATAGCACAAGAGTTAAATAAAGCAAAATTAATTGGTAGTAATTATTTTACTGAAGATTTTATTAATCAATACATTAAAAATAATATACTAGATATTAATCCACAATTATTTTAGATATATATAATAAAAATACACTATTTTAGTTATTCTGTAAAAAACACCCCATTTTTATGAAAACTTCTATAGTAAAGTATTTATTTGCATTCTTGATCTTATCTACTGTATTATCCTCTTGTTCTAATGATGACAATAGCTCTAATGATGATAACAGTTCTAATGAAATCTCTGTTGCTGACGAAATTCTAAAATTAGTAAATGAATATCGATCTGAAAAAGGCTTAAAGTCTTTAACAAAAAACAGCACCGCAGAAGAATTAGCTATTGATCATACGCGATACATGATCTCTAAAAATGATATTAGTCACGACAACTTTAATTCTAGAGGTGATGTCCTAAATAAAAAAGAAAATGCTGTTTCTACAGCCGAAAATGTAGCTAGTTTCTATCCCGACGCTAAAAGTGTTGTAGCTGGATGGATCAACAGTGATGGACATAGAAAAAACATTGAAGGAAACTACACCCATACTGGTATTGCAGCCATAAAAGACGAAAATGGCAAATACTATTACACACAATTATTTTATCGCTAACTATTGTAAACTCAACTACGCTAGTTTGCACTAATCCCGTTTTAAAACTAAAAACGGCTACCCCTAGCAGTTGCTTACTAATTAAATACATCTGTGTATTTTTTAGTAAGCAACTTTTATTTTTAACTATTTACATAATCTAATACTTTCTTGAACAGTTGTTTTCATTTATTTTTTAACTTTAAAACCATTTCTGTAAATTACTAACCTAAATTAATTTATAATGAGACGTGGCGGTTTAAAAATCAGGATACTTATAGGTGTGGCTATTGTAGCTTTTGCTTTTTTTAAAAAGTGCAATAACAAAACTCACAATCCATATACCAATAGAGTACAAAATATTAATATGACAAGTGATCAAGAGATTGCTATTGGATTGCAAAGTGCTCCAGAAATGGCACAACAACACGGTGGGCTATACCCCGATCAAAAGTTACAGAACTATATCGACATGGTAGGCAATAAACTGGTTAATTCTAGTATGGCTAAAGAAACCCCGTATAAATATGAGTTTCATTTATTAGCAGATCCTAACACTATTAATGCTTTTGCTTTACCCGGGGGGCAGATATTTATAACCTATGCTTTATTATCTAAATTAGAAAATGAAGATCAGGTAGCTGGGGTATTAGGACATGAGATCGGACATGTATTAGGCAGACATTCTGCTGAAAGAATAGCAGAACACGAATTCTGGAAGACCATATCTACAGGAGCTTCTGTTGGAGCAGATGCAGGTGGTATTGTAAACAGTATAGGATCTAATATATTATTGGGTAACGGTCGTGAAGATGAGTTAGAAAGCGATGATCTAGGAGTTTTATTTATGATCGATGCAGGATATAATGCCGAAGAGATGATTGGAGTTATGAAAATCTTAAAAACCGCTGGGGGACCAAACCGCACCCCAGAGTTTCAAAGCACGCATCCTGATCCTGATAATCGAATAGAAAAAATTAAAGAAGCAATACAAAAGTATAGTAAATAATAAAAGCCGTTAGTTTGTACAAACTAACGGCTTTTAAAAAACTCAATTTAGAAAATTTTAGGACAACTCTTCTAATAATGCTACAGCTTCTTTTGCATTCGATTGCTTTGCAAATTTCATTGCTGTATACCCTTTACTATTTTTAGTTTTAATTTTCGCTCCTTTTTCTACGAGCATTTTAATAATATCGGTACGATTATATCGTGCTGCATACATAAGAGGCGTCATTCCATCAGATTTTTCATTGACATCGCTTCCTAGCTCGATCAGTTTCTTTACAGTTTCCAGGTCTCCTTTTACGATAGCCATACAAAACGGACTTGTTTTGTATGCAGTAATAGTAGAACTATTATTATCATTAAAACTTCTGTTGGTCTCTGAAGCAAAACTTAAAGAAGTAACACATACGGCCATTAAAATGGTAAAAATTGATTTTTTCATGATAGATTGATTTTTTATATTATTTGATTGACTTATACTTAGTATGACTACCCAAACCTATATTTTGTTACACCTGTTATTAGACAATAACACAATTTTAACCTTTTGATATAACATATCTATTAAAATCTTAAAATGTACTTTTATAAAAATCAGGGCTAAAACAAAATCATTGGGTATATCTACTTAAGTATACATTCTTCTAGATATGAGATTAAAAAATCCGCTAAACATATAATAATGCCTAGCGGATTCAAATTGTACGATACAATTCTAAAATATTATTTTTTCTTTAGCTCTAATAATAATGATTTAGCATTATCAGCTCCAGATAATTCTGCATACTTTAATGCAGTAAACCCTTTTTTATCTTTTACATTGATTGCTGCACCATTAGCTACCAATAGTTTGATTATTTCTACTCTATTATAACGAGCAGCGTACATAAGCGGAGTCATCCCTTCTGAAGTTTTATTTACTTCCGTTCCTAATTCAACCATCTTTTTTACCATTTCATAATCTCCTTTAGCTATAGAAATACAAAATGGAGATACATTTACAACTTCAGTTTTCTCAACTTTGTATGTTTCCAGACTTTTTACTGGATCCTTTGCTAATACCAGACTTACTGTCATACATGTAATTAAAATCGATAACTTTTTCATTTTTTTGTGCTTTTATAAGTTCAATTTGGATTTGTGATTGTCAAATTTTGACGGCGCAAATAAATTACATTATCCTCATAAAAAACAACACTATTTCAAGAATAACTCATTTTTAACCTTACTCACACAAATTCGTTAATAATTTCACAAAAAAAGCACTTCTATTAACCCTACAAAAATGTATTAATAACAAAGTAATAACTTGTGTTTTTTGCCTGATTATCTACGAAGTTGTAAATTTAGATCTTTTTCTAATTTTTGGAGTTTTGATCTTCAAAAACAACCAACCAAAAACCATAACTAAGAGTTTATTATGAACAAAAAAGTAATCTTAATGATTCTGGATGGGTGGGGAACCTCTCCTGACCCTAAAGTATCTGCTATCGATCATGCAAATACTCCTTTTATAGATAGTTTGTATAAAAAATACCCTAATGCAGCACTTCGTACCGATGGTCTTCATGTAGGTCTACCAGATGGACAAATGGGTAATAGTGAGGTTGGGCACATGAATCTTGGCGCAGGTAGAATTGTGTATCAAGACTTAGCTAAAATCAATTTAGCGGTAGAAAACAATACACTTAAAGACGAATCTGTATTAAAAGATGCTTTTAAATACGCTAAAGAAAAAAACAAAAACATACATCTTCTTGGTCTGGTAAGCGATGGCGGAGTACATTCTCACAGTAATCATATTAAAGGAATATTAGATGCTGCGAATGCTTTTGAGTTAAAAAATGTTTTTTTACACGCATTTACCGATGGGCGTGATGTAGATCCAAAATCTGGAAAAGGACATATTCAAGATATAAAGGATCATATGTCTAAGACTACAGGCAAGCTAGCTTCTGTAATAGGCAGATACTATGCAATGGATAGAGATCAGCGATGGGAGCGTGTTAAACTGGCGTATGATCTTATCGTAAATGGTATAGGCGAAAAAACCGAAGATCACATCCAAAGTATACAAAACAGTTATGATGCCGGGGTTACCGATGAGTTTATCGAACCAATCTTAGTGCAAGAAAACGGAGCTCCTGTAGCAACCATAAAAGAAGATGATGTTGTTCTGTTTTTTAATTTCAGAACCGATCGTGGTCGGGAATTAACCGAAATGCTTTCTCAAAAAGATATGCATGAATATAACACGCACAAACTCTCCTTGTATTATGTTACTATGACAAATTATGATGAAAGTTTTGAAAACATAAAGGTGATCTACAATAAGGATAATATTACAGAAACTCTGGGTGAAATAATTTCTAAGGCAGGTAAAAAACAAATTCGTATTGCAGAAACCGAAAAATACCCACATGTAACTTTTTTCTTTTCTGGCGGGCAAGAAGAACCTTTTAAAAGAGAAACCAGAATATTAAAAAACTCCCCTAAAGTTGCAACATATGACCTAAAACCCGAAATGAGTGCGTATGAATTAAGAGATGCACTGGTAACAGAACTACAAAAAGGAGAAGTGGATTTTGTATGTTTAAATTTTGCAAATGGAGATATGGTAGGACACACAGGAGTAATGGAGGCCGCTATTAAAGCTTGTGAAGCTGTAGATATTTGTGTAAAAGATGTAATAACTACAGGTTTAGAAAACAACTACTCTACCCTTTTAATTGCAGATCATGGTAATTGCGAAACTATGATTAATCCAGATGGTACTCCCAACACAGCACACACTACCAATCCTGTTCCTTTTATTTTGGTAGATACCGATCAAATAAAAATAAAAGATGGTGTTTTAGGAGATATTGCTCCTACTATTCTGGATCTTATGGGGATTCAAAAACCAGAAGCAATGACACAACATTCTCTATTAAAATAATATCTAAAAATAATATTGCTTTAACTTTGAAATAGTACCTCGATTTTGTTAAACAACCTCTAACATCAATTAGAGGTTGTTTACTTTATGGTATATTCGTATAGAAGTAGTTCATTTTTTTGATCTATTGAATATTTTTTTACACTTTACACACATTATTCTAATTAAAATGAAAAAGATAATTATTATTGGTCTTTGCGCATTTTCCGTTTCTTGTGCCAGTACTTCGGTTACCAAAACAGATACCGCAAAAACAACAAACCCCCAATCCCAAACCTCTGGCACCGTGTCTCAAAAACCTAATCCCGAAATACTAGTAGGAAAACAAGATCGAAAAGCTTTGCAGCAAGAACCTTTTGGCACTTGGTTTACTAAAAATTATAAGGAGTATACTATAGATGAAACTATCGTTAAAGAACTGGCTCCGTATGTAAAAGATATTTCTATTAAAGCTTTTATGGGCACTTGGTGTAGTGATAGCAAAAGAGAAACTCCTGCTTTTTATAAAATATTAGATACTACCGGGTTTAACTATAATAACCTAGAACTAATAACGGTAACTCGTGAAAAAGATACTCCAGAGGGGTTTGAAAAAGACTTAGATATCGACAGAGTTCCTACTTTTATTTTTTATAAAAACGGAAAAGAATTAGGTCGTTATGTAGAATTTGCAAGAGAAACTCTGGAAAAAGATATCCTGGCAATCGTATCGGGTGCGCCTTATAAACACTCTTATGAAGATTAAATTATAAATGACTCCACATCAAAAACTAAAAGAACTTAATATTGAATTACCTGAAGTTTCTACTCCAGGGGGATCTTACACTTCTGTAAATATTAGAGGCACTATAGCATATATAGCGATTCAATTTCCTATAATAAATGGAGAATATTTATATCAAGGCAGATTAGGCGATTCTGTTACTACAGAGGATGGTTATGAAGCCATGCGATTATGCGCTATAAATGTTCTTGCACAAATAGATAAAAAAATTGGTTTTGACTCTATCATAGGACTTAATCATATAGATGCATACTTTCAATCTGGTACTAGCTGGGACGATTCTCCTACTGTAGTAAATGGAGCTTCTGATTTATTTCTTGACATATTAGGTGAAAAAGGCATACACTCCAGAGCTATTTTTGGAGTGGATAAACTCCCAAGAAATTTTAGCGTTGGTCTAACCACTTCTTTTACTATAAAAACACTGTAAAACAATAGTGCTATTCCTTAAGGCATACGATACATTTCCTTTTGTGTTATTGTGAATGCAACAATTTGCGTGAGGGATTGGAGTGTAAATCCCACAGCCCGACAAAGGAGGAGCGAGGAATTGAAACGGAAAGCCCGACCCTTGTGGTCACGCCCATATCTAAAAAAAAATAGAATTTGTTGCACCCCTCGCTTATTTGCATTAAAACGTGAAATCTTAAAATAGATTCTATGCACCTGCAGAACAAGCATTATTCTTTGTAAATTTGCCTCTTTTATCAAAGTATTGTTTTTACGATTATGATTATTACTAAAACACGCGAAGAAATAGAATTAATGCGCGAAAGCGCTTTGGTTGTTTCTAAAACATTAGGGATGTTAGCTACCGAAGTTAAACCTGGTGTAACCACTTTACACTTAGATAAACTTGCCGAAGAATTTATTAGAGATCATGGGGCAATCCCTGGTTTTTTAGGCTTATATGATTTTCCAAATACATTATGTATGAGCCCCAATGCGCAAGTAGTTCATGGGATCCCTAATAATACTCCATTAATAGAAGGAGATATTATATCTATTGATTGTGGTGCTATTAAAAATGATTTTTACGGGGATCATGCCTATACTTTTCCGGTTGGAGAAGTTTCTGAAGACGTAAAACAATTACTTAAGGTAACCAAAGAATCTTTATACGTTGGTATCGCAGAGTTTAAATTAGGAAACCGCGTTGGAGATGTTGGATATGCTATTCAAAAATTTACAGAAGAAGCTGGTTATGGTGTAGTTAGAGAATTAGTAGGTCACGGACTTGGCAGAAAAATGCATGAAGATCCTGAAATGCCAAATTATGGACGTCGTGGAAGAGGCAAAAAGTTTATAGAAGGAATGGTGGTTGCTATAGAACCAATGACCAATATGGGTACACACCGTATTAAACAATTACGGGACGGCTGGACTATATTAACTAATGATGGTAAACCTAGTGCCCATTTTGAGCATGATGTTGCAATCGTAGATGGCAAACCAGAAATCTTATCTACTTTTAAATATATATACAAAGCTTTGGGTATAGAGTCTGATGAGGAAGATGCTTTTAGACAAGAGCTGTTGACTGTTTAACTTTTTTATAAAAATAAAAATCTGGTCTTCTTATTAATGTTCATGTAAGTTTACTTAAAAATGAAACGTTTTTATTATGTAAATCTTTGTGAAACTTTGAGACTTCTTTTGTGCCCTTAGTGTACCTCTATTATGAAAAAGCTCTTTAAACTTATATTAAATACCATACCCAGACCAGTTTTAATTCGGTTGAGTTACTTGGCAAGACCTGTTATATCTCTATTTTTAAAAGGAAATACCTATACCGATCCTATTGATGGTAAAAGTTTTTCGCGTTTTTTACCTTATGGATATGAAAACCAAAGGGATAATGTATTATCGCCTTCTACCCTATCTTTAGAACGACATAGATTACTTTGGTTATATCTTATTAATGAGACTGATTTTTTTACTGCACCAGCAAAAGTATTGCATTTTGCACCAGAGCAAGCATTTTATAAACGGTTTAGGGAACTAAAACATATAGAATACACTACTACAGACCTTAACTCTCCCTTAGCAGATGTAAAAGCAGATATTTGTAACCTGCCATTTACAGATAATGAATATGATATTATTTTTTGCAATCACGTTTTAGAACACATCCCTAACGACACTAAAGCTATGCAGGAGATATATCGGGTTTTAAAACCCGGCGGAATGGCTATTTTGCAAATACCTCAGGATTTGAACAGGGAAACCACCTTTGAAGACGACAGTATAACCGATCCACAGGAGCGGGCTCGTATATTTGGACAATACGACCATGTACGGATTTACGGTAGGGATTATTTTGAAAAGCTGCGATCTATTGGTTTTAAAGTAGATGAAGTAGATTATACCTCTATCCTATCTAAAGAAGATGTTACCCAATACTGTCTTGCCCCAGGCGAAATACTGCCTGTTTGTTATAAGCATTAAGACTCTGGTTTACAATAGGGTTGTTAGTTGTAAAAATGCATAGTCAACTACCTCGGGGCAAGCCCACGAGGCATTCAGCGGAAACACGACCTTAACATTTCGAGGCAAGCCTCGGAGAATTAAACTCCACAATGTGTAATAAACTTTACCCATATTTATTCTATTCCTTATACATACAAAAGTATCTTTTTTACGATCTTTGTTATTCATTACATAGGCGTATTTTATGAACCGCATTCCCTTTCTGTTTTCTATCCAAATGGTATATTTTGCTATGTATCTGCTATCTGTTAATTCTGTAGTTGCGCAAGATATGAACATGGCTTCTCGATACTTCTCGAAAGCAGACAGTCTGTTAACGCATAGAAAACCAGACAACGCTCTCGAATATTTTAACAAGGCACTTGTTATCTATACACAAGCAAACACCAGGGAGCAAATTGCAAATTGCTATACCAAACTTGCAGAAACCCATAACACCAATTACAATTTTGAGCAAGCTTTATTAAATGAAGAAAAAGCACTGGCAATACGGTTGGATATATTTGGAGATACCCACCCAGAGGTAGCAAACTCATACACCAGCATGGGGCATATCTATAAAAATAAAGATCAGTTTCAAAAAGCGATGGAGTATTATCAAAAAGCTTTGGCAATACAACTGGATACTTTAAAAAAAGGAGATCCCCCAATAGGAGATTCTTATCATAATATTGGCACTATACACCACATCCTTGCAGAATACGACCAGGCGTTACAGCATTATAAAAAAGCCCTAACGATACGAACTCATACCTTTGGCAAAAAACATCAAAAAATAGCAGACAGCTATATCGATATTGGTACTACTTATTACCATCTTGGTAAAGACAATATAGCTTTAGACTACTACCATAAAGCATTACAGATAAGAAGTATTATTTTTGGTAAAACCAGCTCAGAAGCAGCTTTTTGTTATCACCATATAGGAAATGTTCTTACTTATTTAGATAAATTCGATGAGGCTATGGCATATCAAAAAAAAGCAGTATCTATTATGATAGACACTTTTGGGGGAGATCATCCTAATACTGCTTTATGCTATAAAAGCATTGGTATTGTGTATAAATACAAAGGAAAATACGACATATCTTTATTAAACTTTAATAAATCCTTTGATATTACAATTCAGACATTCGGAAAAAACCATACTAGAATGACGGATATATATACAGAATTAAGTTTTATTTATTTCAAAAAAGGATTTTATAATCAATCTTTGTCCTGTTCTCAAAAAATATTACTAATTAACACTAAATTATTTAATAAGAAACACTCTTTTATTGGTCGAGATTATAATAATATAGGTGTTATCTATAAATATACCGGAGAGTATGACAAAGCTATTTCTTATTATAAAAAGGCGATAACAAATTTTGTACATTCTTTAGGAGAAAATCATGGTGCGGTAGCGCGCACCTATAATAATATTGCAAATACCTATAAAGCAAAAGAGGAATATGATTTAGCTTTACCTTACTACCAAAAAGCTATACAAATACGGATTAATATTGTGGGAAAACATCATTCGGATACTTCGTATTCTTACCTAGATTTAGGGGATTTGTATGCTCAAAAAAAAGAGTACTCTACTGCTCTATTTTATTATCAAAAAGCTTTAAAAATACATCAGCATCTATACGGAGAAACGAACTATTATATTTGTGACACCTATGATGCCATAGCAGAGGTATACACTAAACAAAAAGAGTATGCTATCGCTTTGGGGCATCTACACAAAAGCATCAAAACCAGACTACAAACAGATGGCTCCTACCACCCCAGAACTGCAAAATCGTACAACCAGATTGCAGAGGTATATTACCAAATAAAAGAGTATAAAAAAGCAGCATTGTATTATGATAAAGCGATGGTTGCAAATACGTTGCCTGATAAAAACACTAACAACAAAAATAAAATAGACCCAACCGATTATCTGGATACCAATATTTTGCTCGTTAGCCTGCATGGCAAAGCAATAACGGTGCAAGAACACTACAAGCATACTAATGATCTAACAAAACTAGCTGCAAGCATCCAAATCTACCAAAAAGCAGATATTTTGATTCATGATATTCGGCAAAAGCTACATACTTATGGCGATAAGCTTACTTTTGCCAAACAAAGCAAAAAAGTATATGCAGATGCTATACAAGCACATATACTACAATACCAAGCCAATCCCCAACAACAATATCTGGAACAAGCTTTTTATTATACCGAAAAAAGCAAAGCCAACACCCTGCAAGGATTACTGGCAGAATCCAACGCCAAAAACTTTGCTGGACTACCAAAAACTATTCTGGATCTGGAAAAGAGCCTAAAAGCGGAGCATGCTTTTTATACCTCAGAGATTATAAACAAACGATCTGAGAAAAGCGCAGACACCGCTAGGATTAGTACGTATGAAAATCAGTTGTTTGATATTGGCAAAAAACAAGATTCCCTAACCCGGGTTATAGAAACAAGTTACCCTAAATACCACCAATTAAAGTATCAAAACAATACAATTACGGTTGGCGATATTCAGAAAAACTTAAGTGACCACACTACACTGTTAGAGTTTTTCTGTACCGATAGTATTACGTATGCATTTACGATCTCTACAAAAAAGATAGCAGTACAACCATTAGTAACCCCCAATTTACTTTCTAATATCGAGAAACTTAGAGAAACAATTATTGCACAAGAGACCCCAAAATACAAAAATAGCAGCCATACGCTTTACAAACAACTTATTGCTCCTATTGCCGATAAACTTATTGGAGATGAAATCATTATTGTTCCTGATGGCCCACTTTGGCATTGCAATTTTGAGTTGTTACTCACCCAAAAGGATGCTTCTAATAATCCTGGAGCGTTATCTTATTTGCTTAAAGATCACGCTATCTCGTATGCTAATTCGGCAAATGTGTTATTTGGGTTGGGCAAAACAAATTCTGCTTTAAAAAAACAACAAGAATGCCTTGCTTTTTCTTTTTCAGATACAACCACAACTACAATAGACACCAAAACGATGAGTCTGGCAACTTTAAGAGATACAAAGATCGATTTACCCGGCACTCGTAAAGAGATTAAAGCAATTGCGGATATTATTAACGGGCAATATTATTTTGGATCTCAGGCTATAGAGGCTAATTTTAAGAAAAATGCAGGGAATTACAGTATTTTACATCTTGCCTTGCATGGCGAAGTCGACAATGAACAGCCCGAAAACTCCAAGCTTTTATTCACAAAAAGCAAAGACTCTGTAGAGGATAGTTATTTATACAGTCATGAATTGTTTGCTTTGGATATCCCCGCAGAGTTAACTGTACTTAGTGCCTGTAATACAGGATCTGGTAAAATTGCAAAAGGCGAAGGGATTATAAGTTTAGGCACTGCTTTTCAATACGCAGGAACCAAAAGTTTGGTGCTTAGTAGCTGGGAGATATCCGACAGTACCACTCCAGAGTTAATGAAAAACTTTTATACCAATCTTAAAGCTGGCATGAACAAGGCCAAGGCTTTACAACAAGCAAAATTACAATACCTAACTACGGCAAACATAAACCGAACGCAACCTTTTTATTGGGGTGGATTTTATTTGGTAGGAGATACCACTCCTGTACCTTTTAACAACAATACAACCTGGTATTGGGTTATAGGGATTGCTATTTTAGGAATATTATTTTTTGGGGTGAGATGGCTCTTAAAAAGAAAAAGACGTTCCAAGTTTTGTTGAAACCTTGAAGGTCTGACCTCTTATTTATCCGTTGGAAAACCATTTACAGAAAGCGTTTGCAATTCCTTGTTTGCATCCTGATACATAAAATACACTTTTAGCGCTGGGTGTGATTTCAAAAATTCTTCAGAGCGATCTAATCCCATAGTCATGAACGCGGTAGCATATGCATCTGCCTCCATACAGGTATCGGCAATAACCGAAACTGCCAAAAGGTTGGATTTTAAAGGATAGCCAGTTTTAGGGTTTAAAATATGAATATAGCGTTCTCCATTTTCATTGGTTTTATATTTTCTATATCCTCCAGAGGTTGCCATAGCTTCATTATGCAATTCGATAATTTTACTATAGGATTGGGTTCCGTCAAAATTAGGATCTTCTACCCCTATTCTCCATGCTTTTTCTTTCACTACATTGCTTCCTTTTCCTACGATCTCTCCTCCTATTTCTACTAAATAATTTTTATATCCTTTTTGCTCTAAAAATCCTGCAAATACATCTACCGCATAGCCTTTTGCCAAAGCATTAAAATCTATAAATGTTTTGGGATTACTTTTTATAATGGAATTATCTTTTAAAACTACTTTATCCAAACCTACCGATACTAACAGGCTATCGATTTTAAGGCTGTCTAACGAGATTATTTTTCCTTCTGGCCCAAAGTCCCATGCATTTACCAAAACGCCTATGGTTGGATCAAAAGCCCCATCGGTTTCGTGATATATCTGTTTGGAAGCGGTCATTACTTTTTTAAAATGATCGTCTACAGTTACTGTAGTATCCCCGGCATTAATTCTGGAAATATCAGAATCTGCAATGTACGTAGACATAGATTTATTAATAATAGTAATTATACTATCATACGATTTGGAGTAATCTACCTGTTTTGCATCTATAAATTGAATAGAAAAAGTAGTCCCAAAAGCTTCTCCATTAGCATAATTAAGATGTAATTGGGGTTCGTTTTTACAAGAAACTAATCCTATAAAAAGTATAAAAAGTATTTTTTTGATCTTATTCATTTTTAATTCAAATGAGTTTCTATTACTTGCAGACCTGCATATTCTAATACATAATCTTCATTTAGAAAAACTGGTTTATTAGGATCTTCAGCATTTTGCAAGCCAACTCCTGCATAAAATACTTTTGCATCCTGCTCTCTTGCATGTTTTTTAAAGGCTTCCATCCAGATTACATCATAGTTATGTGGATTATCTGGATGAGATACTGCTTTAACCAACACAAAATAACGTTGATTAGAAGGATCAACACATACAAATTGTGGGTGTTTTCCTAGCTTGCTATTGATCGCTATAAATTCGTATCCTCTTTTTTCTAATTCTTTACCTACGATATTCATCGCGAGGTTGTGCAGTTCTTGTTTGGTAAGTATTCTGGTCATAGCGGGGCAAAGATATTATTTTGAACGCAGAATTAAAATTATAAATCTTAGAGGTTTCTTTTCTATTTAAAATTTTAAGTTCCCAACTTCTATTTCATCTTTTTTATTATCTAATCGAATAATAGTTATTTTTCTGGATTCATTTTTCTTCCCATAATTGGCAAACATGGATACTTTAAGAACAGTAGGTCCCGATATCTTCTGTACACTATCTGCAAAATAATCAACCATAATCTGATAGTTTCCTTTAACTGCATTTTTTAATGTAAATTCTTCTGGACCATAACCTTCTGTCATATCTTCAGATAACCTTCCTCCTATATTTGTTCTAGAATTTGAATAATATCCTTTTTCGTTATTTGGATCGATCACCCATAAATCAATATCTGTATCATTATGGTTCCAATCTATTACTACTCTTACATCCATAGGAGTTTCTGTAAACTTACTTCTCTGGGATTCATTTAATTTTAATTTCTTACTGTGTTTGTATACTAATCTATTTAATTCTATATATGCAATTCCTTCTATCCCATAAAAGCGCTCATCTTCATCTTTTTCTAACAACTCTGCATTATATATTTTATACAATAAATCAAAACTTTTTTGGAACTCGCCTATATATTCATAAGCTAAAGCTAAATCTCTGTAGGATTGCGGCTCTTCTGGTCTTAATTCTAATACTTTTTGATATATGCTAACCGCCAATTTATATTGCCCAAAATATTCTAGCTTGTACCCCAAAGCCCTCATTAGTTCATGATTATCTATATCTACTTCTATAAGGTTTGTTACTACTCTGATTGCAATATCAGATGCCCCCTTATGATCAAAAAAGTCTGCAACATCAAGGTAAAAAGAAGGAATATTAGCATACTGATTTCTTATTTCTAAATATTTGGCATACGCCAAATCTATTGTTTTTTCTTTTTCTAAAATTTTAATGTACGGCACATCGGGACTCCAAGGTTTTAATTCTATTTTATCGGTTATTTTTTGATTTAATTCTGTAATTGCCTTTTTATTAGATTTCTCTCCTTCTTTGGTGGTAATTATCACTACTCCATTAGCTCCTCTAGAACCATATAATGTAACACTACTGGCTTCTTTCAAAGCCTGCACCGATACAATATCATCGGGAGAGAGCTGAGATATTGGATTACCTCCAACCGCAGTTCCATCTACAACATATAAAGGTTCTGTATCTGAAATTGTCGAAATACCTCTTAACGTAACCGAGGGTGATTCCCCTCTGGATTGTTCTTTTACATTAACTCCTGCCACAGCACCCGATAATGATTCTAAATTTACTTCAGACACCGAATAGCCCAATGTTCTTTTTTGTGTTGTAACCGCTTGAGCGGTAACCACTACCTCGTCGAGCATAGCAACATCCTCTTCTAATATTATGTTTACTGCATCCAAATCCTCTACTATCAACGTTTTTGGCTTAAACCCAACGTATAAAAAACGTAATTCTTTACCTATTTCTGTATGGATAGTAAATTTTCCATCAAAATCAGTTTGTGTACCTTTTTCTGTACCATTTACAACAATACTTACTCCTGGTAGCGAAAGACCTTCCCCATCTGTAATTACTCCAGAAACAACTCTTTTAACAGTATCTACTACCGCAATATTAGCCCGAACAGAAATATCATAATCTACTACAACATTTCTATTAGAGTTTGAAACCGGGGCAACGATGTCTGTGTTTTGAACAGTATCTTGCTGTACCAAGTTTGAATTTGTGCTGGTATTCTCATTTTCTTCAGGAAGATCACCTTCAATTTCTTCTTTCTTTTTTTGCTTGGGTTTCTTTTTAGGGTACACCGTAGTATACCATTTCATTATATCTTCATAATCCTCAAACAATTCCTCTTTTCGCTCCTCTAGTTCTTCTTTTTTATCCTGCTCCTCTTCCTCTATATTTACTATTCTCTCCTTATACTCTGCCCTTAACTCTTGTGGTGGTTCTATTCTATATTTTACATAATCTTCTATTCTATCCAAAATCAACATAGATGTATAATCTGTGATAAGATGATATTGTTTCGCTAAGGATATTATTAATGGTTTATTTTCTTCTTTCTTATTATTTAAAAATTTCAGTTTTTGTTTTGCCCATAACCGCTTTACTATTTTTTCATTTGCAATACTCCCTTCTACCATTATTTCTATTTCTTTTTCAACTTTATTCTGATATCCAAAAAGTAATTTGATAGTTGTCTTTTTTAAAAATTTACCAGAAACAGAAAAATCTGTTCTTACATTCGTATTTGTTCTGGGATAGATTTCTACTACATCTTTATTTTTTTTAATCCCTAAAAACTGGTACGTTTCATGTTTTAATATTTTAAAAGCATCTTGTGCTCCATATCTTTTAAGGTTAATATAACTCCCTCCGGAAGATGTTGCCATTGTATTCATTAACTCATGATCTCCAGATCCCGAAGAATTAATTACATATATTGTTTTCTTACCTAAAGAATTATAATCTCCTAAATTTCTTAATCCATCGGTAAAAAACAGTATTTCATCAGACAAAAACGTAACTGTATCCAGACAACCAAATGAAGTACCTCCATCATATTGTATACTTTCTATCTCTCTTTTTATATCTGACCAGATACCGTTAGTAACGGTAAATATTTTAGACGTATTAATTGAATTATTAAATGATATAAATTGTACTTCTACATTTTGAAGATAGGTAAAGTATAAATTTAATAGATTTAACTCTTTTTTTGTTTTTTTATAAGCTAGTGAAAAGGAATTGTCCCATAAAACAGTAACCTTTTTAGGCTTTCTTTTTATTCTTGAATTGGGCTCTAGTTTTTGATGAATATAAAAGAAGTTACCCGAAGTCATTATTTGTTGCGAATCTAACTTAACCGGAATATTAATAACCATCGAAGTAGCAGGTAAATAATTCTCTTTATTCAAAACAGCATGGTACAGATCTTTTTCCTGATCAAAAAACAGGACGTTATCAAGCGCTACAGGAGCATTTTTACCATAAATCTTAACATCTATTGAAAACTTATCTAAACGTTCTTTAAAACCAAGTGGAAGCTCATATACATAAGAATTATTAACTGTATTCAATTCATGCTCATAGGTTACCTGGATACGCTTATACTCTTTTGGCAAGATTGGATATACCCTCGCTTTGTAATTATTGCCCTGTGTTTTTTCTAAAAGTCCCGGATCTATATTCTGCCTTACCGTACTTTCAAACGCAACTCTTGCTAATTCTTTTTCAACAATAACTGCATCTCTCATTTTTCCATTAACATCCATTGCAAAACCAGAAACAGATTGTCCTTCTCCTAACGGAAATGCTAATTCTCCCTCTAATGTTCTGTCTAACTCATTATAAAATTTCATATCATAAGTTGTAGTAGCAAAATTTCCAATAATTTGGACATCAACTTTTAAAATAGAAAGTTTTAATTGGGTAGAATCGTTTAACTGAATTGTAGGAGTTTCTTGCGCATAAATGCTTAAGGATACTATTAAAAATAAGTGTAGCAGTAGTATTTTTTTCATGGTTAGCTTTTTTATATAGTATAAAACTCTATATAAATCATACTATATAAAAGCTTCAATGAGTAAACACCCCATTATATTTAGGGAAAGGTATTAGATTACAAAGTTACTTAAACCGTATAAATCGTGCTTCATCAAAATAATAGCTTGGGGTGTATACCGCTTCATTTTCATCGAATGTATACCAAGGAGAAAATTCGGTATCCTCAAAATTTTTGAGCAAACAAACACTTTGTGCAGGGGTATTTCCTTGCGCCAAAAGGTACATTTTATCTCCGGTTTCATTGATAATTTCATCAGCTATGATTTCTATATGACCAGGAGAACCAGGTTTAACGAGCATATCTCCAATTTGTATATCTTTTACAGCTACTTTTTGTAATTCATTATACATAGATAAAGTACCTGCATAGGTATAAATAAGATGTAAGTATTTATAAAAGTTTGCTTTAGAATGATTGGGACTTGCCGTTTTATGAAATGTTACTTTGCTTCCTTTTATTTTGGGTCTGTAACACTGTGCATACTTGTTCCATGAGCAGTAATGACCAGATGTAAAATTAAATCCAATTTCATCTTTTCTGTTTTGCTGCCATAAATATTCAGATCGAATCCTCATTAATGCATCTGCACATTGTTGTAGCCCATTGGATGGCACAGGAACTTCTAATATTGCTTCATGCCAATTTTGTGCAAAATACTCACTATCGTCATAATTTATAATCTTGCTCCCATAAGGTTTTAGGTTATAATGTCGTAAATATTGCTGAAAAGATCCAGTTTTATACGCTACTCTTTTATATCCTTCTGGCACTATAACTCTGGTAGATATAGAATCTCCAGTAGTATTTATATAATTTGTTTTCTTAACAACACCAGCAACTACTCCTGTTACATGATTGGTAACCATCCTACCTTTAGCTGTGCCTCTTAGCACTAAGAATATAATTACTATAATACCTATACCAAAAACTAACTTCTTCATACGATCTAATTTATACCAATTTAACTATAAAATTAAAAAAACCGATATAATTGCTTATACCGGTTTATAGTGATTTACTAAATTTTAATTTTATCCTCCAAAGTCATCAAATCGGATGTGTTCATCTGGGATACCAAAATCTTCTCCCATTTTTTGAACAGCCTTGTTCATTAATGGTGGTCCACAAAAGTATAGTTCTATATCTTCTGGAGACTCATGATGATTTAAATAATTATCTATTACACAATTGTGTATAAATCCTACGAATCCATCTCCTTCGGTATCGTGTATATCTTTTTTTACTTTCCAATTATCCTCTTCTAATGGTTCAGACAATGCAAGGTAAAAATTAAAGTTAGGGAAATTCTTTTCTAAGTCATAGAAATGATCTAAGTAGAACAACTCTCTCTTAGAACGCCCACCATACCAATACGTAACAGTTCTGCCTGTTTCTAATGTTTTGAATAAGTGGTATAAATGTGAACGCATTGGTGCCATACCAGCTCCACCACCAACGTAAAGCATTTCAGATTGAGAATCGTTGATAAAGAATTCTCCATAAGGTCCTGATATTACAACTTTGTCTCCTGGCTTTTGTGCGAAGATATAAGAAGATGCTACTCCTGGGTTTACATCCATCCATCCATTTTTAGATCTATCCCATGGTGGCGTTGCAATACGTACATTAAGCATAATCTCTCTTCCTTCTGCTGGATAAGAAGCCATAGAATATGCACGCTCTACGGTTTCATTATTCTTCATTACTAAAGGCCATAGACCAAATTTATCCCATTCTGCTTGAAACTTATCCGGAGTTTCATGCTCTTCTGGGTGAGCAGTTATATCTATATCTGAATATTTGATCTCACATTGTGGTATCTCTATCTGGATATATCCCCCTGCTTTGTATCCCATATCTTCAGGAATACGAACTACAAATTCTTTAATAAAAGAAGCTACGTTATAGTTACGCACTACTTCTGCTTCCCACTTTTTAATCCCAAATACTTCTTCTGGGATTTCAATATTCATGTCCTGTTTTACTTTAACCTGACATGCTAAACGTGCACCATGTTGCAGTTCTTTTCGAGAAAAGTGCGGTGTTTCTGTAGGCAATGCTTCTCCTCCTCCTTCTAATACATGACATTCGCATTGAATACATGTTCCACCACCACCACAAGCAGATGGTAAAAATATTTTTTGAGCTCCTAGAGTAGATAATAAAGTCCCTCCTGAGGCTACTTCTATTTCTTTTTCGCCATTAATGGTGATTTTTACTGGTCCAGATGGTAATAACTTATCTTTTGCAAATAATAATATCCCTACTAAAACAAGAATCAGCACCAAAAACGAAATAATCGTTATCGCTATTGTCCCACCGGTAGATGCTAAAAATATCATATTATTTAAGTATTGTAACGTTAGTATTTTCGGCTACTTTTTTTGTAGTCTCCTCTTTTTCTACTTGTACTGTTTTAGTTTCCTTTTTTTCTTCTTCATCTCCTCCTGTTAACATTCCACCAAAACTCATAAAACCTATAGCCATTAGCCCTGTAAGGATAAAGGTTATCCCTAATCCTCTTAAAGGAGCTGGTATATTAGAGTATCTGATTTTTTCGCGAATAGCTGCAATTGCAAGTATTGCTAAAAACCATCCTATACCCGATCCTACACCATATACAGCTGCATGAGATATTGTTGCAAACTCTTTTTGTTGCATAAACAATGAACCACCTAAGATTGCACAGTTTACTGCAATTAGTGGTAAAAATATACCCAGAGAGTTATATAATGATGGGGAAAATTTTTCTACAATTATCTCTACTAATTGTACCATCGTAGCGATAGTAGCAATAAATAAAATAAAAGTTAAAAAACTTAGGTCATAATCTGCATATTCTGGCCCTAACCATACTAAAGCACCTTCTCTAAGAATATATTTATCTAACAAGAAGTTTAGTGGTACTGTGATTGCCAATACAAAAATTACTGCAGCTCCAAGACCTACAGCAGTAGAAACTTTTTTAGAAACAGCAAGGTAAGAACACATTCCTAAAAAGAATGCAAATACCATGTTATCTATAAAAATTGATTTTAAAAATAATTCTAAATATTCCATTTTTTATATGTTTTTAGTTCTTCGTTGGCAGTTATTTATTAAAATATAACTACTAATTTGTAACTGTGAACTCTTCTAATGATCTTCAATTAATGCCTTATTTCTACTTCTTTGTATCCAAATAAGAATTCCAACGGTAATTAATGCCATTGGCGCTAATACCATAAAACCATTATTTTCATACCCAATTGCATACAGACCTGTTTTTTCTATTGGATCTCCCAAAACCTTAATTCCGAATAATGTTCCTGATCCCAATAACTCTCTAAAGAAAGCTACAATAACTAATAGCAAACCATATCCTGCTGCATTTCCTACACCATCTAAAAATGATTTCCAAGGACCATTACCTAAAGCAAAAGCTTCAAAACGTCCCATAATAATACAGTTAGTAATAATTAGCCCAATAAATACAGAAAGTTCTTTGCTTAAAGTATATGCAAATGCTTTAAGTACTTGATCTACTACAATTACTAGTGCAGCTACTACGACAAGCTGTACAATAATTCTAATTTTAGAAGGTATGATATTTCTCATTAGAGAAATTACTACATTCCCTATTCCTAATACAAAGATCACTGAAATCGCCATCACGATAGAAGGTTTCAATTGTGCTGTAATAGCTAAAGCAGAACATATACCAAGTACCTGAATAGTAATAGGGTTATTATCTGCAAGCGGATCTGTTAGTAATTTCTTGTTTTTCTTCGAAAACAAAGGCTCTTTTGGCTCTGTTACTTTTACTTTTTCTTCTGTTACTTCAGCCATCTGTTATTTTTTTAAGGTTTCGAAATAAGGTTGATACATTTTTATTCCCTTCTTCACCATTGCAGTCACCCCATCTCCTGTGATTGTCGCTCCAGCCATAGCATCTACTTCATTATCTTCTTTATCTATATTTTTAGGATCTGCGTTCCCTTTTTTCACTGTAATTCCTTTATAGTTTCCAGATGCATCTAATATTCTTTCTCCTATAAAATCATCTCTAAAATAAGCTTCTTTAATGTTTGCTCCTAATCCAGGTGTTTCTCCTTTATGATCAAAAAACGCTCCTTTTACAGTCTTAAATTCCTTGTCTAAAGAAACATACCCCCAGATTGCGTCCCATAATCCATTACCCCGCATCGGAACTACATAAAACTCCTCACCATCTTTTTTACCGATAAACAATGGCATTTTCCTAGTATAATTAGAATCTTGCTTTATTTTATCATTCTCTTTTTTAACTTCGATATTAAAAGCATCTGTAGTTTTTTCTGCCGTAGCTCCTGTAATTATATATTGCTCGTCGCCTACATATTTGTCAAACAATTCCTGAGCTTTTTCAGCAGGTACAAACTCGTTAGGATCTTGTGTATCACTAATTCCCATTGCAAACAAAATATTCTGCTGTTTTTCTGTACGTTTATTTGCCGAAATCCTCTCTTTTAAAGAAGATGCAGTAAATGCTAACAAAGTTCCTACGACTACTACCATTGCGATAGCAAATAGGATTGTATATGAATTTTTATCAGTATTAATTGCCATGATCTACGCCGTTTTTAGTTTTAAACGTTTCATTCTTTTCTTGATATTTCCTTGAACCACATAATGGTCAATAGTTGGAGCAAACACGTTCATTAACAGAATAGCCAGCATTACTCCTTCTGGATATGCAGGATTAAATACTCTAATTAATATAGATATAAATCCTATTAAAAATCCGTAAATCCATTTTCCTTTATTGGTTTGTGATGCTGTAACTGGGTCCGTTGCCATAAACACAACTCCAAAAGCAAAACCACCAATAATTAAATGATGCCAGAATTCTGTACTCATTAAGCTATAGAATTTACTCCCTTCATCAATCCAATTAGCACTTACTACTCCATTAAATATTAATCCCATAACCAAAGCCCCTACAACAGAACTTAGCATTATTCTCCAGCTTCCTATCTTTGTGAAAATTAAAAATAAAGCTCCTAATAGTATTAATATAGAAGAAGTTTCTCCTACTGATCCAGGTATAAATCCTAAAAACATATCTGAAACGGAATAGGTAATCTCTTTACCTTGCGCTAAAGCCCCTAAAACAGTCTCTCCTGATATAGCATCAAGTTCTGCTCCTGCAGCTATTTCATTTGCTCTTTCTACTGCACCATGAACCCAAACTTTATCTCCTGACATCCAAGTTGGATATGCAAAGAATAAAAATGCTCTTATAGTTAATGCTGGGTTTAATATATTCATACCCGTACCACCAAATACCTCTTTACCAATTACTACTCCAAAAATAACAGCAATTGCAAGCATCCATAATGGTGTATCTACTGGTACAATTAGAGGCACTAGCATACCTGTCACCAAATATCCTTCTTCTACCTCGTGTTTTTTAATTACCGCAAATAGAAATTCAACTCCAAGTCCTACTCCATAGGAGATAATTACTAGTGGCAACACTTTCCATAGTCCTACTGTTAGGTTATCCAGAGACCAGAATTCTGAGCTAAAAAAACCATTGGTAACGGCTTGTATTTCTCCTGCTGCTAAGTGATGTTGATATCCTGCATTAAACATACCGAAGATCAAACATGGAATTAAAGCCATGATCACTGTATTCATCGTACGCTTAAGATCATCTGCACCACGAACATGAGATCCAGAATGAGTAGTTTCATTAGGTAAATATAAAAATGTATGGATTGCATTAAATGCAGGAGCCATTTTCTTATCCTTATATTTAAGTTTTAGTTTATGTAATTTATCTTTTAATCCCATGACACTATCCTATTTCTTTTAACATTAGGTCTAACCCTTCTCTTATAATTTCTTGATGCGGCTGTTTAGAAACACATATAAACTCTGTAAGAGCAAAATCTTCAGGAGCCACTTCATACATACCTAGTTGCTCCATTGCATCCAGATCATTTACCTCACATGCTTTAAGTAATTGTAAAGGATAAATATCTAAAGGAAATACATTTTCATAACTTCCTGTAACTACAAATGCTCTATGCTCTCCATTTGTATTTGTAGTAAGTTCATATTTCTTGTTAGGAAATAGCCATGAAAAAGTTAGTGCTCTAGACGGTGATATTTTATTGAATATTGGCTTGTTCCAACCAAAAAATTCATAATCGTTTCCTTCTGGAATAACTGTTATTGTATTATGATAATAACCTAAGTAACCATCTGGTTTTACATTTTCGCCAGTAAGTACATCTCCACTAATCACTCTTATATTACTTTCGTCATTTACCCCAGAATCGTATACTACAGAAGATACTTCGGATCCAATCTTAGTTTTAAAATATTTAGGGCTTTTAACAGAAGAACCTGCTAATGCTACTATTCGCTCTGCATTAAACTTTCCAGTTAACAACAACTCTCCTATAATGACTAAATCTTGTGGAGTAACTACCCAAACTGCTTCTCCTTTATTAATCGGATCTATTTTAGCAATTTGCACACTTACATTTCCTGCTGGGTGAGGTCCTGAAATACTATGAGTTGTAACATTATTTAAACCAGCTAAAGGTGTATTTGCATTTTTACCAATAGAAACATGTACTTCCCCATCCGTTAACTTACTTAAAGCAGTAACTGCTATCTGAAGCTCTTTTTCTTTTCCTACCAGCACATAGTCACTATCTGCTGCAAGAGGAGCTGTAGTGTATCCAGAAATAAAAATAGCTTTGGGAGCTATATCTGGATTAGCTATCACATCATATGGACGTTGCTTAATAAAAGGCCAGCAACCTGATTCTAAAAGGTGAGACTTTATAGCATCTCCACTCATAGAATTCACATCCTTTACACCAAAGTCTGCATACTTTTGCTCTTTGTCTCCAAGAATTTTGAAAGCTAAAATTTTTCTTTTGGCACCACGCACTATTTCTACTATTTCTCCGCTTACGGGAGAAGGAAAAAGTATTCTCTCGTTGGATTTTGAATAAAAAAGTGGTTCTCCGGCTTTAACTTCTGCACCTTGTTTAGCAACAACTTTTGGCACAATACCGTGAAAATCGCCAGGCTTAATTGCGTAAACATTACTTCTAGTGGCATCTACAGTTACTTTCTCTGCTTCGCCAATAAGCTTAATGTCTAAACCTTTTCTGATACGAATGTCTTTTGACATATTTGTAGTCTATGTTAATTAACTAAAAAAATCGTGCAAATTTACTAATTAAAACACGTAAGTGAAAGCAGGTTCTGCTATAAGATATTATTTATACTCTTTCTAAATAATATTTTCTACAAAAAAACTACTATCTATCTTTAGGTATACTTTTTGTTTATATTTACAGTTACAAATCTCTGAATAATGCTACAAAAAATTAAACAAAACTCATTTTTTTTTACCCTCTTCTTTATTACCTATTCTAGTTTTTTTGCTCAAAACGGTATAAATAAGGTTACGACCGCGAATAATATAAGAACAATCCAATTATTTAGCGGATCCGAATTTTCTGGAATACCTATACTTAAGTTAGGAGAACCATTTAAAATAACCTTTGATGATATTAATGGTGATGAATCTGACTATTATTATAGAATAGGGCACTACAATTTTGACTGGACACCTTCTTCTCTTTATAAAAATGAATATCTAGATGGGTTTGATGAAATTCGAATTGTGAATTATGAAAATTCATTCAACACATTACAGATGTATAGCCACTATAAACTAAACATACCTAATGAAGATACCAGAGGACTTAAAGTAAGTGGCAACTATATAATAGAAATCTATAATGATGACGATATAGTCGTGTTTACAAGAAAAATCATTGTTTACGAGCCTAATACTATTGTAAAAGTTTATACTAAAAGATCCAGAAACTTAAAATATATAGATTCTAAACAATCCGTTCAATTTGAAATAAGTTCTCCTAATGAAATTTTAAGGAATCCCAACAAAACTGTAAAAACTTTGGTAATGCAGAATAATGACATCAAAAACGCTATTACCAACTTAGTCCCTCAATTTACTATCGCCAATGATTTGGTTTACAAATACGATCAAGAATCTAGCTTTTGGGGAGGAAACGAGTTTTTATTTTTTGACAGTAAAGACATAAGAGCATCTAATATTAGTATACGAAGTATCGAGTTAAAAGACATATACCATAACTACCTATACACTAACATAGTTAGAGCCAATCGCAGATACACATACAACCCCGATATTAATGGTAATTTTGTTATTCGAAATCTGGATGCCGAAAACAATAATATAGAAGCTGATTATGTATGGATGCATTTTTCTTTAGAATGCTATGAACCAACTGACGGTGGTCAAATCCACCTTTATGGTAATTTTAATGACTATACACTAGATGACTCGACCTTACTAAAATTTAACAAAGAACGTGGTATATACTACACAACAAGATTATTTAAGCAAGGATTTTACAATTACAAATACGTTTTATTAAAACCAGACGGAACTATTGATCCTGGTTTTATAAGCGGAAATTTCGATGAAACTGAAAATGAATATACCGTAATACCATATTACAGAGCCCCAGGAGCGCGCTATGATAGGGCTATAGGAAAAGGAACGGGCAATTCTTCATCTATTACAAATTAGAGTATTTGCACAGCTTTTTTAATTTCTAGTAAAATACCACTACTTTAGCCTCCTTAGGAAACTATTAGCTAAAAAAAATGAAAGAAACGGGAAGATTCTTAAAAGAATACCGTGGCACAGAATGCCTTAATTGCGGGGTGCCTTTAGATATCATAGACCGATATTGCCATCACTGTGGACAGGTTAACACAACAAAAAAACTCTCTTTTAAGGACTTTTTTAATGAATTTTTTGCAAGTATTTTTTCTTATGACTCCAGGCTTAGTCACACCATAATTGCCTTACTATTTAGACCAGGAAAAATCTCTACAGATTATATAAAGGGAAAAAGAGTCAGATATGCTAATCCTTTTCGATTTTACTTGAGTGTTTCTGTGATCTTTTTTATCATCAATGGATTATTTATTGATTTTGATGGTTTTAGAACAGAAGTCGAAGGCCAATTCCATGTCGGAGAAGATGCTATTACTGAAATCAAAAAAAGCATCTCAATGGATGACTCGCTAAAGCAGAAAATCAATGATCAAATACTCGCAATTGACGGTATTCCTAAAGCTGAAAAAGAAAATATTAGTAAAAAAATCTTAGAAGACGATGGCTTTTCTTTCTTGGAAAAAAAAGAAGATAGCCCCGAAGAGACTGTCTATTATTCACAAGAACAGATCGACAGTATTGGCTTTTTTAAAAGAGGTTTTAAACTTTGGGAAATGTATAAAGATTATCACGAAAAAACAGGAGAAAAATCTACATATAAAGCATTATCAGAACTAAAACATGAAAAAAATCAACTCAACAAATACATTTACCATAGGGTCTTAAAAACCAATGCAATAGAAGAAAACTACGGACAAGAGTTTTTTGAATTCATTTTTAACAAATTACCTTTCATCATCTTCTTCTTCCTTCCATTTTTTGCTTTAGGTATTTGGTTTTTATACATAAGAGGACCTTTTAACTATATGGAACATTTAGTTTTTATATTCCATACTCAAACCATGTTTTTTATAACAATAGGTTTATCTATTCTAATTTCTAAAATCACGAATATTAACACCTTTTTTAATGTTGCAATACTTATTTTTCTATTTTACCTATATAAAGCTATGCGAAAGTTTTATAATCAAGGCAGAGGTAAAACTATTGTTAAATTTACGCTTGTCAATATAATATTTTTTATCTTAGCAGGAATTGGTTCTACATTAACATTAGTAGGATCAATGTTTATATTTTAATATGGTTCAGCAAATCACCAGAGGAATAAAAATTTCGGTGGACACCACCTTTGAAGGTACTTTCTACAAGAACCATAAGATTCATTTTGCCTTTGGTTATCGAATAACCATTGAAAACCAAAGTAAAGATTCTGTGCAACTAACCTCTCGTTTTTGGGAAATTAAAGACGCATTAAACAACACTGAAATAGTAGAAGGCGAAGGTGTTATAGGAAAGAAACCAGTATTAAAACCAGGTGAATCTCACACCTATAACAGTGGGTGCTTGCTTAGTTCTCCGTTTGGGGCAATGAAAGGACATTACAATATGGTTAATTTTACATCTACCCGTAAATTTCAAGTAATGATCCCTGGATTCAAATTAAGTGCTCCTTTTGCACTCAATTAATAGCACTTATTTTCTCTCTAGTCTTATTTTATTTCCATTTTGTTCTACATAACAATACAGACAATTAGAATCATATATAAAACGATATTCCTGCCTAGGATTTAATTTAGTTTCTTTAGCAACAAAAAGACCTTTAAAATCTTCTTCTCCATATTCTGTATATCTTGTAATTTCAAATACATCCTCTTCTAAAGACTCTTTCAAGATAAAATAAGCACTACTACCTGTACCAGAAAGAAAGTGAGCCCTATCTAAGTTGTTATTTTGTTTTTTTATATTACTTGTTTTTCCTTTAGGAATTTTTTTATCAAAATAATTTGTAAGATTTTCTTTAAAAACCGACCCTGTATATACTTGTAAATTTCCGTTTTCTATTTGATATATCGGAGAACCTAAAGCTGCTTTTTCTACGTTACCCAGAGGACTTGGGGTAAACAATTTATTTCTTAATAATGGTCGTTTTATTTTTACAAGATCGGTACTTCTCAAAATAGTATCCGTTACAATTCGAGAACAATTACTTCCTGTTTTACCAAAAGCTTTATAAGGAATGCTACCCATATTTTGAATAGACAAAACATGATTTTTTGCTTTTTCATAATTAATATAATCACAAACCGAAGCCACAAGACGCCCATCACCATGAGTTTTTTTAGGATTTGCCTCCAGCCATAATAAAAAATCTTCCACATTACTTAATTTGGAATCTGGGGTTATTATCGCTTTAAAAGGAATTTCTAGCTCGATATCTGTAACAGCACTTCTTACCCTACCATGTCCTTTTGGTGTTATATATCTTCCAAAGTCATAATACTCTGCTACACCTGTTTTATTTTCAATAAGTACAAAAGCTGCATGCCCTGCTTTTATATAATTATTTTTACCTAACCCTAATGCCAAAAGAAATTTCACCGAAGACTCGTCAGAATATTGCACAAAGGTATCAGGAAAGGCAAGTACAATTATTTTACCTGTATACTTCAATATTTTATAATTTAAGTTTTTTTTTAAACAGTTATAGCTTCAAAAACAACGGTGCTTATTTCTTTATTTTGCAAATTTTCATATCGCATCGAAAGTTCTTCTTCTGTTTTTATAATTTGAGTAATACTTCTGGTTTTTAAAAATCCTCGATCTATCTGCAGGTCTTTATTTTTATCTCCTATACCTGCATTTTTATGAAAATCCAAAAGTGTATCAGGAGTTAGATTATTTTCTCTTTTAAAAATTGTAAACCATTTTTTTCGTAACGCTTTTACATCCTTAGTATATAGAGTTGATGAAGACCATATATGAGTTTCCTTTTCTAATTTTCTAAAATGTTTTTGTTCTCCATCCCAAACTAATTCAAAAAACAAAAGATCAGATTTCCAATTTGCTGCAACTATGGTAAATGGCTCCACTCCTTTATAATTATAATCTAAAATAGCTTTTTCCAAATCGTTAGCTTCTAATAAATCTTTAACAACAACACCTCTACTTTGTCGATAAGAATCTAATCTTTTATGAGCCTCAAATCCTCCGTTAAGCAAACAAATCATGGTATTCTTATCGCTAACACCTATCCAAGTGCCTCCAGCAACGGCATCTTTAGGAAACAACATTCTGGTTTTATTCACCCTGTAAAACTCTGGGCGTAAAGTCTTTCTATCCAATGCCTCATCTCGATTAGAGGTAAGTATAAAATTATTTTCTTGAGTTGGGGTTAACGTAACTGTACACATAGGATTTGGGTCGGCTAAATTTCACACAACTTACAAAAAAAATATATAATACACCTATAACTCTACATTACTAATAGTACCTGTAACATATCATAAAAGTATAAAAATTTAAAAAAATATAAGAAAGAAGGTGAATTCATGAACAAAAAACATATCTCGAAAAAATTAGGTGCTTTTTTTAGGGATAATGCTTTAAAATAGCTTTTAGCCTATATAATTTTCTATCTTTGCTATCCTAAAAGTCTTATTTTTTAGATAAATATATCTTACTAATTTAAATTAAAACACAACATCATGGGAAAAGGTTTTTTTCAAGTTCCTACTGCAATAAATGAGCCTGTAAAATCGTATGCTCCCGGAACACCTGAAAGAGAAGAAGTTCTGGCAACATACAAAACAATGTACAACAGCCCTATAGACGTACCTTTATATATTAATGGTGAGGAAATCAGAACAGGAGACACTGCTACTATGTCCCCTCCTCATGATCATCAGCATATATTGGGTACTTACCATAAAGCAGAGAAACAACACGTACAAAAGGCAATTGACACTGCTATAACAGCACGAAAAAAGTGGGCTGATTTGGCTTGGGAACAACGTGCTGCTGTATTTTTAAGAGCTGCAGAACTTATTGCTGGTCCATACCGTGCAAAAATAAATGCCGCAACCATGCTTGCTCAATCTAAAAACATATTTCAAGCAGAAATAGATGCTGCTTGTGAGTTTATAGATTTTTTACGTTTTAATGTAGAATTTATGACTCAAATTTATGAAGATCAGCCAGATTCTACTTCTGACGCTTGGAACAGGTTAGAGCACAGACCTCTAGAAGGCTTTGTATATGCTATAACTCCGTTTAACTTTACTGCGATATCAGGAAACCTTCCTGCTAGTGCAGCTTTAATGGGAAATACGGTGGTTTGGAAACCGAGTGATAGTCAAATATACTCTGCAAAAGTTATTATAGATATCTTTAAAGAAGCAGGAGTACCAGATGGCGTTATTAATGTTGTTTATGGGGATCCTGTAATGATTACCGATACTATTTTGGCTAGTCCTGATTTTGCAGGGATTCATTTTACCGGAAGCACACATGTATTTAAAGATATTTGGGCAAAAATAGGTGCCAATATCCACAACTATAAAACGTATCCAAGAATTGTTGGAGAAACGGGAGGAAAAGATTTTATCATAGCACACTCTAGCGCAAATCCAAAGCAAGTAGCTACAGGGATCGCAAGAGGAGCTTTTGAATATCAAGGACAAAAATGTAGTGCAGCATCCAGAGCTTATATTCCTAAAAGCTTATGGGCAGATGTAAAAAA
Source organism: uncultured Flavobacteriaceae bacterium (assembly GCA_964353005.1). Taxonomy (GTDB): domain Bacteria; phylum Bacteroidota; class Bacteroidia; order Flavobacteriales; family Flavobacteriaceae; genus Aquimarina. The sequence continues at coordinate 119,664 of CAYGUC010000006.1, read as the reverse complement.
ATATCTTTTGGAAGATGTTAAATCTTTTAAAATGGGATCTCCAGAAGATATGAGCAACTTTATTACTGCAGTTATACACGAAGGATCATTTAATAAACTTGCAAAATACATAGACCAAGCTAAAAACGATACAGATGCAGAAATCATTGCAGGAGGTAATTATGATAAATCTAAAGGATATTTCGTAGAACCTACAGTGATAGTTGCAAAAGATCCAAAATATACGACTATGTGTACAGAACTGTTTGGCCCTGTAATTACAATTTATGTATATGAAGATAACCAATGGGCAGAAACGCTAAAACTAGTAGATGAAACAAGTGAGTATGCATTAACGGGTGCTATATTCTCTACAGATCGTTATGCTGCTGCCGAGGCAACTAAAGCGTTAGAAAACTCTGCGGGTAATTTTTATATTAATGATAAATGTACTGGAGCAGTAGTTGGACAACAACCTTTTGGAGGTGCTAGAGCATCTGGAACTAACGATAAAGCTGGATCGTACCTTAATTTATTACGTTGGGTATCTCCTAGAATGATAAAAGAAACATTTGTTTCTCCATCAGATTACAGATATCCGTTTTTAGGAGAATAAAAACAGATCTATATAAATAAAAAAGCGCCAATTGGCGCTTTTTTTATTTATTTGTATAGCACGCTTCAAAGTGCTAATTTTACTTAAAACCACACACCATCTTATAATGAAAAAGATATTAATTGTAGGAGGAGGAATTGCTGGTCTTGCAGCCGTAAAAGAACTTCAGAAACAAGGACACCAAATTAAGCTTATAGAAAAAAAGCCTAATTGGCAAACACACGGAACAGGTTTATACCTCCCTTCTAACGGGGTTATTGCTCTTGATAAATTAGGACTAGGTGACATTGCAAGAGAAAAAGGGTTCCTTATAAGCTCTCGTAATATAAAAAATGGTAGCGGAAAAACTATTTTAGATTTAGATCTCGAAAAAATATGGGAAAGAGAAAAACCATGTTTAGGCATAAAAAGAAAAATATTGCATGAAATTCTAGTAGAAAGAATATCCAATACTGAAATCTCGTTCAACACTACAATTACTGCTCTGAAAATTAATTCAGGATCAGTAAATATTGAATTATCTAACGGCAAAAAAGAAGAATATGACTTAATTATTGGTGCAGATGGATTACACTCTACAACCAGAAAATTATTATTAGGAGATATTCCTTTAAGAAAAGTTACTAATCAGGTATGTCGTTTTATGATTAAAAAACCAAAAGACATTAATTCGTGGACGTTATTTATAAGCTCAGCAGGGCAGTTTCTCATCATCCCTACAGATAATAATTCGGCATATTGTTATGTAAATAGAAAAACAAAAGGATTTAAAACATATGACAAAAAACAGTATATGAGACCTTTTAAAAAATTTGCTTCTCCTGTACGAGAAATACTTAATAACTGGAACGCTGAAGATGCATATTGGGACGACCTGGAAGAGCTCCCAAGGCTTCCTGAAATGGGTAAAAGAAGAGTTGTTTTAATAGGCGATGCTGCTCATGGCATGCCTCCTTTTATGGCACAAGGTGGTGCTTTGGCTTTAGAAGATGCTATAGTATTGTCTAATTTATTAAAAACTAACGACTGGAACACTATAGCATCTACGTTTTCAAAAAACAGACAAGAACGTATAGATTGGACCAGGGCTCGTAATCAAAAGCGTGAAAAACTTTCTAAATTACCCTATTGGATTGCCAAACTGGGGCTAAAAAAAATGGGAGAAAAAAATTGGACCGAAGATTACAGACCTCTTGCTGAAATTCCGAATTGGTAGATTTAAACAATATATATATCTTTTCATTTAAATAAAAAAATATATCTTAATCTAGTATGAACATAAGACCTGCCACAATAGAAGACTTACCTATTCTTCATGATTTTGAACAAAAAATTATTGAGACAGAACGCCCAATGGATCCAACATTGATACAAAACAAAAAAATAAGTTATTATAATATAGAAGATTACATCCTTGCAGATCATACTGAGGTTTTAGTTGCAGAAATTGATGGTGAAATTGTAGGTAGTGGTTATGGGCAAATAAGAAATCGAAAAAAATATTTTAAGCAAAAACAACTTGGGTATATTGGTTTTATATATCTAAAAGAAGAATTTCGAGGGCAAGGTATTAGTCAAAAAATCATTCGAAACCTTTGCAACTGGTTTTCATCAAAAAAAATTGAAGAAATTCGACTTACCGTATATGACAAAAACCCGAAAGCAATTAAAGCTTATGAAAAAGTTGGATTCCAAAAACATATAGTAGAAATGCGTTTTAGCCAAAAAGATCTAAGCTAAACTTTATACTTTACAGGCAAATACACTACTTTTTTTGTTTCAAAAAATTCTTCTTCAAAATAATCCGACAGCTCATGCTGTATTGCTTTTGGAAATAATGTTAGTTCTTCTGTCAAATCTCCTCCCTTAAGGTACAAAATGCCATTTGGTAATTCGTGATTGCTCTTTTTGGCTATATTTTTTCTTACCCACTTTACAAAATCTGGCATATTGGTTACCGCACGACTTACAATAAAATCAAAACGCTCATCAAATGTACCTGCTCTTCGTTGTTCTGCTTTTACATTTATTAACCCTAAAGCACTTGCGATTTCATTTACTACCTTTATTTTTTTAGCAATAACATCTACTAAATAAAAATGAGTTTCAGGAAATAGAATTGCCAAAGGAATCCCAGGAAAACCTCCTCCTGTCCCCACATCTAATATCTTTGCATTTGGCTTAAACTCCTGTACTTTTACTATCCCAAGAGAATGCAAAATATGTCGTTCATACAGAGACTCTATATCTTTACGAGAGATTACATTAATTTTAGAATTCCACTCTGTATAAAGATTTTCAAGTTCTAAAAACTGAGATTCTTGTTCTTCGGTTAGATCTGAGAAGTATTTTTTTAGAATATCCATTTAATAATATAAAATTGAAGCGCAAAAATACATGTTAAAACTATATATTTTACTACTTTTTAAGAACTTAAAAAAATTTAAATACCTAACTTTACCCAATATTATTATGGTAAATATCATTTTTACCATAAACCTCAACAACTATGATTACACCTAATATCCGTTTTAGCAGAGCAGATTCTGCTAATTTTTTTAAAACATTAAACAAAAGAGTAAATCTTTATTTCAAAGAAAACAATATTAAAAGAACTGGAAATTGGCGATTACATCTTAAAACAATCGTTATGTTTTCCCTTTTTTTAACTCCTTATTTCCTTATACTTACATTAGATATTTCGCAGTGGTGGATGCTTTTGCTTACCATCGTAATGGGAGTAGGTATGGCTGGTGTAGGAATGAATGTAATGCATGATGGCAATCATGGTTCTTACTCTTCAAAAAAATGGATTAATAATTTAATGGGGAGTAGTATTTATATTCTTGCTGGCAATGTATATAACTGGCAAGTACAGCACAACGTATTACACCATACCTATACAAATATTCATGGTCACGATGAAGATATGGATGCTGGTAGAGTAATTAGATTTACCAAACATGCAAAATGGATGCGTTTTCACAAATTTCAACATTATTATTCTATATTTCTTTATGGTTTATTAACTTTTAACTGGGCGCTAACAACAGATTTTAAACAAACAAAAAATTATCTTTCCCGAAAGCTTTCTTACGGAAAATTACCTAGCTCATTAAAACAATGGAGCACTGTGGTAGTAACCAAAATAATATATGTTTTAATCTGGATTGTAATCCCAATGCTAATACTATCTATTTCATGGTGGAAAATTTTAATAGGTTTCTTTATAATGCACTATGTTGCTGGATTAATACTAAGTGTAGTATTTCAATTAGCACATATGGTAGAAGAAGCACAAATGCCTGTACCTGACAAAACAGGGACTATGAAAAACACTTGGGCAGTACATCAATTATTTACTACGGTTAATTTTTCTACAAAAAACAGATTGGTTAATTGGTTTACAGGCGGTTTAAACCACCAAGTAGAGCATCATATTTTTCCAAATATAAGCCACGTTCATTACACTAAGATTTCTAAGATTGTAAAGCAGACAGCTTTAGAATTTAATCTACCTTATAACGAATACAAAACAACACGCAAAGCAATAATTGCCCACTTTAAGCATCTTAAAGAAATGGGAATGAAGCCTGCTATACAATCTTAACCATTTTATTTACAAGATTAAATGAGCACACAAGTATCAGGGATGAATATCCAATTATCAGACAAAATTAATGCACTTGAAGCGTCAGCTACTTTAGCTATGGCTGCAAAAGCTCGCGAGCTTAAAGCTGAAGGAAAAGACATTATTAGCTTAAGTCTAGGAGAACCAGACTTTAACACTCCCGACTTTATTAAAGAAGCCGCAATACAAGCAATAAATGACAATTACAACTCCTACTCCCCTGTTGATGGATATGTAGAGTTAAAAGATGCTATTATTACTAAATTTAAAAGAGATAATGGCATTACTTATGATCATTCGCAAATCGTTGTTTCTACAGGAGCTAAGCAGTCACTTTATAATGTTGCTCAAGTATACATCAATCCAGGAGATGAAGTCATCTTACCTTGTCCGTATTGGGTAAGCTATAGTGATATTATAAAGCTTGCCGGCGGGGTTCCTGTAGAGGTAAAAACTTCTATAGATACGGATTTTAAAATGACCGCAGAACAATTAGAGAAAGCCATTACACCAAAAACCAAAATGTTATGGTACAGTTCTCCTTGTAACCCAAGTGGGTCTATTTATAGCAAAGAAGAATTAAGAGCATTAGCAGATGTACTACAAAGACATCCCAATGTTATCGTCGTAAGTGACGAAATATATGAACATATCAATTATATAGGAGGTCATGCATCTATGGCTCAATTTGAAGATATGTACAACAGAACTGTTACTGTGAATGGAGTAGCAAAAGCTTTTGCTATGACTGGTTGGAGAATAGGATATATTGGAGCACCTACTGCAATTGCAAGGGCTTGTAATAAAATGCAAGGACAAGTAACCAGTGGGGCAAATTGTATTGCGCAACGAGCTGTTATTACTGCATTAGAAGCCCCTGTTAGCAAAATCCAATACATGGTAGATGAATTTAAGGAAAGAAGAAAGCTGATATTGGATTTATTATCTGAAATCCCAGGTTTTGAATGTAATGAGCCAGAGGGTGCTTTTTATGTTTTTCCTGATGTATCCTATTACTTCGGAAAAACATTACAAGGATCTCTTATCGAAAATGCTACAGATTTCTCTATGTTTTTATTAGAAAAAGCTAATATCGCAACAGTAACTGGTATCGCATTTGGGAATAGTAATTGTATAAGGATTTCATATGCTGCTAGTAAAGAAGAAATCAAAGAAGCTGCTAAAAGAATCAAAGAGGCTGTAAGTTAATTTTCAGTGAATTCAATTCAAAAAAACCGTCTATTTCAAACTAGAAATAGACGGTTTTTTTTTACATCATAACATTTGTTAAGAAAATTTTAACTTTTTTTTATAACCACAAAAAGTATTACCAAATACTAAACAAACTAAATTAGAGTTATACTTTTCTATTTTCCCAAATACTAAACTTTTATAAAGATTAGTATTTAAAAAAACCAACTTAAACACACAATCGTTATGGATACTCTAGAAAAAGAACGTATCGTCAAAAAAAATGTTTTAGAAATTTTCAAAGAAAACTTTGATGTTGCTCAAACAGATGATGAAATCCTAGATATTAAACCCGAAAAGGAATTCAGCTCTAATTATATTGGTTATTATGAGTCTATCCTAGATATTTTTTTAATTGAAGACAATCACATTGATACTATTGCAGGAACTGTAAAAGACACGATAAAAAAGGTTGCAGAATTATGGTGTATTATTCCTAATTCTTCTGCTACGTGGGAGTGGCAAATGCAATAAATAATTTTTAGGACTACCACCAGTAAGGATTTTTTTTATCTTTTTTAAATAATTTTAAAAAAGGCACTCACTTCTTATGCTTTTTTTCCAAACAATAAAGCGTTAAAAATCCAAGCACATCGATCTTTAAGTTTTTTAAAAAGTTTACTGGTATCATACACAATAATTACAATAACCATCATTAGTTATTGTAACCTGTTTATAACCTTAAAAACTTATTAGAATCTTAAAAAAATCATCTGTTTCTCCAAAAAAATGGGGTAAGAAGTATAAGTACTGTAAAAAGTTCTAGTCTACCTATAAGCATAAGAAAGCAACACCACCATTTCCCAAAAGCTGGCAATACATTAAAATTATGAACAGGACTTAGTTTCCCAAACGCCGGACCTACATTTCCTAGTGAGGATGCTGCTCCTCCTATTGCTGTTTCAAAATCTAAACCCAAAGCCCCTAATACCACAGAACCTATAATAAAAGCAAGCATATATAAAATAAAAAATGCTAATATATTAAAAACTATTTCTTTAGAAACTGCTCTGGTATTATATCGTACAGGCAATATTGCTCTAGGGTGTAATGTCCTTTTAAATTCTAAAATCCCATTACGAATAGTTATTAAATGCCTCATTACTTTTATTCCGCCAGATGTTGATCCTGCAGATCCTCCTAAAAACATGATACCAAAGAAAAGAACTGTTAGAAAAGGAGTCCACATAGTAAAATCCGCAGTTACAAATCCTGTTGTAGTTATAACTGCCAATACTTGAAACAAAGCGTGCCTAAAAGCACTTTCAGCTTCTCCCCATACTAAAGGATGATCAATAGACGATAAGGACAAATCTGCTTTAAAATAAATTACAAGAGCTGCTATTAAAGTAAATCCTACAGTAAATAAAACATAATATTTAAACTCTTCATCTTTTATAATCTTACTTATTTTACCTTTAAAAGCAAAATAACTAAGAACAAAATTCATTCCTGCTAAAAACATGAACAGTATAATTATATACTGTATTATAGGTTGATCATTCCAATATGCTACACTTGCATTTTTGGTAGAAAATCCTCCTGTAGACAAAGTACTCAATGCATGATTTATAGCGTCAAAAAAATTCATCCCTGCTAATTTTAGAAGAATCGTTTCGGCTACCGTATATCCAAAATAGATCAACCAAAGTCTCTTTGCTGTATCTGTAATCCTGGGATGTAATTTATCTGCACTTGGCCCTGGAGCTTCTGCTGCAAATAATTGCATACCACCGATACCTAATAATGGCAAAATAGCAATTGCCAACACTATTATCCCCATACCACCAATCCAATGCGTCAAACTTCTCCAAAACAATACTCCTTTAGGAATAATTTCTATTTCATTAAGTATAGTAGATCCCGTTGTGGTATACCCAGACATCGTCTCAAAAAAAGCATTAGTGAACGACGGTATAGCTCCTGAAAATAAATACGGCAAAGTACCACTTAGAGACATAAATATCCATCCAAAGGTTACCACAATATACCCATCTCGTTTATTGATTTCCTTTTGATGTTCTCTTGTAAAAAACATAAGCATGACCCCTACAAACATAGTGGATAAAGATGCCATCATTATTTCTAAAGTAACTCCATCCTTATATGCAAAGCTTACTATAGTAGCTATAAGCATAAAACCTCCGTTGCAAAGCAACAAAAGACCCATTATATGCGATATAATCTTGTAGTTTAACTTATACATCTTAAAGGAAAAGCTTTTCTATTTTCTTAATAGATTTTGGCAAACAACATACTACCACCCTATCTCCTGCTTGAATATAAAAATTACCTAATGGGATCATTCCTTTTTGATCTCTAATAACCCCTGCAATTATAGCAGAGCGAGGAAAGTCTAAATCTTTAATGAAATTATCACTTACTTCAGACCTAGGTTTAACAACAAACTCTAACAACTCTGCATTCATATTATTAAGCTTTGTCATAGCAACCACCTCTCCTTTTCTGATAAAACGAAAGATATTGTTTGCTGCCAAAAGTTTTTTGTTAATCAAAGTATCTATACCTATAGAATGAGACAATTGAAAATAATCCATATTTTCTACCAATGCTATAGTTTTTCTTACCCCCTTGGATTTAGCCACTAAACAAGACATTATATTGGTTTCAGAATTACCTGTAACCGCTATAAAAGCATCCATCCCATCAATTCCTTCTTCTTCTAAAAGCTCTACATTTCTACCGTCTCCATTAATTATCAAAGCATTAGAAAGTTCATCTGCAAGATCAAAAGCTTTATCTTTATCTTTCTCTATAAGTTTTACTCTAAACTTATGATTACAAAGATCTCGCGCGGTTTTATAACCGATCTTACTACCTCCCAGAATCATAACTTTTTTGATTTGCTCTTTAACTTTTCCAGTTAATTTATACAACTCTTCTACACCTCCTTTGGATGTAACAAAATATACTTGATCTCCTTCTTTAAAAGTAGTATCTCCACGAGGAATCAAGGTATATTGGGTCCCAGAACGCTGAATCGCTATTGGCATGAAGTGTAATTCTGGAAATATCTCTGCCGATTCTCTTACAGATTTACCTACAAACAAAGCTTCCTTAGACAAAGTAGTACCTACCATTGTTAACGCTCCGTTCTCGAATTCATAACTATCATGAAAAGCAGACTGACTAAGAAGCAACTCTATTTCACTAGCAGCAAGAGCTTCTGGAGAAATTAGCTCATCAATTCCAAACTTGGCAAATCCTATTTCCTCTTTATTTCCAATAAATTCTGTATTAGAAATTCTGGCAATAGTACGTTTAGCGCCTAATTGCTTAGCTAGTACACAAATAGTAATATTAGTAGTCTCGCTAGAAGTAACACTTATTACCATATCTACGTTTTCTACTCTTGCTTCTTTTAAAATAGCAATTGAAGTAGAATCCCCTTTAATAATCCTAATATCTAAATGTGTATCTGCATAATTAAGACATTCCTTATCTGTATCAATAAGTGTAATATCCTGAGACTCAAACGAGAGTAATTTCGCCAAATGAAATCCTACCTCACCTGCACCGGCAATAATGATTTTCATTGGTTATGTATATTATTTTTCATCTAAAAAAAAATAAAACTAAGAACAACTACTATTTTTAAAAAGTAATTTAATACTTACTCTTAGATTATAAAAGTATACAAAGGTAACGTAAATTGACTAACTAGTAAAATTTGTTTATACACAACTTAATTCGATTCTACTCTGGCGATCCATATCAAAAATGTATATTTGCCTAAATTTTTTTGAATGTCAGAAAAAATAACACCATACAAAAACGAAAATAAATCTAAAAAAGAACAAGTTACAGAAATGTTTGATACCATTTCAGAGAATTACGATGGACTTAATCGTGTTATTTCTTTTGGAATTGATATTAAATGGCGTAACAAAGTTGTTCGATTGGTAAAAGAATCTAATCCTGATAAAATTTTAGACGTCGCTACAGGAACTGGAGATCTTGCTATAAATCTTTCAAAAACAGGAGCTTCAGAGATAATCGGTCTTGATATTTCTCCTGGAATGCTCGATGTTGGCAAACATAAGGTTACTGCTAAAAAATTAAACTCTATTATTAGTATGGTTCAAGGAGATAGTGAAAACCTTGACTATCCTGATAATTATTTTGACGCTATAACTGTAGCTTTTGGAGTACGTAATTTTGAAAATTTAGAAAAAGGACTTTCAGAAATTTTAAGAGTACTTAAACCCAGAGGCGTTTTTGTTATCTTGGAAACCTCTATACCTACAAAAACCCCTTACAAACAAGGTTATAAGTTGTATTCAACAAAAATCCTACCTTTGGTAGGCAGATTATTTTCTAAGGACAAATCTGCATATTCTTATCTTAGCGAAAGTGCTGCAGCTTTTCCATATGGAGAAGAGCTCAACAATATTTTGAGAAAAATTGGGTTTATAGAAGTCAAAGATACCCCACAAACTTTTGGTGTTGCCACCATTTATACTGCTACAAAATAATATAAAAGTATATGAATGGCATTTTAAAAGTAAGGAGCTTAAAATTTGTAAGGTTTTTTAAAAAATTAATCTAATTTTAATGAAAAGAATACTTATCCTCATCGTTGTTTTAGTATGTACTCAAAATATGAGTGCTCAGCTATTTTCTAAAGAAAAGGTACAGAATCTTCAAAACTTCGATAAACCAAGATTTAGCTATGGTTATATCCTTGGATTTAACAGTTATGATTTCAATTTTGATTATTCTGCAGATGCTTCAAATACCGATATCATACATGATGCTTCCTTAGGTTTTAACGTTGGACTTTTAGGAAACCTTAGAATAAATGATTATTTAGACCTTAGATTAGAGCCTATGGTCATATTTAACACCAGAAACCTTAAGTTTACAAATCCAGAATTCACTTCTGAATTTGAATCTTTAAGAGAAGTACCATCTACATACGTTCATGTACCACTGTTACTTAAAATATCAACTAAAAGAATTAACAATATTAAACCTTTTATTATTGGCGGGGTTTCTACTTCTATCAATCTTTCTAGTAACGAGGATAATCCAGATGATAACAGTGTAGGACAGTTTAGAATGAAAACCAATACGAATTATTATGAAATAGGTTTTGGAATAGACTTATACCTTTACTATTTCAAATTCACTCCTTCTATAAGAGGAGTTTTTGCCATGTCTGATGAGCTAGTAAAAGATAACGATCCTGATAGCCCATATACCGCAACTATTGACAAAATGTCTACCAGAGGAATTTTTATAAACTTTACATTTCAATAAGAAACACTTTTTTAAGACCTTCTAAACTCACTTAAAATAATTGCTGTAGCTGTAGCTACATTAAGACTTTCGGTTTTTTGGCTCGTTCCAAATTGAGGTATTGTTATTTTATTGTGAACAAGATTTTGAATATCTTCAGAAACACCATTTGCTTCATTACCCATTATGATAATAGCATTTTCAGGAAGCTGCTCTGCATAAACAGATGTACCATCCATAAAAGTACCATAAACTTTAACATGTTTTATTTTTGCCGTTAAAAAGTCTTTTAAATCTACATAATTAATATTAACCCGGGTGATAGATCCCATAGTTGCCTGAATCACCTTAGGGTTATAACAATCTACCGTCTGCAAAGAACAAACTAAACTCTTAACTCCAAACCAATCACATAAACGAATTATAGTACCTAGATTACCTGGGTCCCTAATATCATCTAAGGCCAAAACCAAACCTCCTTCTTCTATTTTTCTTACATAAGGAATATAAAATATAGCTAATGCTATTTGAGGAGTTGTTAAAAAACTAATTTGTTTTAATTCATCTTCAGTAACAACATACTTTTGTTCAGGATCTATATCAAAAATATCCTTTATAGAAAAAAGAGAATGAAGCTTTAACCCCTCTTCTAAAAGTTCATTTATTACTTTTTTACCCTCTGCAACAAATAATCCATGCTGTTTTCGGTACTTTTTTTGATATAAACTCTTTATTAGTTTCTTTTGGTTTTTGCTAACCATACAAATAGTGTATTTTTGGATCAATTAATGAATAAGGATTGAAACACTTTCTGACAAAAATATTATTAATTACCCTAACTACCATCTTTTTATTTTCGTGTGATGCGATAAAAAGAGTTAAGGAACAGGAATTTTTACTGAAAAAAAACACGGTTTTTGTAGACAGTATTAAATCTAAAGACTCAAAACTCTACAACCAACTTTTCCAAAAACCTAATACAAAACTTTTAGGAATACCTATTAGACTTCATATACACAATCTTGCTAGCATAAACCAAGACTCTTTATATAAAGACTGGTTAACCCGAAAACCAAATCGTGAAAAAAGAATAGTAAAATTTCTTTCTAAAAAACAAGTTGATCGACTAGGAGTTGGATTGTCCAGAATTAACGAATGGTTAAAAAGCACTGGAGAACCTCCAACGATTATCAATGAATCTAAGGTAAAAAAATCTATAAAAAGATTACAGGCATATTATTGGAACAATGGCTGGTTTAATGTAGAAACTGATTATAAAATCCACAAAAAAAATGACAAAACAGCAATAGTAGATTACTACGTAAAGCCAAATCAACCCTATTTCATAGACTCTTTAAATACAAAGATAGAATCTAAGGTTGCAGATTCTATATATAAACTTCGTGTAAACAACTCCTCTATTGTTTCAGGCAAACAGTACAAAACCTTAGACATAGAGTCCGAAAGAGAAAGACTCACTTCATTATATCGTAATTCTGGACTCTATCACTTTGAAAAAGAGTTTATTAAATTTGATGCAGACACTGTTAACACAAACCACAAAGTAAATCTAAATCTACTTATAAAAAATCGTTCTTTAACTATTGGAGATTCCACTACCAGAACACCTTTTAAAGTTCACAAAATTAGTAAGGTAAATATTTTTACAGATTACTCCTACCAAAACCGAAACCTAAAACCAAAAGATAGCACCACCTATAAAGGGTATAACATTTTCGGATATGAAAAAATAAAATTCACTCGAAAAGCAATTACTAATTCGGTATTAATAACTCCTGGCGAAATTTTTAGAGATAAGGATCGCACTCTGACTTACAATCAAATTAATAATCTAAGAACTTTCAAATATCCAAATATCAGATTTGATGTTGACCCAAAGGATCCTAAGCGAGAAGATCTTATTGCAAACATCTTACTTACTCCTAGAAAAAAATACAGCACAAACATAGATTTTGATGTCTCTACTTCAAATATTCAAGCATTCGGAATAGGTTTTGGAGGCTCTCTTTTAATACGAAATGTATTTGGTGGCGCTGAAATTTTAGAAATTTCTGCAAGAGGAAGTATTGGATCTTCTAGTGATGCCGTTGATGGCGGCCAAAAATTCTTTAATATATCAGAAATAGGCACAGATCTAAGATTATCTTTTCCTAAAATACTCTTCCCTCTTAAAACAAACAGAATTATTCCAAAATACATGTCCCCAACCACTAATTTAACTTTTGGAATAAACGTGCAACAAAATATTGGCTTAGATAAGCAAAATGCTACTTGCATATTTGGTTATACCTGGAGACCGAGCAATACCATAACCAATAGACTCGATCTAATTAACGCACAATATGTAAGAAATCTAAACACCCGTAATTATTTTAACATCTATAACGCTTCGTTTAACAGATTAAACAACATTGCGACTCAAGTTCTTGAGCCAAATTCTCCTTTTTTCTCTGAATCTAATTCTAATATATTAAATATCCCATCTGGAGCAAATGGGTTTATCGCACAGTCTTTAAGCTCAGAACGTAATACAAATCTAACATTAGATCAATTACAAGAAATACGAAATATTAACGAAAGAAAAGTACGCCTAACGGAAGACAACCTAATTCTAGCATCAAGCTACACCTTTATAAAGAACAATAGAGAAAATCTTTATGATGAGAATTATTCAAGATTTAGAGCTAAAATTGAGCTCGCTGGTAATGTCTTAAATACTGTTTCTAACATATCTGGATTGAAAGAAAATTCTAATAAACGTTTCGAGATATTTGGTGTTGAATTTTCCCAATATATCAAAACCGAAATAGACTATATAAAACATTGGGATTTAGGGCAAAAAAACATAATCGCATTTAGAGCTTTTGGCGGAATAGCACTACCATATGGCAATGCTAACAGCATTCCTTTTGCAAGAAGTTTTTTTGGAGGAGGACCAAATGACAACAGAGCATGGTTAGTGTATGATTTAGGACCAGGACGCACAGGAGGGAGAGATCAATTTAATGAAGCTAATATGAAAATCGCACTAAACCTAGAGTATCGATATAATATATTAGGATCATTACATGGCGCTTTATTTGTTGATGTAGGAAACATTTGGAATGTTTTAGATAATGTTGAAGATGAAGACGCTGTATTTTCAAGATTTGATGATTTACAAGAAATAGCAGCAGGAAGCGGCCTAGGATTTCGCTATGATTTTAATTTTTTTGTTTTAAGACTTGATGTTGGATTTAAAACATTTAACCCCGCAAACGATGAAGATCAAAGATGGTTTAAAGGATACAGATTCTCTGAAGCTGTATATAATTTCGGTATTAATTACCCTTTTTAATTAAGCACATAGTACACAGTAGTACTTAGCCACAAAATCGATAATTATATTCTATAAAATTTAGCAATACTCTATAATCTTTAATGATTATTTTATTCTTATCGGTTTCCGTATAATTTTACTATTTTTGTAGGCTTATAAACCAAAACTAAATTATGAGTCACAACATCAAACCAGGGGTTGCAACAGGAGACCAAGTGCAAGCTATTTTTAATTATGCAAAAGAAAACGCTTTTGCATTACCTGCTGTTAATGTCATCGGTTCTAATTCGATTAACGCCGTTTTAGAAACCGCAGCAGAATTAAACTCCCCTGTTATTATTCAATTCTCTAATGGCGGAGCGCACTTTAATGCTGGAAAAGGGCTGTCTAACGAAAGTCAAAAAGCTGCTATAGCCGGAGGGATTGCAGGAGCAAAGCATGTTCATTTAATGGCAGAAGCTTATGGAGTACCAGTTATTTTGCATACTGACCACTGTGCAAAAAAATTGCTTCCGTGGATTGATGGTTTATTAGATGCTGGAGAAGAATTTTATAAAGAAACAGGGAAATCTTTATACAGTTCTCATATGATTGATCTATCAGAAGAACCAATTGAAGAAAACATAGATATATGTAAAGAGTACCTATCTCGCATGAGTAAGATGGGAATGACTTTAGAAATCGAACTTGGTATAACTGGTGGAGAAGAAGATGGAGTTGACAATAGTGATGTAGACGACTCTAAACTATACACACAACCAGAAGAAGTTGCATATGCTTATGAAGAATTAAGCAAAATAAGTGATAAATTCACTATTGCTGCTGCTTTTGGTAATGTACATGGTGTATATAAACCTGGAAATGTAAAATTAACCCCAAAAATTCTTAAAAACTCTCAAGAATTTATTTCAGAAAAATATGGAGTCGAGCATAACCACATCGATTTTGTGTTTCATGGAGGTAGCGGTTCTACTTTAGAAGAAATAAGAGAAGCTATAGGATACGGAGTTATTAAAATGAATATCGACACAGACCTACAGTTTGCTTTTAATGAAGGCATACGTGATTATATGGTAAACAATATTGAGTATCTAAAAACACAGATAGGCAATCCTGAAGGATCGGAAGAGCCTAATAAAAAATATTACGATCCAAGAAAATGGCTTAGAGAAGGAGAGATTACTTTTAAAACTCGCCTTAAGAAAGCATTTGAGGACTTAAACAATGTAAATACATTGTAAATACTAAAACCAAAGCTGAAACTTTTTTTTATAAAGTTTCAGCTTTTTAATATAATATAACTTTATGGCTTGGTTTAAGAGAACACAAAAAGGTATACAAACTGCTACCGAAGACAAAAAAGATGTCCCTAAAGGACTTTGGTACAAATCTCCTACAGGAAAAATTGTAGATGCAGAACAACTTGAAAAAAACTTCTACGTTAGTCCAGAAGATGGATATCATGTAAGAATCGGAAGTAAAGAGTATTTCGAAATCTTATTTGATGACAATAAATTTACTGAATTAGACAAAGGTATTGCTTCCAAAGATCCTCTTAAATTTGAAGACAAAAAGAAATATGTGGATCGTATTAAAGATGCACAAGATAAAACAAATCTAAAAGATGCCGTAAGAACCGCAGTAGGAAAATCTTGCGGAAATGATTTAGTTATTGCATGCATGGATTTTTCATTCATTGGAGGATCAATGGGTAGTGTAGTAGGAGAAAAAATAGCTAGAGCTGCAGATCATTCTTTAAAACATAAAATTCCACTTATGATTATCTCTAAATCAGGAGGTGCTCGTATGATGGAAGCAGCACTATCCTTAATGCAATTAGCAAAAACTTCTGCAAAATTAGCACAATTGGCAGATGCAGGAATACCATATATATCTTTATGCACAGACCCAACAACGGGAGGAACCACCGCATCCTTTGCCATGCTAGGAGACATTAACATTGCTGAACCAGGAGCGTTAATTGGCTTTGCAGGACCTCGTGTAGTAAGAGACACTACAGGAAAAGAACTTCCAGAAGGGTTTCAAACTGCAGAGTTTTTGAAAGAACACGGTTTCTTAGATTTCATAACTCCAAGACACGAATTAAAAAACAAAATAAACTTATACTTAAATTTAATCCTTAATCGTCGATTAATGAATTAATAAGTACGAAAGAAAAAAAGCTATCCATTTTAACAATACGCATATAGCTTTTATGTTTTTTTACACAAAAGATAATTCTTATTCAAAAAACACTATATTTGCACGCTCATAGCAAAGTGCTATGAGTATACATAAAAATCATTTAAATAATATTGGAATGTATTTAACGAAAGAAGTTAAAGAAGAAATCTTCGCAAAGCACGGTAAAGGAAAGAATGACAGTGGTTCTGCAGAAGGTCAAATTGCATTATTCACACACAGAATTACACATCTTACTGAGCACTTAAAAAAGAATCGTAAAGATTTTAACACAGAGCGTTCTCTTGTAAAACTAGTAGGAAAACGTAGAGATCTATTAGATTATCTTATTAAAAAAGACATCTTAAGATACCGTGCAATAGTAAAAGAATTAGGATTAAGAAAGTAAAAAAAGAGAGGCTTCGCGCCTCTTTTTTTTGTTTTTACAATAAAAAACATTCCTGTTAACAATAGGAATGTATGCCTTAGTTTTTCATTGGTCGTACAACTACAACAACACAACCTTGTCCGTCCGAGTAAGACGGAAACCAATGTTTAATTAAACGTATCAAGCTTTTTTATTTTAATAAAAGCGATAGGTTAGAATCAAAAAAAAATATGATTCCAAAAGTTTACAAAGAGGTCATTGACCTTGGTGACGGTAGAGAAATTTCTATTGAAACCGGAAAATTAGCAAAACAGGCTCATGGTTCTGTTGTTGTACAATCAGGCAAATGTATGTTATTATGTACAGTTGTTTCCAATTACAAACAAAGTGATGTAGATTTCCTTCCTTTAACAGTAGATTACAGAGAGAAATTTGCAGCATCAGGTCGTTATCCTGGAGGGTTCTTTAAAAGAGAAGCAAGACCAAGTGATGGCGAAGTGTTAACTATGCGATTAGTAGATCGTGTATTACGCCCATTGTTCCCTAAAGATTATCACGCAGAAACACAAGTGATGATCCAATTAATGTCTCATGATGATGATGTCATGCCAGATGCAATGGCAGGATTAGCTGCATCTGCAGCAATACAATTATCAGACTTCCCTTTTGAATGTCCTATTTCAGAAGCTCGTGTAGGTCGCATTAATGGTGAATTTATCATCAATCCGACTAGAGCACAGCTAGAAGAATCAGACATTGACATGATGATTGGTGCCTCTGCAGATTCTGTAATGATGGTAGAAGGTGAAATGAAAGAAATTAGCGAAGAAGAAATGGTGGAAGCTATTAAATTCGCTCATGATCATATAAAAATACAATGTGCTGCGCAAATTAAATTAGCAGAAGCCTTTGGAAAAAAAGAAACCAGAGAGTACGAACCAGAAAGAGAAGATGAGGATTTAGCTAATAAAATTCATGATTTGGCTTATGATAAAGTATACGCTGTTGCTAAAGCAGGATCTTCTAAAAAAGAACGAGGTTTAGCTTTTTCTGAAATAAAAGAAGAAATAATAGCTACTTTTTCTGAAGAAGAATTGGAAGATTTTGGAGATTTAGTATCTAAATATTATTCTAAAGCAGAAAAAGCTGCTATTCGTGATCTAACTTTAAATGAAGGATTACGTTTAGATGGTCGTAAGACAGATGAGATCAGACCAATTTGGTGCGAAGTAGATTATTTACCCTCTACACATGGCTCTTCGATATTTACAAGAGGAGAAACTCAAGCATTAGCTACTGTAACTTTAGGAACCTCCAGAGAAGCTAATCAAATAGATATGCCATCTTATGAAGGAGAAGAGACATTCTACCTTCACTATAATTTCCCTCCTTTTTGTACTGGTGAAGCAAGACCTATACGAGGAACTTCTCGTAGAGAAGTTGGTCACGGTAACTTAGCACAACGTGCTCTAAAAGGAATGATTCCTGCGGATTGCCCATATACTGTGCGTATAGTTTCAGAAGTACTAGAATCTAATGGTTCTTCTTCTATGGCAACCGTATGTTCTGGGACCATGGCATTAATGGATGCTGGAGTACAAATGATAAAACCAGTTTCTGGTATTGCCATGGGATTAATTTCTGATGGTGAAACAGGAAAGTATGCTGTTTTATCTGATATCTTAGGAGATGAAGATCATTTAGGAGATATGGACTTTAAAGTTACTGGTACTGCAGATGGTATTACTGCTTGCCAAATGGACATTAAAGTAAAAGGACTTTCTTATGAAATTTTAGTAAATGCCTTAAAGCAAGCTGCAGATGGCCGTATACATATTCTAGGGAAATTAACCGATACTATTGCAGCTCCAAATAAAGATGTTAAAGCTCACGCTCCTAAAATGGTTACAAGAACTATTCCTGGAGAATATATAGGTGCTTTAATCGGCCCTGGAGGAAAAGTGATTCAAGAATTACAAAAAGCAACTGGAACTACAATTGTAATAAATGAAGACCCTGTTACCGAAGAAGGGTTAGTTGAGATTTTAGGTACAAATCAAGAAGGAATTGATGCAGTATTAGCAAAAATCGACTCTATTACATTCAAACCTGTTGTAAATAGCGTATATGAAGTAAAAGTAATCAAAATGTTAGATTTTGGAGCTGTTGTAGAATACCTAGAAGCTCCAGGAAACGAAGTTTTACTTCATGTATCCGAATTAGCTTGGGAACGCACAGAAAATGTTAGTGATGTTGTAAACATGGGCGATATATTTGATGTAAAATACTTTGGTATTGACCCAAGAACACGCAAAGAAAAAGTTTCTAGAAAAGCATTATTACCAAGACCTCCAAGACCAGACGGGGACAAACCAAAAGGAGATAGACCTAGAGACGATAGAAAACCTAGACCAAACAAAAGAGAAGAATAATACATTGCTTTCTTTTTTATCATAAAAAAATCACCTTTAAAAAATTAAAGGTGATTTTTTTTATAGAACATATTTAAGCTTTTTTAATACACTAAAAACTGAGTCCATAATTTTTTTTTCATGTTAATTTAAAAAAAGAACAATTATTTTGTAACATTTACATGACATCTTACGTATAAAAGATAAAGCCCCATAATATTCATAATTAAATTTCAAGGTAAAAATAGATGAGACAACTTAAAATTACGAAGCAGGTAACGAATCGTGAAACTGCATCGCTAGATAAATATTTGCAAGAAATAGGGAAAGTAGATCTTATTACAGCAGATGAAGAAGTAGAATTAGCACAACGTATTAAAGCTGGAGATGAAAGAGCCCTTGAAAAATTAACCAAGGCAAACCTTAGATTCGTAGTATCGGTTGCTAAACAATACCAAAATCAAGGACTTACACTTCCTGATTTAATAAACGAAGGTAATCTCGGATTAATTAAAGCCGCTAAGCGTTTTGATGAAACCAGAGGATTTAAATTTATATCCTATGCGGTATGGTGGATTCGTCAATCTATTTTGCAAGCTTTAGCAGAACAATCCCGTATTGTTCGTTTACCATTAAATAAAATTGGATCAATTAATAAGATCAATAAAACATATGCTTTTTTAGAGCAATCTCATGAGCGTCCACCTAGTGCAGAAGAAATTGCAAAAGAATTGGATATGACCATCAATGATGTAAAAGAGTCT
This sequence comes from uncultured Flavobacteriaceae bacterium, assembly GCA_964353005.1. GTDB lineage: Bacteria > Bacteroidota > Bacteroidia > Flavobacteriales > Flavobacteriaceae > Aquimarina. Next base: position 99,841 of record CAYGUC010000006.1, on the reverse strand, counting down.
ATGAAAAACTCAGGGCGTCATGTAAGTATGGATGCTCCGCTTGTTGAAGGTGAAGACTCTAATCTATATGATGTACTAAACTCTGGAGAATCTCCAAACCCAGATAGAACATTATTACATGAATCTTTAAGAACAGAAATAGAACGTGCATTAGAAACTTTAACTCCCAGAGAAGCAGATGTAATACGATTATATTTTGGTCTTGGTGATCAACACCCAATGACTCTTGAAGAAATTGGAGAAACATTTGATCTAACTCGAGAGCGAGTAAGACAGATTAAAGAAAAGGCAATACGACGATTGAAACATACATCTCGAAGTAAAATATTGAAGACTTATTTAGGATAAATTCCTAAATTGCGACTACAAACAGTTTTATAACATAACTGTTCGTTTTTTGATTGATGAATGACCTCCGGCTGATTACCGGAGGTTTTTTTTATGGTAATCCTCAATTACTTTACGGTAACCCGTAAATACCTAACAAACAAACAAGTAAGTACCATTTTTTTTTAAAATTCACCCCAGAACACCCTAGTTATCTAATTCTAAAATTCGTATCTTTAAGTAGGCTTTTCTAATAAATTCGCTATGAGATATGTAATTAGTTATGTTAGTACGGTTCACCCACAGGTATCAAATTATGATATAGCAAAGCTTATGGATTTCATCAAAACTAATAATAACATCTTAAATATTACAGGGATACTAATATACTCTGATGGAAATTTTTTCCAAATTCTTGAAGGAGAAAAGTTCCTTATAAAAATGTTGTTTGACAAAATAAAAAAAGATGTAAGGCATTATAATATTATCAAAATGTTGGATAAAGAAATAAAAGTAAATTCTTTTTCTGAATACAATTCTTCCTTTACTGTAATATCTGATCATTATAATCATAAAGAATTACAATTATTTTTAAAAAAAGAAAGAAGAAATAATCCAGAGCATTTTGATAGTATCTCTTATCTAACCCAAAAATTTATGAAGCTTAATTAATACAATATTTAAAACTTAAATAGTATTTTTGCGATAAATAACAATTTTTATGGCTTCAAAACGTATTGCCCCTTCCGTACTAGCAGCAGATTTTGCTAATTTACAACGCGATATAGAAATGATCAATAATAGCGAAGCAGATTGGTTTCATATAGATATTATGGATGGAGTTTTTGTCCCTAATATTTCCTTTGGTATGCCTGTTCTTCGAGATATAGTAAAACATGCAAACAAAACAATTGATGTGCATTTAATGATTGTTGATCCTGATAGATATATTAAAACATTTGCAGATTTAGGAAGTAATATTCTAACAGTACATTATGAAGCTTGCCCACATTTACACCGAACCTTACAGGCTATTAAGGCAGAGGGAATGCAAGCAGGAGTAGCAATCAACCCACACACTAACGTAAGCCTTTTAGAAGACGTTATTAATGATATTGATTTGGTATGTATAATGAGTGTAAACCCAGGATTTGGAGGACAATCATTTATTAACAACACTTATAAAAAAGTTGCCAAATTGCGTGAAATTATTACCCAAAATAACGCTACTACTATTATAGAAATTGATGGAGGCGTTACTAGCAAAAACGCAAAAGAATTAATTGATGCAGGAGCAGATGTACTGGTTGCAGGAAGTTTTGTTTTTAAAAGCCCTAACCCAACTCAAACTATTAAAGAATTGAAAGAAATTGTAAATATCTAAGTCTATAAAATAAAAACACAATTTTATATATCAAAAAATGCAAGTTTCTAAAATAGAAACTTGCATTTTTTGATATATAAACCCCCAAAACTCTTAGATTTACAAGAATAATAAAACGACAAGTATACTATTTTAATGAAACATATGGATCTGATTATTGTAGGAGGAGGACCTATTGGTATTGCTTGTGCCTTAGAAGCACAAAAAAGAGGTATTAACTATCTAATTATCGAAAAAGGTACTATTACTAATTCTCTATATAATTATCCGCTTACTATGCATTTTTTTTCATCTTCAGAAAAACTAGAAATAGATAAAATCCCATTTATTAGTAATGAAGCAAAACCAAAAAGAAATGAAGCATTAGAATACTACCGAAGAATAGTAACTTCTAACAATTTAAATATTAATTTATTTGAAAAAGTTACTACTATAAATAAAAAGGATGATCTTTTTTATATCAAGACCAATAAAAATAGTTACACTTCTTCTTATGTTATTGTTGCTACTGGATTTTATGATATCCCAAATACTATAGATGTACCAGGAGAAGATTTACCAAAAGTTTCTCATTATTATAAAGATCCTCATTTTTTCGCAAAACAAAAACTAGTAATTATTGGCGCTAGTAATTCTGCTGTCGACGCAGCTTTAGAGTGTTATAGAAAAGGCGCAAATGTCACTATGCTTATTCGTGGTTCTGAAATCGGAAAACGAGTAAAATACTGGGTAAAGCCAGATATAGAAAATCGTATTTCTGAAGGCAGTATTAAAGTGCATTATAATGCAATAGTAAAACAAATATTACCAGAAACAATAGAAATTAAAATACCTGAAGGAGAATTGAGTATCCCCAACGATTTTGTATTGGCCTTAACCGGATATAAACCAAATTTTGAGTTCTTACAAAAAATAGGCATTCAGCTTTCTAAAGATAAAAAAATGCACCCTAAATATACAGAAGAAACCATGGAAACTAATATAAAAAATCTTTATCTGGCTGGTGTTATATGTGGAGGGATGGATACGCATCTTTGGTTCATAGAAAACTCAAGAATACATGCTAAAAAAATCTTAGAATCAATTAGCAAAAGGCATTTAAACTAAAAAGCCAAGCAATTTGCCTGGCTTTACTTATTATATTATATTCTCGATTATTCTCTAGACAGAATGCTTAGTATGTACCAAAACAATAACATTAGTGAAGCAAATAATCCTAAGGATGCTCCTACATATTGATCTTCAGAATATTTGTGTACCATATTTGAAGTTTGGTATAAAATAGAACCTGAAGCCAGAACAACCATCCCAACACTAAACCAAAGACCTAAATTAAAACCAAAAACCATCCCTGCAACAATCAACCCTAAAGCGATAAAAAAGCCAATAGCTAACATTGATTTTAAGAATGAAAAATCTTTTTTAGTAATCAAAACTACCGCAGACAGACCTGTAAAAAGAGACAAAGTTAAAATTGCCGCTTGATTAAGAATATTAACTCCCCCACTCTCTGCAATCATCATTGCCATGCCTATTAGAGGTATAAAAATGAATGCTTCTGCAATTACATAAATCAATAAACCCAGATATTGTTGATTTATATTATGGTTTCTAAAAGCCATTTTTTCTGCATAATTAGTAGCCAACATAAAACCCCCTAACATAAGTAGCCATCGCCAACCTTGAGTCATAGAGAAGGCAAAATTTACCAGAGGTTCTATTTGAAAAAACACCCATTCTACAATTACAAAAAGTAAAACAGCCATAGCAAGATGCGTATATGTTTTTTTATAAAACGCAACTCTTTTTTCATCGGTAAGGGAACTAACAGGTAGTACTTGCTGAAATTCTTCCATATACTAAATAATTAATTAAATTTATTTTTAGGCATAAAGATAGTTGTTTCTTAATAATGAAATTTACATTATTCCTCAAAATATCTAAAATTAAGCATTTGTAAAACGTAAGTATAAATTTGTGGAAATTTACTTTTTAATTCTTTTGGAGACTCCATAAACACCTCGACCAATACGGCTATAAACTCAAATTTATCTGTGTATGCATAGTCTCTTAATATTTTTGTTTGTACAATCTTGTTTCGTAATTCTGCAGATCCCAAATGCTTTTCTAGCATCAAAAATGTATCATAAAAAATTTCACTACTAATATTAGAATTCTTGATAGAATTATAATGAATTGCATGTGTTATCTCATGTACTCCAAGGTTTTTTCCTTTATTCTCATGTAAGTTTCCTTTTTGAAAATCTTTCCAGGAAAGAACCAAGGCTTTAGACCCAGGGTTGTACTCTCCTATATTTTCAGTTTGATTTAGAATTGAATAAAATGATGTTGGATACAGAACTATAGTATTTAAATATTCTAATAAATAATGACGCATTCCAAAAGTAAGTTGAGTTACCTTTATTGTAACTTGCATACGCATAAAATCATCAACAACTAAGCCTTCCCTACCAGCAAAATTAGTTTCTTCTAAAAACCTAACGGTTCTATGCACGAAATACTGTTTCTTTTTATCATTTAAAGATTTATAAAAATCATTTTCCTCTAAAAATTTTTGCAAATGAATTGGTAATTTTTTAAGAGTAGGATAAAAATGAATAAAATAAGGTTTCTTTTTATGTTTTACATAAATCGACTCTGCATATCTTAAAACATAATATACACAGATTGAAACCACTCCAACTGTAACTATGACTCCCAATATATTTTGGAGCATTGTATTAGGAGGAACAGATTCTTGAATAAACAACAAAGAAAATATTCTATATATGTTCAAAAAAAGAAAGATGTAGGTTAATATTACTAAAAATAACGTTTTAGAAATAAAAATAATAGCAAAACAGTAATTTAACACTATACTCATTTTACTATCAATAATTTACAATATACTATTTTATAATAATGTTCACATAGAAAAGTCTAATCTAATCTTTACAATATTTTAACGATTTTTATACTATTTAGGAATGAAATTTGATACACACTATATAGTCAATAGTCAGTTTTAATATTAAATATTTTCATAAAACTTAAACTATGTATTAAATGTTCTTATTTTACAAAAGCCCCAAAAAATCATTAATCCGTAAAGACGATTTATACGATAAGATAATCTCAAAATTACCTACTGAAAATAGAATTAAATATTGTGAATCGTTAATTTATCGCACTACAGAAGATTTATCTAAATCAAAATGTACAACTAAAAAAAGAAAGCTAACCAAACTTTTAGATGCCGCAAAAAACGAATTAAAAAAATTAAAAAAATAAATATCGGAGAATTACTACTATTATAAATAATTTTTATGAGTAGAAAAATTGTTAATGCACTTTTTAGATAAAGGATAGACGATTATTAAATCGTTTATCCTTTAAAAATTCGGCAAACCTAAATATAGTTTCATCAACATCAGAGTTTTTATTGCACTAACTGCAAGTGAATTATTTTAGAGTCTATTTTATTAAAACCAAAAACACTTTGCAGCTCTACAAAAAGAAATTCCAAACTAAACCAAATCGTAAAACTGCATCTCTAGTAGCGTAGCCAGGAGCCGAAAACTCATTGTTCTGCTGAAAAGCTTCCCCTATATTTTCAAACTTAAAATAAATACGAGTTTGTTTTACTTTACCATTAAAAAAGATATCAAATTGTGGGTAAGCGCCTATTTCTTCTACATTTTGCACATAAAACTCTGACAAAACAGGATCATATCCATCTGCTTTGTACCCACTAAAATATTTAAAAGTTATTCCTGCTTGTAAAAAAAGAGCCTTCTTTTTAAACCAATGATCTTCGTAATACAAACTGTTTCGGGTTATAAGTTCTGGCACATTATATACTTTATCTCCTCCCTGTACATTTTGATACATAACCGTATTATCTAAGCCAAGTTTCCAATATTTTAGCCCTTGAGTTAGTTTTACTTTTAACACATCAATATTATCCACATACTGTAGAGGGATAATTGCTTGATCTGCATTTTTTGTGAAATAGGAATAGTTATTTATAGTAGAGTAGCTTGTTTCTAGTTCTGCTATTTTTTTTGCTTTAAGGGTTACCTGTAATTTTTTAGTTTCGGTATTCTTAAAATCATTTTGCCAATTATAGTTTACATAATCACTTTGATACAGTAAAAAATTATAGTTTGGTGCCACAGAACTTGAACTTATTTTTGCTAAAACACTATATTGATCATTTAAATCATAACCAGCACCTGCATTAAAATAAGTGCCTTTAAAATCGCCAGAAACAATAGACTTACCATCTGCAAACAAATTAAAACCTTTGTATGTATTACTGTATTCTCCTCCTACGGTGTACACGTCTCCTTTAATACGATTGGTAATACTTGTTGTATTACCAGAAACATCTGCCCTATTTAGCAAACTGTTATATCCATAATTATAATTAGAGTTTTCTCCTAATACTCGCAATGTACCTAACCACTGGTTATTGAATTCTAAAAAAACTTGATTTGTAAAATCTTCTAATGCTACATTATCTGAAAGATTTGCTGCCACATAGGACTTTCCTAAAAGATCATTAGGGGCTATTGCTGCCTGATCAAATAAATATCGCTTATCGGTAATATTCATAATATGCCCAACAGATATACCTGAGGCTGTACTGTCTGTTTTTTTAAGGATTGCATATTGATGATCTAAATAAAAACGTTTGCCTAAAAGTTTATTTTCTGCATCCTGAAAATTAACCGATATAGATCCTCTATCTTCAAATTCGCTTTCTTCTCCAACAAATTCTGCCTGTGCCAGATATTGATTTATTCCTTGCAAAGATAGCCCTCCGTTTTCTTCGTTAAGTAAATCTTGTGTAACAAAATGAGTATACACCTTATATCGATCATTTTTGGTTACATAACTTGCTGTTGCTCTAAAATTTCCTGAACTAGTTAGTGCATGCTGAAACTTACCTAAAGAACGTACTCCTTTGTAAGCGACAGAAAGATTAAGTCGCGGTGAGGTATTTACTGTAAAGAAAGCGTCTAACTGTTGTCCTTGCTCAAAAGTAGTTTTAAAATATAATTCGGTAAGAGGCGTAGGAACATGATAATATCTAATATCTTCAACTTCCATAAAATTAAAATGCTTGGACCGAGCGCCAAAAAGAGGTAACAAATGATCTTTTTCTTCTTGTTTAGCAAGACTATTATAAGATTGCCCCACATTATGTATTGGCAATAACTCAAAATCGTCCCTACGTAAATAATTAAATCTATAATCCTTCTGTATGGATAGTGTTGTATCTAAATACGTAGTATCGTTTTCTTTAGTAATAATTTTATACTCTGTTACAAGCAGCTTTTCCTTTTTATCCTTAGGTCGTCTTAAGGAAGTAGAGGGTTCTTGGGATCTTTCGGCACCAATACCTGTGCCTTCCTCTATTTCCTCTAATTTTCTATCTTGTGACCAAAGTATAGAAACAGATAGAAATATAATTATGAATACTACGTTTTTTCTCATTAGAATGCTGAACTGTGGCAAAAATATACTTTTTTAACGAAAGTAAAGGATACTCATTGTTTGTTTAGAGTAACTTTCTTTTCAATTTTTGAAAATAGTTTTTTAGGTATTCTATTCATACTGTATCTTCGTGTTATGCTTACATTAAAATTAAACCCTAATATTCTCGAATGTGGTACCGACGAAGCTGGTCGAGGTTGTCTGGCAGGTCCTGTTACTGCAGCAGCAATAATATTACCTGATGATTTTAGCAATACTATTCTTAATGACTCTAAACAATTAAGCGAATCCAAAAGAATACACCTAAAACCCTTACTAGAAGACTGTTCTTTAACTTATGGTGTTGCACATGTTTTTATGGAAGAGATAGATGAAATCAATATTTTAAATGCCTCTATTCTTGCTATGCAAAAGGCAATAAAGCAATTACAACCTCAGCCTGAACATATTATTGTAGACGGAAATCGTTTTAAAGCGTATCATAATATACCGCATACTTGCGTTATTAAAGGAGATGCAAAGTATTTGAATATTGCTGCAGCATCTGTTTTAGCAAAAACACATAGAGATGCTTTTATGGAAAAAATACACGAAGAATACCCTATGTATAATTGGAAAAAAAATAAAGGATACCCTACCACAGAACATCGGGATGCAATTCGTAAATATGGTATTACCAAATATCACAGAAAAAGCTTTAGGTTATTACCAGAACAACTCGCACTAGATCTTAAATAATTATATCTTTGGGACTTAAGAAAAAGAATTACATATTAATTTATATTTTGGTTATTAAAATCAAGAAAATATATATTTTTTTATTTTGACAACTACATCCAGAATTACAAAACGCAATCGCACAATGAAAAAAATAATTGCTATCCTTTTATTTATTATTACTATTTCTTGTGACGACGTATCACAACAATCTAACTCTTTACTGGACTACATTCCTAGAGATAGCCAGATTATTATAAAAATCAATGACTTGCAAGATGCTTCCAGCAAATTGAGGGATAATGATTTTATTAAAAAAAATAAGAGCCTTAAATTTTTTGAATATTTTAAAAACCTTTCTGTTTTAGATAAAAAAAATCAAACAGAAGGTTTATTATGCTTTTCTCCTTTAGGGAACAATGATTTTGAGTACACCTATATTTCAAAGTTTAACCCTTCTTTAATTCACAAAGATTCTTTACCTACAAAAAAAGTAGAGACTATTGACTATTCGAATCGTACTATATTTAAAATAACATCTAACAATCAAACATTTTTTGCTACCAAAAAAGATAGTGTATTAATCGCCTCTTCTTCACAATTATTAATAGAAAACGCAATACGAATGCAAACGGCACCATTGCCAATAGATAAAGATTTACAAAAAGTATATGATGTTTCTGGTACTGAAAATAGTTTATCATTATTATTAAATGGAAAAAAACTACAAAATATACACAATACCTTATTACCTAAGACAGACTTGAAACCTCTGCATAATTTTAGTGGCTGGATATCTACAGATGCCACAATAGAGCAAAACGCAATCTATTTAGATGGTATTGCTATCGAAAAAGATTCCTTATCCAGCACTATAGGGATTTTTGACAACACACAACCTCAGGAAAATAAAATTTCTAAAGTCACCCCAGTTACTGCAAAAGGATTTATCTCCTATACCTATAATGACTATAGTGTATTAAAAAAGAATCTATCTAAAGCACAGGATAGGGATCTGGAAGATATCCCTGCAGATCTGGATGATGTACTATCCAATGTTTCAGAAATTGGAATGATTTTTCTGGAAAAAGAAAATGTTTTAGTTTTAAATACTTTGGACATAGAAACTGTTAAAGAAAATCTGGGAGAGAACAAAATAGAAACTTACAGAAATGTTTCTATCTATAAATACGACAATCCTACTTCTTTTTCTAGTATTCTAAATCCTTTGGTTATAAATTTTGAAGCTACATATTACTTTATTCAGGATGAGTTTATAATTTTTGGTTCTACTATGGATTCTATTCGGGATGTTATCGCTAACATTTTAAATCAAACTATACTATTTAATCAGGAATATTATAAAACTACTGTAAAAGATTTATCTAGTGAATCTTCGATATTAATAGCCAGTTCTGTTAAAAACATTAAACAATATATCATAGAAAATGTAGAAGAAAACATTACGCAAGAATGGCAAAATCTTGAAGAGGAAGGGTATCAAATAGGGGTACTACAAGTTATTAAAGAAAATGATTTTGCTCATGTTCATTGTATCTTACAAAAAAACAGAGCAAAAGGAGCTGCAACATCTGTAACTCAGACTGCTTCTACAACTCTGGAAGATAAAATTCTAAACAAACCTATTCTCGTAAAAAATCACAGAACCAAAGGTATGGATGTAGCTGTACAGGATATTAAAAACAATTTATATCTTATTTCTGATGCAGGATCTATTTATTGGAAAAAACAAATTGATGGAGAAATATTAGGGGATGTTCAACAAATCGATATTTATAAAAATGGTCGCTACCAATTATTATTTAATACCTCAAGTACATTATATTTAGTAGATCGGGATGGCAAAGATGTAAAACCATATCCGAAAAAATTTGAAAAACCCATTACACAACCACTTGCTTTATTTGATTATGATAAGAGTAAGCGATATCGTATACTGATTACTCAAGGAAATAAAGTTACCATGTATAACGCTGAAGCAGATATCGTAAAAGGATTTGGATTTAAAGGCACGGAAACAGATCTCATATTACCCCCAAAACATATTAGAATAGGGACTAAAGATTATATTTTGATTCCTGAAACAAATGGAAAACTTACTATTTTAGATCGATTAGGAAGAATAAGAATAAATGTAAAAGAAAAAATTGATTTTTCTAAAAACGAATGGTACTCATACCTAGACAGAATTACATCTACTACAAAAGGTGGGGATTTAATTCAGATACAAAATGACGGTTCTTCTGTAAAACAAAATCAGGGCTTACAGGAAAAAAATCAAATGATTGCTACTAACAAAACACTAGTAACTTTTTCTGAAAACAAACTCACTATAAAAGGCAAAGCTATAGAATTGGATTTTGGCGTATATACAGAACCAAAACTATATTTTATTAAGGATAAGATCTATATTACAATTACTGACATACAAGCTAAAAAAGTGTATTTGTACGACAGTAACGGAGAGCTATTTCCAAATTTTCCTGTGTATGGAAATTCGGTCTTAAGCATAGGAAATATAGATAAAGATTCTAATTTAGAATTTGTTGTTCAGGGAGAAGAAAATAGTATTTTAATCTATCAAATCAATTAGATCATGAAATGTAAGTCCTTTACAAGAATTTTGTATTAATTTAAATGTTTTTTTGCTTCCAAAAACAATAAAATTATTTTTTTTATAAAAAACTATGTAATTTATCGCTCTGAAATTATCATAACAAAATATTCTTTCTATTATTATGCTTTAATAATAATAATTTAAAGTATTATATTCTATTACCCTATGCTTTATTGAATAAAAGCACCCCCTACCAAACAATAAAAACACCGTTAACATCCTTTATGTTTTAATTAACATATCTCTGTAAAAATGTTAAATTTATAATACTAAATACTAATCTTTAACATTTTGAGTTGTAACCCTTAATGATACATATTTACTAACACAAATTCAACTCAATTATGAAAACAAGTATTTTTAACAAAATACTGGTACTCACATTTTTAATGACGAGTATTGGTATTAATGCACAACTATGGAGTCCCATGCCTTCTGGGAAAGCTCAAACAAAACCTAAAGAGTTTAGAAAAACAACTCCAACCAAGTATCAATTATTTACTTTAAACACCAATGAATTAACTTCTATTTTAGAAAGTACTCCATCCAGAACGCAACAAAAAAATTCTGGAATTATAATGGAGCTTCCTACTAACGAAGGAGTACTTAAGAAATTTAGAATTCTAGAAGCTTCTGTTCTGGACAAAGATTTAGCAAATAGATTTCCTAGTATTAAATCTTTTGTTGGTTACGGTATCGATGATCCAACATCTTTTGCAAGATTCAGTTTTTCAAAAGTTGGTTTACATGCAATGATAACTTCTGGGAATCATTCTACCATTTATATTGATCCATATACAAAAGATAAGCAAAGTTATATCTCTTATGCTAAATCTGATTTACCTCCAGATCCCAATAGTTTTGAATGTTTGGTAGAAGAGAGTGTACAATCTAGTTTACCAAACCAAAAAAGCAATGCAACTAAAAACGCAAATGATGGCAAATTAAGAACCTTTAGACTTGCGATTGCATGTACAGGAGAGTATTCTCAGTTTCATATAAATAACCAAGGAATTAGCTCGAATGCATCTGATCAAGTAAAGAAAGAAGCTGTGCTTTCTGCTATAAACACTACCATGACAAGAGTAAATGGTATTTTCGAAAAAGACTTAGCGTTAACAATGGTTCTTGTAAACAACAATACAGATATTATTTTTTTAGATGCTAACACAGATAATTTAAGTAATAGTAATGCTGGTTCTTTAATAAACGAAAGTCAAACCGTATGCGATAATGTTATTGGTTCTGCCAATTATGATATAGGACATGCGTTTAGTACTGGTGGTGGCGGTTTAGCGCAACTTAGGTCTCCTTGTACAAATTCTAAAGCAAGAGGAATTACTGGTAGCGCTCGTCCTATTGGAGATGCCTATGATGTAGATTATGTTGCGCATGAAATGGGACATCAATATGGAGGAAATCACACTCAAAATAATAGTTGCCAAAGATCTAGTGCATCTGTAGAACCAGGAAGCGCGTCTACAATTATGGGATATGCAGGTATCTGTTCTCCTAATGTACAAAATAATAGTGATGCATATTTTCATGCTATAAGCATACAAGAAATGTGGCAAAATATTTCTCAAGGAAATAGTAGATGTGGCGCACAAAGCAATACTGGTAATGCTGCCCCAACTGCAAATGCAGGGCAAGATTATACTATTCCTGCTTCTACTCCTTTTGTTTTAAAAGGTAATGGTTCTGATGCTAATTCTGGAAACAACTTAACATATTGCTGGGAGCAGATGGATGCACAACCAGCTACTATGCCTCCTGTTGCGACATCTACCAACGGACCAGCTTTTAGATCTTTAAACCCTACTGCATCTTCCGATAGATATATGCCAGCATTACCAACGGTAATTGCAGGTCAAACATCTTCTACTTGGGAGGTCGTTCCTTCTGTGAGCAGAACTATGAATTTTAGACTTACTGTAAGAGATAACGCTGCTGGTGGTGCAAGTAGCGCTAGTGACGATACCAGAATAACTGTAGCTGGTGCTGCAGGACCTTTTGTAGTAAATTCCCCTAATACTAATGTAAGTTGGGCTGCTGGATCTACTCAAACCGTTACTTGGAGTGTAGCTGGAACAACAGCAAATGGAATTAATGCTGCCAATGTGGATATTTTACTATCTACCGATGGAGGAAACACATATACTACAACAATTGCCTCTGCTGTTGCTAATGATGGTTCTCAAAGTATAACTGTACCAAATGCTGCAGGAACACAAAATAGAATTATGGTTAGAGGTTCTGGTCATATTTTCTACGACATATCTAATGCCAACTTTACCATTACAGGGAGTACTGGTGGAGACACGCAAGCACCATCAGTTCCTACAAATCTAGTTGCTTCTAATATAACACAAAGCTCTGTAGATTTAAACTGGAATGCTTCAACAGACAATATAGGTGTTACTGGGTATGATGTATATCAAGGAAATACCGTAATCGCTACAGTATCCAACACCTCATATCAAGTTACTGGTTTATCCTCTAACACATCTTATGATTTTAGTATAAAAGCTAAAGATGCTGCAGGTAATATATCTGCTGCTAGTACTAGTGTAAATGTTACTACAGCATCACAAACAGATACTCAAGCGCCAACCGCTCCAACTGGTTTAGCTGCATCTAATACGACACAAACAACTACAGATCTTAGCTGGAATGCTTCAACAGATAACGTAGGAGTTAGTGGATACGATGTTTATAGAGGAACAACTGTAATTACTACCGTTACTGCTACTTCATATCAAGTTACTGGTTTGTCTCCAAATACAGCATATACTTTTAGTATAAAAGCTAAAGATGCTGCAGGTAATGTTTCTAACGCTAGTAATACCGTAAACATTACAACATTACCATCTTCTGGTGGTAATTCCTGTACTGCAGATGTATCTTCTTTTCCTTATACTGAAGGTTTTGAAAACACTTTAGGTTCTTGGACACAAGATACTATCGAAGATTTTAACTGGACTGTAGATGCAAATGGAACCCCATCAAACAATACAGGTCCTGCAAGTGCTGTAGAAGGAACATATTATGTATATATGGAGTCTTCTTCTCCTAATTTCCCTACAAAAAGAGCTATATTAAATTCACCTTGTTTTGATTTAAGTAATCTAACTGCTGCTAACTTTACATTTCAATATCATATGTATGGTGCTGCAAGCATGGGAAGTTTAGCTTTAGAAGCTAGTACTGATAATGGTGCTACATGGACCTCTGTATGGTCAAAATCAGGAAATCAAGGAAACTCTTGGATATCTGAAGACATAGATTTAAATGCATACCTTGGAGCAACTGTAAAACTTCGTTTTAATGGTATTACAGGAAGTACTTGGCAAGGTGATATGGCAATAGACAACGTACGTCTTACCGAAGGTGGCGGACAAACGACTTGTACAGATGTTGTATTAACCCTTAATTTTGACAACTATCCAGAAGAAACAAGCTGGCAAATTACCAACAGCAATAATCAGGTAGTAGCATCAGGAGGAACATACGGCACACAACCAGATGGTTCTACACTTGCTATTACAGAATGTTTAGATCCTGGCACTTACACCTTTACTCTTAATGATAGTTATGGTGATGGTATTTGCTGTTCTTATGGTAACGGATCTTATACTCTTGTATCTGAAGGAACAACAATAGCATCTGGAGGATCTTTTGGAGCTTCTGAAGCTACAACTTTTACTATCGGAAACCCTTCTGCCAGATCTATGGTAACCGTAGATAAAACTATTACTACAGACCCTGTACAAATATCTTTATTCCCGAATCCGGTAGGGAATGAAAATATTTTAAATGTAATCTCTAAAAAAGACACTCCGTACCAAGTTGTTAATCTACTTGGGAAAATAATTATGAGTGGTAAGCTAACCTCTAAAACAATTAGCACAGCTTCATTACCATCGGGATTATATATTTTAAAACTTAACCCAGAAGGAGAAGGTAAATACAAATCTTTTCAATTTGTAAAAGAATAAATAGTATTTATAATTTGTAATTAAATAAAGATGAGCGGCATATTAAAATGTGCCGCTTATTTTTTATAATATATCTAGTGAAAAATCAATTCCTCAATAAGATATTAAACCAATTATATTTTGAATTTACCATAAAAAAAGATTAGCTATTTTTTGATTATGGAAAGAAGAAAGATTCGCATAGCACTTAGGTAAGTCCAAGTATATCTATGGTTGGGCTTTATTTGAAAGATACACGGAAAGAGAATTTTATCATGGTAAGTTCAAAGTGTAAACAGTATCAAATTTTTATTACCTTTTTAATTTGATTTATTTTATGAGAAACATCGTTTAGTTTAAAAGATAAATCTATAGTAATATTATCCTTTGATCTATGAACACTTAAATTACCTTCTTTGATTTTATAATATCCCGCTTCCCCCCTACAAAAACAATGTTTTCCAAAAATTAAGTTTACTTGTTTTAGTTTTTCTCCACTTATAGCAAGGTTTTTAGCATCCTTATCTATTTCAAAATGTATTGTCTCAGAATAATCTCCATCTGCAGTACCTTCTGGTCCTTTTATTAAAAATTCAAATACTACTACTATTTTTTCTCCTTTTTCAATGGTAGGATAATACGTATTTGGAGTGTCTTGTTTAAGTAGTATAAATGCATCTTGATGCAATTTTATACTGCATTCCCCATCTTTAGGGCAGTTGTCGTTATTTTTTTCGATTTCTGAAGTTATCCCTATAGTATCCGAGCTATTTATTACTGTAGAAGTTTTGCAGGCTACGGAAAGGATTAAAGAACTAAGTAAAATATAAATTTTCATTTATGGAAATATTATGTTTAATCTTCATCCTTTTACATAACAAGGACAGAAGGTTAATACATACAACCTGTTATTTCTTCTTTTAGTATAAAAATAAATACGATAAATAATAGGCTTTTTATAAAAACTCTGCCTCAAAAAGCGTTTTAAAATGCTTTAATAACTTTTTCTTCACCTCTTCTTCGTTTACTTTTTCAAGCCCCAATTCTACCTGAAGCGAGGTAACTGCTTTTCCTTTTATTCCACACGGGATAATATGATCAAAATATCCCAAATCAGCGTTTACATTTAATGCAAATCCGTGCATTGTTACCCAACGACTGGCACGAACTCCCATAGCACAAATTTTACGTGCAAATGGAGTTCCTACATCTAACCATACTCCGGTTTCACCATCGCTTCTGGTTGCATTAATATTATATTCTGCTAAAGTAAGAATCACCATCTCTTCTAAAAAACGCAAATACTTATGTATATCGGTAAAGAAGTTATCAAGATCCAGAATGGGATATCCTACAATTTGCCCAGGACCATGATAGGTAATATCCCCTCCTCTATTAATTTTATAAAAAGTAGCTTCTTTTTCTTTAAGCTGTTCTTCAGACAACAAAAGATTACTAATATCCCCACTTTTACCTAACGTATATACATGTGGATGTTCTACAAAAAGAAAGTAATTAGGTGTTTCTAAGCCAGCATCTTCTCTTCGGTTTTTTATTTTTATATCTAAAATACCCTTAAAAAGACCTTCCTGATACTCCCAGGTTTCCTTAAAATCTTTACTACCAATATCCTGAAATTGAATTTTTTTATTCATAACTATATAAAGAGTAGCAAAGATACAAGGATAAAAAAGAGTAAACAATGTCCTTTTTCTATTTAAAAAAACACTTTAGTGATTATAACACATATTTTACCTTTCTTTTTTTAAATTTTGCAAAACCCAGTTTAGTTCCTGGTCTTTATCTCTTTTAGATTGAATATATATATCTGGAAGTATCCCAAATCCATCTGGTTGAACTGTATAAGGGGCATTAATTTTCATAAGACCAAGACGCATATTTATTTTAGAATTAGGAAGTTCGAGTATAGTAAACAAACCTGCTATAGTTCCGTTATAAGCTCCACCAGTTTCTTCTCCTATAAATGTAGCTCGTTTGGTTGCTTTTAAATGTGTAGATAAAATACTACTTGCAGAAAAACTTTCTCCATTTATTAAAACATATATCTTACCAGTATAAGTATTAGGTTTTGGATCTCGAGGTTTACTATATTTGAATTTAAAATAAGGGCTTCCGTTTTCTTTTTTAACTTTAAACAATTGGTATGTGGTTAACAAAGGAGAAAACAGTACCGCTCCGGTTTTTCCTATCCAGGATTTTGCGTGAAACAAAGGATACAAAAAACTCATGCGTTTAGTCATCTTCGCTTTTTCTATAAATACATATTCTTTATCTGTTATATATGAGTAGAGCTCATCAATTTCAGACAATCTACCCCCTAGATTACCTCTTAAATCCAGTACCAAGTTTTGGCATTTTGCAGAATCTATTTTTGAAAAACTTTCTTTATAAAAATCTTTATAACCTCCTTTTGTAAAACTCCTAATCTTCATATAAGCAACAGTAGCGGTAGTATCTGATGTTATAAACTCAAAATTTCTGTTATACTCTTTTTTATAAGAATCATAGCCATATTTATCTTTATGTTTACGAATTTGCTTATTCTTTTTTCTGGCTATTTGTTTATCCTGCTTACTTGTTTTTTGTGCAGGAAGTGTAACTGTGTCTTTTTTTAAAGCCATATTTTCTTTACTATAGCTAGCATATACATAACGAGAGTATATGCTATCCCCGGTTTTTAAAGTTACCAATAAACTATCTTTTTGTTCATGGGTTCTGGCATATAAAGAGCCAAAATTAGAGCTGGCATATTTAGGAATAAAGGTAGTATTATACCCGTCTCCTGTATACAGTTTTTTAAAAGAAGTTAATAAGTCATTTGTTTTTTCGTTATCTACACTCAATACCTCAGACCCAACGACCAAAGTACTATCCTTATCATAATTTTTCTTAATAAAAACTTTATCTCCCTGTCCTTCAAAAGCTAGAGATTTAAACCCGTAACTTCTTTTACCTTTAATTTTTTTCTCTTTTTTGGATTGCTTTTTTCTAGGAGAATAAATAGCGGTATGTCCCTGTCGTATACTTGCCACTACTGGGGCCAAGCGTTTGTAAAATTCAATGCTAGAAATAGGAGCTTTTATACTCCGCTTTAAAGTACTTATCTTTTTATCCAGAGAGTCTTTACTAATATACCAGTATAAATCTGGATGAAGTCTCTGCAATTTATGATATGTAAAATCAATATCTTGCTGTATTTCTTCAATACTGTGCAACTCGTTTATTTGCTCATTATATTTTTTTACAGAAGAGCAGCCTAATAATAATACTACCAATACACACATAAGGAATTTTAGAACCATAAGAAATTGATTTTTACAATATCTCACTAAATTCGTGCCATGTTAATAACAGGTATCCCATTATGTGAATTTTTCTTTATTTTGGATTATTAAGGATAACCAATGCTGCTATAACCCCTGGCACCCAACCACAAATAGTTAACAACAAAACTATTAAGACAGAACCACAGCCTTTATCTAAAACAGCTAATGGTGGAAAAAAAATAGCTAATAAAACTCTCCAAATACTCATATGTTTTTGTATAAAATAAATTAAAGGTTATACCTATATGTAGACAACAATTTTATTATGTTACAATATTATGCTAAAATTAATTTCTATATTTTTAACTAGTTTTACGAATATATGAAATTACGATACCTTACTATCTATCTATTGCTATTCACTTGCCCAAGAATAGTATTTGCTCAATATCAGTTTTCTGGGTCTGTAGATAAAGAAAACTGGTCGGGAGACATCTATTTATCTATGATAGAGGATTACAGAAAATTATCGGGAGTTTATCCAGAACAAATCATTCAAAAAACGACAAGCGATTCTGTTGGGCATTTTAGTTTTTCGGGAGATAATCTCCCTTCACAAAACCATATGTATCGAATTCATATAGAAAATTGCACAGAAAACAACAAAAAACCGATTCATTTTAACGGATTTTGCCCACACAGTAAAGAAATTCTTTTTATTGCTAATAATACCGATACACTTGCTTTACCTTTTTCTTTTGATAATGAAATGTTTTGTAAAATTGTTTCTAACAACGAAAAAAGTAATGCTTTTATCCGAGTCGACTCTATCATAGATGAGATGCGTTTTGCTTTTGCTTCGTATAGAAGCGAAACTAACAGAAAAATAAATTCTAAAAAATGGTTTACTACTTTACAACAATTTGCAAAAAAACAAAATGAACCCTTAACAGAACTTTATGTGTATACATTTTTATCAGAAAAGGCAAATAACCTGTATGCAAACTATCTCGAAGATTTACAACAAAATGCATATTATGATAATTTATTAGATCGGTTACAAAAAAAATATCCAAACAGTACTTATACCAAACAATATAAAGCAGAATTAGCTTCGGATAAATTTTTGATTCACCCAAAACAAGCATCTTCACAAAAAAACTGGATTATATTTTTATTACTATTATTAGGAATTTCTATTACATATAATATATTTCAGGTTATTACCTATCGCAAAAAACAAAAAGCATCTTTTACTATTGGAAAAAACTTAACCCAACAAGAACAAAAAGTTTTAGACCTTATTCTAGAAGATAAAACGAATAAAGAGATTGCTTCTTCGATTTTTGTAAGCGTTAGCACTATAAAAACCCATATAAACAATCTGTATAAAAAACTAGATGTTAGCTCCAGAGACGAAGTCAAAGCTCTGTATAACAGTAATAAAAAATAATTCCACCTGGGGTCTAGTCCCCTTTTCGACCCCATTGTTATAGATTTTATCAGCCTATATTTTGATTTTTGAAACTCTAATTCAAAAACAAACAAAATGAAAAACTCTATTCTAATTCTAACAAGTGCATTGGTATTATCTTTTATATCCTGTAAAGATACCGATACTAAAAAAGCAGCTCTTCATACCTCTGAAATTACTGCAAGTAAGGACGTAAGACCTGCAAGTTTTCCTATTATGACTTTTACAGAAACCACTCATGATTTTGGCACAATCAACGAGGGAGACATTGTAGAACATAAATTTACTTTTACTAATACAGGCACTACCCCTTTGGTTATTATTAGTGCAAAAGGAAGCTGCGGGTGTACTGTTTCTAAATGGCCCAAAGAACCTGTATCTCCTGGCGCAACAGCAGAATTACTGGTGACGTTTAATTCTAATGGCAAGCCAAACATGCAAACCAAGCAAGTCACCATAACCGCTAATACACAAAATGGCACCGAAACTCTTAAAATAAAAGCTATGGTTACACCAAAAACAAAAGTTAATATGAGTGGTGTACCTATCAGCAAGTAAAAAAACCATCCTGCTCATTATCTTTTAGAAAACACTACCAATAACCACATAAAAAGTTCGCTAGGCATACTTTTGAAAACATATATTTTGTCTTCAAAAGCATGCCTTGAGGAACTTATGTCTTTATCATAAATATAAAACTCATACAATGAAAACAATTCTATACCTTTCTATATCCTTTATTTTATATGCAAGTACGCTCTATTCTCAATCTTTCAATCTTGAGGTTAAAGAAGGAACAAGCCCTCCTATGCTTTTAGGAAAAATAAATAAATCCGCACTTATACAAGAGCCCTATCAAGAATGGTTTTTAAAAAACTATGAAGAGTACACCCCAGAACCAAGCAAAATTGATTCTTTAAAATCTTTATTAAACAACTATACTATCACTCTTTTTATGGGTACATGGTGTGGGGATAGCAAACGAGAAGTACCTCGTTTTTATAAAGTTCTTGAAAAAAGTAATTTCTCATTAGATCGATTAACCACTATAGCTGTAGACCGAAACAAGGAAACTTATAAGCAAAGCCCTGGTGGAGAACACGAAGGGCTTACCATTCACAGAGTACCTACTTTTATTTTTTACAAAAACGGTAGAGAAGTTAATCGCATTGTAGAATCTCCCCTGCAAACTATAGAAGAAGATATACTTGCTTTACTTACTAAAAACTATACTCCAAAATACAGTTCGGTAACTTTAATGAATGAGATACTGGTTGAAAAAGGAATTTCGTATATCTCCAAAAACACCAAAAAACTTATAAAACAATTTAAAGACAAAGCAGAAAGTTTATACGAACTAAACACCTATGCAAGTGTACTTTTTTATGGGCATCAAAAAGAAGAAGCTATCGAAATATTAAAATTTAATACAGCTCTTTTTCCTGAAGAAGCCAAAACCTATATAAATCTTGCCAACAAATATCTTTATCTAAAAGATAATACCAACGCAATCCAGTACTACAAAAAATCATTAGAATTTACCAATAATGAAGAAATACAAAATAAAATTAACGAATTAAGTAGGACATCTAATCCAGAGTAAAAGTTTTTAAGCAGACTTTTCTTTAAATTCTTCAAATAGGCTATTTTTGTGCCTTTAAAATGACGAATTTATGCAACTATCAGAACAAGAACTTGTAAGACGAGAGAAATTAAGCGCTTTGCGTAATCTAGGTATCGATCCTTATCCGGCACCTTTATACCCGGTTAACCATACCTCGAAACAGATAAAAAACAAGTTTGAAGATGGTAAAAAAGTCGTTATTGCCGGTAGATTAATGTCCAGACGAATACAAGGCAGTGCTTCTTTTGCTGAGTTACAAGATAGTGACGGACGTATACAAGTTTATTTTAACAGAGATGAAATTTGCCCTGGTGAGGATAAAGTTAAATACAACGAAGTCTATAAAAAACTTTTAGATATAGGAGATTTTATAGGTATTGAAGGAGATCTTTTTACAACCAAAGTAGGAGAAAAAACAGTATTAGTAAAAAACTTTACATTACTTAGCAAATCTCTAAAGCCACTTCCTCTTCCTAAAACAGATAAAGACGGAAACATACATGATGAATTTAATGATCCAGAATTGCGATATCGCCAGCGTTATGCAGATCTTGTCGTTAACCCTAAAGTTAAAGATACTTTTATTAAACGTACACAAATTGTAAATACCATTCGTAATTTTTATAACGAAATGGGATTTTTAGAAGTAGAAACACCTATTCTGCAACCAATACCAGGTGGTGCAGCCGCACGTCCGTTTATGACACACCATAATGCTTTAGATATTCCATTATATCTACGTATAGCCAATGAGTTATATTTAAAACGTCTAATTGTAGGAGGATTTGATGGGGTATATGAATTTGCAAAGGACTTTAGGAACGAGGGTATGGATCGCACGCATAATCCAGAATTTACGGTAATGGAAATGTATGCAGCATACAAAGATTACCACTGGATGATGGACACTACAGAAAAACTATTAGAAAAAGTAGCAATGAACCTGCATGGTTCTTCTGAAGTACAATTTGGAAACAATACTATCAATTATAAAGCTCCTTACAAACGTATTGGTATTCTAGATGCCATTAAGGAACATACTGGATACGATTTGTATCAAAAAAGTGAAGACGAAATTCGACAAGCAGCCAAAGATTTAGGTCTCGAAGTGGATGAAACTATGGGGGTTGGAAAAATGATTGATGAAATTTTTGGAGAGAAATGTGAAGCAAATTATATCCAACCAACCTTTATTATCGATTACCCTGTAGAAATGAGCCCGCTTACTAAAAAGCACCGCTCTAAAGAAGGACTTACCGAGCGTTTCGAATTAATGGTAAACGGTAAAGAGCTTGCTAATGCATATACAGAGCTAAATGATCCTATAGATCAACGAGAACGTTTTGAGGATCAATTGCAGTTATCTGAAAAAGGAGACGATGAAGCTATGTTTATAGATCAGGATTTCTTACGTGCATTAGAGTATGGCATGCCTCCAACTTCGGGTATTGGAATAGGTATTGATAGATTAGCTATGTTTATGACAAACAACCAATCTATACAAGAAGTCCTTTTCTTCCCGCAAATGCGACCAGAGAAAAAGCCAGTAGAGCTTAATCAAAATGAGAAAGTAATTTTTGACATCCTCAAAAAAGAAAAAAGCGTAGCACTGGCAAATCTTAAAAATGCAAGCGGATTAAGTAATAAAGCCTGGGATAAGGGAATGAAAGGTCTTTCTAAACTAGGGTTAGCAAAAGTTACTAAAACCGAAGAGGATTTAATGGTAGAAATTGCTGAATAGCTTTATTTAGAAGAATTCGATAAAATAGTATAATACCTTCAAGGTTTTTACAAGATCTTGAAGGTATTAAATAGAAAACGTGATCCTTTAGATCACGTTTTCTCCCTTTAAACAATTCAATCAATTCTAACTATACAAATACTGTATTTTAACAATAACTGTATATCCTTCTTAAACAATAGTATTTATATCATACTGTTGTGACTTAGCAGTATCTGCCATAAATTCTATAGTACGCAATTTAATTATCCTCTAGATTTACTGTAATAAAATGTTCTTTTCATTTTCAGGAAATCCAAACAATAATTAATATTCAAAATATTACCCCGTACAAATGTATTTTTCATTTTATAGGATAACGTTATCTATGGATTAAATAAATCTTAACAATCAACAATTGCTTGTATCATTCTTTTTAATTTCAACACTCCTACCACTATTTAAATAGCTAAAACACACAAAATGTTGAAGTTTTGATAGAATCAATTATATTTGAAGATCTAAATACATATCCGATGCCTTTTATAACAGACGAAGAATTACAGAATTATAAAGATCAAATAGAGAAAGCTGAAGAGTCTAAACGTACTGCAGATTATGTGCGCACCAAAGCTGTAAAAGATGAACAAGAAAAATCTCAAAAATTTAAAATAGCAACCATCATATTAGGTATTCTTGCATTATTAGGAGTTGCCGGAACGGTATATTTCATGAATTTTAATACTCCTGACAATATGATTACTCAAAAAAAGCATACCTCAGAGATCACCCAACGAGACAATAAGATAACAGAGTTAACAGAAACCATCCAGAGTCTTTCTATGAATCAAGAAGTAGAAAATACAGACACCTCGGGATCTGCTGGGTCTCTAAATGGAGAAAAAGTATACGCAGTACAAATTGGAGCTTTTGAAAGCAAAGATCTATCTCTGTATTCTAAAAACTTTGTGAATTTTAAAGAAATTAAAAGTGAAGGGTATAATAAATATGCCTTAGGAAATTTTGAAACTCTGGAAGAAGCTAAAGTTTTTCGCAGAGAAATAGTTCGACTAGGATTTAAAAATGCATTTATTGCTTCTTATCGAAATGGAGAGCGTATTAAAATTGAAGAAGCTTGGTAAATTGTATTCTAAGAAGTGGTTTAAACTTTTTTCCATTCGCTATAAAAATGCTCTTTTTTACTCCATTTTTGTCTTTTTCTTACTTCGTAGCGCTGCTATGAAGTGCAAAAAACACTTCAATGGATCAAAAAACAACTATTTTTCGCCAGAATCAAAAAAGTTTAAACCACTTCTAAATATTTACCATAGCAAAACAATTATTTCCTGATTATCTTGCTAAGCATATAATAATTTATAAAAAGAGGGTGTCTAAAAATTTTCAGACACCCTCTTTTTATAAAACTAATTTGCACGCAAAACCAAACATTTTCTAAAACAGACTTACCATCTATCTATCGTAACTATCCTTTTTTAGGAACCATAATCCCATCACTAGTATTCTTTTTTTTAATGGTAACTAAAATCTCATGTAAGGTTTCTGCTGCTAAACCATGTAATACCAGATTATATGCAGCAGAATATGTAGTTCTTGGCACCATAGGATGCTTATTGTTTACTAATCCCAAATGCCCGGGTGTTCCTAATATTTGAGAAACATAAATCGCAATGGTTTCATCTAATTGTAAAGAGTTAGAAGCTCTAACAAAATCATTTGCTGTTAAAAAAAGCTGATAAAAAGGGGTGAAAAGTTCGATAGCAGATCTTAAATCCAGAATGTTCGTCCATTTATCTGGAAATTTAATATGATCAAATTGATCTTCAGAAATCATTGTCGTATTTAACTCTTCAATATGACCAATGATAGCTCCTTGTTTCTTTAACTCCTTGTTTAAATTAATGACAAAATTGAATAAATTAAGGTCGTGATTAAGAAACAAATCGTCTTTTACATCCTTAAAATCTTTTGGTTTTAACGGGCTTATTTTTACGTTAACTCCTTTAATATTTCCTGCTATAAATTGTAAAATTTCGCTCCCTACATGAAAATGCCTGAATATTAGCAAATTTGCATTTGGGCTTACAAAATGTTTAAGTCCCCACGCTAAAATAATATGTAAAAATCTGGACGAGTTAAACAACTTTGGAAAAAAAAATTTTAGTACATGAATAAAAAACATGGTGATTTTTGACCAAAAAACCAATAATGGCTGTAAATACCTTGCAGATCTGGAGTCATTATCCAGCATCAAAGCTCTCTTGGTAGTATCATTAATAGGGATACTGTTATCCAGATACAGAGCTAACCATGGGTTAGGGTCTCTACTATCGTGTGTTGCTATATTAAATATATCTTTTTTCATCGGTTTACTGTATAGATTAATAATTACCCAGCTCTTTTAATTGCATCTCGTATAAAAGTGCTGTTGTTTTTGCGGTTTTTACTATTTTTTTAGCCAAATCCATATGCATTAAAGGATGGTTTAGTGCTTTTTCTAAATTTTCGAAATGTTTTTCGTCTGCAATACCATGGTATGTAAAAAAAGAAACCTGATCATCCTTTAAACCTAGTTGGTCTTTAATCATTGCTCCCCAATATGCAGCAAGCCTTTTGCCAATACCTTCTATAATAAACATTGCTCCCAAAAGATCTATAGGGTTTGGTTTACTAGCTTGTTGAAACATAAAGGAAGAAAGTGCCTGACTACCAATATTTTTTTCTCCAGAATGTATTTTTGAGATATCCTCTCCAAGGTTTTCAAAGTTTTGTTCTAACATTTGGTAATCTTTATGCTCTGCTGCCGTATGTTTTATAAAAGCAGAGCGCAGATCAAATAATTCGATATCAATATTAGAGGCTGCTCGTGATATCCACTGTGATCCATCAATTACTTGTTGTCTTAAATCTGTTAAAAGCAACTTATAGTCTTCTAATCGCAATGTTTTATGATGTATCTTTTTTACTATAGGCACTTTTAACAAATTACTTTCAAAATCTATCCAAACCCTGGATAGGTTTCTAACCAACCATTGCGATACCTCATCAGAATTGATATTTAATCCCAGGGCTTCAATTTTTCTAATTGGGTATCCTTTGCTGGTTTCATCATGCCCTCCAACAACGGTAAGCTTCATAAACGAAGTAATAAACCGACCACTTTCAGGAACCATACACAGTATAGATTGTCCTTCTTTTAATTTACCAGAATACATTAGCTCTTCTAACATTATAAAAATCGATGCCGCACCTGTATTTCCTTTACTGGTAAGGTTACTAAACCATTTTTCTTCTGAAATTTCTCCACCTCCTTTTTCCATAAGATCTTTAATAGGTTTTTTAAAATATTCTGAAGAATAATGACAACATAACCAATCGATATCTTTTGGGGTAATCCTTCCTTTATCAATTAGTTCAAAGTAATGCCCTACCCCGGTTTGCACAACCTTGGTAAGTAATCTAACATCTTGTTTCAGATTTATGGCTCCTGCCTTTGATGCTGATTCATAATCAGGATAATCCAACCAAGTCTGTTCAGATTCATTTTTATTATCATTTTTACCAGTATACATGCATACAGGAAAAGTATTAGCGTGCGATTTAATATCTATCCATTCTATCTTTAAAGATATTCCCTTTGTACTCTTTTTGTTTTCTAATACCAATGCTCCTGCCCCATCCGATAGCATCCATCTTAAAAATTCGGTATCAAAAGGAACGGATTTGATCTTTTGAGTTTCAAATCTGGATGCTTTAAAAAGCCTGCTGGCAAATTCGCTTCCTACACAAACTGCATTTTGTTTTTCTTCTCCTTTTATTTGCACATACGCGTTTTTTAAAGCCATCATACTACTGGCACATACACTCTGAAAACTTGCTACTTCACAAGTTCCCCAATCCAGTCCACCATGTATCATACTTGCAAATCCAGGAACAGGCAAATCTCCTTGAGTCGTTCCTGCCGATAATAATTCTATCTCTTTATTACTAAGCGTGCTTTTGCTCATAGCTTGCTCGATAGCCTTTACTGCGAGTTGTGCATTAGAGTGTGTGCTTTCTTGCTTCATATTCATGGCAAAATAACGCTGTTTAATTCCGTTTTGCTTTAAAATACGTTCCTTTACGGTACTTTTTTGTCCGTTAATCTTCCCTAAATACTCTTCAATTTTATCATTCGATATTGGTTTGTTTGGCAAATAGGTACCAGAACTTGTTATATATACATTTTTCATTTGTTTATATTATTGTTTTAGAGGTCACATGGAACTCGCCAATAATCATTTTCTGTGTGTATCAAAAATTTTGTTATGGCTTGTTTCATCTTTTTATTTTTTTGATTGCCACTGATGGCTTATTTTACTACTTAATTTATCTAAGACATGCGATGCAAATCCATAGCTTTTTTTAAACTCACTGTGATGTGCATTGTGTCGGGTACCAAATAATTTCCAGTCCGCTCCTTTTCCTTTTCCAAATCTGTAATTACAATGTCCAGAATAGTTTAATAATATGCTTACCAAAGGATATAGAAAAACAGCTATTGGCGAAAATGGCACAAACGGAAATATCGTAACAGGAACTGTGCTTAACAATAAAGCTTCAAACCAATGAAAACTAAACACAGAATATACTGTTGGGACGATAGATTTATGATGTGTTTTATGCACAGTCTTCATAAAAAATGGAAGATGCATTATTCGATGCACCACAAAAAAGTGGATTTCGTTCCATATAGTTAGTAACAGTATCCCTAATACGGCATTCAATAACGTATCCTGAAGTAACACGATACTATTTAACCTTATTAAATACACTATTGGCAGTACCGAAAACCCAAAAACAAAAATCGATTTTAGAGAATGTAGTTTCTCTGTTTTCATTTGTTTTTTTGTAGCTTCTTTTTTAAGGATTTTATACACCATTCCTTTACTCTCCAACCATATACATACTCTGCTAAATACAGGTGCTATACCATAATACAAAACAAAAAAATAGAAAAAAGCAAGCCAATAAAGCTGCATCCAGGAATACTCATAAATAATGGTATAAATCAGCTCTTTACTCATTTTACGCTTCTTTTTGTATGGTACCTATAGAAATACGGGTAGTATTCTGAACTCTTTTACTACTCATATTTAGATAGGTAATACCTACAGAATATACCGCTATGCCCATAGGTACGATTGTTAAAAAAACTAATTCTACATCCTCATGAACATGGATTTTATCAACCACTAACAAAAACAAAGCACCATATAGCAATACAATACTCCAATACGTTAGAACATTCTTTTTTATGGTTCTACTATGTTTTTCCCATCGAATAAAAAACCCCAATCCAATACTAACCTGAATCCAACCAAGAAAAATCTGAATATACAGTCCTCCTATTTCTCCCATTGTTATGTAACATCCCAAGGTGATTGCAAAAGCTAATGCATTGATAATAAATAATATTTTTTTCATCTCTCCTATCTTTTATGGTTAATACAAAAAGGCAACCGCAACTTTACGGCTGCCTTTTCTAATCATCAAAACAAGAGACCCCAAGCCCCCTTTAGGTCCCTTCTTTTGATTACTTTTTACTGTTTTCAATAAACTTTTTATCTCTGGTATTTTTTTGTACTGCAATAGCAGCAAATAAGCTTAAGGCAAATGACATTCCGTAAAATCCTTTTTCACTAAGTTCCAGATCTGCGTTCCATAAACCAATGATCAATAGCAAGATGGAAGTAAGTGTGGTAAACCAGCTAATACCATAATACATATCGGTAACGGGTATGTCTTCTAATCTGTCTCGCACACTTTTTTGTACAGATACTGCAGAGAATAATCCAAATAGCAGGATTGTAAAATAATATCCTTTTTCATTAAGAAGCATTCCTGCATTCCATAACCCGATACAATAGGATATCATCCCTATAAAAAGTGCTGCCCAGGATGCAGATATAAATGCTGGTGTAGGCTTTTGATCGTATACTTTCTTTTCTTTTTTTGTAACATTTTCGATAGTATTCTCAGATACATCTTCATTAAACTTGTAATTCATAATAATTGATTTTGATGATTATTCAATTGTTTATTTTAACAAGACAAATGTGCGATGATCTGCTTGGATATAAAATTCTACTTTACAAAAAAACTTACGATATATTTTTTAAAAAAAACTATATATACAAACAAAAATAGTACTTTTATACACAAAATACTTACTATATAATATATGCTATCTTCTATTATCCACACCTTATCTAATGAAGAAAAGCGACGCTTTATAACTTTGTTGCGCCAAAAAAACAAAAGGAATGACACCAAAAACATAGAATTATTTAAACTTTTAGACAGCAATTCTACATATAAAGATTTGGATGTTCTTATTTATGGTAAAAAAGCTAAAGGAGCATACCACGCTTTATGCAAAAGACTACACGATGCTTTAATTGATTTTATAGCTTATAAAAGTTTTGAAGAGGAAACTTCTGAAGAAATGGAAGCCATAAAATTACTAAGAGTTAGTAGAATTTTTTTTGAGCAAAAACAATACAAAATTGCATTTAAAACAATAAAAAAAGCAGAGCAAAAAGCAAAAACTTATGCTCTTTTTAGCATTCTTAATGAAATCTATTATACCCAGATCCAGTACACACATCTTAATCCTTCTGCCTCTTTAGACACCTTGCTTATTCATTTTAAAAACAATAAAAAATCTTTACAGCAAGAAGAAAACTTAAACTTGTTTTATGCTACGGTACAACATGAGCTTATACAACAAAGAAAGGATGTCGTACCTATTATTAAAAACACCTTGTCTAAATTCGGGTTATCCATCACTCAGGATTTCACCTTTAGATCTCTGTTCAAAATACTAGAAATCACTAATAAAACAGCTTATGTTACCAGAGATTATCATACTATTTTACCATTTGTAGAAGAGACCTATAAGCAAATCGAAAATAAAGAAAACCTAATAGACAAACACTTGTTTTATCATATTCAGATCTTATATTATGTAGCCAATTCTTATTTTAGAAATAAGAATTTTAAAGTCTCTATGCTGTATTTGCAGACTATGCAAGAGCAAATGCAAAAACACCAACAAAAATACTACAAGCAGTTTTACCCGCAACACACTCTTTTGCTATCCCTTAACCTTAACTATACGGGGAAAGCAAAAAAAGCTATTGCAATGCTGGATGCTTTTGATTATGACAAACATAAAGACCAGATTTCTTATGTTTTAGATCTTAAATTAGGTCTTATTGTATTCTATTTTCAGCAACAACAATTTAAAGAAGCCCTAAATACTATTAATGATTTTTACCATAGTGATATTTGGTATACCGAAAAAGCAGGTATTGCCTGGGTAATTAAAAAAAACCTGATTGAAATCCTATTACACATCGAGCTGGATCATATCGAAGTGGTAGAATCCAGAATAGCCAGTTTTAAGAAAAAACATGGGTTGTATTTAAAGAATAATGAAGATACGCGGGTACTTTCTTTTTTAAAACTAGCTATCACCTATTATAATAAGCCAGAGGTAGCGACTAGCAAAGCTTTTAAAGGCACAACACTACAAACACTTACTACCTCTACATCACAAGAAGAAGACATTTTTGACATGAGTTTTTATGCTTGGATAAAATCCAAAATTTTTGATACTGATCTCTATAAAACCACCTTAGATTTGGTAACTACTAATTCTACAAAGGGTCTCGCATAACAAAAGGGATTATATCCCGTACATACCATATACAGGTCGGTTGCAGATATACAAATTTTTTATTTAGTATACGGATTACCATAAAAATATAAAAAAAGGTAGATGTATTTTAGCGGTAATAAAACAAAATATACTTACTTTAGTAATCAGCATACCCACCATTATTAACAATAAATTATATTAAGTAACTAAACATGAAAAAATTAATTACAGAATTTATCGGAACCTTATGGTTGGTATTAGGAGGATGTGGAAGCGCTGTACTGGCAGCGGCATATCCCGAATTAGGAATTGGATTTGCAGGGGTATCGCTTGCCTTTGGTCTAACTGTGGTAACTATGGCGTATGCTATCGGGCACATTTCAGGCTGTCATCTTAATCCGGCAGTATCTATAGGATTATGGATAGGCGGTCGTTTTGACAAAAAAGAGCTGCTTCCTTATATTGCTGCTCAAGTACTTGGTGGTATTGCTGGTGCAGGGATATTATATCTTATCGCTACTGGAAAATCAGGGTTTGAAGTTGGCGGATTTGCTGCCAATGGATATGCAGAACACTCTCCGGGAGGCTATAATATGCTATCGGCTCTGGTAACAGAAATAGTAATGACCTTTATGTTTTTGATCATTATTCTGGGTGCAACACACTCTAAAGCACCAAAAGGCTTTGCTGGATTGGCAATAGGACTAGGTTTAACCCTTATACATTTAATAAGTATACCAGTAACCAACACCTCTGTAAACCCGGCAAGAAGCACAAGCCAAGCAATATTTGCAGGTGGCTGGGCAATAGAGCAACTATGGCTATTTTGGGTTGCCCCAATTATAGGAGCAATCTTTGCAGGGCTTATCTACAAATTTATGTCGCCAGAAAACGACTAAAAACAAACTAATTTTAATACATATCGGTATCGTTTATACTAATACAACCCTCTTATTATAGTAGATAATACTACGATTAGTAAACATAAAAAACACGAAAACCAAAAAAAGGGAATTGGAACGACCTCTCTATCTAAATTATAGGATAGAGGGGTTTTGTTTTATAATGATAATACTATTTTTTTAAAATAAATTATTCTTGATACAGGCTACCTGTATGCACCTTTAACCTTACTTTCACATAAATACTTTTCTTATTTTCCTACCTTCCGCGAATTAAAAATTATCGCATGTTAAAAAATACATTTAGATTATTACTGTTTATAGTTTTAATCACTACTTCTAATTGCTCTATTCTTCACTCTAGTAAAGAAAAAAAAATAGCAACAAAAGTAAAAAAAACAGATCAAAAAAAAGATACGATAAAACCATATAGTGAGGTTATTACCAAAGAAGCTAAAACAGACCAAGGTCTGTTTACCCTACACTCTTTGGAAGACAAATATTATTATGAAATTCCGGATTCACTCTTAAACAGAGAAATGCTGATGGTAACCCGTATTGCAAAAACTGCAAAAGGTATTGGGTTTGGAGGAGGAAAACAAAATACTCAAGTATTACGGTGGCAACGAAAAAACAAACAAATATTACTACGTGTAGTATCGCATCAAGTATATGCATCTGATTCTTTGCCAGTTCACGAAGCTGTAGAAAACTCTAATTTCGAACCTATATTATACGCTTTTCCTATACAAGCTTTTCATAAAGATACTACAAACAACAATAATAATGCTACTGTAATCGAAGTTACCGGGCTATATAAAACCGATGTTAAAGCTTTAGGATTACCCGACAGGCAACGTAAACAATATAAGATATCTAAACTAGAGGATAGCAGATCTTATATCGATACTATTAAGAGTTATCCATTAAATATCGAAGCACGCCATGTAAAAACATACAATGCAGCAGAACCCCCTTCTAACGCAAGCACAGGCTCTATCTCCTTAGAAATGAGTAACTCTATGATTTTACTACCTAAAACTCCTATGAAGCGTCGTTACTTCGACCAACGGGTTGGGTGGTTTGCTCGTGGACAAGTAGACTATGGTCTGGAAGCACAAGAAAGTAAAACAGTACAATATCTGGATCGATGGAGACTTGAAATACGAGATGAAGATATCGAAAAATTTAAACGTGGAGAGCTCGTGACTCCAAAAAAACAAATCGTATATTATATCGATCGTGCCACCCCAAAAAAATGGATAAAATATATAAAACAAGGAATCGAAGATTGGCAAGTTGCTTTTGAGCATGCAGGATTTAAAAATGCTATTATAACCAAAGATCCGCCATCCCCAGAAGAGGATCCGGATTGGAGTCCCGAAGATGCACGATACTCTGTAGTACGATACTTGGCATCTCCTATTCCTAATGCTAATGGACCTCATGTAAGCGATCCAAGATCAGGCGAAATATTAGAAAGTGATATCAATTGGTATCATAATGTAATGACACTTCTGCGTAATTGGTACTTTGTACAAACCGCTGCAATTAATCCCGAAGCCCAAAATGTAGCTTTTAAAGACGAAGTAATGGGCAGACTAATTAGGTTTGTATCTGCACATGAGGTAGGACACACACTAGGATTACCTCACAATATGGGTAGCAGTGTTGCTTATCCTGTAGAGTCTCTTAGGGATCCTGTATTTACCAAAAAATATGGCACTGCTCCTTCTATTATGGATTATGCCCGTTTTAATTATATAGCACAACCAGGAGATGGTGATGTAGCACTGATGCCTAATATTGGTATTTATGATACCTATGCAATACAATGGGGATACAAACCTATTTTGGACAAAACTGCAGAAGAAGAAAAGAAAACATTAGATAGTTGGATATTAAAACACCAAAACGACCCTATGTATAGATTTGGAAAACAACAATTTGGCGTTATCGATCCTAGTTCTCAAACCGAAGACCTTGGAGACGATGCTGTAAAAGCCAGCAACTATGGAATTAAAAACTTACAAAGAATTGTTCCTAATTTAATACAATGGACTGCCGAAGATGGTAAAAATTATGAGGATCTAAATACCATGTACCAACAAGTATTGGGGCAATACAACCGATATATGGGGCATGTATCTGCTAATATTGGAGGAGTATACGAGCATTATAAAACTTATGACCAAGAAGGGGCAGTATACTCTCATGTTACTAAAACCAACCAAAAACGTGCTATGCAGTTTTTACAGGAGCAACTATTTACCACTCCATATTGGTTATTAGATAAAAATATTTTTGATAAGATAGAATCTTCAGGAAATGTAGAGCGTATTCGTAATACCCAAGTAAGAACTTTAGACAATTTATTAGATCATGGTAAAATGGCAAGATTGATTGAGAACGAAGCTTTACACAAAAAAGAAGCATATACCCTATTAAATATGATGACCGAGTTGCGATCAGGAATATGGGCAGAACTACCTCGTGGTAAAGCTATAGATGTATATCGTCGTAATTTACAACGAGCGTATATAGATAAGATGCAATTTTTAATGACTAAAGAGCAACCTAAAATACCAGAAGAAATGAGACGTTATGTAGTACGCACCGATGTAAATGCCTCCCAAAGTGATATAAGAGCGGTAGTACGAGCAGAATTAAACACCCTACGTAGAGACGTAAAAAGTGCTATAAATAGAAGCTCTAATACGATGACCAAATACCACCTGCAAGATGTTACAGAACGTATTACTAGTATCTTAGAACCTAAAAAATAAGAACACGCTACATACATTACAAACCTTGCCAGAAGTTTTTGGCAAGGTTTTTTTATAAAAATATAGTGGTATTGCTTACACCAGCCTCATCCTAAAACAAGTCAACTTATCTTAGGTAAACCCAAGATATACTTTCCTTTATTTAGTAAAACAATCTTCTACAAATGCAATAAATATAAGTATTTTAGCCCCTGTTATTACAACAAATCCAGTTCTGTTTTTTAAACATAACAAATAAACTAATATCAATTTCACTGTAAAACCGGTATATATAACAATAAAGACTAATGGCAAGTTTTTTAAAATCCTTATTTACAAAAAAAAATACCCGAATTAATTCGTACTCTGATTTCTGGAATTGGTTTGAGAAAAACGAAAGTACTTTTTTTAAAGTCGTCCAGGAACACAAAGATATTCCTAAACTCTTTTTTGATGTAATGGCGCCTAAGCTCGATGAACTAAAAGATGGCTTTTGGTTTCTGGCAGGAATGTATAATGATCATACTGCAGAGCTTATTATTACTGCAGACGGAGTTATAAAAAATATTGTTTTTGTGGAAGAACTGGTTGCTGCTGCTCCAAAAATAGATAGATGGAGATTTACCGCATTAAAACCTCCATCAGATTTTAACAACACTATCGAAATGAATGGGTATCAGTTTAATGCACAAAAGATGCAGTTTTACTCTAATGATTATAAAGAATTTCCAGACGAAATCGACATCACCATAGTGCATGAAGATTTTAATAACGACAATGAAGATGCCATTACAAACGGTGTTTATATTTTTTTGGATAACTCCTTAGGAGAATTAAAATCTGCGGTTACCATTGATAATTTAAAAGTTATTGCTACTGCAAATGCCGAAAAAGAATTAATTCCGCTACAGAAATTAAAAGATTTTTTAATCTGGAGAGAAAAAGAATTTGTCGAAAAATATGACGGTATTCGATATAATACCGAAAACGATAATTACTCTGGGTTAGAAGCAACTTTAAAAAATGGGTATCCGTTATTTGCCATTATTAATATGGATTTATTAAACTGGGATGCCAAAGCATCCCACCCATGGATTGTAGTTTTGGAAATAAAATATGATGGAGAAGAAAATAATGGTTTACCCAATAAAGAAACCTTTTCTCTTCTCAACGA
The DNA here is from genome assembly GCA_964353005.1 of uncultured Flavobacteriaceae bacterium. GTDB lineage: Bacteria > Bacteroidota > Bacteroidia > Flavobacteriales > Flavobacteriaceae > Aquimarina. Next base: position 64,627 of record CAYGUC010000006.1, on the reverse strand, counting down.
AATAGAAGATGAAGTAACGAACGAACTTAAAGACTTTGATGGCTATTTAAATATTGGGCGACAATCGGCAGATAACCTAAGAGAAGTTTATTTTGCTTGTATGGATTTTAGAAAACCATCAAAAATAATAAACGATATTCAATCTAAATACGCGAATCAAATAGAGATTCAGGCAGATATCTATAAAGATAAATACTGGCAATCTTTTAATCGGTTTTTGCCTAAATAAACAAGTTATGGATACTATCGACTGGATTGGTTTTACAGGGGTATTTATGATCCTATTAGCTTATTTTCTTAACGTAACCGAAAAAATAATAAATAAAGATCTATCCTATATACTTCTTAATTTTATTGGGGCAACACTAGCATGCCTCGCATCTGTTTTGCTAAAATATATTCCTTTTATCCTCTTAGAAGGCGCCTGGGCTATAGTATCGTTACTATCTCTTATAACCTATAAAAAAGCAAAACAATGACTGGAGAAACCAATTTGTCTAAATTAATTAAAGGCATGACTCCTAAGTTACACTCTGGCAACTATATATTTGCAACCATAACCGATTTAGATAGTATAGATAGAAAAGACACTATTTGTGAGTTTAAAGAAGAAGAAGGTACAACAGTCGTAATAGAGCAAAGCAAAGCAGATCGGCTAGATATCCCTTACCAGTATATAGCCTCCTGGATTACTCTAAAAATTCATTCTTCGTTAGAAGCTGTAGGATTAACTGCAATATTTGCTACAGAACTAACCAGACACAACATAAGTTGCAACGTTATAGCAGGATATTATCACGATCATATCTTTGTAGACAAACAAGATGCCGATAAGGCAATTTTGGCTTTAACAGAGCTATCCAAAAACTACCAGTAAAACTAAAAAATGATACTCGAAATTTTTAAAGGGATTACACTTACAGAACAAGAAACAGACCGTATCGAGAATACGTTTAAAAAAGTGTACTTTAAAAAAGGAGATATTGTATTGCATACTAATGAAACCGTTACGCATCAATACTATGTATATAGCGGGTGTTTACGAACCTATTTTATAGATCCGCTAGGAAAAGAGCACACCATACAATTTGCTATTAAAGATTGGTGGATAAGTGACTACATTGGATATTTTTCTGAAACAAAATCAGTATTAACCATAGCCTGTATTGAAGACGCTACCTTACTTAAAATTGCAAAAAAAGATATCGAAAAAACCTATGACCAAATTCCAAAAATAGAACGCTTTTTCAGAAAAAAAATGGAACGCTCTTTTGTAAGCTTTCAAAAAAGAATCCTTGCCAACCTATCCCAATCTGCCAAAGAACGGTATATTAACTTTACCAAAACCTATCCAAATATAGAACAGCAAGTAAAAAACTACCATATTGCTTCGTATCTTGGTATCACTACAGAAAGCCTAAGCAGGATACGTAAAGAAATTACAAAAAAATAGTTTCTTATCCTACATCAATTTTTTAGAGAAATCTATCGGTTACTTTTGATAAAAAAATACAGGCCATGAAAAAAATACTTAGTGTATTAGTACTATCTCTAGTATTTGCCTCTTGCAACAAACATAGAGAGGATACAAAAACAGTAGAAAACGAACATCTTAAAATTGAAAAACCAAAAGACATGAAAAAAGTAGTATTTGTATTAACCAGTCATGAAGATTTAGGAAACACCGGAGAAAAAACGGGATTTTGGATCGAGGAATTTGCAGCACCATATTATGCATTAAAAGATAAAGGAATAGAGATTACTTTGGCGTCTCCAAAAGGAGGACAACCCCCAATAGATCCTAAAAGTGCATCTGATGATTTTGCTACCCCGGCTACCAAAAGATTTGATATTGATAAAGAAACCCAAGCTATCTTAGCAAATACTGTAAAATTAGAAGATATACAACAAGCAGATTATGATGCTATTTTTTATCCAGGAGGGCACGGCCCATTATGGGATTTGGCAGAAGACAAAAACTCTATCGCTTTGATTGAATCTTTTTATACAAACAATAAACCAGTAGCAGCAGTATGTCACGCACCTGCTGTATTTAAAAACACGAAAGCAGCAGACGGAAAACCACTAGTGAGTGGCAAAAAAGTAACAGGTTTTACGAATAGTGAAGAAGAAGCAGTACAGCTTACATCAATAGTTCCTTTTTTAGTAGAAGATATGTTAAAAAATAACGGAGGAATCTATTCTAAAGGTCAGGATTGGGCACCATACGCGCTAGAAGATGGATTATTAATTACCGGGCAAAACCCAGCCTCGTCAGAATTAGTCGCAGAAATGTTATTAAAAAAATTAAACTAGTACCATTTCTGAAACTATATTTTTTAAGCATAAGCGGAAAAAGAGGATTTTATTTCGGTAGATTTAAAGTGTAAATGATTACCCTCTAGATGAGGAAGATCCTAATCAAAAAACGTAGAACTCGCTTTAGGGAGTCCCTCTTTAATGCAGGATTAAAAACCTGATTATTTACGCAACCTCATTCTATAAATTACTTTTATAGAATGAGGTTTTTTTATTTCTATGTTAAAAATAATCCCTAATTTTAAAAAAGATAGCATTCTCTTTTAACCTCTTATTTTAAATCATGGATATTAAAAAAAAACACGGTCACGGAAATTTCATTTCAGAATCTGTTCGGGTAGTTGATTATGACACTACCAATAACAATATACTGGTTCGTGGCAGCTCTGCTTTTGGAGCTTCTGGCTTCACTATTTCAGATCTAACAACAGCCATTAAAGCGGATCATAACTTTACGGGCACAGGTATAAAATTAAAAGAAAATCCTCTTGTCATAGATTTTTGTTTAATCGGTTTTGCTCCTGGTCATAAAGATGATCGTATCGTAAGTTCAGAGATGACTTGGTTTACCGATACCGCCCCTACTCTTAATGGAGAGTCTGGTCCTTATCCAACATACATTCCTTCTACCATAACTACTAATCCTGGTATAATGGTGTACTGGCCAATACAAGCTATAGGTGGCACACCGCCAACCACTGCTAAGAGCACATGGCCTGTATCTCCAGCTAATTCTATTGGATCTGGCACTACCCAATTTAATTACTCGGGATTAGTACCTGCAATTCGAAATGCACTTACCAATAACATAAAGAGCCTACCCGCAACCTTTCCTACCACCATTAGTTCTATTACAAATGCAATCATTTATATACATTGTGATTCTGGTGTAAACAGAACCGGAGCGGCAGTAGCAGGATATCTAATGTGTTATGGATCGAATGTATCGCAACTTTCTTTAGCATCTAACCCACAAGGATCGCCACCATATACATTAGCTAAGGCACAAGCTGCAGCAAACTCTGCTCCTCCTGGTAACGATACGAACCCACCCGGTGGATGTGATATATATGTTACACAAGCGTATTGCAATTATCTTGCTACAGGAGATTTAGATTCTCCTTTGGTTGCTAATTGTGTTCCTAAACCAATACCTCTATAATAATGTCCTTAATCCAAATATAGTAACACACTTGTGCATACTATCTTAGATAAAAGTTCATGTATCTAAACAAATTTCTTGTGTCTATTAACATCCTATCATGAGTAGTAAAAAATATATTTGTAGCGGAGACGGATTACCAAACTGGTCTAACCCTATTAGTCACGCCGTTGTGGTAAATAATATGTGTTTTGTGAGTGGTCAACTATCTGTAAACACAAGTGGCGAATACGTTTTGGGTACTGCTCTACAAGAAGCAGAACTAGCATTTTCTAACTTTTTTGCAGCTTTAAAAAACTCTGGATTCACCAAAAATGATGTTGTTTTTGTAGATATTGCTTTTGATGATTTAAAGGACCTTCCCCAAATAAATCAATTATATATAGACCTGTTTCCTGAAGGTAAACGACCAGCAAGAACTATATATCAGGCACAAGCTTTACCTTTTGGTGGAAAAATAAAAATTACAGGAACTGCTGTTAAAGATATTAGCTAATACGTATTACTACTAAATAAAATAACAAATAACATATTAGTACTTATTACCCTACAATATCTAATTAAAAACATGGAAAGACTTAAAAAAATTGCTGCAGTACTGTGCAAAGAGCAAACCGATTATTTAGAACTATCTGAAGCCATAAGGGATTACACCGCTTTGGCTTTTGAAATATCTAATATACATCTGGAAGATGATTTGAATAAAAATGATATTCATTTCGAAAATGGAAAAGCTTTAGGAACTACCTGGGCAGCACTATGCATAAAGGATCTTGTTCGTACAAAAACCTTTATCAAAGGGCTTTTTAATGCTATAGAGCATGTAAAAAAAACTAAAAAAAGCCCTGTGCATATTTTTTATGCAGGCACTGGTCCTTTTGCGACTCTATTACTACCAGTATTAGCTACGTATAGTAAAGAAGAAGTGCAATGCACCTTGCTAGAAATAAACGAAGTAAGTTTTAATAGCGTAAATCATGTAATCGACACATTAGGGTTTTCAGAGTATATTAAAGCAAGTGTAAATGAGGATGCTACTACATATGTTATAGATCCAAACGAGGATATAGACATTGTAATAAGTGAAACCATGCAACGAGCACTAGAAAAGGAACAGCAAGTCCCCATAGTAATAAATATTATGAATCAAATTAAAGAAGAAGCTATTTTGATTCCTGAAGATATCACCTTAAATCTTTGCCTTTTAAACATAATAAAGTTATCTGAAAGACAAGACAACACTAATGAAGAGGAATATTGTATACGTCTGGGGGATTTCTTTACTTTAAACAGAAAAAAAATAGTCGATTACAACCAAACATCAACACTACATAATGGAAAACTTAGTTTTCCTGAAAAGCAAATATCCATACCATTAGAACACCTAAAAGATTTTAATCAACTTGCAGTTCTTACAGAAATACAAGTGTTTGGAAAAGATAAAATCAGTATCCAACAAAGTGGATTAACCACCCCTTTGATCTTAGAAGATTTTTCTGTTCCCACTCAAAAAAACAAGGTTACGATAAAATATAAGGTAGATGATAATCCTGGGATCGAATATCAATTAAATTAATAAAAAATGAAGAAACTAAGCTTTATACTATTGCATTTCCTAAAGAAGGTATAGTAAACGGAACGTATAAATGCTAAAAAATACAAATGTATGCGAGTAAACAAATACCTGTCCACTTGTTTTTTACTACTCATCCCAATCTTTATATGGAATCTTGTTTTTATAGATTATCTTCCAATAGGATACAGCAAAAATATATTCTGGGAAGATATTCCTCTGCTAATAAAGTATAGTGAAAACATATCTCGTGTTATTGTACTGGCATTACCCACAATAATGGTGCTTTCTTTAAAAACAAAACTGCAAAAGATTGGTTTTTTTATCTACTGCATTGGTTTGGTATTGTATTTTCTTTCGTGGATAGTAATGATAGTATGCCCCAATTGTAATTGGTCTGAAAGTCTTATAGGTTTTATGGCTCCCGCATATACTACTATTATTTGGTTTGTTGGAATCGGACTGATAGGTAATCAATCTTTTTTAAAAATTAAATATCTACCGGCATTATACATCTCTCTTTCAGTATTTTTTGTGATCATACACTCGTTACATGCGTATATTGTTTTTCATAAATTATAGTTCTAAAAAAAGGATTATCACACAACTTCCTTAAAGATAACATTAAAAACCACAACAAAACATAGTATCTACACGTTATCTATACCTATAATGCTATAATAAAACTCATGAATATATTACCTAAATATGGGTTATTACAATATAGAAATGCTGCCAGAATATACAGCAAGCCCGTTACAGAAAGTTTGCAGCTTTTTAAAGAAGAATCCAAATTTTTAAAAGTATCTGTTTTTGTTTCTTATAAACAAGAGGAACTCGAAGAGCTGGATAGTGCAATTAATTTTTTAAAAGGATTTGGTGTACTTATTTATGCAGATTACATCTTTAATAAGCAAGAGGATGAAGCAAACAATACTTTGGATACTCCAGAGCATTTAAGACAAGAAACAGAAAGCAAAATCAAAGACAATAAAAAGTTTGTTTTTCTTGCTACAGAAAATGCTATACAATCCAAACAATGTAAATGTGAAATACGATATGCTAACACACAAAAATCTTTAGATCAAATTGCTATTCTTCCTGTACGAGAAGATTACACAGATTATGGTGGGGCAGAATATTTACAAAAATATCCTTACATCCAAAAAAATGTAATTACACCAGATGCTTACGATGTTAAATTCCCCAATGGAGATATTATGGAGCTAGGTACATGGTTAGCATCTTAGCGTTTATCTCTTATTTAATTGATGAGTTTAGTATCTTTTTTTGGTAAGGAAACAGACCTTAAAATAGTTATGATTTCGTATATAAAAATCTCCGTTATTTTCTTTTTTTATTTCGCATTTTACGTAAAATAGCTATTTCCGCATTCAATTCAATCAATCCTTTTTTGATGTTTTCTGATCGTCTTTTATCAGCCTCCATTTTATATTCTGGCTCACTTTTAGGTTTTTCATTTAATTCAGAAATAATTGGTAGAATAGGGTATACTACTGGGTAATCAAAACTTCGACTTATTCCGCAGAGATTAAGTCTTAAAAAGCCATCTTCCATAAATCCGTAAACTATCCATTTTCCTTTTTCATCAACATATGGGCTGCAATATTTCCAATTTTTTCCAATATAAATATTGCTAGAAATATCTCCTCCATCTAACGATTCAGAAACTTTTATTTTGAACGTTTGGGTTGATTTATCGATTTCAAAGACTTCTCCGATAAATATACATTCTGAATTTTCTATTTCAGACTTCTGTAAGTCAGTCAATCTTAAAATTCCACAAGTACAAGCAATTATTTCTGTAGAAATAGAAATAAGTAAAAAAGGAATTAATATTATTTTTCGAATACTTTTCATTTTTTTTCCGTTGGTAACAGGTTAATATATGTGTCGTAGCAAGTCAAAATATTACCTTACTTTTCGATTTTTCTGTGCATTTTTATTTCTTATTAAATGCATAAAAACTTAACACCATTCCAAAAAGTAAAAAGCCTTTTGATCTGACACTAAACTGCTCTGATTTCATACAGAATGCTAACATTAATGTTTTTATTCCGTATAGTCTTTAACAACTTTTGTTTTCGACAGATAGTCGTGGATCCCATTTTTTACAAACAAAAATGAAATTCTATCAAATGGAATCCATCTATAAAAAGTCCGTGCAATAATATCAGCGTTTTCAGGTTTTTCTCCGTTCATTTTAACAACCTTAGTTTTGGTAATAAATTTACCAATTGTTTTTTGGAATTTAATTTCCATAATTGCGTAATATGCTATAAAAGTCGCAAATATCAAGATGTATCCAAATATTGAAATTAAGCTAGGATCGGTTAGATTAATAAAGAGTCCAAACACAAAACTTACAATAGAAGCTAAAACCAGCCAAACAATGAAATCAATTATAAAATTTAAAAATCGAGTAAATGAACTTACTATATTAGAATCAACTTTTTCCTTTTTATCTTTTTCAATGATTGCCTTCTCTTCAATTTCAGCGAACTTACTCTTGTCAATATTTCGTTTTTTAACCTCAAATTCAGCTGCTTTGATTGCTATCGGATTATACTTTCCGATGTCTACAGTTACTATTTTTATTAATTCTTCGTTAGTCCGTTGATACATAACCTCTAGAAATTCGTTTTCCATTCTATTTTTGTATTAATACTAACCATTTAATATACCCCGTAGCTTATATAATTTAAATATACTATCTTATCTTTACAAAAAGATGCAACCATTTGTTTTTTATATTGTCTATACTAATTAACAACCTTAAGACAAACTCATGGGGTATTAAAAAGTAGCGTTAATCTCCTAATTTTTGGCGTGATAATTGAAGTACAAATAAAGAATTAATTTATACGCATTATGAAAAATATATTTCTAATACTCGTTTTTACCATTACAGGGTTTACTGGTTATGCACAAGATACAGCAGAACTTGTACAGGATCAAAACCCAAATTATAAAGCGGCTATGAACAGGTTTTTATCTAATAGCCAGGAATATACTCTGCAACAAGGGACAACTGCACAAGAAACCTATAAAGCTATTGATCCATTAGAAGAAAAAAGAGAATTACGCTCTTTACGAAGACAATACCGATCACAAAGAACATATTGGAGACATCAACGAAGATTACAACGTATCCAAAATACCACATATCATGATTATGGATCTTATTATGGAAACCGATCTTTTGGATATGATTGGTTAACATTAGGAATTTTAGGAGCATGCATCCTTTGGTAATACCACACTTTAAACACACTAATTAAAATATATCAAAATAAAATTACAAAATGAGAAAATCAATCGCAGCTATAGCAGTAGTACTAGCAGTGTCTTTAACCACTTCTTGTGCAAGAAAAATAACCCGTGTAGCTCCAGATACACAAATTGATATTAGCGGTCGCTGGAATGATACTGATTCACGATTTGCAGCAGAAGAACTTACTCAAGAAGTACTTACCGGGAACTGGATTACAGATCATCTTCAGGAAAAAGGAAAAAAACCTGTAGTTATAGTTGGTTTAATACGAAACAAATCACACGAGCATATCGAGAGTGAAACCTTTATTAAAGATATAGAAAAAGCTTTTATCCAGAGACAAAAAGTTAGAGTTGTGCAAGGTGGTAAAATGCGTGAAGAATTAAGAGGAGAACGTGCTGACCAACAAGACAACGCATCTATGTCTACCGTTAAAAAATTTGGTTTAGAAACAGGAGCAGACTATATGCTACAAGGAAACATTAATTCTATAGTAGATGCACACAAAAGAGACAAAGTAGTATACTACCAAATTGATCTGGAACTAACTAATATCCAGACCAACGAAAAAGTATGGATTGGAGATAAAAAAATAAAAAAGTTTGTTAAAAACTAATTATTTACCCTATACTTTCAAACAAAAAAACTAAGCTTTCTTAAAGAAAGCTTTTTTGATAATTGATCAGGATGCTAATAAAAATTACCTTTCGTACCATACTATTTTGTTGCCTTTTAGCACTATTAAGTAACTGTGGTAGCTATCACACTAAGAGTACTCTTTTTCAAGCAAAAGTACAAGAAGGCGATATGCAAGGTGCTTTGGAAGTGATCGAAAAAAATAAATTTTTAGGAAAACCCAGAAACCAACTCCTATACCTATTAGAAAAAGGAAAATTGGCATATTTAGCTAATGATTATACACTAAGTAATTCACTTTTTAATGAAGCCGATCTATTTATAGAATCTAACAAAAAAGCAATAGGAAACCAAATTCTGGGGGTTCTTTTAAATCCACAAAAAGAAACATATCAAGGTGAAGATTTTGAAAAAGTAGCAATACATTACTACAAAGCACTTAACTATATGTTTTTAAACAAATATGATGAAGCTATTGTAGAAGCGAAACGTATTTCATTACAATTACAAAAAATAAACGAAAGTTATCCTCCTGAAAAAAAGAACAGGTATAATGATGATGCTTTTGCACATATTCTACAAGGCTTATTATATGAAGCCTCGGGAGATATAAACAATGCATTTATTGCATATCGAAATGCAGTAGATCTATATTTAAAAAACCAAGGTACATATATTGGGGTTACCATACCCGATCAACTATGCCAGGATATGTTACATACTGCAAATGTAATGGGGTTTACAGATGAAGTTGAACGTTATGAAAAGTTATTAAACACTACATATATACCCAAAAAGAGTACAGAAGGCGGAGAAGCTATACTTTTTTGGGAAAATGGGTTAGCTCCTTATAAGGATCAAACATATTACACTTTTACAATCCTACCAGGTAATGAAATTGGGTTTTTAACTATTATTAACGAAGACCTGTCTTTAAACTTACCATTACCAATACCAACAGGAGGAAACAATAGGTCTGATTTTTCGGATCTGGATATTTTTAATGTTGCATTTCCTAAATATGTTAGCAGACCATCTTTTTATAATGCTGCCGAAGTGCAAAAAGATAGTACATCTTATGCTTTTCAGTTAACACAAAATTATGAAGAAATTGCTTTTAAAACTTTAAAAGACCGGACTTTGCGAGAAATAGGAAAAGTAGCTTTACGGTTAGGAACAAAAAAGGTTTCTGAATACGTTCTTAAAAATCAAAATAGTGACCTTGGTGCTTTACTAGGCGTATTTAATGCCTTAACGGAAGGTGCCGACACTCGTAACTGGCAAAGTTTACCTAACAAAATATTCTACTCTCGTATACCTTTAAAAAAAGGAGAAAACAAACTAACTGTTTCTTTAAAATCAAATCAACAAGTTGCAAATACTATAGAACTCAACATCCAAGGAATTGGTGATATTCAATTTGAAAAAATAACAACTCCAGAAATATCTACTCCTAATCCTTATTAATCAATACAGAACCTGACTATAGTACTCTGCTCCTATTTTTATCTTGATTAAAAAACAGTGAAAAATATTTCAATCTAAATTAACAGTACAAGTAAAACTAACTTAACACACTTTATATAAACCTTCTACACTTTATTTATTATTCATTTTTTTCACATATTTCATAAATTATTTGCAATAAAAATCGATTTTAACTGTTAAAAAAATCTAAATAGATTGGTTTGAAAAAAAGAATATCTTTTATAATACTCCTTATTACAGGATTTAATTTAGTTTCTGCCCAAACAAAAATTATTACTGAAGGAGATGAATGGCAATATTATGATGAGGCCTCTCCTCCTGCTGCAGAATGGATTAATAATAACTCTATAAGTAGAAAATGGAAAAAAGGAGTTTCTCCTTTAGGCTATGGAGATGATAGGATTAAAACTGTTATTAGTTTTGGAGAAAATAAATACAATAAACATATCACCAAATACTTTAAAAAAACTTTTAGAATAGAAGATCCATACCAGTATCTGGTATATGAGCTAAAATTTCAAAGAGATGACGGTATTGTTGTTTATTTAAACGGGCAAGAATTTTTTAGAGATAATATGCCTGAAGGTGAAATTACAAATGATACTAAAGCGAGTGGTCTTATCTTGGCAAGTGAAGAAGAAAAAATACACTCTAAACTACTACTGGCTGATGACTTAATTGTTGGGATTAATACTATATGTGTATCTATTCATCAAGCTCAAGCTATCTCCTCTGATTGTCTTCTTAATTTAGAACTTATTGGTAATAATAATCCAGATATGATTTCTTCTCTTTTAAAAGAGAGAACAATAAAAAATCTTAATCTGGATTTGAGAATAAAAGATCTTAACCATAAACTTGAATTAGAAAAACAAAATTTACAGTATACCACTTTAGAAAAATCTAAAAACACTATTAAAACTTCGCTATATATTATTGTTATACTTTTATTAATATCTGTATTAGGGCTGTTTTTTTTATGGAGATACTTTACGCATCATGAAAAAAAACTTTCTAAAAATATTACAGAATTAAAAGAACTTAATCATAATAAGGATAGAGAAATGATAAGTAATTCTATAAAACTCCTTAACAAACAACAATATCTAAAAGAAATAAAAAAAGAGTTAGAAACTAATGTTACAGAGGGTAGTTTACCTTCTATAAAAAAGGAACTGAAAAAGATAGTGAATCAAATAGACTATAATTTAGAGCATGAGGAAGATTGGGAGAATTTAAAAAGGCATTTTAATGCTTTACATACTAACTTTTTTGAAGCTCTAATAAAGCTACATCCATCCTTAACAGAAGTTGAATTACGCCACTGTATTTTCATTAAATTATATATGCAAACCAAAGAGATTGCCACTATTATGCATATTGATCCTAGATCAGTTCAAGCATCGCGATATAGAATAAAAAAGAAAATGAATTTAGGAGAGGACGTAGATTTAAGAGACTATTTATTAAATCTCTAATGACTACTATCCCCTTTTATAAAGAGTACTACATTGTGCATTTAAGCACTTAAAGACCAGCAAGTATACATTCATTTACTATGGTTTTGAATATAAAATTTTATACAACTTATAATCTTATATTCAAAACCAGAACGTCTGCATTAATATATAACTAAATTTAATCCTTAAAGTGTTTTAGCTACTTTTTTAACGGCAGCAATAGTTGCGTCCAAATCTGCATAGGTAAGGGCTTCGGTTATAAACCATGTTTCAAAAGCACTTGGAGCTATATAGATCCCATTATCTAACATCCCGTGAAAGAACTTTTTAAACGTTTCATTATTTCCTTTCGCCGCAGAATCAAAATCTACCACAGCATCCTTATCAAAATGAACAGAAATCATAGACCCTACTCTATTAATAGTATGTATGACATTTTCTTCTTCTAAAACACTAGAGATCCCTTTGTGCAAATATTCGGTTTTATCTGCTAAGCTTTTAAATATTGCAGGGTTTTCATTTAATTCGGTAAGCATTGCTAATCCTGCTGCCATTGCTAAAGGATTACCACTTAATGTTCCTGCTTGATAAACTGGACCCAATGGCGCCAGATAATCCATAATCTCTGACCGGGCAGCAAATGCTCCTACTGGTAAACCTCCACCTATTACCTTACCAAAAGTAACAATATCAGCATTTACCCCCATAAGCTCTTGTACTCCTCCTTTTGCTAATCTAAAACCAGTCATCACCTCATCAAAAATCAATAAAATTTCATTAGCATCACATAAATCTCTTAACCCTTTTAGAAATCCTTTTACTGGTGCTATACACCCCATGTTTCCTGCTACGGGTTCTATTATAATACAAGCTATTTCTCCTTTGTTAGACTCTACAATGCTTTCTACATTTTGCAAATCATTATACTTTGCTAACAAGGTATCTTGTGCGGTTCCTTTAGTTACCCCAGGACTGTTAGGACTTCCAAAAGTAACGGCGCCACTACCTGCTTGTATTAAAAAAGAATCGCTGTGCCCATGATAACATCCTGCGAATTTTATTATTTTGTCTTTACCAGTATATCCTCGTGCAAGTCTAACGGCACTCATACACGCCTCTGTACCCGAGTTTACAAATCTTATTTTATCTATATTGGGCACCATTGCAACAGCAAGTTCTGCAATATGTGTTTCTATCTCGGTAGGCATCCCAAAACTAGTTCCTTTTTTTGCTTTATTAATAACAGCATCTACTACTGGTGGGTGGGCATGACCTAAAATCATAGGTCCCCAGGAGTTGATATAATCTATTAATCGATTACCATCTTCATCATACAAATATGCTCCTTTTGCTTCTTTAACAAATATAGGATCTCCTCCTACTGCTTTAAATGCTCGTACTGGTGAATTAACACCACCTGGGATCACTTTCTGTGCTGCTGCAAATAATACGCTACTTCTTTTATAGATCATACTTAATTAAAATCTTCTTCCTCTTCATCGGCAGCTGTTACTTTAAGTACCTGACCGATTTTTATATGGTTATCTACTAATTTATTATATGCTTTAAGTTCTTGTACAGAAACTTTATATCTTCTTGAAATAGAATATAATGTATCTCCTTTTTGAACGATATGCCCATTATTATTTGGTATGGTTGTTATGACAGCAATCACTTTATCTACATTACTATCCTTGTCGACATCAACCTCTTCTGTTTTTGGAACTCTTGTACCCAAAACCTCATCATCATACTTATCTAGCTGATATCGCTCTATAATAGAAATAAGTTTTTGAGGATATTTTTTATCGGTAGCATATCCTGCTTCTCGCAAACCTCGTGCCCACGATTTGTAATCTTTTTTATTAAAAGTAAATAGTCTGGAATATCTTTTTCTGTCTCTTAAAAACAGAGAATGGTCTCTAAAAGATTCGCTTGCTTCCTTATATTTTCTAAAACACTCTTGAGAGCGATCATCATCGTGGTAAACTCTATCTCCTTGCCATTCATGACATTTTATTCCAAAATGATTTCTTGCTTTTTGCGTTAGTTCTCCATATCCCGCTCCAGATTCTAAAATTCCTTGAGCCAAAGTAATACTTGCAGGTATACCGTAGGTCTCCATTTCGCTTTTAGCGATTTCAGCAAACTCATAAATATATCTCTGTACCTTATCATTGTAAGACAATACAGGTAAAGGTTTTTGTTCCGTCTTTTTGATGGTATTATCTGGAACAACTATTTTTTTCACACTACGTTCTGTACTAGTGATAATAGCTTTTTTGGGTCTAGGTTTTATTGTTCTCGAAGACGTTGCTTTTTTACTTCCTCCACAAGAAATCACAAATGCAGTAATAAATAACAGTAAAATAAATTTCCTCATTTTTAATATCCAATTGTAATAAGGGGTAGCTTCTTTTTTTCTAATTTTTTATTCATCCCGGCTATTCCTTGCAAACCACCAGTATGAATGGCTAAAATACGAGTATTTTTCTTAAAAACACCTTTTTGTATCGTATCAAAAATACCAAAAAGCATCTTAGCGGTATACACAGGATCTAATGTAATATGTTGCTCTTTACTAAACGTATTAATAAACTCAACAATTTCACTATTTATTTTTCCATATCCTCCAAAATGGTAATCATTAACAAGTTTCCAATTTGTTTTTGGAGTATATTTTTTAATATCTGTAGAAAGAAAACCCCCTTTTAAGGCTGGAAATCCAAGAACAAACTGATTATTATTAGTACTATTAATGATCCCTGCAATGGTTCCTCCTGTGCCTACTGCGCAACAAATAATATCATACATGGTATCGGCAGAAGTAAGTATTTCTTCACAACCCTTTACTGCTAAAGCATTAGTCCCTCCTTCTGGTATAATAAAACAAGAGCCAAATTCATCTTTCAATTGTTCTAAAAAAATAGTGGAGGATTTATCTCTATACATTTCTCTACTTATAAATTTAAAATGCATCCCTGCGGCAGATGCTAATCGTAAGGTATCATTTTCTGACAGTGTTTTTTCAAGATTTGTCGCTAGTTCTTCTCCACGTATAACTCCTATAGTTTGCAACCCTGTAATTTTTCCTGCCGCTGCTGTTGCTGCTATATGATTACTATACGCCCCCCCAAAAGTAAGAACAGTAGTACATCCTTTTCTTTTAGCCTCTAAAAGATTATATTTTAATTTTCTGAATTTATTACCTGAAACTTCTTTGTGTATCTGATCTTCTCGTTTAATATCCAGAAAAACTTTTGCAGTATCCAAAATAGGATGTGTAACAGATTGATTTTTTGAAGGAAGTGTTTCCGAAGAAAAAATATGCATTTATAAATATTTAATAAAACTCCAGGGTTTTCTGGTTTTAAGATAATTAAGGTTATCTTCATTATAATATGCCTCTCTCTCAAAAGAAATATTACGATATGCTCTTTTCGAATTTCGATATTGAACTACCCTAAATATGTACTCTGCAAGATAAAAAATATAAAAAGGTGCGACCAATAACTCTGCTTGTTGTCGTATATGAATTTTTTCATGATTAATAAAAACAGTATCTTTTTTAAGAAAAGAATTATTAATCACTATAAAAGGCCATAGGGCAATCCCCACAAAATGACGACCTATCAAATATTTGTTAACTATTATGGGCATATAACTGCAAGATACTATTTTTGTAAATATGAATAACCCTAAAAAAGTATTAACTCCAAAAGAAGGAGATTATTATATTACCCCAGAAGGGTATCGATGTTTTACAGAACAATACCACCTTAGAAGAGGTTACTGTTGCGAAAGTGGCTGCAGACATTGCCCGTATGGGTATGATAAAAAGACCAATAGCTACTCTTAAGAACAAACCTATAATTTTTGGTAATGGTATGATTATTGTGAGTATATTTTTACAAAAAAGCTATTGTTAAACGTTTAAAACACAAGGATTATGAGATTTTTTTCACTTTTATCGTTACTCTTTATCATTACTCTTAGTTCTTGCTCTACTGTGCGTGTTGCTTCGGATTATGATAAGCAAGCTAATTTTAATAGATACAAAACTTTTGCTTTTTATAAACCCGGAATAGACAAGGCAGAAATTAGCGATCTGGACAAAAAACGAATCTTAAGAGCTATCGAAGCAGATATGACAGCAAAAGGATTTACAAAATCATCTAATCCAGATATGCTGATAAGTATTTTTACCAAAACTAAAGAAAATGTAAATATCTACCAAAACAACTACGGTTGGGGTTATGGTTGGGGGTGGAATCCCTGGTTTTGGGGAAGTGGTTATAATACCGTATCAACCACTACACAAGGAACACTATATATAGATCTTATAGATGCCTCTAAAAAAGAATTGGTTTGGCAAGGAATGGGTACATCTGCATTAACTCAGGATGTAAATAAAAAACAAGAAAAGGTAAATGAAATCGTTGCAGCGATTTTGGAGAAATACCCGCCTCAGGAAAATTAAGGAGTATAAATTACGCAAGTAGGTAAAATAGCTCTTCTACGCAGAAGAGCTATTTTTTTATGTACATTTATGCAAAACTTGATACAACAATTTTATGCGTAATTTTCTACTTGGAGTGCTTATCACTGCATTTTTAGCATTTGGGATTAAATATTTTATAGATCGATCCAATACTAGAAAAACTGAAGTAGCATCTTCTGGCCTTATTCGCGATCAAATAAAAAATACAGGAAAACTTGTGGTTACCGAAGGTTATTTTTCTGATATTATTACGTATAAAGATGGTAAAACCTATTTTAATCTTATTACTTCTGAAAAGAAAATCATTGTATTGGTTAATGCCAATGTTCAAGTATCTTATGACCTAAGAAAAATTGAACATCACATAGACCCAGAAACAAAAACAGTAACAATCACCAAAATACCTGAAGCTGAAATCAATATCAATCCCGAGATAACATACCACGATATACAAGAAGGGATTATTAATAAGTTTAGTACCGAAGATCACAATACAGTACGAAAAATAGTTATTGAAAAATTAAATAAAAAAGTAAAGAAATCTGAGTTAGTAACGAATTCAAAAAATAGATTAATTAGTGAGCTACAAAAAATATATATTGTTACAAACTCTCTTGGTTGGACATTAAAATATAAAGATACATCGATAAATTCTCAAAAAGGTATTGAAAAACTAATAGAATGATTGCGCTATCTTTTCTACCAAAAAAAAGATGGAAAGAAAATCCTCTCCATCTTTCTACTTATTAAAATCTGAATTTTAGAATTTGTTTTGTCCCTTAAACTCTAGTATTTTTACAGATTTATAGTTTTGTCTATATATTAAACGCTTTATTTAAAATATACCCTACCTTTTCTTATAGAAATTTTTTAAAGTATATTTTCTTTCTATACTGTTCTCTTTTACAGAATAGAACTCTTCAATAAAAATCATTTCTTTTTCCAAAATTCGAACTGAACTTATATTTTGTTTACTTACATAACCCGTAAGCTGTTCAAGATGCATTTCACTAAAGCAATATTTTATAAGTCCTTTGGCTATTTCTTCACCAAATCCTTTACCCCAAAAACATTCTCTAACTCTATATGCTATCTCAAATTCATTGATATCATTTTTGTATACGCCACAAATTCCTATAAATTGATTACTACACTTTTCTATAACTGCCCATATTTTAAAAAAAACAGTCGTATCCTTATAGTATCCTATAAACCGATCTAATTCTGTTTTACTTTCTTTATAACTCATCACTGCTTTGATATACAACATCACTTTAGGATTACTTTGCATATCATAAAACCATTCCTGATCATCTTCCTCTAAAAATCTTACAAAAAGCCTGTTGGTTTCAAATAACATAATCTTGCTAAAAATAGATTTTGACTACTCATAAAAAACAGTTACCTCATCTAAGTTTTTTCTTTTTAGATCTGGCACATAAGCAGGAAACTTTGGATATCCAACAGGAAGTAATAAAAAAGCTCTTTCGTTACTTGGCCTATTAAGTATGTCTGCCAAAAAATTCATTGGGCTTGGAGTATGTGTAAGAGTAACCAATCCTGCATTATGAATTGCAGATATTAACATTCCACAAGCTATCCCAATCGACTCATTTACGTAATAATTATTATGTTTCCCTCCGTTTTCTTCTAGTTCATATACTTTTTTAAAAGCTATAATAAGCCAGGGAGCAATTTCTAGAAATGGTTTGTGCATATCTGTTGCAAGTGGTTCCAGATCTTTTTTCCAGCGCTCACTCATTCTGTTTTCATAACTTTCTTTTTCTTCTATTTCGGCTGCTTTTCTAATTTCAGTTTTTAACGCTGGGTTAGAAATAGCACAAAATGTCCATGGTTGTTTATGTGCTCCAGATGGTGCTGTAGATGCGCTCTTTATAAGATTTTCTATTACTTCTTTTGGTACTGGTTCCTCAGAGAAATCTCGAACTGATCTTCTTTTATCCAACCAATCATAAAAAGACTTGCTCTTTGTAACTAATTCTTTTTCTGAAAGAATATCTGAATAATAACTAACGTGTTTGTGTCCATTAATATAAATACTGCTAGGTGCTTCCATTGTATGTGATGTTATTGGTTATATTATATTTTCATTTGCCCAGATTTTCATAGTATTCAGAATTGGTTCTAGCGATTCTCCTTTAGGAGTTAAACTATATTCTACTTTTGGAGGAATAACTGGGTATGATTTTCGGTTAAGTACTCCTAACTGTTCTAAATCTTTTAACTGTTGTGATAACATTTTTTGACTAATCCCATCTATAGATTTATCTAACTCGTTAAAACGCATTACTTTATTTAACACTAACAACCAAATAATAACAGGTTTCCACTTTCCTCCTATTTTTTCCATGAATATGGTAATAGGGCATTCATTAGCTTGTTGGTATTTTTTTTTCATTTTTTTAGTTGCTATATCCTCTTTATTTATCATTTTCCGAAGCAAAGGTTAGTTACTTACTTTATGGTAAGTACTTGTTTCAAAGTTAGCAACAATATACTTTTACACAAAAATAATATGCAAAAAAACATTGTTATTACAGGGGGCACCAGCGGTATAGGTCTTGCCTGCGCTAAGTACTTAATAGACAACCAATATACAGTAATCATAACTGGCAGAACAGAACTTAATTTAAAAAATGCGCTTAAGGTACTAGAAAATAAAGCAACTGGATATCTCTCTGACACTTCTTCCTTACAAGATATAGATATTTTAGTGGAAAAAATTAAAATGCAGTTTGAAAAAATAGATGGTCTCTTTATTAATGCAGGGATTTTTAAGGCTGCTGGTTTTGAAGATACTACCGAGAATATTTTTGACCAAACTATGGATATAAATTTTAAAGGAGCTTTTTTTACTATTCAAAAATTCATGCCTATTCTTAACAACCCATCCAGTATCGTCTTAAACACTTCTATTGTCGTATTTAAAGCTTTTAAAAACACAAGTGTTTATACTGCCAGTAAGGCCGCATTAGAGTCTATCGCTAAAGTCTTGAATATTGAACTTGCTCAAAAAGGTATTAGAATTAATATAATTAGTCCAGGAGTTACAGAAAGCCCAATACAAAAAAAATCAGGTATGGACGACAATGCCATAGATGATTTATTACGTCATTTTTCTGAAATCTCTCCTATAGGCAGAATAGTGTTGCCAACAGATATTGCTCCGGTTTTAGAATTTTTATTATCCAAAAACTCTCTAGTTTTACGAAATGAAAAAATTATAGTAGATGGAGGTACTACTCTTTAAATATTCTTAAAATACGGTCGATTGATTCTATACCTTTAAAGCTTCTTTGGTTTCTTTTAAGCATTTTTGAAAGAGATCTGAAGTTGTTTTTGTGTTATACATCGGAATAATTTCTTTAATTTTTTTAGTTCCATCTGCAGATTCCAGAATCTCAGGAAAAGCTTTTTCTAGCACCTGTAACATAATCGAAGTAGCAGTTGAAGCTCCAGGTGAGGCTCCTAACAAACAGGTTACACTACCGTCTTTACTACTAATAACTTCGGTACCAAATTGTAATACTCCTCCCTCATAATGATCTTTTTTAATGATTTGTACTCTTTGACCCGCTACCATCATTTCCCAATCTTCATCTTTGGCACTTTTCATAAATTCTCTAAGGCTTTCCATACGATCTTCAAAAGTCATAGTTACCTGCTCTATCAAATATTTAGTTAAGGGCAAATTATGCCAAAAAGCGCCCAACATAGCGTTTAAATTATCTGTTTTAATAGACTTAAAAAGATCCAGATTCGATCCTTCTTTTAAAAACTTTGGACTAAACCCTGCAAAGGGACCAAATAATAACTCTTTTTTACCATCTATATATCTGGTATCTAAATGCGGTGTAGACATAGGAGGATCCCCTATACCAGCTTTGCTATAAACTTTGCCATTATGCTGTGCTATAATATCTTCATTTTTACATACCAACCAACCACCACTAACCGGAAACCCACCGTATCCTTCTTTTTCTTCGATTTCTACTTTTTGAAGCAATAACAAACTACCTCCTCCTGCTCCTATAAACACATGTCTGGCATCTAGGTATTGTTTTTCTTTTGTTTTTAAGTTCTTTACCTCTACAGACCACTCTACGTTTTCATCTGGATCAATATCCTGCACCTCCATATTACAATAAACAGGAGTATTAAATTGTGTTTCTAGAATTTGAAATAATTGCTCGGTAAGAGCACCATAATTAAGTTCTGTACCTCGATCCATTCTTGAGGCTGCCATAATTTCGTTACTAGCTCTACCTTTTACAATTAATGGAAACCACTCTTTCATCTTTTCTATATCCCTAGTAAATTCTATGGTATCAAACATAAAATGACTCTTCATTGCATGGTAACGTTTTTCTAGATAGTCGCTATTTTCTTGTCCCGTTACCCAACTATGGTGTGGTACTGATTTGATAAAGGAAGAAGGGTCTTTTATTAAATTATTTTTTACTAAATATGCCCAAAATTGTTTAGACATTTCAAACTGTTCACATATTGAAATTGCTTTATCTATATTAACTGTGTGGTCATCATTTTCTGGACAATAATTAAGCTCGCATAAAGCCGAATGTCCTGTCCCTGCATTATTCCAGGCTGCAGAACTCTCCTTTGCCACATGATCTAAACGTTCTAATATTAGGATATTAGTTTCTGGTTTTAAAAGCTTTGTTATTAAGGCTAACGTGGCGCTCATAATCCCGCCTCCAACACAGATTAAATCATATTCTCTGTTTACCATAATACTATCCTTAGTCATTGTTCTGTTGTTTTTATAAAAATAATCATGTTAAACCCAGATTATGATTATTTTTTGTATGATACTAATTTAAACAAAAAAGAGACCATCTAAACTGTTTTTAGAAGGTCTCTATAACGTAAACAATCTGGGAGCAAGCTCACAGGAGTTAAATCCTTTATAAAAGATTAAAATTTTAAATAATAATATGATTTTTTAAAACATAGAAAAATCTACTATCGGAGGATGTAAAACTATTTTATTTGTAGTGTCTCTACATGCCAAATAACAAATGTAATTATCATCTAATTTAATTTCTTCTAAAAAGAAATTTTCTTTATTAATTTCAGTATGGTAATCTATAATTTCAAACGATTTTATTGGGATCGAATGCCCGTTACCATGTGCTTTCATAACTGCTTCTTTTTGGGTCCAATAATCAAAAAAAGATTCGTATTTATCATCTGCCACCGTAACTTGCCGCCATTCTGCAACTGTCATTTGACTTTTATAATCTTCAATTTTAACCGTATTATTAATTATTTCCAGATCTATACCAATATCAAAAGTATCTGATATTGCACAGACAACTATGTTTCCTGAATGAGAGATATTAAATTTTATAATATCATTTTCAAAATATGGTTTATTATAAGTAGTATAACGTAAATCATTTATAGATATATTTTTATTCATTTTTTTTAAACCCTGACTTAAAATAACCCTACCTAATAAAGAAAGTTGCGCATCTTGCCATCGCCTGTATCCTAAAATTTTATTCTGAAAATCAATTGAAAGAAGCGGCACTATTTCTTTTACTAATTTATCGTGATTTTCTTTAACTATATACGAATAGAATATTTGAGTCATTTTTTCCTAAAAAAAAAATTATTTCTATTGAAAAAAACAAGAACTTTTTGTCTTAGAATCTTAATTATTCAAAGTTCTTACATTACTACTTCTTACTGTATCCAAAAAATATTTTTGTGTAAAACTCTTAGGGCATAGACCTTATCTTTGGTATTTACCAATATTTAAATATTAGTATTACTACCTCCAAAAGAAATCATTACACACAAAACTTAAGCTTTACTATGGGTAATGCAAAACTCAAGATGAATTCAAATAAAACGTTAGTGGATTTGGCCTGCAACAACTACTAATAATCAACTAGTAATCAATATGCTGCGGCTAATGGTGTAAGATAAGATGATGGGATTGTTGCCAATATATTTTGGTTCATAGAGTCGATTCGAACTATAATTTTATTTTCATTATTAACTTTAATAACTTCACATCCCAAACCGCATAATGCGCCTACTTCTATTTTTCTATGCTCTCCTACTTGTGGATGAGTTTCATTATTTTCAACTACCATAGGGGCTTCGATTTCCATAAGAAGTTTAATAGAATTTATTTCATGTTCTTGTATTTTAGCAAATTCGACTCCAAATCTTACAAAAAAGCAAAACCCTCTTATCGCCAGAACTTTTTCTGACTCTTTTCTAAAATTAATTTTCACAAAAAGATACGAAGGAAATAAAGGAGATTCAATTATCTTTTTTCGATCACTCCATTCTCTAACTGTTTTAACCAATGGCAAAAACGTCTCAATGTTATTTTCTCTTAATAAAGTTTCAATTTTCCTCTCATGACGTGACTTTACATATAACACATACCACTCCCTAGAGGGATTAATCTTTTTTTTCATTTTTTTAATAATGTTGATAAAATTATTTTAATTAAAGGCAAGGCTTCGCCATTTGGCTCACATTAAGCCATAAACTATATTTTAAAAATCAAGAATATTGAATAATATTCTGAAAATTAAATAAACTCAAACTATAAAAAATTGCTCGAATTTATCTATTTCAAAAAATGAGGTGGGGTAATAAATTGCTATAAATAATAAACTTATAATTTCATCTTATTTTGAATATATCAAAATTTATAGTTGTCATATTACAAATCTAATTATCATTAACTATGTCTAATTTCTGTAGATAAATCAATTTTATTTATCTACAATTATTTTTATTTACAAAGTCACTTTTTATAAAGTTGATCAAACTAAAAGGCAAGGCTTCGCCATTTGACCCACATTTTGTCTTAAATTGTTTATTTTCTATTTATTCAGAATATTGAAAAAAAAATTGAAATTTAACTTATCTAAATATATTTTTTATTTAAACTTGCTTGCTTCCAAAATAATAATGAAGGCTGATAACATCCTTAAATCATTTACTTTATAATTTAATTTTGATATCACGATCAAATTTACAAATCTTAATCAATAGAAAGGCTGCGGTTAAACCGTAAATCTATTTTAAAAATAACTAATCAAATATAAATTACTGAAAAACAGATTTTTATGTTTTAAAAACAGATTTACATAAACTTTTTTTAACTAATAGTTAACTTTTTATTGGTATAGAAAAATCTATCTAAAAGTCCTAATAAGGATATGTCATTAAAGACTGTTTTATTATAGTAAAATTTCTTTTTTTTGTTACTACAAAAATTATTCTTCATTTACAGAAAAAACAATATTCAAAAAAAGTGCTTTTATAAATTTCAATCTTTTAAAAATCTGTAGTTTGAAAAAATATGCACTTTATAAGCATCATTTTTAAATCGAAGAATATACTAACTTATAATTCTTGAAAAAGAAAAGATACTTTTCCTTTTTCTGGTACGCTATATACTGTAAACACAACATCCAAAAGGCATAAACATAAAATTTTCGTATGTAAGATAATCAGAAAATTTATTTGACATAAACTTATACTACAAAGAATATTTATAAAAAATAAATACTGTTTTGTATACTAGGTAAGTAAAATTATTTGTTTCATTTTATTGGTTTTAAGAGGTTAAATTTATTAGGTTTTATAAGTGATCAGCAAAAAACTCATACTAACACATAGTAAAACTAGTTATATTTTGTAATAATTACACCCCTGTTTTCAGTTAAATCACTACCCTGAAAACAGGGATGTTATAAAATTAGAATTTCTACATTTTTTAGGATAAATTTAAATAGCTTCTAAGTGATTTGTTTTAAACGCTCATATTTTTAAAATTCTTTAGTGATTAATTTTCCTCTAAAAGGCTATAAACTCACTTTGAGCTAACACACAAAACCAATATGTTTTTTATATTGTTATCTGCTTTTATTTTTTCTTTTCGTATTTTTTTTACGACTATAATTGCAAGATTTATTTTCTACATATTCTATTTTGTATTCAGACAGAAGTTCTACTATTATTTTTTGTGTTTCGACTTCATTAAGCCCAATTTTTTCTCCAAGATCAATTTCATTTAGTTGACCGTTATTTTCTATTAATACTTTATAATATTTTTCTTTATTTTTCATAGCCTGATTTTTTTTGTACTGCTATCACCATATGTGGACTAAAGGACAACAGATAACTGTCATTTTCTGTAACTTTGATAAGTTCTAATAATGTTTTTTTCTTTTTGTTATTCAACATATTCGCAAAGTATTCTTTGTCCAGCCAAACCATCCCTTCAACTGCATAAGTATTAAGGTAAGTTAATTTTTGATTTATAAATTCATCTTTTAATTCCTCTGGTTTATGATAATACGCTTCAGCTAATAGCCAAGGGAAATCAGAAGATGGATTATGTATTCCTGTTGTCAATTCTTCTTTACACATTTCAAAAAACGAGTTTTTATGAATTAGACCACTTAAAAGACCAACCAAAGTTGATGCTGTATAATTAATAGCAAAACCTAATATAATTCCTCCATTTTTCAGAACTCGTTTAGCTTCACTAATAGCTAAATCCCTGTCTTCTTTTTTTTGAAGATGATAAAGTGTGGTCCATGAAGTAATATTAGATCTGCAAAATCATCTGAAAATTCCAAATTTCGAGACTCGCCCAAGTATACAGAAAACTTATTCTTTAATTTATTATTTCTGTTTTGAGCTATTTGTATATGTTTAGGAACAGGTTCTACCAAGTGAACTTGATGGCCTTTTTTAGCAAGCCATTCTGAATACTTTCCTGTACCACCACCAATATCAATTATTTTTGAAGGTGAAGTTGAAATATATTTTTCTATTAAGGATTTAATCCTTTCAAATTCAAATACCCCCATTCCTTTATCAAGTCGGGTTTCTTCTGATGATTTATTATAAAAAACCTCTATATTTCTACTTATTAACTGTTTATTATTCATTTTTAATATTTGCATTACCATCACATATTGAAATGCTGAACACATCGCAAAGTGATAAATCATTTTTTTGTTTAAGATTTGATAAAATAAATGGATATGACTATCCAACATAAAAAAATTAGAAGATTTTTTATGTTAGTACTCGTTTTATCGAGATTGTCTTTTTAGAAAGACTTAGATAGTATGTTGAATTAATATAACAGGATGTGAAGATAAAAATTTTTAATTAATTTTTTCTAAGTTGTTTATTTTAAATGTAAGAACAGTTCTCTAATAACTATTATTATTTCTTAAACATAAAGTTAGTAATAACCAACAAAAAAAGCCAGACAAAATTGTCTGGCTTTGGAAAATATTGTCTGATTTGTGACCTTGGCAGGAAAGAACTCAAGCTTTTTGATAAAAGATGTAGCATTAATAATCAGATTATCAGTCGATTTAAAAAATTACTATTTGACATAATAAAATAAGGATTGTACCAACCATACAAATGCTTAGAATCTGTGGTAATTTTAAACTTCTCTTTAACTCTACTTCTAATAATATTTTCTCTCATTAATTTAGCTACCTCAGAATTATTTCCTCGCTCAACAGCTAATGAAATTGCAAGAAATTTAAACTCTTTGCTATAAAACCTTTTTTAAATAAGTATAAATGCATAATTTTTATCCTAAATGCTTTTTTAAAAATATCCAAATAAAGGTACCAACTCCATACATAAATAAACTCTCCAAATGTGGAGTTTATTTATGTACTTATATGGATAGCATTAAAGCTTACATTCATCTGCTGAACAAGAACTATCATTTCCTTCAAGATTTTCTAAGGATTTCACAGTTTCGTTATAGCTCTGCGTCAATGCTGCAGTAAATACTTCAATAGGTTGTGCTCCTGATATAGTATATTTATTATCCAGCACGAAAAACGGGACACCTGATATACCCATATTTCTTGCTTCCATAAAATCCTGTTTTACTTCATAGTCTAACTTATGTGAAGCAAATATTTCTTGTACTTCATCTTTGTTAATGTCAAGCTGCTCTGCCAAAGATATTAAAATATCGGTATCCGCAATGTTCTTTCCATCTTCAAACAAAGCCTGAAACAGCAGTTCTTCCATTTTATCATCTTTATTGTATTTCTTTGCAAGATGTAATAGTTTATGGGCGTGAAAAGTATTAGCAACAAATGTTTTATTTAGGTTAAAATTCACACCTGAATTTCCCCCCATATCTGTCAATTGCTGAAGAAATTGATTTGTTTTAGAGACTGAAAACCCTTTTCTTTCCATTAAATACTGTCCAAAAGTTTTACTACCAGAAGTTTCTTTCAGTTCTGGATCCAACTGATAGCTTTTCCATTCAACTTCAATTTCTTTGCAAAAAGAGAGTTGTTGTACAGCCTTTTCAAAATTATTCTTTGCTATATAGCAAAACGGACACATAACATCCGACCATATTTGTACTTTCATTTTTTTATAATTATTTCAATTTAAGATTTTCCTCTTTCCTGTTTTGTCAAATGGTCTAATTGTGATAACAAGCTTTAGATAAAGTCTTATAAAAAAAACGGAAAGATTTTTCTATATCAGCAGAAAGACTTTTCCCGATGTGACATTTTGTTTTGGCTGCAGTTTCTAAAATATTTTCCTTTTCTGTATCAAAGTCATTTTCAAAAAACAGATATACCGAATAAGATTTTACTCTGGAATGGTCATCACTCATTTCGTATGATATTTCACATTTTGATACTGTACTATCAAAACCTTTTTTTCTTGCCTCATAATCCACCGTCCCCATCAAACAGGAAGCATAAGAACTCGCTAATAAGTCTATAGGTGTAAAATCTATAGCATTTACCTTAATAGTAACATTATTTAAAGGAGTATGTATGGCAGAAGTATATTCTCCAACATACGTTGCATTTATTGTTTTACTCATTATTTTAATTATTATGTTTTTTTAGACAAATATTAAATCTCTTTATTTATGAAGATTTTGATAGACTTTAATATTAGTTGATAACCAATAGAAACTTTGCTAACGTTTTCTATAATTTCATCATATAGCTCTTGCGTTCCACTACCTTCAATTTTTCAAAACCAACGTTTGCATTCGGGTTTAAATTCAATAATTCTTCTGCTCGTCAATAGAATACTTAAATTGTGTAGTTGCCCTATTTTAACCTACATTTTTACTATGGATTATTATTTTCGGAATTGACATCATTTTACCCGTTGGATGTAACACCAAAAGTAGCAACACCCTCGGAAGGATTACTTTTTATGAGGTCGATATAGCCTTGCAATGCTTCTGAATCCAGATTGTTCAACATAACTTATAAATTTCAATTTAATATTTGCAAAGTTACTTCGTACCCTAAAAGTAATAGGTGGACAAAACTGAAAATAAAATGTACTTATCTGGCAGACTTGCGGAAATTGCTAGGGGAAAGCTCTACGTGTTTTTTGAAATAACGCATAAAATAAGCAGGGTCTTCAAAACCAATCCTGTATGCTATTTCCTTAACAGATAGCTCTGAATATAAAAGTAGTCTTTTTGCCTCTAAGATTATACGTTCCTGTACGATTTGCACAGGACGTTTTTGCAGAAGTTGTAGAGTTAAATTAGAAAGGGTTCGGGTAGAAATATGCAGTAAATCTGCATATTGGCTGACGGTTAGGTTGTAGTTAAAATTTTCGTCTACCGCATTAATAAACTTTACTAATAAATTTCTTTTTTCATCAACCGGAAAAGGATTAAGACCGCTTTCTATTTCTTCAAGCTGATGTTTTCTTCGCTGCACTTGTATAAGAAATGCCTTCAAATATAACCTTAACAATTCTTCTTTTCCGTAAGACTTCTTTTCCGCAAGCTCTACAAGCATTTGAGAAATATACTCATCCAACTTGTACTCCCAACCACTACCTACACAACAAGATGGAGTTTGATAAGAATTATTGAATAGGTTGCATTTTAGGAAAAAATCCACATCATCATCTTTTTGCACCAAAAATGTTTCATCGAAATTTATAACAAATCCATTGCTTTTCTTTAAACGTGAAAAGCAATGTACCTGATTTTTGGCAATAAAGAATATAGCATTTTCAAAAACTTTGTATACGTTGAAATCAACAGTATGCACACCGCTACCAGACTTAAACCAAATTATCTGATAAAAGTCATGTGTATGTGGAAGCGTAAGTTTTTCTCGTTGTTGTTCGATATAATCTCTCAAAGAAATAATCTCAAAGGGCAAATCTTCCTGTATGTTTCCCAAAGAATGGTATTCCTGCATCTTAACCTATTCTGTACACTGCTAAATTACTAAAAACATATTCAACTATAATTTATAAAGTTATATAAACGATTCATATTATATCACTCTTTAAATTAAAATCAAATACATCTATTTACCCCAATTACCGTCGTATCCTTACAATCAGTATTAAAACCCTTTAAATTCATGCCCGAGCATAAATGTTTTTAAAAATATGGGTAGAAGACAATTTAAGAGGGTTTTTGCTAAGGTTATTGTTTTTATACCGTAAATATTCTCATCGTGCCAATCGATTTGCTTTAGACTCTTATATAATATTAGTTTTCTTTTTTAAATATAAAGTAAAGGTCACTTTCCAAATATCATTATATAATAGAACTTTAACCACAATAAAAAATGAGTCCTTTATAGAATTAAATTATAAATTAGGAGTATCTTATGTTTTAGTAAAATAGAAGATATTTACCATTAAAAGGGTTACTTATTAAAGAATTTGAAAAATATAATCATTTAAAACAAGTCGCTTAATGGCTGCTTAAATTTGTCCTAAAATAGTAGAAATTTCAAAGATTTTATAAGAACTAATTATGGCAAAAAAGATAATGGCCATTATTTTTACATTATTTCTGCGAATACCTTTTTTAATGAATATACAAAACGTGATAAAAAATACTTAACTTAATTAATATCTCCCCAATCATTTCTCGATGAATTTTCTACCACTTCTAATAAATCTTTTTTTAAGTTTATAGATTTAATTATTGTATTTCTCCCATCGGTAAAAGTATAAACAATAGAAGCTTTATGCTTTTCAAAATCTGAAAAAGAGTAATTTGTTGTATAGATTTTCTCTCCTTTAGTTATTGGAAAAGAGTTCAATGTTACATCATCAATTTGAAATTCTAATTCGCCATCAGGCAATTCATCTTCTGAATTTATGGTGACAGAAACTTCAAGAAAATTATTATCCTTCAAAGAATTAACCTTCCATTCTAGAGAAGGTGTTGCTAAATTTTGGGTTTCATCATCTTTGCTACAGGAAAACAATATCATTAGTAGGATCGCAATTATAATATGTACGTAAATTATTTTTTTCATCAGTTGCTAAAAGTTTTTGAAATTGTTTTGTTCAAACTTGGAATTTCGATAATCCACGTCCCTTGGGATATATCTTCAATAGTAATTACCTCTTCTAATTTTGTAGTATATATTTTTTCAAAATTTGGCCCTTTCACAATAATATCATGGGTATCAACAACTCCTTTTATTTCTATTTTTCGTGTTTTCGCTCCTGTTGCAAATTGAATATTATTCTGAGTATACGAAGTGGTATATGAAATCCATTTAATTTCGGGAAAATAAATCTTAGGGGTTACGGATATTTCAAATTCAGCAGAGTCATTTAATCCACCATTATCATAAACAATTGCCTTCAAAACATGGTCTCCTATTGATAAATTCACGTACGTATGGTCGTAAGGAGAAAAATTAATGGTATTAACCAAAGTATTATTGAAGTAAAGCTCAACTTTGTCAATATCGTCACTTCCATTAGCATCTTCAATGGTAAGATTAAGTGTAAAAGATTCCCCTTCTTCAAAAGAATTGATATCTATAGAATTATTAATAGTTACACTTGGAGCAACATTTTCTTCAGGAGAAACTGTTAACCCGGTATCTATTAGATTTTGAGCTTGCCATAACGTAACTCTTGCAGGATGTTGCAAAGCAGCAAGCATTCTATTTACTTGACCAGTTGTAAACATTTTATAGCAACCCGATGCACCATTGTATCCCATATAGTTTTCATTATTTACATATTCCCCATTACAATTTGTTCCAGAGGAACAACGAATATTATGTAATCCATCTTCTTTTGGAGTATCGTCTACTTGATCTGTTCCATTGCATCCTCCTTCAAAAACATGAATCAAATTGAGCCAGTGTCCAAACTCATGTGTCAAAGTGGAAGCAAATTCCTTATCTGTATTTGTTGCCAAATAAGCACCATTATAAACAACCCTTGCTAAATCATTATCAGACATGCTACTGTTAGGATACCAAGCTACACCAGAGTTATTGGTAACATTATCACCATATAAATCGTTTTGTATGTAAACGTTCATATATTTATAATTATCCCAAGCATCCATCATTATCTCAGAATCGCTACTAGAACCGTTTCCATAACCACTTTTTGAATCATAATATATAATCCCAGTGGTTTGGTTACCATTAGGGTCTTTTTTAGCAAGTCTAAAGGTAATATCAAGAACATCTTTGATGTTTGTAAATCTTGAATTAACAGATAGATAATCATCATTCAAACCTTGAAAATCTTTGTTAAGATCATTTAAAGCTTTTTCTATTAAAGCATCACTCACTGTTCTTCCATTGAATGCAGTGCCATATACATGAAATACGACAGGTATTTGATATGACTGTGACGAGTTTTTTCTTTGAAATGTTTTAGATATTTCATTGAAGTTTTTATACTCACTATACGCTGCTTTATTATTCTCAAAATATATTGCATTAACTTCGGAAGTTTTACAATTTATTTGCGCATAATTTTTTTGAATAAATGCAAATGGTATAAAAAGTATAATTATTATGTATTTTAATTTCATTTTGTAATTGAATTAAAGAAGTATAACACCAATTAAATTAGTAATTAGAATAAATTTTAAATCTATGTACACTACCTAATTACTTAAAAATAGAACACTTTATTAGATGTTCCCATAATCAAACTACAGTATTATTTAAAATCTGTTAGTATGAAATAATTTGTATACTACATCTGCTTATTTTTTCTAATTTCAAAAAAATAGAATCAAAATAAGCGGCATTCTAAATCTATTACGAATAAGAATGCCGCAAAACAATTCAGATTAAAAAGCTAACTCACAAATTATTTATTATTTAGATTTTATCTATAATTATTTATTGTTTAATAAATCGATAACTTGTTTGACCTTTTGCACCACATTCTTCCTTTGTATCTTCAGTAAAGATTATCGTGAATTCGCTATCATCATTTACGTCATATATCCCATTTGCAATGGCAGGACCAAAATAATCAACACCGTCATTACAATTACAATTGTTAAACTGAAATGGAACTATAAATTCATTACACACCAGATTAAACACAAAAGTATTTGTAATGGAACAGAAATTAGGAAAATTAAATGTTTCAAAGGATCGTTCCAAACCATTTGATTTAAGTTCAATAACTGTATTATGACTTAAACTAGGACCCGCCAGAAAAGTGGATGTTTGTTCAATTAGATATGATCCAGTAAAAAGTGTTTCATCTATAGCACAACCTATACGTACATTAACATTCAATTGATTGCCTGGTCCAATCAGAAAATCATCTCCTTCATCAATTCTTAAGACTAACGGTTTGGGTGCTATTTCAACATTATTGTCTACTCCGTTTATGGTAAGTGTTCCAATATAAGAGTTTGCTGGCACTACTATTGTGGATGCGAACGAGTATGATTCTGGATCGGCGGTAGTCTCATCAGCAATCAAACTCACACTAAAAGATCTTTCGGATTCACTAGAAGAGCTAACCGTAAGTGATGCTGTAACCGATCCCGTTCCCTCGGGTTCCACAAAAAGATTTAGTTCAGTATTTTCAAATTCGATCAAGGTTTGACTCTGATCAAAAATCACTGGATCCTGTTCACAGGATACCAATAGAACACAGACTAAAATAAAACTTACTATATATTTTTGCATACTTAATTTTTTTTAGGGTTAATAACCTGGATTTTGTTGTTCACGTACAGTAGGGTTAGCAATCAACTCGGCCTGCGGTATAGGTAATGTAAACCTGTAATCTGTAGCTGGCAATGAGCATGCTCCATTAACTCCTGCAACATTACAATCCAAAGGATCTCGTAATATACCTTGATTAGCAAGAGCCCCCAAACGTTTTAAATCATGAAATCTATGCCCTTCAAAAGCAAGTTCTATACGGCGCTCGTTTAAAACAGCTGCAAAAGCACTAGCTTGATCAGCATATATTGGCAAAGATTGTGCTGTTGTAAATCTAGCATCACGCAATTGTTTAATATATGCTGCAGCAGAATTTGTTGCTCCATTAATATTACCATTAGCCGCTGCTGCCTCTGCCAAAATCAATAACATCTCAGAAGATCTAAAAACTTTTAAGTCGTTCATTAGCGGTCGTGTTTCAGAACCTGGATATTTATAAACAAGTAAAATATCTTCGTTTTTAAAATCTGCTGCATTTTGATAATCTGATGAAATTATGGATCCTGGTCCAACATTAACATCAAACCTAATATCATCTTCGTCAAATAAGTTAAACAAAGATCTTCCTATTTCAAAAAACGGTCCACCATTTAAGGTTGCATCCGAAAAAGCAAACTTGGCACCTGCATTACTTGAGGAAGCCATATTGGACACACCATTACCTGCCGAATCGAATAAATCTCCTCTTGTACGCTCCAACTTAAAGATAATCTCTGTATTATCTTCGTCTAAAAACATATTGACATATTGCTCCCTGTTAGCTAGAGGATACCTGTCTAATAATTGTTGTGCATAGGTAGTCGCTATGCTATACTGCCCACGATAAGTAGCTATTCGTGCTCTTAATGCCGTAACAAAATCCTGAGAGACGAAAGTGGTTGCACTTTGTTCTTGCAACAATCCTTCAGCTTTTTGTAGATCAGTTTCTATAAGAGTAAATACCTCTGCATTTGTATTACGAGGAAAAGTATCATCTATACCAGGAACAAAATCTACTGCGATAACCCCTAAGGCATTATCATCTGTCAAATCTGTTGAGTAATAAGATAAAAGCTTAAAATGAGAATAGGCTCTAAGCGCGTGTGCTTGCCCCAATATATTATTATAATCATTTTGTTCGCCATCTTCTAAAGGAACCGACTCAGCAGCCAAAATGAATCTGGTAGCCTGATTGATTTCACTATAACTCCTTTGCCAAAATGTGAAAGCAGACAGAGAGGTGGCATCTAAGATAAACTGATAATCATTACCCCTTTGCCCTCCACTATTAAATCCTATAGCGAGCTCATCTGTAAAGGTGGATGAATGTGCGATATCCTGCACCAGATCATATTGCGAATAGACACCTATTAATCCATCTTGTAGATCTGCTAAGTTTTGAAAAGCAACATCAGGAGTAATGCGCCCTACTTGCTCAATATCTATGGCATCTTCACAAGCTGTGAACAATGCCATAAAAAATATATATTTTATTATTTTCTTCATGATTATTTTTTTTAAAATCCTAGTTCAACTCCAAACGATATCATACGTGGAGTAGGGTATTGTCTTGTGTCAGTAACACGTGATTCAGCATCATATCCTCTCCATTCAGAAAAGGTTACCAAATTTTCAGCGGAGCCAAATATCTTAAGTTTTGTAAAACCAGTACCTTTTAAATACTCATCTGGGAAAATGTATCCTATATTTACAAAACGTAATCTTAAATAATCCGAATTACTTAGAAACCGATCACTAGTATCCCTTAAATTATTTGCATTTGGTGATGTTATACTAGGTATGTCTGTAATACGATTATCTGGGGTCCAATAATTGAGGATATCTCTGGACAACTGAAAATTAGTAGGAGCAAAACCATTATTAATAAGTTCATAATAAACTATATCACGTCTATCAACTCCAATAACATAACTCCACTGAGTATCTAAAAAAAGACCTTTATAATTGAAATTAAAACCAAAACTTCCAGTTGCATCAGGAACAGCGTTTTTACCTGTCCAAACCGCATCTGTATCAGGATTTGGATTTTCTGTTAAATTACCATCAATATCAAGAAACAACAGATTACCATTACCAGGATTTACTCCTACATAACGCACTAGTTTTTCTTCAAATAATTTACCTCCATTTCTTCCAATTCCAAGTATTTCACCTGTTTCTGAAGGCAGGTTACTTAGTGCATTATCATTATAATTACCAATAAAGTTTAATGTAAAGGTTAGATCATTATTTTTAATTAGATCGTAACGAAATACCCAATCTATACCTTTGTTAGTTAAATCCCCAACATTGGCATCGATTCCTGCGATTCCATTGATTAATGATACTCTTTTAAATTGAAATAAATCTTCCGATTTTTTATGATATACATCCAAACTACCTCTCAACCTACTATTAAATAACTGAAAATCTAGACCTATATTAGCATGGTTAACCTGTTCCCATCTTAAAGTATTGTTCCCTATTTGAGTTAAAAAAATTGAATTAGCATTGCCATAACCATTACCCGTACCATAAAAGGAATCTGAAAGATCTGGAGCAGAAAAATAGGTTGTTCCACTTATTCTTTGGTTTCCTTGGGTACCATAGGACAATCGTAATTTTAAATCATTGAACACAGAATTTTCCATAAAATTCTCGTTTGAGATATTCCAACGTGCTCCAACAGAATAAAAAGTTCCCCATCTATTTGTTTCAGAAAATCTGTAGGAAGCATCACGTCTTACTGTAGCAGAGACTCCATATTTACTATCATAATCATAATCTACGTTCCCAAAATAAGAAAACAATCCTGCGTCCGATCTAAATGCTCTAGCATCATCAATAAAAAAATCATTATCTGCATTATCGCTTACAAATCCACTACCATCTCCTGGTGCAAAATTCCTAGGATTTAATCCCCTTGCAAAATATCCAAATCCCCGGTTGTGTGCCTTAAAGTATTCTAAAAATGCTGTAGCATCAAGAGTATGCTTATCAAAGGATTTGTAATAATTTAATGACAAATTATTGTTAAAAGAAAAAGTTCTGTTTGATTGCTGATCTTGAGAACCAGGAGTTGTGTTCCCTGGTTGTGCAAAAACAAGTGCTCTATATGCATTAGGAGGCACCACTTCATAACTAGTTATACTTTCATAATCCAATCCCAAGTTTATTTTTGCCTTTAAATTTTCTAATAATTTGTAATCGGCAGAAAATCCAGCAACGATTTTAACCTCTTCCTCAAGAAACTCGTAATTCCTTAAACGGTCAATAAGGTAAAGTGGCGTAAGTGCAAGAGAAAAACCTTGATTGGCCAAATCTGCCCCATTTGTATATTCATCTGGAGAGATATATGGAAGTGATGCATTTGCCCCATAAAGCAAATTTGTACTCACACCAAATGACCCAACACCAGTTGGAATATTGCTCTTAGAGTAATTTGCCGTTAAAGTTGTATTGTAGTTAAATTTACCATTAGCAGAATTCCCATTAAAATTATTCCTAAACGTAAATCTTTGTAAACCTGTGGTTTTAAGAATCCCTTCCTGACTAAAATAACCTAAGGAAGTGTAGCTAGAGCTGTTTTCACTACCTTGTGTAAATGCTAAGATATGGCTTATGGTTTGACCTGTTCTAAAAAACTCATCCTCCCAATCTGTAGTAGGTGTAGCATCAATTTCTGCATCAGTTAAGCCAACTCCTCTTCCTCTTTCTAATACATCACGTTCAAAACGTAAATATTCTGGAGCCGACATAAAGTTGTAATTTTGCTTTTGAAGTTTGGAAAAACTTTGTGAAGCGGTATAAGTGATTTCTAGAGGTGAGTCTTTTCTTCCTGTTTTGGTCTTAATAACTATCACTCCATTAGCACCTCTACTCCCAAAAATAGAAGTTCCTGCAGCATCTTTAATAACAGATATAGACTCTATATCATTGGGATTTAGACTCCTAAAGTTATCCTCATTAATAGGTATACCATCCATTATAAAGAGAGGTTCAGTGTTACCATTTATTGAACTTACTCCTCTTATTTGCACTAAAGAGTTGGCTCCTGGTTGGCCACTACCAGTTTGTATATCCAAACCTGCAACTTGACCAGACAGTGATTGTACAAAACTTGCATTTGGTCTAGCTTCTAGTGATTCTGAAGAAAGTTGTACGCTAGAAATTACGGATTTCGATTTGGATACGGATCTATATCCTTCAATTACAACCTCACCCAATTCAGCATAATCGTCTTCCATTTTTACATTTATTACACTACTATCTCCTATAATCATTTCGACAGTATTTAATCCAATAAATGAAAACACTAAAACCTCTCCTTTTGATGCTTTGATAGTATAATTACCATCAAAATCTGTTTGAACTCCGTTTGTAGTGTTTTTAACAATTACATTTACCCCTGGTAATGGTAAACCATTTGATGATGATGTTACGTTACCCGAAATGGCACCTTGTTGTGCGACAATAAAATTTGTCACAAACATCATTAACAACAACAATAATTTAACATTTTTTGTTTTCATATTTTGCTCTTCATTTTTATTTCAGCTGTGAATATGAAATATATTATTGGCAAATCAAATAAAGAGTAGCTATCTGGATAATATAGTGTTACAATTGGTTAAAATAGTACGAAAATAGTTTTAACTAACTTTATCTTTTTTTAAACATCATGTTAACTTTTTGTCAGAAAACTAAAATTTCAGGCTTTCCTTACAAGATTAATAAGGAAATTGAAAATAAAAGGAAAGAAATCACTTTGTATTAACTTAATATTTGAATGCAAATTAGTTCTTGTCTACAGACTATGAAATTAACTTTTATATAACGCTAGAAAAAATAATAATTATTGAACAAGAATATTCTTGAACAGTATATTACGTATGGGATTTTATTTGGTAAGGATAGTATTAGGTATTTTGATTGCTTGTAAAGATAATTCCTTTCAAGAATTTACTTATGTAATTCTAATCTCTTTTTAAAATCTATTAAAATTATGTTTTGCTTCAAAGTCTTAATTATCTAAAAATATATTAAGAATTAAAAACAATTTTTAATGGATTTTTAAAGAAAGTATATCAATCGCTAAGTAACGATATGGATCACCTAACAAATTTGCAACAGTAAGCCTTTCTTTTATAAACCGTTATCCGATTCCCCGTTGTTTTCAACCTGCTTTTTAGATTTCACAACCAATTAACAATACTTTTCTATCATATCTAAAATCAAATAAGTGTCAAACTTTTATTTCTTCATATAAATAAATCTCTACTTAAAAAGTTGATTTCATTGACTATTGAAATAATATTTTCGACTTTGACCTTGGTAGATGATTTCTTAAAAACCAAAGATCACTTAATTAAATCAATATCCATATGTGACTTGAAAAAGAATGAATTAGATGGATTAAACATCCATTTTTAATACTTTTTGTTAATATACCCGTTTCTGCTAGTGAAATGATATGATTGGGATCTATCTAATATTCATTAACAAAAGAAATATCCGAAGATAAATCTCGTTTGTCAACTGAAGTTACCTGATGCTTCTCCTTTAGTTAAAAATATATAGTCGAAATTCCTTTTATACCTCCTCCAATTATAACTACATTTTTACCCATGTTTCCATTATCTTCTATTACCAACTAAATTCCCAGATAGGATTTGTTTCAAGTAAATGTTCTACAAAATAGTTCCATCTTTTTTTAATAAAATATTTTCTATGTACTCCATGATATCCATGATGTTGACTGGGTAATATCAATAGATCAAAATCTTTATCTGCTTTGATCAAAGCTTCGGCCAGTTTAAAAGTTGCCGAAGGGTTTACATTTTCATCAATTCCTCCATGAGTTATTAATAATTTACCTCTTAAGTTATGGGCATTAGTAATATTAGAGGTTTTTTCATAGGATTCATCGATCGGCCACCCCATATACATTTCTGGCCACCATGCTTTTTCCATCCTAAAATCATGATCTGCAGAACTTGCAACACCCACTTTATAGATATCAGGGTAAGCCAATAATGCTCGTCCTGTATCAAAACCTCCAGCTGAATGCCCAAAGATACCTACTCGCTCGATATCAATCCAGTCGAATTTTTTTCCTAAATATTTTATCGCCAAGATATGATCTTTCAAATTATCTCCCATTTTTTTGTAAGAAGAGTCATGAAAATATTTAGATCTTCCTGAAGACCCTAATCCATCGACCATCATTACCACGAAACCTAACTCTGCCAAAGACTGGTTCATGAAGCATTTATTGAACGATTTTGGAAACATTTGTGTATGTGGTCCTGTATAAGTGTGGTCTATAATTGGATATTTTTTTTGAGGGTTAAAATTTGTTGGTTTCCAGAGCGCTCCATATATAATTGTTTTATTGTCTTTTGCCGTTAGCTGAAATACTTCTGGTGTTTTCCAACCGATTTCTTTTTTTTGACTTACATCGGCTTCCGTTAATAGTGTCAAAACCTTTCCTGTAGAGGTATCACGTAATACCGTTTTTGTGGGAACTTGTATAGTTGAATAATTATCGGTAAAGTATTTACCATCTTTTGAAAAAGATATGATATGATTTG
This sequence comes from uncultured Flavobacteriaceae bacterium, assembly GCA_964353005.1. Classification (GTDB taxonomy): domain Bacteria; phylum Bacteroidota; class Bacteroidia; order Flavobacteriales; family Flavobacteriaceae; genus Aquimarina. The sequence continues at coordinate 25,575 of CAYGUC010000006.1, read as the reverse complement.
CATTTTCTGGAGTTAAAAGTGTAATCTCTCCCTGCAAAGTAGTTTTAAATAATTGTTGATGATATGGATTACGATTTTTTTCTTTGCCCGAAGCTGTAAAATAAACAATGCCATTATCCTTATCAATATATTCTATATCATTTATGTAATAATTCCCTTTTGTAATAGGGGTTGTTTTATTAGTTTTCAAATCTACCTCATAAAGTTGCCTCCAACCGCTTCTTTCTGAAAGGAAAATGATTTTATTTTTTTCTTCTAAAAGCCAATACTCAAAATTGTCAATGTTTGTATTGCTTGATTCTTTAATAAGTGCGGTAATTTCATTTTTGTTTAGATCAAGTTTTAGGACAAATCCTTTTTGAAAGCCTCTCTCAAGATAATCTGCAAAAACAGTTCCTGATTTTTTACCCCACCTTGTTGATACGGCATTTATATGAGTGTTGTTAGGCAAACTACTTTTGACCTCTTTCTTGGTTTCTACATTAAAAAACACTGGCTTCATGCGCACCATATTTGTATCTCCAGGAGAACCTCGATAGTACGATAATAATTTAGGACGATATAACGAATCAATACTCCAGTCTAACAGATACATCTTACTGGCATTACGCAAATCGCACACACTAGTACTAATCCATTTAGAATCTTCAGACCAATTTACTCCAAAGTGTTTTGGTCGTATTCCATTTTCTCCTTCTATAGTATCATACCAACCGTACCAAGTAGCATATTCAAAGTTTTTTTTACCATCAAAACTCAATTGATGCTCTTCATTGGTTTGTGTAGATTTAATAAAAAGATTATAATCTCTAGCAAAAGCAATCCATTTACCATTAGGAGATTTACTTTCAAATTCATTTTTATCTATCTTCTCTTTTTTGGAAACAGGTGTTATGGTATTATTCTTTATGTCTAGTATATATTGTTTCCCTTTTATGAAACCTATTAGATGGTCATCTTCTTCCTCTATAGTTTCGAAAGGAATATCAGCAGCATTAATAGTGTCATTTAATACACTACTTAAAGATATCGCCATTTTTTGATGATCAAACAAGGAATTGATTTTATAATTTTTTAAGGAAACTGTTTTAAACATTTTTCCGTGTTTTGAATAATCTACAAACCACAAACCTTCTTTATTCTCAAACCAATGCACATCTGTAAATAAATTAAATACAGTTTTATTGTTGTAGTTGTCATTCATGAAACTAACTGCTCTCGCATAATCTTCTTTAGTGAGTTCTTGGGAGTATATATGTATCGTTGTAAAAAAAAAGGAAGCAATAAAAAAGGAAGCTAATACTTTCATTATATGTTATTTTGCTGAAAAAAAGTTTGTATACATCACGTTAAATTACTTAGAAATCTTATATAGGAACCATCTTCACCACCTACGACAATAGTCTTATATCCATAAATTTAGCCCATCCTTAAATATCAGGTACAATAGGCTCTCCTCCAGCAAAAACTCTTACAGGATTTCCACAGAAGTATCCGTATTGAATTATTTGGAATGTTTATAACTGAAAATCAAAAGCTAGAAAAGATTTTTTTTTTATAAAATTTCATATTATGATATATTTTATAGTTCACTTCTAAACATCTTTCTATTTTATTGTTATAGATTACTATTTTAAACAAAGGTATTTTGAATATTAAAGAAGCAATGTTTATAAATTATCCAATAATAGTACTATTTTATCCCTAACTTTTAGGTACTGGACTATTTAATTGATATTAATATAATCAAATGAAAGCGCTACCTTTTAAAATAGCAAAAACATCGTCAGACACCTTAATTTTTCAAGTAGACAAAATATTTTTTTGGTGAAATTTTTTTTAAACTTTCTGAATTTGAGAATTTGACATATTTCTTTATTAAACTCGAACATGGGGTTAGGATTTTAGATAATAAAAAAATAACAGAGGGTTTTCTTAAAATGAACAAAAAAGAAAATAGACTGTACCGCCTAGTTTTTTACAAATTTTAAAAACTTTTGTATGAAGCAAAATACAAACCATATCGAAAACTCTTATAAAATAAACACAGACTAAGAAGGACAAAAGTTTTTCAGGTAGTAATGGATAAATTTTATTCTGATATTAAACTAAAAGAAGTTTCAGAAATTGCTAATATAACTCCTAATGCTTTTTGTAAGTATTTCAGGAAACATACAAAAACAACTTATTTTCAATTTTTACCAAAAATGCAAATAGAGAATTATTAAAGTGTTTTGTTTAAGGAATCAGATATTTTCATTTCAGAGTGAGGTGTACTCCTCTATCTACACGATTAACAAAAGTTTTATTGTTTATTTATTAATCAATTTAATTGTTTTTATATGTCTTTCATCAATTTTTAAAACCAAAAAACATAAACCTTTTGAAATTATTTTACTTAATTAGAAATCATAAGTTCCTAGAGTTTTATTGTTATTTACAATAGTGATTTTTTTGTACCTATAGCATCAAATAATGAAAATTCAATTTTTCCTTCCTCTACAAGAGTTAAATTAATGTTGGATTCATCATGAAAAGGATTCGGAAAAACTCTAATCATATTATTTGTATTAGTACTGATGCGTTAAAATTTATTAATCAAATAATTTTATTTGTTCATAAACATTTTGATTTGAAATTGTTTTAGTAAGTAATTCTTTTATTGGTGTTTTGTTCATTGAGGATATCCCTAAGATTTGTATTATTTCATAAATAGACAATTCGCTTTTTAAAGAGTGTTTGATACATGCTATTATTAAATATGTGCAAATAGCTACCCATACATGAGTGTTAACTGCATTTTCGGTATGTCCCCAAAGCTTTTTTATGGTTAAGTTTTCCTTTATCCATTTAAAGAAGGTTTCTATTTGCCATCGATTACGGTAGAGTTTTGTCACTTCAAGTGCTGAGACTTCTGTATTATTAGTCAGAAAAAATAGCGTTACATCTTTTTTCTTATCATAGTATTCTACTAATCTAAGAGGTTCTGGATATAGTTTATTAGACTTATATCGATTTAAAACTATTATTTTGTCGCTCCTAAGGCCAGTTGTTGTATCGATATTAAAATTTTTCTCTATAGTATCATAGCTCATATTTTACTTAACTCTTGTCACAAAAAAGGCTTCATAAATATTAATACGATAGAGAGCTTGAAAATCGACATAAGCTTTATCCATCAGATAAATAGCGTGAGGGACAGGAATTAACAAGTCTAATATGTTACTGTCATGATATTTCCCGTCGCTTACCAATATAAATGAAGGTATACTTCCTCTGATATCAAGTAATGTATGAATCTTTATAGCTCCTTTAGAATATTTTCCGGGAGCCCGATTAAATAACATAAGACTTAGAGAAATTGTTGTGGAATCCAAGGCAAAGACCTCATTATCTACGTTGATATTTGGTATTGGATACTCATATAAAGAGGCCGTACCTGATCAATAAGGTATTGTCCAAAATCCCCGAAAATCCGCCAATCTCTTCGCTCATTTGCACGAGATAAAGAAGACTGGTTTACATGCCCGCTAAAACCAAGATGATACAATTTGCTTCTATGTGCTTTTAAACAAGTAGCTATATCTCTCAAGGAATTACGAGAAGTCAATTGACCAAAGAACAATTGGATGAATTGATTCCAACAATTAAAATTTCTGGATCTGTAATCTCCGTTGTATCTCTTTACGTATTTTTCAAACTCATACTTGTTTATAAAGTGTAAAAGTTGGGCAAAGACATATTTTCCAGAATTCATAACAGTTTTTTTAACTGCTAAACTAAAAGTCATTTCAAATCAAAGAACACCTATTAACCCTTATCATTAAAGGGGTTATTGAAAAAATTAAAAAGTTAACGCATCACTAATAATCATCAAAATAAAAAGAGATAAGCCTAATGCTTACCTCTTTTGTGACTTCGACGAGACAAATGTCGAACTCTTTTGATCAAAAAATATTGAAAATTAAGTGAATTGAATAAAGAGTTTAAAGTGACTTAAAAAATCTTGGTAATCTATAACGTATGAAAAAATGCCTAAACCCTCAAAATGGCGGATTAGAATTATATCAAAATATTAAAAAATATATTAAATTTTATAGTACAGAAAAAGACCTGCAGAAATAGGAAAAGTACCTACTGATCAAATATTTTATCACAAAAATTGGGCTTTGTAAATAAGTTAAAAATAACTTTAAGCTATCCTATGTGTATCATACCTAAAATTCTTAAGGAATAAGCCTTGATTATGAATTTAAATATCATCAAGGGGTTTGCTTAACATTTTAATATCAAGTTATTCATCAATTTGTTCATAAACATTAAAATCATTTTCAAAGGAGTTAAGATAATCTTTTAATAGTAAGCCATCATCCAGACCTATCTTTTTCTTAATCCTTTGACGTGCTATTTTAACCGCGTGTGTAGATACACCAAGTAATTGTGCAGATTCTTTAAGACTTAAGTTGAGTCTAAGTAAGATGCTATGTTTCATATCATTTGCAGTCAGTTCAGGATGTTTTTCTTTTATAGTCAAGCTAAAGTTAGCATATTGTGATTCTAATTTCTCGTGGATCAAATGAATGTTAGAAGATGACTTGATTAGGTTTTTGACGGTATTATTAATTTCTGATAGGTCATAGATGTTTCCCTTTTTCGCAATACGATCAATCTCACATTGAATAGATTCTAATTGCTTTTGCTGATCTGAAATGGCCATAACGGTGGCAAGGAGTTCTTCCTCCTTTTGTTTAATATGGTTTTGCAGAATTTTCTTTTCCTTTTGCTTTAAAATTTGAACCTTTCGCTTACTGCGTTCATATTTTAACTTGTAGACAACGATCAAGAAAATAAAAAATAGAGCCAATAGTACAATGGTCATAAACCAGTTAAGTAACAAGTGGTTTTTTTTCTCTTTTTGCAATACGATATTTTTGTAGGATAACTTTTCGTTCTCGCTATTTTTTTTGATTAATGACAATTCAGCATTATAGAAATTGGCAATCTTTTTATCCTTTGAATCGGTAATCATTTTTTGTAAAGAGTCGTGTTTTTGAAGGTATTTATAGGCGCTTTTCCAATCCTGTAGAGAAGTATAACTAAGATTTAGGTAATAATAAGCGGTTAATAATTCTTTATGTTTAAAAATTTCTTCAACTTCAGTATGGATTATTTCATTGAAGGTTTCTATAGCCAATTCATATAAACCCTGATCATATTGTAACTTACCTTCAACCACATAAACATTGTCTGGATATTTCTTTTTATCAGGAAGCACATTCTTTGCCTCTTGTAAATATTCTTTCGCTTTGTCAAATTCGTTATTTTGTCTGTAGTTTTCTGTCAGACTTAGATAGGTAAGGATCTTAAGGTTTCTAAAGTCAGTATTCTTTAATAAATCCTCATTTTTTTTCCAGTACTGAATCGCTTGAGTATGTTGGTTTTTTGTAGAGTAAACATTCGCAATAGTTTGATGGTATGAAAATAAAACAACAGGTAATACCTCTTCGGGAATAATCGGAATGATTGAATCCATTTTAATATTACGAATTTCTTTTAGCACAGAATCCTGTTGTCCCAGTGCAGTATAGAAGTCCAGCATATCAATTTTATTTCTGAATGCCAGGTATTGATTATCATGCTTTAAATTAATTTGATGAGATTTATTATAATAGTATAATGCCTGTGCATAAAAATTTTCATTAGAGAGCATTATACCTTTATTCGTATAAACATATCCCAGTAAATGATCGATATCTTCATTTTTTTTAATAATGCTTTCTGCCTTATTAAAATAGTAAATGACACTATCGCTTTCATTTCTGGCATCGATATAATATGTTGCAATATTGATAGCGCTTTTGGCTTCGCCTAAGGGATAATTTATTTTTTTTGAAGCTTTAATTGTTTTCCAAAAAATTGTGGGTTCAAGATGTAAGTTTTTCACACCCTCTCGTATAAGACTGTCAATTTCTTTTTTTGTTAAATCATTTAAAGTAATGTTGCTATATGATAAAATGAAACAAAATAACGAGGTTATAAAAAATAGAGTTTTAGTAAAGTTCATTTTTGGGGACGTTAATTTAAGAATTCGTGTGTATAAGGTTATAAAGTTAGAAATGTGTTCCTATAGTATGCTATAAAATTGTATTTGTATACCAAATGTCTACCACTTTTAACGCTAGAAACGCTCAAAATCTTTGAATTTTGCATCAGTAACATTTTCGTAAATAAAATTAATTGAATTATCCTATCAAAAATTGCCAAAGCCATGAAGTTAAAAAACACACAGATTATTTTAAGCAAATCAAATAAACAAATTCACTAAATTTTAAATCATAACCCCAAAATCTTAGAACCTTTTAATTTGTTGATTTTTTAGCTATAATTCCTTACCTCACCCCTATACCCTATATAATAATAGCTATAATCAATTTTTATATCCTTTTAAAACCAGGATTATAAGTCTTACATCAGAACTTGGTGGTGGTATCCTATATAAGGATATTTTAGATTCTAAGGCTTAAATGAAAACTTATGTACACAATTGCATCAAACAAATCGTCAAGAGATTTCAGGCTCTTCATTAAACATTTTATATTATGTCTAGCACTATGTTTAGTCAGTCTGGCTAGTGCCAAGAATATTTATGTTTCTAAACAGGGAAATGATAATAATCCTGGAACACAAAATAGTCCATATAAAACAATAGCCAAGGCATCATCTGTCGCAGTTGCTGGTGATATTATCATCATAGGACAAGGGACATATGAAGAAACAATACGTCCTCAACGATCGGGAACTGCTGGTAGACCTATACGTTATATTGCCAAATCAGGTGAAAAGGTAATTATTTCGGCATTACAGTCCTTAAGCGGCTGGAGTAGAGATGCGGGTAATATTTACAAAACAAAAGTAGATTGGGATTTAGGACAAAGTAACTTTGTTCTAAATGGTAAAACTGCTATGGATTTGGCAAGATGGCCTAATAATACAGATGGAGATCCTTTTACATTAAATTCTAAAAGAAATTCTGGAGGTAGCGGTTCTAATACTGTAAATAATGCTTTTTTGACCTCTTCAGAAATACCGAATATTAACTGGAAAGGTGGAGCTGTCTTCTTTTACGGAGATAAATCGGGATCAGGATGGCTGGCCTGGAAAGCAAACATCACGAGTAGTACAACAGGCAGAGTAAATTTTAACTTGGACAAGAATCCTACATGGATAAGAACTTTCCATGCACCTAAAGACAAGGGGGATTTTTATCTCGAAGGTGTTAAAGGTGCATTAGATTATCAAAATGAATGGTGGTTCAACAAGAACACAAATGAACTTTTTTTGATTATGCCTAATGGTGGTGCTCCTGCAAACGGAACAGTGAAGATGAGAAGAAGAATTGTAGCTATTGATCTTTCTGATAGAGATTATATCACAATCGAAAATCTCGCAGTTTTAGGAGGAGAGATTCATATAAATAATACTTCAGACTTCAATACAATTACAGGAGTTTCAAGTTTTTATGGTAATCATAGTCAAGGTATTTTTAAAGGTTTTGCTTCAGATAGCCAAAGTGTATTGATGCAAGGGAAAAATAATACTATTGAGCGTTGCGAAATTGCTTTTGGTTCAGGGAATGGAATTAAAGTAGGAGGTGCAGATAATAAGATATTGAATTCAAAAATACACGATTTTAATTATCTAGGCTCGTATGACGCGCCTATAAATGCCAGAGGTGGAGTTAGAACGAAAATCATAAATAACACCATTTATAGAGGTGGTAGAGATGGAGTTCAATTTTTTAACAACGATAGTGAGTTTGCTTATAATGATGTATTTCAGGCTAATATGATTGCAGACGATTGTGCTCTTTTATATACCGTAGGAGGACCTCATAGAGGAGAAATTCACCATAACTGGTTTCACGATAATCAGGGTAGAGGTAAACTAAATAAAGCCGCAGGTATTTATCTGGATAATGATGCTGAAGCATTTTCTGTGCATCACAATGTAATATGGAATACAGAGTGGACCGGTGTTCAAATCAACTGGGATGGAAAAGACATAAATGTATTTAATAATACTTTTTGGAACAACTCTGAGGAGATGGGTGCCTGGCATAAAGAAGGGACTTCATTTACGAATGTCAAAGTATGGAATAACCTTGGGTTTAAAGGAGAATGGGAGCCACAATCTAACAAACAGAATAATTTGATTACAGGGGTTAATGCTTTTGTCAATGTATCATCAGGAGATTTTATGCTAAAAGCAGGTGCTAATGCTGTGAACAAAGGAAGAGTTATAAATAACATAACTAATGGTTATGTAGGTTCTGCTCCTGATGTGGGCGCTTATGAGTATGGTGGAGATAAGTGGAGAGCTGGTGTTACGTGGAATTCTAATTCAGGGCCTACAGGTATTTGCTACGGATTACCTGGAGAAAACTGCACAGCTAGACAGGAAACTGTAGCGTTTAAAAACACCAGTGTAAGTATTCCATCAAAAACCTCTTATGATTTTAGTATAGCATATGCCGCTAATCAAAAGCGGGAGATCATTGTTGAATTTTGGTCTTCAACATCTTGGTTAGGTCAGGAAGAAAAAATAGTAGAAGCAGGTACAGGAAGCGTAGATATAAGGGTTAATCTGTCTAATACACCGCCTGCAGGAAGAGGCTATATTTATAAAGTTCACATACGTCCATTAAATACCGATTGGCAAGATGCTATTGCAAGAGACCAGGTGGATAATATCGAAGTTCTTAATCCTTTTGCTCAGTTAATTAGTGATGGAGTGTATTATATTACCTCTAATACTTCATCACAGCGATTATTATCTAGAAAAGTAGATAATTTTAATGCCAGAATGATTGATGCCATGAATTATGATGATCAAAGGTGGAGGATTATACATCTTGGAAATAATATTTATAGAATTCAAAACATGGCTAATAATCGTTATCTGGAAGTTCCTTACGCCAGATGTGGTAACGGTAGTAATGTGGCTACGTATAATGACCCTGCGGAAGATCATAAAAAGTGGGAGATTAAAGCTAATGGTAATGGCATCTATAACCTTATTCCACAAAATTGTAAATCCAGAGCTTTAGATAGACAAGCAGGAGTGATGAATGCTAATGTGCACATCTGGGACTACAGCACATCTAATGAAAATCAAAAATGGAAGATTATTCCTGTAAGTTCAAAGCAAAATGATAGAGTTGAAGAACTGGTTGCTTTAGAGATACATCCTAATCCTGTTCAGAATCAGATAATAATTCAGAATGAGAGTGTCATTAAGACAATATATTCAATATATGATACTAATGGTAGATTGATGAAACGGGAGCTCATGGACAGCAATAGTACTATAATTGATGTATCGATGCTGCAATCTGGTTTCTATTTTATCAACGTACCTGGATTTAAAAACACAAAATTTGTAAAGCTGTAAATAAAATAAGAAGGATAAACAACTCATTATAATTTTCTACCCCTAGTCGATAGTAATAAAAATAACTGTCTAACTAACATATAATTATAATGAAAAACTCAACACTAAGAAAAGGTCTTTTAAGACTGGGAACACTATTATTAATTGTAGTAAACACATTAAATGAAACACATGCTCAACTAAAAACAGGGGATCCGGGGGTTAGCTTTGATTCCAGGAAGTATGATAACCGTTATCCCCAAATGCGGGAATGGCAGAAAGCTGGAGTTAGAGGGGGGATCCCCTTTTTAAATCAAATAAAAATCGTAAAGACCTTAAAATCAAATATAAGGTCCAGAGATATCAACGCTGCAATCCAGCAAGCATCACGCGCAGGAGAACACGTAGGTATTCTATTAAAGAATGGAACATATACTATTAACGAAAGTGTCGTCATGAGATCTAATGTCTCCTTGATTGGAGAAAGTAGAGATGGCGTAAAATGTATTGTTACCATGAATGGAGGTAGCGGTTTTTATTTTAATGAAATAAAAAATTCAGGAATATACCGCCTTACTATTCAGGGTAGTTGGGGCAAGCCAAAGTATGACTGGAATTATGGAATTTCAGCTAATGATGAACTTCCTAATAACGATAATATCTCTGTGAAATTTAGGAGATCCACGGATTGTTGGTTGGATAAAGTAAATATCTATGACTCCGGTAAAGATCCAGTTAGGGTTCCTTCTAATCATATTACCCTTAGAGATCTAAAAGTTGATGGAGCACACAAAAAATCAGGAGGTGCGCAAGGATATTTCTTCATTCAGGGAGCATATAATCTTATTACAGGATGCCAGGTAACACATCTCAGACATATTAGCCTGCAAGGAGGAAATGTGGAATATAACGTAGTATATGATAATGATTTTAAACAAGAAGTTTCTTTCCATAGCGGAGATAAGGGTAATAATCTAATTGAAAATAATAGAATTACCTTACCTAAGGATATGCCTAATAGCAAAGCTGATACACCAGATGCGGCTTATAACAGCAGTAGAGAGCCTAACTATTTTGCCATTATGGGACCTTGGTCTGTACAGCACGATTTGTCAGAAAAACCAAATTTCATCTTTAAAAATCAATGTCTGGAATTAAATCATCAAGGTGGAACACCTTGGTCAGATCCTAACGTATTGTATAAAGGTCCTAAGGAAGTAAAGCCCAGAAATCCGTTGACTAATTTTCCGGCGCAGCCTCAGTCCACAAGACCTAAGGGCAATACACTATATCCTATTGTTTTAGGCAATGATGGTGATAATGGTGGTGGCGACAATAACAGTGTTTATGTTCTTCCAGGAAGTCTTGAAGCAGAGGACTATAGTTCAAAATCCGGAAGCGTTCGTATTGAAAACACTCCCGGAACCACAGGAAAAAATATTGGTTTTATAAGATCGGGTGACTATACAACCTATAGCGTCAATATTAAAGAAGAAGGAGAATATACCTTTGAATTTTTCGCATCAAGCGCAAGTAATGGAGGAGAGATTTTGATTGAAGAATCAGGTAGAACCATAGCAGCTGTAAGTATTTCTGTAAATAATGTATGGCACGACTATAAGAAGTATAAAACTAATGTTATACTTTCTAAAGGGCTAAAGACATTAAAATTTAAGTACAATGGAAATTCTGGTTACTTATTTAATGTAGATAAAATTATAGCGACAAAAAAAGAAGTTGTAGTTACAAAAACGGCGACTCTATCACCTATTCAGGATGCCTTCTTACAGGGCAATACCAGATATAATAGTAAAATCGTTAGGGTAGACCAAAACAATCGTATTGGATATTTGATGTATGATCTATCTTCAATTTCAGGTACCATCACTAAGGCTGAGTTAAGTTTTACGGTTTCTGGTGATTCTGGTAACGGTAACTTAAAGGTGGATTTAGGAAATTCTAATAATTGGACAGAGGATAATCTTTCAGTTTCTAATAAACCAGCTCCTTCAAATACCTTAGGTAATTTGAACGAAAGTTATGATTTAAACACGCGTAAGACAGTAAATCTACAGGTTTCAGAAATCAGAAGCAATAAAGTTTCATTTATCCTAACGATGACAAACGGTAATGATTTTGCCTTTGCTTCGAAGGAAAATACAACTGCAAAAGCACCAGAGTTAAAAATTACCTATACATCATCTTCATCTTTTTCAGCACAATCTGTTAAAGAAGTTGAAGCAGAAGCTAAACTAAATATTTATCCTAATCCAGCGACGAACTATATCACTGTAGAAGGTTTAACTAATGGCGAAGGTGTTTCTATTTATGATCAAAGAGGAAACAGAGTGCGTCAGTATAATAACCTAAAGGATCTAGAAGAAATTAGTATATCTGATTTACCAACAGGTTTTTATTACGCAAAGACTGGTTCAAGAACTATACGCTTTTTTAAAATTTAAAAATTTAAAGACAACATTTTTTCACCACTAGAATCAATTACTCATTTAATTAAAACTTTAATAGACTTAAAAATGAAGAATTTAAAATTTCATCAAAGATCATTTATAAATTTATTCTTATTCCTGACAATCACGTTATGTATAAACGGTATGTCAGGACAAACGACAAATGGCCCGATAAATAAATCAACTGTCTTATTTACTCAAGAATCTGCTGCAACACCTTTTAATTATGATAAGTATAAAGCAGATGGTGTTTTTTGGGGATTTATGCCTAACGCAAGTATAGCATCTGATGCGGCAATGAATCAATGGGTCTCCAAGGTAAAGAGACACACATCTGATTCTAAGTACTTTTTTGGTCGCGGAGAATTTGACTGGGGCTGGAAATGGATGATTGATTTTATGAATGATCCAGAATTATATTGGGCTAAGAATCTTAATGACGATGCCATTGAATGGGGAAATGCTGCTGACATTGGCGGGGTATATAAGGGATATACTCATAGCTGGATGAGTCATCAAGGACCAGAATTTTTAGCCTGGCTTAAGTATCAGGTGGATAGAATGACCCTGGCTCCTGTAACTCACATGATGTTCGACTCTCAGACATCAGCTACCAGAACTTTGCACTGGCTGGGAGGTGACTTTTCTATCCCCTCAATGAATGGTTTTAGAGAGTATATGAGAAAAAAATATTCACCTCAAGAATTAACAAACTTAGGTATTAATAACATAAACAACTTTAACTATCGACAGTTTCTAATAAATAGAGGGTTTACACTACAGAGTTATAGAGCACAAGCTAATAGTATTAATGGAAATATACCATTGTATAAGGATTTCGTCTACTTTCAGCGTCAATCCTTAAATGACACCATGGAAGAACTGTTCGAGTACATTGACACCAAAAGACCTGGAATCCAAATCGGTGCCACAACAAATGTTATTGAACCCAGAGGATATATCTTCTCAGATAGATTGACATATCTTGCAGGTGAATATGGTCACCCTAATGAGGCTGCAACAAGCCCTTCTACTGAACCATTACTTCATTATAAGGCGGCAGAAGCACTGGATAAAACACTGATCTATTTTCCTTATCCAGACGCTTTTAAAGCTTTATATGACAGAAGCTCACCCAGACAGGCACGGGCTTGGATAGCACAAGCTTATGCTACAGGTTCCATCTTTACCATTCCAGGAAATGTGTGGGTCGGAGGTAGTAACACTTGGGATACAGGCTGGGAAAACTTTGCAGATGTTTATGAATTTATCCATAATCATAGTGAACTATTTGATAACTATAAAGCAGTTTCTAATGTAGCTCTTGCATATTCTGTATACGCCTCATTACTTGAAGGAGGAATGTCTGGTAGCTCTAGAGCACGTCAAACCATAGATTATTTAGTTAAAAGAAATATATCTTTTGATCTTAAAATTTTTGGTGATCCGGATCAACCTATCGCTCCTACTGTCTCTGAACTTGGTCAATATGACGTAATTCTTCACGATAGTGATATTCAATATTTGACCTCTGCTCAAAATTCAATACTAAGAAGCAATAGCTCCAAAGTAATCTCAATGGGGAATTCTGATGAAATTCTAAACAAGACTTCGTGGAAAATTAATGTATTGCAAAACAATCAATGGGCTAATTCTTTAATCTCTACATTTCCTAGAATGTCATCAAACGATTCAGAAGCGCCTTATGTGATTCATTTGATTAATAGAAAATACAACCCTAATAATGATTCTGCGCAGACCCATAATAATATTTCTGTAGAAATACCTGATACAGCTTTTCCTAACACTATTGTAGAGGCTACACTACACATTCCTGGTAGACAATCTGTAGACTTATCATTACAGACAAATAGCTCAGGAACTATAACTCTTGATTTAGGAAAGTTTGATACCTGCTGGGGTATTTTAGAACTTAAGCATAACACTACTTCTGATACTATAGTTTCGATACCCGGAGCTTTTCAGGCAGAGCAGTTTAATTTAAAATCCGGTAGCGTTAAAATTGAAAATACTCCCGACTCAGGTGGTAAAAACCTTGGTTTTATAAGAAATAATGATTTCACAGAGTATAAGGTCAATGTAGCAAGTGCGGGTAGATATACTTTTGATGTATACGCATCAAGTGCAGGTACAGGAGGCTCAGTACAGGTTTTAAAATCAGGATTCGTTTTAGGAACTGTAGCAATCCCTAATAATGGTAACTGGCACGCATACAAAAAGTATACGTTGAGTGTTGATTTAACAGCAGGGATACAAACGCTTAGATTTTTATACAAAGGTAACACAGGCTATTTATTTAATGTAGATAGAGTTGAAGCTTCAAAAAACGTAGAGGTAACTAAAACTATAACATTAGCACCTATTCAAGATGCATTTTTACAGGGTAATACACGTTATAATGGATCACTTATAAGAGTGGAGCAAACTAATAGAACGGCTTATTTAATGTATGACCTATCATCTGTTACAGGAGTTATAACTAAAGCAGAGCTAAGTTTTACTGTAACAGGAGATTCTGGAGAAGGCAATACCCGTGTTAATCTTGGTAACTCTAATAACTGGACAGAGAATAACTTATCAATTAGTAACAAGCCGGCTCAGGGAGTTTGGTTAGGTAGTTTAGATGATACTTACGCATTAAATACACGTAAGACGATAAATTTAAAAGCTTCAGAATTGAAAAAGGCTAAAACATCTTTACTTGTAGCTATGACTAATGGTAATGACTTTGCTTTTGCATCAAAGGAGAATCCTTCAATTAAAGGTCCTGAATTAACAATTACGTACGCCACTTCAGAAGCAATATCTAAAGTTCTTACCTCAGAAAGTATACAAGAAGCATCAACAAAAAAGACTACACTTAGCATGTATCCTAATCCTGCAAAGAACTCTGTTGTTATAGAAGGCTTAAAGCGTAGCACAACTATTTCTATATATAATCAAAGAGGTGTAAGAGTTCGAAGCTTTAAAAATGTTGAGAATTCTAATGAAATCAATGTTTCGGATTTGCCCACAGGATTTTATTATCTAAGATCTGATTCCGAAACATTACGATTTTATAAGCAATAACAGTTTAACATGAAAAAGAAAGGTTTCGTAATTGTTTGTTTTTAATTGTTAGTCTTCTCCTCTCCTTAAAATTGAATATGATTTAAGATATTCTATACATAGATGAATATGCATCCTTTATCTATGTTGGAGAGGAGATTATTTTTAGGGTAATATATTTAGACTATAATTTATTTAAATAAAATTGATTTTTTTAAATGTTCAAAATAAAAGTAAAAAACAAAATATTTTTTATGGTTTTCACATAAAAAGGAGCTATTTTTTAAGGATGTATACTAAATGTATGCCTTTTTATATATAATGTATAAAATTTGTTTTGATATTTGTTTTGTATGAAAGTCGCTTTTACCAGTGCATCAGTCAGTGAATATATTACACAATTACACTTTTATTAAACCAAAACTCAAAATCTAAATGAAACAAAAATTTGACCAACAGCCACATTATTTCAATTTTAATGCGCCCCAATGCTATTAAGTCTTCAAGGATAATTAGTTGATCGGTTGTTACATATTTGAATTTTAATGTAATCTAAGTTCATACGTACTGTCATGGTAGAATGACTAGTACCTTGTCCTATTTTATTATAAAAAATAGAAAATATCATTTCTATTCTTTTATGATAAGCATTATATATCTAATATGCTTAACATCGATTTCTGTACCTGTTAGCCTGATGTGTTTGGCTCATTTCAATAAACTCTTATTTAACCTAAAATTTTCAATTTATGAAGTTTTTACAAACTCTTGGGATATTTGTATCCCTGTTGCTGTCAATCCCCTTGTCAGCACAATTCAATTACGGAGAAGCGCTCCAAAAATCATTATTCTTCTATGAAGTGCAGCAGTCAGGTCCCTTACCTGAATGGAATCGTGTTTCCTGGAGAGCAGATGCTACAATAAATGATGGATCAGATGTAGGACTGGATCTTAACGGAGGCTGGTTTGATGCCGGAGATCACGTAAAGTTCAATTTTCCGATGGCATTTAGTGTTACCGCACTTGCCTGGGGAGGTATAGAATATAAAGATGCTTATAGTAATAGTGGGCAGTTAGAAACTTTAAAAAGAAATTTAAAGTTTGTGACGGACTACTTTTTAAAATGCCATACCGCACCTAATGAGCTTTGGGGGCAGGTAGGTAATGGAGGTATCGATCACGGTTGGTGGGGATCTCCAGAGGTCTACCCTAGAGAGCGTCCATCATATAAGATTGATGAAGCCAATCCAGGATCTGATCTGGCAGCAGAAACAGCGGCAGCCATGGCTGCTGTAAGTATTTTATTAAAAGATGATAATCCATCTTATAGCGCAACTCTTGTGGAGCACGCCAAGCAGCTTTATAATTTTGCAGATAACTTTAGAGATGAATACTCCAATTCTATTACGGACGCAGCAGGATTTTACAGATCATTTAGCAGCTATCAAGACGAGTTAGTATGGGGTGCTATCTGGATGTATAAAGCTACTAATGACCCAGTTTATCTTGCTAAAGCTGAAGCAGAATATGATAACCTTCAAAGAGAAGGTCAAAGTTCCATTGCTAAGTATAAAGAAGCCTTCTCTTGGGATGATAAGGCTTACGGGTGTTATGTAGCATTAGCACAAATTACCAGAAAGCAAAAGTACATTCAGGATGCAGAAAGAAATCTGGATTATTTTGCACATAATGTTAATGGCGAGTCTGTACCCACAACCCCAGGAGGATTACCTCATTTAAGACAGTGGGGCACGATCAGATATGCATCAAACCAATCGTTGTTAGCCTTAATATATGGTGATAAAGTAACTTCTGATCCTGTTAAGAAAGAAAGATATGCTGATTTTGCAAAAAGAATGGTTGACTATGCTTTAGGAGACAATCCAATCAATCGAAGTTTTATGAACGGTTTTGGGAATAATCCTGCTAATGATCCTCACCACAGAGGTAATAGTGGTAACTGGACGAATAGCGATAGTGGACCTCCTAATGTTGCCAGTCATATATTGTATGGAGCAGTTGTAGGTGGTCCGAAAAATCCAGATAATGATGAGTTTGAAGATGACAGAGGAGAATTTGTAGCTAATGAAGTTGCTTGTGATTATAACGCATGTATAACGGGAGTTTTAGCCAGAATGTATGGTGAATTTGGAGGAACTCCGTTAGCCAATTTCCCGGTTGCAGAGGTTCCGTCAAGAGCAGAAATACGTTCATTCTCAAAATTTAATAGTAATAACAATTTCGGGTCAACCATAAGTGTTAATATCCAAAACAGAACAGCTTGGCCTGCGAGAAGAACGGATAAATTAAGTTACAGATATTATTTTGATATTTCTGAAGCTGTAGATGCAGGTTTTTCGATTAATGATTATAATATTCAAATCAATAATCTGAATAGCAATGCTAAAATTGAAATAAAACAACATGATGGTACGGTATATTTTGCAGAAATAGTAAACCTTCCTTCAATTGCGCCTATTGGGGATCCTGATTTTAGAACAGAAACTCGGATCAATATAAGAATACCTAATGGAGTACCTTATGATATTACTAATGACTGGTCTGCTCAAGGGTTATTCAGCGGAGCTGTGGAAAGTACTAATATACCCGTTTATGACAATGGAGTGTTAGTTTTTGGTAATGAACCAGATGGTGGGGATGTGCCTAATGCTGCATTTACAGCCACACCAGAGTCTGGTATTGCACCGCTTACCGTTTCATTTGATGCTTCTAACTCTTCAGATCCTAATGGCGATGCATTGACCTATAGCTGGGATTTTGGTAATGGAAAAATATCTGATAGTGTTACAGCTGACGTAGTATATTCACTTCCGGGGACCTATTTGGTTTCATTAACTGTTAGTGATGGAACTAATACATCGAGTGCTGCAACTAAAACAATAGTAGTTGAGGATGGTAATGTTACTCCCTCTGCTTCCTTTACCGCAACACCTTCTGCTGGTATTGTACCGGTAATAGTTAGTTTTGATGCCTCTGCTTCTTCTGATGAAAATGGAGACAGTTTAACCTATAGCTGGGATTTTGGTGATGGACAGTCGGCTTCAGGAGTAACTGTAAGTCATTTATACGATACCGTTGGAGTATATACTGTGATATTAAGAGTAAGTGACGGCAATAAGCAAGACACAACAGAGCATACGGTTACGGTTACAGATGGTCAACCCATTGCAGCATTTACTTTAGATAATGAGATAGGTGTATTACCTTTTACAATTAATGTGGATGCCTCAGCTTCTGTAGATCCTACGGGAGGAGTATTGACTTACGACTGGGATTTTGGTAATGGGGACACTGCGGATACCATAAATGCATCAGCTACCTACACAGCTGTAGGGAATTATGTGGTAACATTAACAGTTTCTAATACAAACGGAGCAGCGGTAGCAACTAAAATGATAACGGTTACGGATGGTACCGTAGGCTGCACATTCAATACTCCTCTGTCTACTTCATTGCCTACAATTCATACGAGTTTTAGCAATAGTTATGTACTTGGAGATGGAGGACCGGATTTAAGTAATGTTATCAATTTTGTGATTAACTGGGATCTTCAAAACAATGGATTATATCAGTTTTCTATGAACACAAACAATGGTGTTCCTAGCTGGTGGAATGACTTTTTACCAAAAGTAACTCAGAATTTTAATAGTGCACAACCAGTAGTAACAATTAATAACTCTGGATTCCCTAATCTTGATGGAAGCTATTGGGCAACTGTTGATAATGGTAATTTTGTTCTGGTATCTCAGGATCGTGGATTTACCATCTATTTTAGTGATTCTGCACCTACTAACTGTTCTGATAGGTCGAATAAGTTACAGCTTTTTAATCAACAATCGATAGTTTCACTATTTCCTAATCCGGTCAAAGGAAGATTTGTGATCGAAGGAAGTGGAGATTTAACCGGTTCTACTATTGATATTTATAATATTCTTGGTAAAAAGGTGATGTCTAAGTCTAACATAATTTCTAGTAAATCTATAGGGGTAAATATATCAAGCCTTAATAAAGGGATTTACTTTGTAAAAATCAATAATGATACGATTTCAAGAACCTTTAAAATAGAAAAACTATGATATAAATAATAAAACCTATTGCGTATTGTAAATCAATAAAATATAAAGGTCTTCGATTTGTCTAATGACTTTATAAATTGACAAAAAATACGCAGTAGGTTACTCAACTCTAAAGTCTGCCTGGAGATTTATAATGCTATTGACTAGTAAAATTCTTCAAAATATTAGTGTTTTAACTGCGAATTCCTGCTACATCCCTACGCATTATAATACGTCTGGAAGCTGACTAGCTTAAGGTGTTACTTTTACGTTGATTTTTTTAAATCTGTTAATCAAACTGTCGTTTTTGCCATCTATCCCCCCATAACCTCGACAGTTAGTAATTGGCAGGACAAGTTCACTAATTCATTTATTAATTTATTTAAGTATGAAATTTGCAAAACACAAATTACTAATTGCAGTTTTTCTTCTTGGGCTAATTACATATGCTCAGACCCCAGAAGGAGAATTAAAGAGATGGCATAAAGTCACATTGACTTTTAATGGTCCTAATACCTCAGAGACCGCAAGCCCCAACCCGTTTTCGGATTATAATTTAGAGGTAACATTTACTCATGCCGGTAGTAACCGAAGCTTTAAAGTTCCTGGTTATTTCGCAGCTTGTGGTAATGCCGAGAACAACAGCTGTGCGTCAGGTAACAAATGGCGTGTACATTTTGCTCCAGATCAAACTGGTACTTGGAACTGGTCAGCATCTTTTAAGAGTGGGACTAACGTAGCTATAAACGTAGGTGGTTCTGCAGCAGGATTTATGCACGGCCATACAGGTTCGTTTTCTGTAGCAGAGTCAGATAAGTCTGGTAGAGATTACAGAAGTAAAGGTTTAGGTAGATTAGCCTATGTAGATCAGCACTACTTAAGACATACTGGTACTAATCCTTCAAGCCCTAATGGTCCTTGGTTTGTTAAAGCAGGAGCTGATTCTCCTGAAAATGCATTTAACTATGTAGGTTTTGATGCTACGCCAAGCTATAACAACAATCTTAACAAGATAGGAAGTAAGACCTGGCAACCACACCAAAGAGATTATGTAGCTGCTGACGCATCTTCATATACTTGGGCTAGAGGTAAAGGAACTGAAATTTTAGGAATGGTTAATTACCTATCCGGACAAGGTGCTAATGTGGTTTCTTTCTTAACCTGGAACACATCAGGAGATGGAGGAGCTGTTTTCCCACATGTCCTAAAAGTGTCAGAGCAGGAATATGGTAATACAGGCAGAGGCCAGCAATGGAGTAAGGTACACCACGATAGATTTGATGTTTCTAAAATGGCACAGTGGGAAAAAGTGATGGAATACGCTGATAAAAAAGGAGTGTATTTACATTTCAAAACCATGGAAACAGAGAATGATAATTTAATGGATGGTAATACCTTTGGTAGAGAACGTAAGTTATATTATCGCGAACTTATAGCCAGATTCGGCCATCACTTGGCATTAAATTGGAACCTAACTGAAGAAACTACGCTACCTGATAATGTAGTTAAGCAAACAGCGAGTTACATTAAAAATGTAGATCCTTATGATCATCATATTGTTATCCACACCTATCCAGGTCAACAGGATGAAAGATACAATCCTTTGTTAGGTAATGCCTCTGAATTAACAGGTGCATCTGTACAGACAGATAAGAATAAGGTGCATAATGATGTGAAAAGATGGTTAGAAAAGTCTAGGAATGCCGGTAAAAAATGGGTAGTAGCTAATGATGAGCAAGGTAGTGCTTCTGTTGGAGTTAGAGTATCTGATAAAGAAGTACGTCACAAAGTACTTTGGGGTACATTACTTGCTGGAGGAACCGGAGTTGAATATTATAGCGGATATACTAATGACGATGGAGATATTAATGGTAATGACCATAGGAAAAGAGGAAATAAGTATAAAGAAGGTGGATATGCACTAAACTTCTTCAATACATATTTACAGTCAGATATGGTTGCCATGGTTAGTGCAGACGGTGTTACTAATGATAATGCTGATTATGTTTTTGCTAAAGCAGGAGAAGTATATGCTGTTTACAGACCTAACGGAGGGTCAACTGGCCTTAGTTTACCAACAGGTAATGGTTCTTATGATGTACAATGGTTTAACCCTAGAAGCGGAGGTAATTTAACTGCTAAGCAAACCTTAGGTAATAATCTTGTAGCTCCTGATAATAGTGATTGGGTAGCATTAATTAGAAAGAAAGGTGGCGATGGCGACTGTGTTGCTCTAGAGCAAAATGGAATTGTAGCTGTAGAAGCAGAACATTTTGAAAGTCAATCAAAAACTAAAGATCGTCAGTGGTATGTATTAAATGGTTCAGGTAATTTCCCTACACCGGATCCAGATCCTAGCCACCATAATGGTGCTAGTGAAGGTGGTTACTTAGAAATATTACCAGATACAAGAGTTACGCACGGTGATCCACTACAAAATGGAGTAAATTTCAGTAATTCCGCAGGAAATGTGGCTATTATTAATTACAAGGTTAAGTTTACTACTCCTGGTAAATATTTTGTATGGGTAAGAGCATACTCCACAGGTTCTGAAGATAATGGAGTTCACGTAGGAATTAACGGTACCTGGCCTGCATCAGGTCAAAGAATGCAATGGTGTGACGGTAAAAATCAGTGGACCTGGGAGAGTAAGCAGAGAACGGATGCCAACCACTGTGGAGAACCACAAAAGATTTTTATAAATGTACCATCTGCCGGAGTACATACGATCTCTTTCTCTATGAGAGAAGACGGATTTGAAATGGATAAGTTTGTATTGTCTAAAGCTTATACTAAACCAACAGGAACAGGTCCTGCAGAAGTATTAACCGATTGTGGAGATCAAAATAGCGCTCCTCAGGTTTCTGTTACTGCTCCAACAAATAATGCATCTTATAAGGTAGATCAACAATTTACATTAAAAGCGAATGCTTCTGATAGTGATGGAAGTATTGCTAAAGTAGAGTTCTTTGTTAATGGTAGCCTGGTAGCAACAGAAAATACTGCATCTTATGAAACTACAACTTCAATTAGTACAGTAGGATCTTATAATATAACTGCTGTTGCTACGGACAATGATGGTGCTACAAAAACTTCTTCAATAGTTAAAGTAACGATTGAAAATGATAGTAACCCACCTACAGGATCTATAGCAATACCTGGTAATTTTGAAGCAGAAAACTTTACAGCTAAATCAGGAACTGTTAAGGTTGAAGATACTCCTGGCTCTCCGGGACAAAATATTGGCTTCATAAGAAATAATGATTACACAGAGTATAAAGTAAATGTTAGCAGTGCAGGTAAGTACGCTTTTGACTTCTTTGCATCCAGTGCGGGAGTAGGAGGAACTATTGATGTTATGGTAGCTAATACAGTTGTAGGTTCTTTAGTTATCCCTGTTAATGGAAACTGGCATGACTACAAAAAATACAGTGTTTCTTTAAACCTTTCAGCAGGCCAACAAACCTTAAGATTTGTTTACAAGGGGGGTACAGGATACTTATTTAATATTGATAGAATTGCTACAGCGTTGACTACTCCTGTAGCTCAGACTGTTGTGTTATCACCCATCCACGATGCATTCCTACAGGGAAGTACCAGATACGATGGAACTATCATTAGAATAGAGCAAAATAACAGAATAGCATATATGATGTTTGATCTATCTTCTATAAACGGAACTTTAACGGATGCTAAATTAAAATTTACAATAACCGAAGATGCTGGTAATGGTAATGTTAGAGTTAATAAAGGAACGTCAAATGCGTGGACAGAGGATAATCTTTCTAATACTAATAAGCCTTCTCTGGGAGCTGTTTTAGGTAATCTGAATTCTGATTATGAATTGAATACAACTAAAACTGTAAATCTGGATGCTTCAGCGATATCAGGAAACAGAATTTCATTAGTAATGAATATAACTAATGGTAATGATTTTGCTTTTGCATCAAAAGAACACGCATCGTTAGATGCTCCGCAGCTAATTGTAACCTATACGCCATCTGCAAGTACTAATATAGCTTCAGCGGCATTAGAAGTAGAAAAGTCTGTACTTAATGTTTACCCTAACCCGGTTAAAAATAGAATTAGCGTAGCTAATTTTACAGAAAACAGTGTAGTTAAAGTGTTTGATCTTCAAGGAAATTTAAAGAAAGAGACAATACTTAATGCTACTCAGAACAGTATTGAAGTTACCGATATACCTTCAGGTTATATCATTATTCAGATATTTGATGGTACTACTGGAGAAGTAGTTTTATCAAAAACTCTGGTAAAGCAATAAAACTTAATATAAAAGATGATGTGTAATGTCATCTGAGTTATTAATGCTATTTTAAGAAACTTCTTCCCTGATACTATTTCAGGGAAGGGGCTTCTTTATATCATACTATCAAGTTGAACCTCAAAAGTTCAATAAATTCCCTAAACAGATTAAAAATGATTTTAAATACAATACAAAGACTATCAGGTCTTTTGATATTCATTTTATTAGTAAGTGATGTCATATACGCACAACAGCCATATTTTCAATCCGGCAACGATCCTAAACCTGCGAATAAAAAGTGAGAGATTATAGATAAAATGTCTGATGATTTTAATGGTACAGCATTAGATAATTCTAAATGGGCTATTAATACACCAACTTGGATTGGTAGACCCCCTGGAATTTTTAAAACCAATGCGGTTAAAGTCGAAGACGGAAACTTAAAATTTACAGCATATAAACTTCAATCTGCAGAAAATGTAGGTGGTAACAGGTATAGCCACGCTGGTGCACTTGTAAGATCGTTACAGCCTCAAAAATATGGATATTATGAGTGTAAAATGAAGGGTAACAAAACCTTCATGTCCTCAACATTTTGGCTTATAAATACCAGAAATGAAGGAACAGGATGTGATGTAAGGGTTACTGAATTAGATATTACAGAAACTGTAGGAGTAAATTCTGGAGGAGCTAGTTGGATCAATGCAACAATCTCAAATATGAACTCTAATACACACAGTAGAAATACAGCGTGTAATAATACTCCAGTAGGATCAAAAGGAGATAAAGTAAGTCTTGGAGGAAAATCCTGGGAAGATTATCATGTTTACGGAGCATGGTGGAAAAGTAAAGATGAAATATTATTTTATCTGGATGGTAAATTTATATACAAAATCAAACCACCTGCAGACTTTGACTTACCAATGTACTTAAGGATGGTAACGGAAACATATGACTGGAACCCTCCTAAAGATGGTAAGGACGGTATGAATGATACTAAAGAAAACAGAACAACCTACTACGATTGGGTAAGAACATATAAACTTGTCGATGATACTACTTCTGATACTATAGTTTCCATACCCGGAGCTTTTCAGGCAGAGCAGTTTAATTTAAAATCCGGTAGCGTTAAAATTGAAAATACTCCCGACTCAGGTGGTAAAAACCTTGGTTTTATAAGAAATAATGATTTCACAGAGTATAAGGTCAATGTAGCAAGTGCGGGTAGATATACTTTTGATGTATACGCATCAAGTGCAGGTACAGGAGGCTCAGTACAGGTTTTAAAATCAGGATTCGTTTTAGGAACTGTAGCAATACCTAATAATGGTAACTGGCACGCATACAAAAAGTACACGTTGAGTGTTAATTTAGCTGCAGGAGTACAAACGCTTAGATTTTTATATAAAGGTAACACAGGCTATTTATTTAATATAGATAGGATAGATACCGAAAAAGTAACTCCGACAACTACAACTGTTAAACTGGGACCAATACAAGATGCTTTTTTACAAAGTGAGGCCAGATATAATGGAAGTATTCTTCGTTTAGAGCAGAACAATAGAACAGGTTATTTAATGTTTGATCTATCTTCTATAAACGGAACTGTAACGGATGCTAAATTAAAATTTACAGTAACCGAAGATGCTGGTAATGGTAATGTTAGAATTAATAAAGGAACGTCAAATGCGTGGACAGAGGATAATCTTTCTAATACTAATAAGCCTTCTCTGGGAGCTGTTTTAGGTAATCTGAATTCTGATTATGAATTGAATACAACTAAAACTGTAAATCTGGATGCTTCAGCGATATCAGGAAACAGAATTTCATTAGTAATGAATATAACTAATGGTAATGATTTTGCTTTTGCATCAAAAGAACACGCATCGTTAGATGCTCCGCAGCTAATTGTAACCTATACGCCATCTGCAAGTACTAATATAGCTTCAGCGGCATTAGAAGTAGAAAAGTCTGTACTTAATGTTTACCCTAACCCGGTTAAAAATAGAATTAGCGTAGCTAATTTTACAGAAAACAGTGTAGTTAAAGTGTTTGATCTTCAAGGAAATTTAAAGAAAGAGACAATACTTAATGCTACTCAGAACAGTATTGAAGTTACCGATATACCTTCAGGTTATATCATTATTCAGATATTTGATGGTACTACTGGAGAAGTAGTTTTATCAAAAACTCTGGTAAAGCAATAAAACTTAATAGAGGTCAGTAGTTAATTTCCTATATTGAAAGTCAATAAAAATGGGTTACTTAT
>CAYGUC010000005.1:78500-161152 GCA_964353005.1 uncultured Flavobacteriaceae bacterium | reverse complement strand
GAGGGTTGCAACCCTCGATATTTTTTAATTACACACTTCGTGGCTTAGTGCCTTTGAAAAATTATAGCAAATAAAAATCTTAGAACAAGCGTCTTTATAGACGCTTGTTCTAAGATTTTTTCTCTTTAAAAATGGAGGTGTCTAAGAGAGGTACTTTGTGTATATTGTTTTTCTAAATTAACTTATTTAAGTGGTTTTAATTTATAGGTAAGGTTAATGCCTAAAAATATTTTAGAATCAGAATCTCCTGGTCTTGTTCTTCCTTTGTCTGCAAAGCCCTTTAGTGACAACATAGTGAAAAGACTTGTACTAACTCTTTTAAAGCTATACCCAATAGTTTGTGTTATTCCATAATTTAGATAGGTGTAGCTATTTGAGTAATCCTCATAAATATTATGTTTAGAAATTTCTAGTACTCCATCAGATTTCAGGGTGGTTAGCCCAATATAGGGTTCTAAACCGGTAAAAACTTTTTTGGTTTTAAAAGGATAGAGTAGTATGTCAAATACGGTATATATTCCAACATCACTAGTGTATCCTTTAATTCCAGTTAGGAGCTTGTTTGTTTCAGATTGGTAATTATACTGAAAAGCCAAGCCAGTAAAACCTTCAAAATGCTTTAAATTAAAAATTTCTTTTTTCCCTTTTGCAATAAAACCAATACCACTACCAAATAACTCATAGGTACCTAACAATTCTATCCTACTATTGGTCCAAAATTTTTTTGAATCTTGATCTTGCCCGTAGGATTTAATTTGAATCAATATTAATATTGAGAGTATAATTATATTTTTTTTCATGATTCTTCTAGTTTAAAATAAATGAAATCCCTTTATCAAAACTTTTAATTGGAGTGTTGTTATGGGATGTTTTATCAAACCTAGCGTAATCAAACAATAAGCCTATATAATTTCTGCTTTTGATTTTTTTGTTGAAAGCATCAAACATAGTGTTCATAGTTACTCCTTCAAGATCTCCCATTGTGCTATATAGCTTGACATTTAGAGTGTCGTTTATATTATAATATTGGTTTTCTAAGTCAAGTAAATATGCTTCTGACCAAAATAAACTTGGACTTACTGCAATTATATTATCAAAAACGCTAGGATAATTTTGTTGGAATAATTGATATAATGCAAAATACCCTCCTAAGGAATGCCCAGCTAAAGTAGTTTTGGAAGATTTAATCGAAAGATTCTTTTCAATGAAGGGCATAAGCTCATTATTGAGGAATCGAATATAGTTTTTTGCTCCTCCAGAATTGGATAGAAAATCATCTGCTGGATATGAATAATCCGTATTTCTTCTATTTTTATTTTTATATCCAATGCCAATAAGTATAATATCAGAAGGATATTTTAATTTCACGACTTCTGCAAGTTCATTGAAATACCAATCACCATCTAATAGATAAACTGTTTGATATTCCTGAGATAGATCATAATTTTTTGGATACAATATTTGAAGATTATATTCATTACCTGTATAAGAAGAATCAATAGAGTAAGATACTGAGTTTTCAATAGCTAACATCTCTTCTTTTTGGCATCCCCAAATTATTGTAATCAGAACAATCAGATAGCATAGTTTGCCAGACAATTTTTTCATATAAATTATATTTATAGATTAATTTTTAGCAAAAATGATAACAACTCTTTAAAGAACTATCAATGAAAAGTAAGGTTGTTTTGAATAGACGTCTATTTGTTTTGAATAGACTTTAAGTTTTGTATTGTCTCATTGAAAACCTGAAATTTATTGCGAGCTACAGGAATGCTTTGCTCAATATTAGAGAAAAATAGTTGGTAATTACGAGCTGTTCCTTTAGAAGATGTAATGTTTCGACAATTAACTATATATGATCGATGAATACGAATGATATTAGGATAATTTCCTAATTCATTTTCTATGGTTTGAAGAGAAGCTCTATGGATATATTTATTTATCTGATTATTTTGTTCCAGATAAATCTCGACATAGTTGCCATCAGATTTAATAAATAATAAATGTTTTACATTAAATTGAATAGTTTCTGTTTTATTATCAGAAGGAATAGAAATGGCTGTAGTATCTTCTTTTTGTAGTTGAAGTATTTTTTGGAGTTTTTTATTGTGTTGCTCCACCTGTTTTAGATTTTCTTTTAAAATGATGATATAATTTGCCCAAACTACTACTGTTGAAGGAATAAGACCAATAGTTATAGCCCAAATAGTCAAATTAAAAAAAAGATCAATAGATAAAATCGTAGAATAATCTTTTGAAACAAATATTAAAAAGCTAAAATTTAATAAAATAATTATAAAAATTAATAAAGATATTAAGCCTAATTCTTTAGATATTGTCCAGGTTTCTTTTGCAGTTTCAGAAATAATTAATTTTGGTAATAGTTCAAAAATTAAAATAATACTACAAAACGTAATTAAGCTAAAAATAACAGATAGAGATGTTTTTGAGATCATTAAAGACTCTTGAACTATTTCACTATCAGAGGTTAATTGGCTTATAATACCAACAAGTATACCCACAGATGCTGCAATGATTATATTCCTTTTTATAGAAAATAGAAAGGGGTATGGTTTTGACAATAGTCTAATCATATTTGTTTATTGGGATTTTGTTTTACGTTGTATACTATAGTTCGTTAAAGACACATACTTTATTACAAAACTATATAATTTTCACCCTTTTCTATTTTTTTATGCTGCATAAAAATTAGGATTATATCCATATCAATATAAGGACGTTTGTTTTTTTTAAATATTTAATTTACAATTACTTAACATGTAAATTACGGTTTAAAAGTAAAAACTTTGTTGGAAGAATTCCTATGTAATTAGGAAATATTCCAAATAAAGAAGCTAATTTTGTAATAGAGTTGGTCAGGTTTTAGGTTTAATAGTAAAAACAGTCAGTGATGAAGAACAGGAATTATGAATATGATATTGCGCTTTCTTTTGCTGGAGAGAACAGAGCGTATGTAGAAGAGGTAGCAAATAGTTTGAAAACAAGAGGTATTAAAGTGTTTTATGATCTATTTGAGGAAACAAATTTATGGGGAAAAAATTTGTATGAGTATTTGTCAGAAATTTATCAAAATAGAGCCAGATATACCGTGCTTTTTATTTCAGGGTTTTATAACCAGAAGTTATGGACAAATCATGAACGGGCTTCTATGCAGGCAAGAGCTTTTCAAGAAAGTAGAGAATATATATTACCCGCCAGATTTGATGATACAGAAATCCCAGGAGTACTTAAGACGATAGGATATATTAATCTTAAAGATAGAACACCGCACGAATTTGCAAGTTTGATAGAAAAGAAACTTAAAAAAGATACTACTTTTTTAGAAAGCAAATTAGCAACACTTTCTACTTTAATTAATCCAAAACCTTTTCTTTTTACCGTTAAAGTGGTGAATGAAAAGGAAGAGGCAATAAAAAATGCTAAAATTGTACTGGTAGCAAATAATGCAACCTATATGGAAGGGTTTTCAGATGAAAAGGGTCTGTCGCATTTTATAATTCGAACACGTAAATTATATACCGTACTTATTGCGCATCCCGAAAACTCAGGAGTACTATTCGAAAATGTAAATCCTAAAGAAGATATAAAAGTAACTATCGAAAAAGTTACGGGATCTGGTTCTATTATATTAAATAAATCGGGAGAGGTGCCGGGGATTTCAGGAAGAATAAAACCAATTTTAAAAAGTAATAATGGCACAGCCTTATATGCAGATAATATTGCTATCGAAGGAGGGAAACATCAACCATATGACTTTGAGTTAAATAAATCTATAAGCGTAGAGGATAATGAAGGAAATATTTTACATTTAACCTTTCGATTTTTTAAAGGAAGAATCGCTTTAATAGATTATCACAAAAACAAACTCTCTTAGATTATGAAAAGAATACTTGTCTTTTTAAGTTTTATTTTGTTCTTAGCGTGCAAAGAACAACCCAAAGAAACTATAGAAACCCCTGTAGTAGAATCTCCTAAAGAAGAAGTGCAAAATCCAAAAGATAATTTTGGAATCGTAATTCATGGTGGAGCTGGTACTATTTTAAAAGAAAATATGACTGTAGAAAAAGAGGCAGCATATAATGCCAAACTTGAAGAAGCTATTAGAGTTGGACATACTATTCTTAAAAATGGAGGAACCAGTTTAGAAGCTGTAGAAAAAACTATAAATGTATTAGAAAACTCTCCTTTGTTTAATGCTGGTAAAGGGGCTGTTTTTACTAGTGAAGGCACAAATGAGTTAGATGCCTCGATTATGGATGGAAGTACCTTAAATGCAGGAGCAATTGCTGGGGTAAAAACTGTTAAAAATCCAATTAATTTGGCAAGAGAAGTAATGTTAAATTCTCCTCATGTATTATTATCGGGCAGTGGAGCAGAGTTATTTGCAAAAGAAAGAGATTTGGAGATAGTAGACCCTTCTTATTTTTATACCGAAGATCGAATGAAAGCATTAGAAAAGGTAAAAGAAAAAATAAAGAATCAGGAAGCTAATAAAACTACCGCATTTTATGATCCTTTTATCAAGGATTCAAAATTTGGAACGGTAGGATGTGCTGCCCTGGATACACATGGAAACCTAGCCGCAGGAACCTCTACAGGAGGAATGACCAACAAAAAATGGAATCGTATAGGGGATTCTCCAATTATTGGCGCAGGAACCTATGCAAATAATGCAACTTGTGCAGTATCCAGTACTGGATGGGGAGAATATTTTATAAGAGCAATGGTAGCTCATGATATTTCAGCTTTGATGGAGTATAAAGGTCTTTCTTTAAAAGAAGCAGCAGAAGAGGTAATACAGAAAAAACTTACTAATCTTGGTGGCACTGGTGGAATAGTAGCAATTGATAATAAGGGTAATGTAACTATGGAGTTTAATACTGCTGGTATGTACCGTGCTACCATGAATGCTAAAGGAGAACTTACTGTAGGTATTTATAAAAAGTAATAAAATTTTGTGACTTGGCCTTGAGGAAAATATAAAAGTATGAGGATTTTCCTTTGTTTTTTTAAATACTCATTTAAAAACAGATTGCCAGAGAATTGACTCGAAAACAAAATATATTTTTAGGAGCAGGCTTCTTTAGCTTGCTCCTTTATGGATTAAGTTCTTATTTATAATTTTTATACACGTTGTAATTATTTATAAATAGGAATTTTTTTGCTATTATTAATGGTGAGTAAGGTTGTAAGAAATAAAATTTCTTTAAAAGGAATTTATGCTTATTTGTAGTTTTAATCTATGTAATTTTGTATACGTAAAAAAACTAGCTATTATTTTGTGAGTTAAAAAATACTTTTAAAGTTTCTGGGATATCTCTTCATTATTTTTAAAACAGCTTTTAGGGAAAGGCATATTTAAATTAACGGTTTACAGGGGGAGTGTGACTCAAAATTTATCTTACTTTTATGGTAGTAACTAAAAACTGACCTATATGCGATTATCACGAATTCTGTACCTGCTGCTTTTTGTAACAGTTGTATTTTCTTGTAAGAAAAAAGACGCTCAATCTATAGCGGATGCCAATGCCTCAGAATTAACAAAATATCAGGAGTATATATCCGATGTTTCTTCAGGAGTGATTTCGGTTACCGATAATGTATATGTAGTGTTACAAACTCCGATAGAAGGATGGAATGATAATCAAGAACTATCTAAAGATATACTTAGCGTATCTCCTAAAGTAAAAGGTAAAGTAATAGCAGTAAATAACCGTACGATCTCTTTTCAGCCAGAAGAAGGGTTTGAAGAAGATACGGCATATATTTTTACATTAGATTTAGAGAGTTTGGTTAAAGATCTTAAAGAAGATGTAGATGAAGAGTTTGTTTTCGTAGTGAAAACATTAAAACAACAATTTTCGATACTTACCGATAATTTACAATCCTATAGTAAAAACTGGCAATATATAGACGGTACATTAACTTCTAGCGATCAAATGAAATTTGATACAGCAAAACAGCTAATTACTGCTACCCAGAATGGAAAAAAAATAGCCGTAAAATTTGGAGAATCTTTAGATAATAGCCGACAGTTTAGTTATAGAATAGATAGTATTCAACGATTTGAAGACGATTCTGAAATAGAAATCACATGGTCAGGGAAATCTTTTGGAATCGATACCGAAGGGTCTTCTGTATTATCTATACCAGGTAAAAATAATTTTTCTATAATTAGTGTTTCTGTTGCAAATGCAGACCAACAATATGTTGAAATTAATTTTTCAGATCCACTTAAAAAAAATCAAAATTTTAATGGATTGGTTACTATCTCTGGAGAATCCAATTTAAAATATACCGTAAATGGAAATGTATTAAAAGTATATCCCAAACAAGAATTAAAAGGAACTCTCGACGTGACCGTTTTTGAAGGAATACAAAGTACAGATAGTTATAAACTTAAGAATACATACACAGAAAACATATCTTTTCAGCAACCTAACCCTGAAATTCGATTGTTGCAAAGCGGAGTGATTTTACCTACTTCAGATAACTTAAAATTTAATTTTGAAGCTATTAATCTTAGAGCAGTAGAAGTACAGATAGTAAAAGTATTCAAAAACAATGTTCTTCAGTTTTTACAAAACAATAACCTCGATGGTTCTGGGGATTTAAGAAGTGTAGCAAGACCAATAGCAAAAAAGTTAATCAACCTTCAGGAAAATTCTTCTTTAAATCTTAGTAAGTGGAATGCCTTTGCAATAGATTTAAAAGAATTGATAAACCCGGATCCAGGAGCAATATACAGAGTAGAGCTTAATTACCGTAAAGCATATTCGCTATACAAATGTGAAGGGCAATTGACAGAAAGTACCCCAATAGATGAACTTACAGAGAATTATGATGAAGAGGAAGAAGAATCTAGCTTTTGGGACAGTTCTCAATATTATTATGAGGACTACTATGACTATAATTGGCAAGAAAGAGAAAACCCATGTAGTACTTCTTACTATAGAGATAAAAAAATAAGTGCAAATATATTAGCTTCTAATTTGGGAGTAACCGTTAAAAAAGGATTAAATAATGCCTATATGGTTACCGTTAATGATATTGTAACCACCAATCCAGTATCTGGTGCAAAAGTAACGTTTTACAATTATCAACAACAAGAGATAGGAGTAGCCACTACAGATGCAGAAGGGATTACTGGGTTTGATGCAGATCGCTCGGCATACTTTGCAATTGCAGAGTTAGGAAAACAACAAACTTATGTAAAGTTAGGCGACGGTAATGCATTGTCGGTGAGTAAATTTGATGTCTCGGGCGTACAATTACAAAAAGGGATTAAAGGATTTATATATGGCGAAAGAGGGGTTTGGAGACCAGGAGATACCTTGTTTTTATCTTTTATGCTAAATGATAATGCCAATAAATTGCCACAAGGACACCCCGTAAAATTTGAATTAAGAGACCCTTACGGAAAAGTAACCCATCAAGAAACTAGTACCAGTGGTACCAACAACTTTTATAAGTTTGTCGTAAATACTTCAGAAGAGGCCCCTACTGGTAACTGGCAAGCCAAAGTAAATGTTGGAGGCGCTAGCTTTAGCAAAACACTTAAGGTAGAAACGATAAAACCAAATCGACTTAAAATCAAAACTACTTTTGAGGATGAGGTATTAAGTAGTAATAAAAACATACAAGGAAATTTAGAAGCTTTATGGTTACACGGTGCCATAGCAAAAAACTTAAAAGCAGATATTAATGTTCGATTTAATGCCGGGCAAACCAGTTTTAAAACTTTCCCAGGATATGTTTTTGATGATCCAACTCGTAAATTTGGCACAGAAGAGCAAGAAGTATTTCAAGGACAACTATCGGGAGAAGGAAAGGCTAACTTTACCTTAAAACCACAATTAGCAAATAAAGCTGCAGGGATGTTAAAAGCATCTTTTATAACCAAAGTATACGAAAACGGAGGAGATTTTAGTACCGATGTGGTTAGTAAAGAATACTCACCTTATGATACTTACGTAGGGATAAACGTGCCAAAGGGAGATAAAGCTCGAGGAATGTTACTAACCGATACACAACATAATTTTGAGGTAGCATCTGTAGACGAAAACGGAAATCCTAAAGCGGTTAAAAATCTTGAAGTATACATATATAAAGTAGATTGGAGATGGTGGTGGGATACCTCTGAAGATAATTTGTCCTCTTACAATGGAGGATCCTATCATAATGAAGTTTTTAAAACCAATGTTACTACAGATAATAGTGGTAAAGCAAGTTTTAAATTTGAATTAAAATATCCAGAGTGGGGTAGGTATTTAGTTAGAGTAGTAGACCCAAATGGAGGTCATGCTACTGGGAAAATACTTTATATAGATTGGCCGGGATGGGCAGGGAAATCTCGTAAAAATGATCCTTCTGCAGCAACCATGTTATTGTTTTCTACAGATAAAAACACCTATAATGTAGGAGAAAAAGCTACAGTAACATTTCCTTCCAGCGAAGGCGGAAGAGCATTAGTAACCGTAGAAAATGGGACAGAAGTATTGTCATCGCAGTGGGTAATCCCTCAAAAAGGAGAGACCAAATTCGAATTGCCAATTGATAATCTATATACTCCTAATGTGTATATTCATATTACATTATTACAACCACATTCTACAACATTAAATGATTTGCCAATACGGTTATATGGCGTGGTTCCTATTTCTGTAGAAGATCCAACCACCAAAGTACAACCAAAGCTAACGATGCCAGATGTTTTACAACCAGAAGAAACAATTACCCTTAAGGTTGGAGAAAATAATGGCAAACCAATGACCTATTCTATAGCAATCGTAGACGAAGGATTATTAGATCTTACCCGATTTAAAACCCCAAATCCATGGGGCAGTTTTTATGCTCGAGAGGCATTAGGAGTAAAAACATGGGATGTTTATGACGATGTAATAGGAGCGTATGGAGGAAGTATTAATCAGGTATTTAGTATTGGAGGAGATGCAGAAGCTGGTGGCAGTAAATCTAAAAAAGCAAACCGATTTAAACCAATGGTAATTTTTGAAGGGCCTTTTGCCCTTAAAAAAGGAGAAACACGTGCTCATACCATTAAAATCCCTAAATATGTTGGATCTGTACGTACGATGATTGTAGCATCAGATGCAGAACTGGGAGCGTATGGTAGCGCCGAAAAAACAACCCCTGTTCGTAAACCATTAATGGTATTAACTTCTATTCCGCGTAAAATTACTCCAAGAGAAAAGGTAACCATTCCGGTAACAGTATTTGCGATGGAAAATAAAGTTAAAAACGTAAAAGTTACTTTAAAACCAAATAAAGGATTTGTGGTAATAGGAGAAACAGAAAAAAATCTTTCTTTTTCGCAACCAGATGAAAAGATGGTGTATTTTGATATCGAGGTATTAGAAGGAGCATCTGTTACAGACATAGAAGTAGTAGCAAGTGGTGGTGGCGAAAAAGCATCGTATAAAGTGCCAATTAATATTGTAAACCCAAACCCGATGACTACCGAGATAACTTCGGTTATTTTGGAGCCAAATAGTACACAAGAGATTAGTTTTGCAGCTTTTGGTATAGATGATAGTAATAGTGTAACGATAGAGATGTCGTCTTTGCCACCTATGAATTTTGAAAGTAGATTAAGCTATTTGATTCAGTACCCACATGGGTGTGTAGAGCAAACAACATCGGCAGCGTTTCCACAATTATATCTGGGAGAAGTTTTTAATTTACCTTCAGAAAAGAAACAAAAAATACAAAAAAACATAGAAGCAGCTATCTATAGGTTAAAACGTTTTATCCAACCTACAGGAGGGATGTCGTATTGGCCGGGATACAGTAATCCAGACGATTGGGGAACTACGTATGCAGGTCACTTTTTGATAGAAGCAAATAAGAAAGGGTATGTTCTGCCAATAGGATTTAAAAGTAGTTGGATTAATTATCAGCAACAGCAGGCTAAACGATGGAGAAGTGGTAATAATGATCTGGCACAGGCATATCGATTATATACATTAGCCTTAGCAGGTAGTCCTGATCTATCCTCTATGAACCGTTTGCGAGAAACATCTAACCTCTCTAACGATGCTAAATTAAGATTAGCAGCAGGTTATGGGTTGATTGGACAAGCAAATGCAGCTAACCAGTTATTAAACTCGGCAAATATAGATTTTCAAACTAGTAGAGATAGATCGTACACATACGGTTCTGTAAACCGTAACCGAGCAATGGCTCTCGAAACTTTGGTAGCCTTAGATCAAAAAGCAAAAGCCCAAAAAATAGCGGTGGAGCTGGCAAAAGAATTATCTTCTAAAAACTGGATGAGTACGCAAACCACATCTTATGCATTATTAGCGATGGCAAAATATGCAGTATATGTAGGGGGTAAAGGAGTGCAAGTAAGCTATACTTTAAACGGAAAATCCAATAATGCGAATACAGATAAAACATTAGCAACCTCTGGAGAATTATCTATCCAAAAAGATAATAAACTGGTACTTAAAAATAGTAAAGACAATACCATTTTTGTGCAAATTGCTACTAGCGGAATATTACCTGTTGGAGAAGAAAAAGTGATACAAAGTAACTTTAAGGCAATCGTAGATTATAAAACCAAAGATGGGACTATAATCAACCCGATATTGCTAACACAGGGTACAGATTTTGTGGCACAAGTAACCATAACCAATACCACAGGATCTAAAGTAAAAGATATTGCTTTAACAGAGATTTTTCCATCAGGGTGGGAGATTGTAAATACTCGTTTTACAGACTTTGGAGCTTTTAGAGCTAATACTGTAACGCATACCGATATAAGAGACGATCGTGTAAATTTCTATTTTGATTTACAACCAAACGAGAGTAAAACCATGACTATTTTATTAAATGCATCTTATTTAGGAAAATATTATCTGCCGGGCATACAATGCGAAGCTATGTATGATAACGATTATATAGTAAGAAGCCAAGGAAAATGGGTAGAAGTGGTGAAGTAGTTTTAGATGGGGAGCGAAGGATTCGATGAGTATTTTAGTATAGAAAGTCGCTAATTTTTTTTGCTACAAGATGCTTAGTGGTGTGTGCCAGATACATGCAGAATGTATTATAACTAGGGCTACAAGGATATTGATACCGATCAAAACCTAAATATTAAATTATTGAAGTTTAAATAAAAATGGAATGGAGAACTATTGTACTATATATTCACACGAGCTTTATTTTGAAAAAATAATACCAGAGATACAGAAAGTATTTCCGAAAGGGAAAATATCTACCTCTGTACAAGACGAAAGAAAAACAATACAAGTATCTATCAAAGAAGGACTTTTTAAACCTAAAAAAGAATTTCAAATTTCTTACAGAGAAAGGACGACGCCTTCTTATAAAATTTTGGAAATAGATTCTCCACTTACCCAAAACTTATCAGGAATGATAGGTTTTGTAAATTCTTTGCCAAGTACAAATGAAAAAGTAAAAGAATTATTGCTTCAAAAAATACAAACGCTTAATAGTGAGCTTCCAATCTTGTCAAAAGGAGATTTGGATGAAGAATTAAAAATGATAACCAAAAATATCTGCCAATCTTTTGACGGAATAGTATTTGCCCAACCAAATATTAATATTAGTAAATCAGATACGCAACACTTTTTAAACAAAGACTTAAATCTTATTTTAGATACGAACGGAAATTGCGAAATCGAAAACCTAGAAGTGAAAATCGATTCGATATATTTTGATGGGGATCAAAAAGAATTGACGGAAGATCAAAAAAACAGAAAATCTAGAAGCGAGTCTATTATAAAAAAGTATCAGATTAAGTTAAATACAAATCTTCCTTGTATAGAGTCTGAAAATGATACAATAATTAGAACTCCTAAAGAAATTGCAGAAAGGGTAACCTTGTTAGCAACAACAAACATGGTAGCATTTAATCATATAAGTGCAGAACAAGCAATAGAATACTTGAAAAAGTATAATCTTTTAGAAAAAGCAACACAAAAGGAACTATCTTTTTTAGATAACCCTACAGAAGAAGCCAAAAGTCACGAAACCTGGAAATGCGAATGTATTTGGGTTTTATCATGGGCATTAGAAATTATTGAAGATCTTGGTTCACCAAATAATTTAGCAGATTTAAATAAAATAGCATCCGATAGATATCCTATAGGTGAAGATAAAGATCCTAATCTATTTATAAAGAGTATAAGTGCTACAAGATCAAAATCCGAAATACTAGATGCTAACGACTTGTATTATCGACTACATTGGGCTTGTGTAGATGCAAGAATAAACGAGACTACCACAGAAAACATGCACCCAGGGGTTGTGTATGAAAGACATTATGCGCTTAATTGGCTTGTAGGGTATATGAATCAGGATTGGGATAATGTTTCATGTGATACCTAAAATGATTAATAACTATTATATCTATAAAATAATAATAGATGAGTTTATACATATACAATGATTTTAGAACAAGCAATTTTATATATTAAACCAGAGCAGTCACAAGCATTTGAAAAAGCTTTTAAAGAAGCACAAAAAATCATTTGCTCTATGCAAGGATATCTAAAACACGATGTGTTAAAATGTATAGAAGAAGATAATAAATACTTACTTCTGGTAGAATGGGAAACGATAGAAGACCATGAAATAGGTTTTAGAAAATCAGAATCGTATCAAAAATGGAAAAAATTATTACATCATTTTTATGATCCTTTCCCTATAGTACAGCATTATAAATCGGTATTAGTAGGGTAAGCAAGTAATTTAACTTAACCATAAAACTAACCTATTGATTTTTTTAGTACCATTGTCAAAACAGCAAAAAAGATAATGAATACCATGTTTTATAAGTTTATATTTAGTCTTTTTCTTTTAGGAAGCATATATGCATGTAAGCAGCAACCTGTTTCTATAAGTAGGGTTTCTGCAAAGCAACAAAAAATAGATTCTACAGCAATAACCAACAAAGCTATAGACTCATTTATAGCACCATTTCGAAATCATTTAAACCAAACATTAGATGCGACCCTTTGTATTGCTACCGATAATTTAACGAAAAACGATGCAGAGTTAGAAAGTACCTTGGGTAATCTTATAGCAGATATTTCGTTGCAACAAGTACAACCAGTTTTTCAAAAAAGATA
This sequence comes from uncultured Flavobacteriaceae bacterium, assembly GCA_964353005.1. Classification (GTDB taxonomy): domain Bacteria; phylum Bacteroidota; class Bacteroidia; order Flavobacteriales; family Flavobacteriaceae; genus Aquimarina. The sequence continues at coordinate 148,010 of CAYGUC010000005.1, read as the reverse complement.
TAATAAAGAAATCGATTTTGTGCTCTTAAATCATGGAGGTATGCGGGCACCGATCCTTAAAGGAGCAGTAACAGCAAGAACTGCTTTTGAGGTAATGCCTTTTGAAAATGAACTGGTTGTAGCCGAGTTGCCCTATCAAAAAGTCATAGAATTAGTATCATATCTGACAGAAAAACAGCAAGCACACCCCGTTTCGAACATACAATTAAGTATGGTAAAAAACACCAATAAAGCAAAAGAGGTAACTATTAATGGTCACTCTATACAAGAAGGCAAAAGTTATTTGGTACTTACTACAGATTATTTGCAAGAAGGAGGGGATAGTATGAATTTCTTTAAAAACCCCATGCAATTATATAAAACAGATTACAAACTTAGAAATGCCTTGATTGATTATTTTAAATCTGTAGATACCTTAAAGGTGCAACTGGATAAAAGGATACAATATGCAAAATAGAAGAAGGTTTATAGAACAAATAGCATCGGCAACTGCTTTTGCCAGTCTGGGAGGGTTAAGTTTAGCATCTTGCAGTAAACCTATATCCAAAAAGATCACGGTATTGCACACCAATGATGTACATAGCCAGATAGATCCATTACCTAATAATCATTATAAATACCCGGGTCTGGGAGGATTTGCCAGAAGAGCATCTATCATAGAGCAGGTTCGAACAGAAAACCCAAATACTATTTTGTTGGATGCAGGAGATATATTTCAAGGTACCCCTTACTTTAATTATTATGGAGGGGAAATCGAATTTAAACTCATGTCAAAGCTTAAGTATGATCTGGCAACTATAGGGAATCATGATTTTGATAATGGTATAAATGGATTATTAAGTCAGTTACCAAATGCAACTTTTAATTTTGTGTCTGCTAATTATGATTTCACAAATACGATTCTTAACGATTTTGTAAAACCTTATAAAGTATTGGTTAAAGATGGGATTCGTATTGGGGTTTTTGGGTTAGGAGTAGAGCTAGAAGGTTTAGTAAACAAAAACTTATATAAAGAGACGTTATATCTGGATCCTATAGAAATAGCACAGGATATGTCCAGAGTTTTAAAAGAAGAAGAACATTGTGATATCATTATCTGTCTTTCTCATATAGGATATGATTATAAAACCAATCCAGATAAAGTTTCAGATCTACATTTAGCTAAAAAAACAAAAGATATAGATCTTATTATAGGAGGTCATACACATACGTTATTGCCAAAGCCAACAATTGTAGATAACTCTGTCGGACAAAAAGTACTAATTAATCAATGTGGTAAAAGTGGAATTTACATGGGGCAAATTGATTTTTATTTGAATAGTATTGGAGATAAAACTGTCGAAGGACGATCTATCGAAGTTTAATCCTTTATGTCCTAATGCTAAAAAACTATATACGAAAACATCCTAAACGTTTTATCCTTTTTGGACTAGTATCTATATGGTATTACTTTTTATTACCAAGTCCTTTGTTTAAAGATCCTACTGCTACGGTAATAGAAACCAGAGCAGGAGAATTACTAGGAGCTAAAATAGCAAAAGACGGGCAATGGCGTTTTCCTGAAACCGATAGTGTTCCCAAAAAATTTAAACAATGTATTATTGCTTTTGAAGATCAGCAATTTTACCGTCATTTTGGATTTAATCCTGTTGCAATGGGAGAAGCAATTCTTCAAAATATAAAAGCTGGTAAAGTAGTTCGAGGAGGAAGCACTATTACACAACAAGTTATTCGATTAGCCCGAAAAGGAGAAAAGAGAACCTATTTTGAAAAACTCAAAGAACTAATTCTAGCTACTCGTTTAGAGTTTGGAGCCTCTAAAGAAAATATATTAAAATTATACGCCTCTAATGCACCTTTTGGAGGAAACGTAGTAGGCATAGATATGGCATCGTGGCGATATTTTGGATTACCAGCATATCAATTATCCTGGGCAGAAAGTGCAACGTTAGCAGTATTACCAAATGCACCATCATTAATATACCCGGGTAAAAATCAAAATAGTTTACTACAAAAAAGAAATCGTTTGTTAAAAACTCTTTTGCAAGAACATACCATTGATTCGTTAACCTATGAACTGTCTTTAGAAGAAAAATTGCCTCAAAAACCATATTTTTTACCACAAACTGCACCTCATTTATTAGAAAGAATAACAAAAGAAAAGGAGGGGAAGCGAGTGCAAACAACAATAGATCTTACATTACAAAAACAAGTTAATAAAGTAGTACGTAAACATTATGAAATTTTAAAACAGAATGAAGTGCATAATATGGCAGTTCTGGTTTTGGATGTTACTACCAGAGAAGTCTTAAGTTATGTAGGGAATACTCCAACAGATAAAGCTCACCAAAAAGATGTGGATATTATTCAAGCTGCTCGTAGTACAGGAAGTGTACTAAAACCTTTGTTGTATGCTGCCATGATGGATAAGGGAGAGTTGTTACCAGAACAATTAGTTGTCGATGTACCAACAGTAATTTCGGGATATAGCCCTAAAAATTATGATGAGGGATATAGTGGCGCTGCTCCTGCAAATAGAGCATTAGCAAGATCTCTAAATATTCCTGCGGTTCGTTTGTTGCAGCAATATGGTTTACAAAGATTTAGAGATGAAATCAGTGTTTTTAAAATAAGAGATTTAAAATATAGTGCAGACCATTATGGATTATCGTTAATTGTTGGTGGGGCAGAAGGTAACCTTTGGGATTTATGCAAAACCTATGCAGGTTTTGCAGGTACCTTAAATCATTATCAAGATACGTCTAGTGAATATTTCACTCAGGAGTTTACAGATCCAGTTGTTTTAGCAAATCAAAAAGTTTCTTTTGGCGAAAAAACAGAACAAAAACCAGTATATGGAGCGGGGAGTATTTGGCTAACTTTTGAAGCTATGAAAGAAGTTAATAGGCCAGAAGGAGACGAAGCATGGGAGTTTTATGACTCTTCTAAAGAAATTGCCTGGAAAACAGGAACAAGTTTTGGTAATAGAGATGCTTGGGCAATAGGAGCCAGTAAAAAATATGTAGTTGGTGTATGGATAGGCAATGCCGATGGAGAAGGACGTCCAGAGCTTACAGGAGTAAACTCTGCGGCACCTGTATTGTTTGATGTTTTTAATTTAGTACCTAATTCTAAATGGTTTCCTGTGCCTTATGATGATTTGGTACAAGTAAATGTATGCGCAAAAAGCGGGTATATTGCAAGTGCTAACTGTCCAATCAAACAATCCTATATTCCTGTAGCAGGAAGCCGAACGCAACCTTGCTCGCTTCATCAATTAATACATTTAGATTCTAAAAGGCAATACCGGGTGAATTCTTCTTGTGAAGATGTAGCAGATATTATTCACGAATCGTGGTTTGTATTACCTCCATTACAAGAGTACTTTTTTAAAACAAATAATGCCGATTATCAAACGTTACCACCATACAGATCAGATTGTATAAAGGAATCTCAAGAGCGAATGGATTTTATATTTCCAAAAGCAAATAGTAGTGTGTATCTCCCTAAAGGATTTGATGGTAAAACGAATGAAGTTATTCTTAAAATTGCACATACCGACCCCGATACAAGAGTGTTTTGGTATATGGATGACCAATTTATAGGTACTACTAAACAATTTCATGAAATGCCGGTTTCTCCAAAAATAGGAATACATAATATCACTGTTCTGGATGAAAAAGGAAATGAATTAAAAAGGGAGATAGAAGTTAAAGAGTGATTTTTTATTAAAAGAGGATTTACTACCACAGATAATATAATTTATATAAGAACACTAAGGTTAATAAAAATATAAAATATTGCAAATTTTTGTTAAAATAGATTTATTGTTAAATATTAAACAGTAATCTTATTATCTTAGAATCAGTATTTTATAAGCTAACTCAACACTAATTAACGTAGTACACAAAATTAAATCTTAAAACCAATGAAAAATCAAATTTTGTTGCTTGTCATAGCGATATGCTCAAGCATTGGGGCCTTTTCTCAAATAGGCCAAGGAGGAGAACCCTCGTTCTCTAATGAAAATGTTTCGAAATCTAGTCCAACTCCAATAGTAAAATTACCAAAATTAGACATAGCAAAGCTACTTAAAGAGGATGAATTAGAATCCAGTAAAGATGTGCCAATGCGTTTTGCATATCCGCATTCTACAAATTTAAACCCTGATAATTCGGGTAAATGGTATACCAATGCGCAAGGAGATCGATACTGGTTGATAGAAATAGAATCGAAAGGAGCGCTATCGCTTAACCTTACTTTTTCAAACTTTGAAATACCAGAAGGCGGTAAGTTATTTGTTTATAACAAAGATAAATCAGACGTAAGAGGAGCCTTTACTTCTGCAAATAATAAAAGCTCAAAAAGTTTAGGCTTGGCTCCTGTAAAAGGAGATAAAATAATTGTAGAATATTTTCAACCTGCTCAGGTAAAGAAACAAGTAGGGTTAAATATTTCTACAGTAGCTCATGATTACAGGGGTATAATGAGTATGGCAAAAGCTTTTGGAGATTCTGGATCTTGTAATAATAATGTGGTTTGTGCAGAAGGAGATTCATGGAGGGATCAAATTAGATCTGTTGCATTAGTAATTTTAGGAAATGGGACCAGATGGTGTTCAGGATCTCTAATAAATAATACAGCAAATAACGGGACTCCATATTTTTTAACAGCAAATCATTGTACTGTTAATCGAAATGTAACCAATTGGGTATTTGTATTTAATTATGAGTCCCCAGGATGTACTAATAATTCAGACGGATCTACAAGCCAGTCTATTTCTGGTTCTCAAATGATGGATAGCGGTTCAGGTTCAGATTATGCGTTATTGAAACTTTCCTCTACGCCACCTTCTGCATATAATGTATACTATTCTGGATGGGATGCTACAGGAAGTATTCCTACACAAACTACAGGTATTCATCATCCTGCCGGAGATGTGAAAAAAATATCATTTGATAATGATCCTTCCACAATTTCTGGATATTTGGGAGCTTCAGGAACCACACATTGGCAGATTACTGACTGGAACGATGGTACTACAGAAGGTGGATCTTCTGGTTCTGCTCTTTTTGATCAAAATAAAAGAATTGTAGGGCAATTGCATGGGGGGTATGCTGCTTGTGGTAATGATAGAGGAGATTGGTATGGACGTTTATCGGTAACCTATCCAAATATTTGTCAATGGTTATCCCCAGGATGTACTACTAAAGTAGTAAATGGATATAACCCAGGTAACGGTGGTGGAGATACTCAAGCTCCTTCTGCTCCATCTGGATTAGCAGCATCTAATGTAGGAGCTACTTCAGTATCTTTATCATGGACTCCCTCTACAGATAATGTAGCAGTTACAGGATATGATGTATATCAGGGTAATGCAATTGCTACTTCTGTAACAGTAACCTCTGCTACTATTACAGGATTAACTGCCAATACCGCCTATCAGTTTAAAGTAAAAGCTAAAGATGCTGCGGGTAATATTTCAGGATTTAGCAATACAGTTAATGTAACTACTACTACAGCAGGAGTAACCTATTGTGCTGCTAATGGAAACAACACCTCAGATGAGTATATTAGCAGAGTTCAATTAGGTTCTATAGATAAAACTTCTACCGCAGGAAGCGGAGGATATAGTGATTTTACAGCGGTAACAACAAACCTTGCCAAAGGATCTTCGAACACAATTACGGTTACACCTACCTGGACTGGGAGAAAGTATAGAGAAGCATATCGAGTATGGATAGATTATAATCAAGATGGAGATTTTACAGATGCAGGAGAGCAGGTTTGGTCGCAATCAGCAACTCAAAATGCTAGCGTAAGCAGTAATTTTACAGTGCCATCCTCTGCTGCTAATGGAGCTACAAGAATGCGTGTTAGTATGAGATATAATTCCCTTCCTTCTGCTTGTGGATCATTTAATTATGGAGAAGTAGAGGATTATACCGTGGTTATAGGAGGATCTTCTCTTCTTAATGAAAAAGATCCATTCTCTTCAGACAATAAAACAATGGTTACTATATATCCTAATCCTGTTAATGATGTGTTGAATATATCTTTCCAGACAAAGTCGGATAAAATAACCTATTCAATAGTAGATTTATTAGGAAAAACAATAATAACTGGTACTGGTAAAATGAAATCTACAGTAGATGTAGGAAATCTAAAACAAGGGATTTATTTTCTGATGTTTACAGATGGAACAAATCAATACACAAAACGTTTCATAAAACGTTAACAACATTTTTTTTTAGATTAGCGTATAAAATACTAAGAAAGAGGAGTGGATATATCATCGAGATATCCACTCTTTTTAATTAAAGTTTATCGTAATGAGAACCCTTTTGCTGCCCACCAAGGATGTATTTCTACAGCTAACCTTTTTGATCTAACCATAGGGTCTAAATTTGCCAGGCTATCTGCTATCTGTTGTGTAGGAGTATTGTAGATAGTAATACCTCTTATATCACCATCATTTCCAAAAGGACCAGAAATATCAGCGTATCCTTCTTTATACATTTTGCCCAAATGCTCTAAATGCAGTTTTTGAAGGCTGTCTGCTTCTTTTTTATTTTGGGAACGATTAGAACCTTTTTTTAAAAAAGCAATAAAATATTGCTGCATGAGTATCGTATCTCCACTTTCTTCATCTACGTAATCAAAAACCTGAAAACCATCTTTCACCAATTTTTCTTTTATAAATTTTATAGACACTTTTTTTTGCACTACAGTTTCAACTGTAGAATTCAATTCTTTGTTTTCTGGTTTTTTTTGACATGAAAAAATAAATATTAAACAAAGAATGCAGATGCTTTTTTGAAGAAAAAAAATAGGAGAAGAGTACATAATAAAAATATTTAAAATGAAAAAAATGAATCTTTCTCAAATATAAAAAACATTTAAAGAAGATTTGTTTTTTAAAAATTAAGTGCATTTTCTATCTAGAAGTATATACCAAACCAAAGGATATACTAGATTCTTTATTAGCATTTCTTCCATTTAATATGGTGCCATAGCCAGCAGAGATACCTATCTTATTTTTATATATAGGAATGTAGAAGTTAAAAGAAAAATTGGTAAAATCTACTTCAGTTTCAGGAAGAGCTGCAGCCCCTCCTGCTTGACCTAATTCTGGGGTTCCAATATCAAGTCCGGATAGAGAATCTTGTATGTCTAATTTGGCATGTAGATAAAAGAGAGAATTATAATACCCTATTTTTGCACTATATAACATGGCATTTGGTATATCAAAATCCTTGCTATCTCTTATACTATATCCTAACTGAATTTCACTAAAAATTTTGAAAGGAGTGGTATATTGAAAAATAGCAGAACCATTAATGGTAGTTGCCTCGTTACCAAGAGAAAGAATACCACCTCCTTCATAATTACTAATAGGAAAAGTTATTCCTGAAGCTCCTCCTAATGCGATTTTAGAAGAGTTTTCAAATTGTTTTTCTAAAATCCTTGCTTTTAAAAACATTCCTAAATCCTGAAATCCATTAATGTTATCTGTTTTTTGAATGGGGTCGATAGCTCCACCCTCACTCTCGATATTTATGTATGGTAAAGTTAAAGTGGCAGATAGCCAATCTACAATGGCATACTGACTATAAAGAGATAAGATTGAAGAAGAAATCTCTCCGAATCCAGCAGGATTTTCTTTGGTTAAAGTAGTACCTTGATAGTACTGATTGTAACTTTTGTAACTATAACTTGTTGCAAGTGTAAAAGTATTTTTTTTTGGATAGAATCCATCAACGGGGATTTGCCCCAGAACAGTTAAAAATGGGCAAACAAGTAGTAATACCCCTATTAGGGATGTTTTTGATTTGTGTAACATATTTGTGTTATTTGGTTAATAATGAGATCTGTTAGACGAAAACATTAAGTGCGCCTTACCAATACAATATGTTACTTTCCTGTTAAGGTTTCAGAAAAAAGTGTTAATCAAAGTAGGTTTCTGCCTATTTTGATTTTTGCCATGATAAATAAGGCTTTTTACTTAATTGAGAGTTGTAGTATTTAGATTCTCCTGTTATTTCTTTGCCTAACCAATTTGGTTTTAAAAAAGATTCATTTTCATCGTTTAATTCAATTTCTGCAACAAACAAACCTGTGTTTTCTCCCAAAAACTCATCCACTTCAAAGGTATGATTTCCTAATGAGATTTCGTAGCGAACCTTTTCAATACTACCTTTTTCACATAAAGATAAAAGTTGTTCTGCTTCGAGAATACTAATTTCTTTTTCCCACTCAAAACGGGATACGCCAGTGGTATTTCCTTTTCCTTTAACGGTTATAAAACCTTGTTCTCCCTTTATTCGTATTCGTACAGTTCGCTCTGGATCCGTATTTAAAAATCCTTGTACAATTCGAACACTTTTTTTAGCTTCATTTTTAAACTCTTCCGAAGTGATTAGGAATTTACGTTCTATTTCAATCATAGCTTATGATTATTTGTTTCTCTAATTTGGTTAAAAATTATTTTCCTTAGCTATTTCCTTTATCTCATCCGATAAGATTCGGGTTTTTTCGAAGTCAGCATTCGCTATATAAATCATTGCGGCAGTTATTGTTTCAGGAAGGATAGAACGATATTTTTTTAAAGAACCTATTAAAATAGGATTTATAATTTTCATGACTTGTTTAAAAAAATATTCACCTGCTCTTTTCTCTTCTCTTTTCCCCCCAATAAGAGATGGTTGCATGATATGAGTTTTAAGAATTCCTAGAGCAAGAACACTTTCTTCCATTTCTCCTTTAATACGATTATAAAAAATAGTACTTTTTGTATTTGCACCAAGAGCAGAGATCACAATAAATGTAGAGATATTATTTTCTTCACAAAGTTTAGCAGCTTGTAAAGGGATTCCGTAATCTATTTTACGATATAAATCCTTGTCTGGAGTTTTGGTATTTGTGGTACCGATACAGCAAAATACATGATCCCCAATAAAATTATCCTTATAATTTTCTAACTGCAGCAGATCTATAAGGTACTCTTGTATTTTTGGATGGGAAAAACCAACACTATTTCTAGAAAAAATCTTAATAATATCGTATCGGCTATCTGTAAGCAATTTTTGTAATAAAACCCCTCCTGTTACCCCTGTTGCACCAAGTATAATAGCTGTTTTCATGGTTGTATTATTTTTTATTCATTTTAGTGTAGGTGAAAATTTTTTGTAAAGATTACTTATGATTATTAGATGCTCTAAATATATTATAATTTGAATCATCAATATGACTTATTTTTGTAATGTGGAAGAGGTATTGGCAAATAGAAAAATTATTCATGTAGATATGGATGCATTTTATGCGTCTGTTGAGCAAATGGATGATCCAGATCTTCGTGGTAAACCATTGGCAGTAGGAGGAGGAGGGAAACGAGGAGTGGTTAGCGCAGCTAGTTATGAAGCTCGTGTGTTTGGAGTGCGATCTGCTATGCCAGGTTTTAAAGCCAGAAAACTTTGTCCGGATCTTATTTTTGTTAGACCTAGGTTTGATCGATATAAAGAGATATCCTCTCAAATTAGAAAAATATTTTTTGAGTTTACAGATTTGGTAGAACCGTTGTCTCTGGATGAAGCATACTTGGATGTTACCGAGAATAAAAAAGGAAACCCAAGCGCAAGTTTAATTGCTAAAGAAATACGGCAACGTATTTTTGATGAAGTTGGTTTAACAGCTTCTGCGGGAATATCTATTAATAAGTTTGTCGCAAAAGTCGCCAGTGATTATAATAAGCCTAACGGGCAAAAAACAGTAAGCCCAGAAGAGGTAATTGATTTTTTGGAAGGATTGGATGTTAAGAAATTCTATGGAGTAGGTAAAGTTACACAAGCAAAAATGTACCAAATGGGGATTTACACAGGTAAAGACTTAAAATCTAAATCTGAAGAATTTCTAATCCAAAACTTTGGCAAATCAGGAGGGCATTACTATCGTATTGTACGAGGGATTCATCTTAGCGAAGTAAAACCTAATCGAGAACGAAAATCTTTGGCAGCAGAGCGAACTTTTAATGAAAACATAGCCTCAGAGATTTATATGCTGGAACGACTAGAAAGCATTGCCGAAGAGCTTCAAAAACGTTTGAAAAATAATAAGGTTTCTGGACGAACAGTAACCCTAAAAATTCGATATAGCGATTTTACCTTACAAACTCGAAGTAAAACATTACCTTATTTTGTAAACGATGCAGCTATTTTGCTAGAAACCGCAAAAGAGTTGCTGTATCAGGATAAAATGAAAGATTCTGTAAGGTTACTAGGGATCTCTCTCTCTAACCTAAATACAGGAAAAAAAGAAACAAAGAAAAAAGAAGAAGTGGAGATTATCCAGCTTAGATTTGATTTTTAGGAGGCACTTTTTCTTTTACAAGTACAACGTACTCTATTTATTGAATAGAATCTCTGTTTTAATTCTAAATTTCCCGTCCTTTAGTAGTTTAAATTCAGAAGGATTTAGGTGGCTATACATTTTACAAGAGATGGTTCCTTCAAGAATATATGCATTCGAACCTTCTTTTTTTACAGAGGTTATAGTAAATGTACCTTCAGAATTCTCCCCTTCTGATTTATAAAAATCATTATCTTCTTCAGGAATCCCTTCTTTATTAGGAGGGAAAAAGAAAAAAGAAATACTATTATAAGAATCGTCATTTAAAGAGGATCTAAAAGTGAAATTTTCAGACTTAAAAAAAGTTTCCAAACCTTTTCTTTCATTTTCTATAGAACATTCATTCAATTCTACATTAGTGAAATACATTTTGGCTCCAGAAACATTTAGTCGTTTTCCATTATAAATATTTGGCAATACTCCAAATGCATATCGACCAAGGCAATGTTCTATTTCAGGTAAATTTTCATTTGGTGTTATTCTCTTCATTCCAAATCCTCCAAAATCAATAGTATGCTCATCAACAGGGGCAATATGAACATCAGAAAGAGCATATATTTCACTCCTTAAATTGTATTCTTCATTATCCAGCATACCGCTAAAAAAGAATTCTTGAATAGGTACGGGTATTACTTCTTTGTTAGTATCTTCATTTGAAGAGTTTTCGCTATCCGATTCGCATGAAGAAAATAAAATAGATATACCAGTGAATAAAATGATATAAAGAGAAAATATTAGATTTTTCATTTTGATTTTAGTAATTAAAAATTTTGTATAAAAGTATAAATATTCCAAGTAAAAACTCTCAAATCCCACACAAAATATCGGCAGCTTGTTTTAAAGTGTCTTCGGTTTTAGCAAAGCAAAATCGCAACACCTTATCGTCTTGTTGGTCAAGGTTAAAAACAGATACAGGAATCGAAGCTATCTTGTGTTCTATAGTTAACCTCTCGGCAAAGGCAATATCACTTTCTTGCGTAATAGTAGAATACCCCAATAATTGAAAATAGGTTCCGGAAGCAGGAGTTAAAATAAAGCGAGAATCTTTAAGTAAGGATAAAAATAAATCTCTTTTTTCTTGATAAAATTGTGGTAAAGAAAGATAGTTCTCAGGAGTTTTTAAATATTCGGCTAGGGCATATTGCATTGGGTGACTACATGAAAAGACATTAAATTGATGTACTTTCCTAAACTCAGCCATTAAATCTGCTGGAGCCAGGCAATATCCCATTTTCCAACCTGTAGTGTGAAATGTTTTTCCAAAAGAAGCGGTAATAAAAGCACGTTCTGCTAATCCTGGAAATAAAGCAGCACTTTGATGTTTTTGACCATCAAAAATAATATGCTCATATACCTCGTCGCTAAGTAAAATTATAGTAGTTCCTTTAAGCAAATTTTCTAATTGAAGCATATCCTGTTTAGATAATACACTTCCACTAGGATTATGAGGGGTATTTATGATCACCATTTTAGTTTTAGAGGTGATTTTGGAAGCTACTTCTTCCCAATCTACAGTAAAATTAGGTGCAGATAATTGCACAGGAACAACCGTTCCTCCAAATAACTCTATAGAAGGTTCATAGCAATCATAGGCTGGTTTAAAAATGAGGACTTCATCTTCTGGATTTATAAAAGCCGAAATAATAGTGAATATAGCTTGTGTAGCACCAGCAGTTACAGTTACTTCAGATTCAGGATGATAATTACTACCATACAGAGTATTGGTTTTTTCAGCAATAATTTCTCTTAAAGAAAGAAGTCCTGGCATAGGTGCATATTGATTGTGTCCTGTATGCATTGCCTTTGAGACTAACTCGATAAGTTTTGGATTTGCCTCAAAATTAGGAAACCCTTGAGATAAATTTAAAGCATTATGTTTAGAAGAAAGTTGGCTCATTACAGTAAAAATCGTTGTGCCTATTTCTGGAAGTTTAGAAGATATAGATTGCATATATTTAAAGTTAATACAATTGTTAAAATAATTTAATTTTTGTTTAAAGTTAGTTTTATATTTTGAATGATTTAGAAAGGAACTCTAAACAAAGCTCCCTTCTTTTTTATATTCATTATAAATAGCAGAATAAACCCCCTTTAAAACTTGGCTAAAAGACTGGTGAGCCTTATTTTTGTTTTCCAATTAACTAAACATTTTTATATAATGGGTGGATTGATAAAATCTTCAATAGCTAGAAAAGTTGCCATGGCACTATCGGGACTTTTCTTAGTATTTTTTTTATTACAACATTTTACTATCAATTTAACATCAATTTTTAGCGCAGAAATATTTAATGAGCTATCACACTTTATGGGTACAAACCCATTAGTTCAGTTTGTATTACAACCTGTACTTATTTTTGGAGTAGTTTTTCATTTTGTAATGGGGTTTGTATTAGAAATTAAAAACAGAAATGCCAGAGCCGTTAATTATGCAAAATATAACGGAGGGGCTAATGCTTCTTGGATGTCTAGAAATATGATTTATTCGGGATTAGTGGTGCTTGCATTTTTAGGGTTACACTTTTATGACTTTTGGATTCCAGAAATGATACATAAATATGTAGAGTTTGCTCCAGAAGATCCTATGCGATATTATCCTGAGCTATTGCATAAATTTGAGAGTCCTGTGCGTACAGGATTATATGTTATTTCGTTTGTGTTTTTAGCGTTGCATTTATGGCATGGATTTGCATCGTCTTTTCAATCTGTTGGATTTAACAACAAATATTCGATAGCGGCCACAAAGTTTGCTAAAGCATTTTCAATTATAATTCCGTTAGGATTTATTATTATTTCTTTAGTACTTCATTTTACTCATTAAAAACACCACTATTATGTCAATTTTAGATTCTAAAATACCTGAAGGTCCACTGGCAGATAAGTGGACAAAACATAAAAATACTATAAATCTGGTTAATCCTGCAAACAAGCGTAATATAGATGTTATTGTTGTAGGAACTGGTTTGGCAGGCGGAAGTGCTGCAGCAACTTTAGCAGAGCTGGGCTATAATGTAAAAACATTTTGTTATCAGGATTCTCCTCGTCGTGCACACTCTATAGCGGCACAAGGAGGAATTAATGCGGCAAAAAACTATCAAGGAGACGGAGATTCTAACTACCGATTATTTTATGATACGGTAAAAGGAGGAGATTATAGATCTCGTGAAGCTAATGTATATCGGTTAGCCGAAGTTTCTGGTAATATTATAGATCAATGTGTAGCACAAGGGGTTCCCTTTGCTCGTGAATATGGAGGTTTATTAGACAACCGTTCTTTTGGAGGAGTTTTGGTATCCAGAACATTTTACGCAAAAGGACAGACAGGGCAACAATTACTTTTAGGAGCATATTCTGCCATGAATCGCCAGATAAACAGAGGTAAGATACAAGCGTTTAACCGTCACGAAATGTTAGATTTGGTGAAGGTAGATGGTAAAGCCAGAGGGATTATTGCTCGTAACTTGGTTACAGGAGAAATAGAAAGACATTCGGCACATGCGGTAGTATTAGCATCTGGAGGGTACGGTAACGTATTTTTTTTAAGCACAAATGCTATGGGAAGCAATGTTATGGCTGCATGGAGAGCGCATCGTAGAGGAGCATTTTTTGCGAATCCTTGTTATACACAGATTCACCCAACTTGTATCCCAGTATCTGGAGACCACCAGTCTAAGCTTACATTAATGTCTGAGTCTTTACGAAATGATGGTCGTATTTGGGTTCCTAAGAGAATTGAAGATGCAGAAGCAATACGTACAGGTAAATTAAAACCAACACAATTAGCTGAAGAAGAAAGAGATTACTATTTAGAGCGTCGTTATCCTGCTTTTGGTAATTTAGTGCCACGTGATGTAGCATCCAGAGCAGCAAAAGAAAGATGTGATGCTGGTTTTGGTGTAAATAAAACTGGAGAAGCAGTATACTTAGATTTTGCTTCCGCTATACAACGATACGGAAAAGAAAAGGCTTTAACTTCTGGAATACACAATCCAACAGCAGATCAGATTCGAGAATTAGGAGAAAAAGTAATCGAAGATAAATATGGAAACCTTTTTCAGATGTATGAAAAGATTGTAGATGAAAATCCATACAAAACACCAATGATGATTTATCCTGCAGTACACTATACTATGGGAGGTCTTTGGGTAGATTATAATCTACAAACAACCATCCCTGGATGTTATGCAGCAGGAGAAGCAAATTTTTCGGATCATGGTGCAAATAGATTAGGAGCATCTGCATTAATGCAAGGATTGGCAGATGGATACTTTGTTTTGCCATATACAATAGGAGATTATTTATCTCATGATATTCGTACAGGAAAAATACCTACAGATACGCCAGAATTTGATCAGGCAGAGAAAGAGGTTACAGATCGTATAACAAAGCTAATGAGCGGTTCTGGAGAGAATTCTGTGGATTATTACCATAAAAAATTAGGTAAAATCATGTGGAATAAATGTGGGATGTCTCGTAATGAGCAAGGATTAAGAGAGGCAATCGAAGAGATTGCAGTTTTACGTGAGGATTTCTGGAAAAATGTAAAAGTACCAGGAACAGCAAATAGTATGAATCCCGAATTAGAAAAAGCAGGAAGAGTAGCAGATTTCTTAGAATTAGGAGAGTTATTCGCAAAAGACGCACTAGATCGCAGAGAATCTTGCGGAGGACACTTTAGAGAAGAATCTGTAGAGAAATCTGGTGAGCAAGAAGGAGAAGCATTGCGAGATGATGAAAACTTTAAATATGTTTCTGCCTGGGAGTATATGGGAGAACCAAAAGATGCTAAACTGCATAAAGAAGATTTAGTCTTCGATAATATTGAATTAAAAACACGTTCTTATAAATAAAAGCTATGAATCTTACACTAAAAATATGGCGTCAGAGTGATGCCAAGTCACAAGGAAAGATAGTAGACTATCAAGTAAAAGGAATTGAAGGAGACATGTCTTTTTTAGAAATGTTAGACGTGTTAAACGAGCAATTGATTAACAAAGGTGAGGATCCTGTAGTATTTGACCATGATTGTAGAGAAGGTATTTGTGGAGCATGCTCTTTACAAATTAATGGAGAACCTCACGGGCCAGATCGTTTGGTTACTACTTGTCAATTACATATGCGTATGTTCAATGATGGAGATACTATTTATATCGAGCCATTTAGAGCAAAAGCATTTCCGGTAATAAAGGATTTAATGGTAGATCGCAGTGCTTTTGATAGAATACAACATGCAGGGGGGTATATCTCGGTAAATACCTCTGGTAATACTATAGATGCCAATGCAATACCTATTAATAAAGACGATGCTGATAGTGCTTTTGAAGCAGCTACCTGTATTGGATGTGGTGCCTGTGTAGCAGCATGTAAAAATGCTTCTGCAATGTTATTTACCTCTGCAAAAGTATCTCAATTTGCTCTATTACCACAAGGTAAAGTAGAAGCAACAGATCGGGTATTAGCTATGGTAAACCAAATGGATGAAGAAGGTTTTGGTAATTGTACTAATACTGGTGCTTGTGAAATTGAATGTCCTAAAGGGATTTCTTTAGAAAACATAGCACGTATGAATCGTGAGTATTTAAAAGCTAGTTTAAAAGGATAAAAAATCTTTTATTGAATATGAAAAAATCCAAATCTTAGTAAGGTTTGGATTTTTTTATGATAACATAATATGTAGTTATAGCATTAATGAATAATAAAAGATAGTAGAGTGTTTTTTTATCTATTATAAAAGGATTGATTTCTAGTGGCTTTTAAAACTTATATTTATAACGTTGAGGTAATTTTGTTCTTCAGTGTATCAACTTTTTTCTCTTGATACTCTTTTATCTCAAAACTTTTTTTGATAATTACAGCATCATTAAGAACAAATGGTTTTGGAATCATATTTTTATCCCTTGAGGGGATTGAAAAATGCTCGTTTTTAAGTAAATCATAAGAGGATTCATATATCACAAATTGAGGTAAAGAGTCTTTATGAAAAAGCATTTGTAATTCTATAGGTTGATTTTTAGTAACATAATAGGTGAGTAGATTTTGGCTCCATCTTTTAGAGAATGCATTATAAATTTTAGCATTAGAATACTCAAAATCTTCTGCGGTTTCTCCATTAACTTTTAAAGAATCAAAATTAAATAAAGTCTTTGTATAAACATCTACTCTGTTTATATCTCGCTGTGGGGCGATACATAGATCCATATATCTTTGATCACCAATAATTGTATCTTTACTAACCTCTAGTTTTGGTTGTGATATATTTTTAATTGGTGCTTGATTAGTATATGTAAATGATTTGCGATACTTGCTATATAAAGTATTTGCATTATAAGCTTCTGCTATATTTTCTTCTGGATCGATATAGTTTTTGCTCCAAGAATCTAATGTTTTATCATAAGTAGCCCAAACAGCTTTGTTTTGATCGGTATCCAGCATATATATTAGGCTGTTGGGTTTTTGTCTGTCTTCTGTAAAATCAGATTTTACATGTGCTACAATAAGAAAAGCAAAACTGAAAAGAAGTCCAAGATTTCCAATTAAATTTTTTCGTTTATAAAATCCAAATATAGGAAGTAAAGCACCAAATAATAAAACGGTTAAAATAGAAGAAACAAATAGAATTTTTAAACCTAAAGCAACCGGAAAAGAAGTAATAAATGGAGACAGAATAAAAATGGATGGAGCCCCTAGCAAAACCATCAAGAAAGGATTAGGTTTTTTTTGTCGAATAAGCGTAAATAGAGAGATTAAACCAAAGATTACAATAATTATAAAATAACTGGCTCCTTTTAAATAAAAAGCTGCCAAAGAGCAAATAATAATCCATACAAATAAAGGAGCTATCAATAAACTGGCTTGGTTTTGAGTTTTATTAAATTTCCCATAGATTTTAAAACAAATGGCAATAGATAATAGTACAAAAACACTAATGTATAGATAGCCATTATAAGTAAAGCCATGTTGAATTTCACTATACTGGGGATAAATAATAGTAAGTAATTGCCACGCACCAAAGGTTAGAGATCCTGCAAGAATAAGACATAGAAAAAATAGACCAAAACCTTTTATGACTTTTTTAAAATCAATGTTGTAAGAAAATTTTCCATAAAATATTAAACCGATAAATAAAATAACAGATAAAATTAGTAAACTAAATATCCAACTAAATGGATATTTAATGAGATTAAAAATAGGAACGTTAAAATAAATATAATCCTGATCCGATTTGAGATTAGTTAGATCCGTCTCAGAAAAATACGAAAGCAAAGGCATAAGATAACTCCCTTGATGTTGCAGAGTATTTAAATCCAAATTTTGCCACGTATCATTTGCGGTATGATAGTCAAAATGATCATCAATAAACGCAAAGTTAAAACCATCAATATTACCTTGTTCTCTTAGCACAGTAAGATCGGTGTCATTAGGTAACATTTTATATATACTATATGCCAAAGAATTTGTTACAGGATATTTTACATTAGCTTTAGAAAACTCCTCGATCATTTTTTGATTCTTTCCATTAGTTTCTATTAGCATATAAGAATTACCTCCGCTTCCTCTGGCTTCAAAATTAAGAGCGAGCCCAATATCTTTAGCCCATGGATGTTTTTTTATAAAATAGTCGGCTCCGTTAAGTCCTAATTCTTCCCCATCTGTGATGCATATTATAATATCATTTTTAGGTATCTTATTAGTGGCGATATATGCTCTTATCCCTTCTAAAATTGTTGCAACACCACTACCTGCATCACTTGCTCCATAAGACGAATGAGGCGAACTATCGTAATGAGACATTAACAATAATGATTTTGTAGTATCTCTACCTTTAATTTTGGCGATAATATTTTGTGGGTTGGATACTGTACCATTACGGGAGACAGAAACACCTTTTTGAACCAAAGGCTGCAATCCCATTTTTAGTAACTCTTCTACTATATATGATTTAACAATTTCGTGAGATTCACTTCCTAAATAATGACAATCTTTGGATATGTTTTTTACATGCTCTAAAGCACGAAGAGTAGAAAACTCTTGTTTAGGTGTTTCGAGATCTGTGATTCTTTGTGGTTTGCTGCTGTAAAAAGTATACGCTAAAATAACAATGATGAGAAGAAACGTAAGTAAAGAGGGAAACTTTCGCATATTTCTATAGTATGATTTAGGTTAAAGGTAAGAAATAAGCTATAACTAGAGTACGGATATCAAGTGAAATGATAATTAAATACTTTTTCAAACCATTAAAAATGACAAGTATAAAGATATAAAAATATGACTTTAGTTATAAGGGTGTTATAGATTTCTTGTATAAGTTGTTGTAAATCACTATATTTAAGATTCACTAAATCATAAAAAACATATGGGGATCATCAGTTTTCAAGGCGCTCGGTCTAAAACAAAGAAGCAAGACGAGACACAGATAAAAGTTTCAGATTATATGACAAAAGACTTGATAACATTTAGTCCGGATCAGTCTGTAATGAAAGTTATTGAAACTTTAATACAACATAAAATATCAGGAGGTCCTGTGGTAGATGTTAATAATCAACTTCTTGGTATTATTTCTGAAGGGGATTGTATAAAACAATTAAATGAAAGTAGATATTATAATATGCCTATAGAAGATGCCAGAGTTGAAAATTTTATGGTAAAAGATGTAGAAACTATAGATGGTAATTTAAATATTTTTGATGCAGTAAATAAGTTTTTACAAACAAAAAGAAGACGTTTTCCAATTTTGGAAGACGGCAAACTAGTAGGTCAGATTAGCCAGAAAGATGTTATGAAGGCTGCCTTAGAAATGAACGGACAGAATTGGTGGGATAAATAACTTAAATTGGTTTATTGAAAATAAATAGCTGGTAGAAAAAGTAATATACATTTTACTAGCTATTTCTTTTAACTAAAGCATAAAACTCATTTTCGAGAGGTAAGTAGCCTTGATCATAAACAAAATAATAAATGTTTCCTGTTTTTGTGGTATAAATGCTGGTGAAATGTTGAAAATCAAATCCTTTTGCAATTAGTTTGGATTTCGTTATTTTGGTTTTATCCTTTGGATTTAACTCTTCCAAGATTCTATAGTTTTTGCGTAATAGATTATTAATATTACGAATCAGGTTTTTACTATCCTTATTAAGTTGGTTGTTATATGCATTACGGCAATAATCACTACAAAACTTTTTATCTGCTCTTCCTATAATTTTATCTCCGCAGACAGGACAATCTTTTTGCATACTAAATTATTGCTTTTTATAATTAAATTTAACCTCTTCACTAGATCCATCTTCATTAGAGACAACAACATAAACATTGATTTCAGAATCACTAATTTTTTCGAAGGTAAGCTCGTCAAAAAAGACTTTGTCTTTTTCTACTTTTACAAGCTTAAAATCTACGGTTTCTTCCTTTTTTTCCCATCCTTTAAAATCCCCATCAAAGTGTTTTAATTGCATCAATAGGGTAGAGTCGATTTGGGTAATACCTCCCAGTTCATAAAATTTAACGGTATCGTTTACTACCAATTTAAACGAAAACATCATCGAGTTACCTAAAGGATCACTCCAAATCTCTTCGGTTATTCCTCCAAAAGCTTCTCCACGCCAGTATCCGCTAATCCAAGAAAGATCTTTTAAAGTAGCGTTAGGAGAAATCATTCCATCAGTAAACTTTAAAACGTTAGATTCTGTACTCTGTGCAAAAGTGCTAAACATAGTTCCTAGCACTATACATATAATTATAGATTTTTGTTTCATTTCTATAGGATTTAAAATAAGCAAGATACAAATTATGCGTTTACAAATGATTACTGCTGGTTGTTAAAAGAAAATTTCCTGTGCGATTCTAAAAGTATTTGCATGTGCTTCAATAATAGTTTTTATATCAGGAGAATATCCTCCGCCCATAGAGCACATAACAGGAATATTAAGATCTTTGCAGGTTTGCAGTACAAATCTATCTCGTTTTGCACAACCGGCAATTGTACAAGCTAGTTTTCCTAATTTATCTGTAGCCAGAATATCTACGCCACATAAATAATAGATAAAATCTGGTTTTTGATCTTGTATAAGTTTTGGTAGTATTTCTTTTAGAATAGTTAAGTATTCCTGATCTTCGGTTTGGTTTGGTAATGCAATATCCAGATCCGATATTTCTTTTTTAAAAGGGTAATTATTTGCTCCATGCATTGAAAAAGTAAATACATTGCCTTGCTTTTCAAAAATTTCGGCAGTACCATTGCCTTGATGTACGTCCAGATCTACAATCAATATTTTTTTTATTAAACCACTCTGTAAAAGGTAGCGAGCTCCGATTGCTTGGTCGTTAAATAAGCAAAATGCTTCTCCACGATTCGTATATGCGTGATGCGTGCCTCCGGCAATATTCATTGCAATCCCATGTTTTAGAGCATATTTTGAGGCTTTTATAGTACCATCTGCAATAATAACTTCTCGATCAATGAGTTCTTTAGATAATGGAAACCCTATTTTTCTGGCTGCTTTTGGGTCTAGAGACAGATTTAAAAGACTTTTGTAATAGGATTGTGTATGCACTGCCAAAATAGGAGCAGCGTCCGGAATTTCGGGTTTAAAAAAGTTTTCTTCTATACAAGTGCCTTCATGCAGTAATTGTTTTGGTAATAGTTCGTACTTAAGCATCGGAAAACGATGCTTTTCTGGTAAAGGATGTGTATAGATTGGATGGTATGCTATTTTGAGCATGTTTTACTCTTTAAAACGATACAATTTATATATTCTATCCTTTTTATCAAAGAACCCAAAATGAATAATGTCTTTGTGTAAAAAAATATTTTTAGCTTTTGGTTTTTCAAGAGTTTCTTCAAATTCATTCACTCCATCATATACATTTTTAGGGATATCTCCTTGCAGGTGTTCAAAACTTTGATCAAAGAGACAATTGATATAGGTGGATATATTGTTCTGTTTACCATGATAGAAAGAAGTAAAACCACTAGGATGGCTGGGATTACCTATAGGTGTATTAAAACCAATAACTCCTCTTGGATTAATTATTATTGTTTTCCCTAGTATTACGTGATACTTGTTTTCTATTTTGTGTGCCAAGATACTCAAACCATCAGAAGAAATTTCTTTAAGAAATTTTTTGGTTTTTCCCATTTTTTGAATACCGTCTTTATTAGGAGTACCAAAAAAAGTTACTCCTACTTCTTGTATGATAGGGGAGTTTTTAAAAGTAATGGGATCTTCTTTTTGGATAGCGTATTCTTTTATTAATTGTTTTGTAGCTAAATCCGAAATTGTAAATTTCATTTTTTGATAAGAACTTGCTATTTGAAAAACTTTGTTGTCATATACATAAGAATTACTCTTTTTATACCCTTTTTCTGTTTTAGATGGTTTATCAAAAACTTTGTAACGAAATGTAAAAGTATCTAAATCAATAAAACATAGTTTGGTGTCTTTTTTGCTATAATCAAAGCTAAATATCAATTGATTATCAAGTTGATATAATTTGGTCAGTTCAGAAGATGCTATCATAATATTAGGATCTCTAGACTCAATTTTTTTAATATCTATCCTACCATTAGCGATTCCTCCCTCGCCAAACATAAATAGATAATAGGCATTGACCGTGTGGTGCTGATCCTTTGGGTTTTGGTATTCAACTTGTTGTAATGAAATTGTTTTTTTATTAGGTTGAAGGCTTTTGTTAAAAATATAAATATTTAAATCAGAAGAGTTTTTAGTTACTGTAATTAAATAAAACTGATTTTTATAATTTACACTTTCTACATACTTCTCTCCCTTTATTTTAAAATCTAAAATAGTGTTTATTGAAGAGTTTGTACCAAAATCGAATGTTTTCATCCCAAATTTTGTTTTTTTGGAATTACTAAAAAATATAGAATACATATCATTATTTACAGAATATCCCAGAATAACCCCATATTTAGAAGAAAGTTTTTGGGTTACAATCTTTGATTTTTGTTGATATTCGGAATCTAATAAATGCGAATATAATTTGTTGTTCTCTTCTAATATTAGCAATAGATCTTCATTTTCTGGATTAGAAAATGCATAAGATTTTTTACTAGATTCAAAGGAGATAGAAAAGCTTTCTGGCAGCTCCAGAACTTTTTCTTGAGTATAAACAGTTGTTATAGTAGATAGTAAGAATATCACTAAAATAATTTTTCTCATTACATTATGGTATTTTTTGTATATGTCATAAAAGCCAATATTGTTACCTTTTTTGATGATATATCTTTACTGTTTTTGGTAATAAAAGAATCCATCAATATTCGATTGTCTGGTCGAGCGCAGTCGAGACCTTTATTCTGCATCAGGGTTATATTTTGAATGTGTAGCATTTCTGCATTTTGATAAAATTTGTAGAGGATCAAATTGATTATTTGTTAAAGCTAATTTTTTTTGACACTCCATTTCTTTATTTTTTCTCAAAATATATGGCTTGATTTATATCGGTAAACTCTTGCGAAAAAATAAGTTCTACTGGTCTGCTTTTAAATGTAAAACAATTTTTGTTTACCCCTTTTTGATGTTCTTCAAATCTCCTAGAGATATTATTTGTTACACCCGTATAAACGTGAGTTCGGTGTAAGAAAATTTATGTCAGTCAGAGTGATTTTTGATAGAAAATTGTATCGAAGACAAGTAAATTTTTAAGCAAAAGCCTAATTTCGATACAATTTTTCTCCGTTTCACTATGAAAAATCACTCAATTTGACGGCTTTTTAAAGCCAAGTCCTTACGTCGAACTCACGTTATAAGTAAGTTTATCAGAACATAATAAAATTATAAACAAAATATATTTTCGGAAGCATTTCCCCCTGAACTTGCTCCGAGGTTGTTGATTAGAAGGTCTAGACTGCGCTCGACCAGACATAGATATTATTTTTTTTTAACTTACGACAGTACCAGGATTCACCCCATCCTCATCTGGATTTAAAAATACCAACTTACCATCTGGAGTTTCAGTCATTAAGATCATCCCTTCGCTTTCTACTCCTCGTAATGCTCTTGGAGCCAGATTGACCAATACCGTTACTTTTTTGCCTACAACTTCTTCTGGAGAAAAATGTTCTGCAATACCAGAAACGATAGTTCTAACATTGATTCCCGTATCTACTTTAAGTACCAATAGCTTTTTTGCCTTTGGCATTTTTTCAGCTTCAATGATAGTTCCTATTCGGATATCCATTTTAGAAAAGTCTTCAAAAGAGGTAGTGTCTTTTTGTGGTTCTACTACCTTGTTTTCGGCTTCGTTGGCTTTCTTGGTAGCTTCCAGTTTATCTAATTGTATTTGTATCTCGGTATCTTCAATTTTAGAGAATAATAATTCTCCTTTTTCAATTTTATGTCCTGCGGGTAATAGGACTTCTTTTATCGCAATGTCATTCCATGTAGATTCTATTTCAAGATTAGAATGAGAGAGAATAGATTTTAATTTATTACTGGTGAACGGTAAAAACGGTTCGGATAAGGTCGCTAATGCCGATGCGATTTGCAGTGCCACATACATTATGGTTTTAGTGCGCTCTTCATCGGTTTTAATCAGCTTCCAGGGTTCTGCGTCTGCCAGGTATTTATTTCCTAATCGTGCTACATTCATGAGTTCCTGACTGGCTTCTCTAAATCGATATCGTTCTATAGAGCTTGAGATTACTGCAGGATATGCTTTAAGTTCGGCTAAAGTTTGTATGTCTACTTCAGATAAAGCATCTGGAGTTGGTACAATACCATCGTAGTATTTATTGGTTAAAACTACTACGCGATTAATAAAATTACCAAATATAGCAACCAGTTCATTATTATTGCGTGCCTGAAAATCTTTCCAGGTAAAATCATTGTCTTTAGTTTCAGGAGCATTTGCCGTTAAGGCATAACGCAAAACATCTTGTTGGTTAGGAAACTCGTCCAAGTATTCGTGTAACCATACCGCCCAGTTTTTGGAAGTGGATAGCTTATTACCTTCTAAATTTAAAAATTCGTTAGCGGGTACATTTTCTGGTAATATATAACTGCCTTCAGCTTTTAACATGCTTGGGAAAATAATACAGTGAAAAACAATATTGTCTTTGCCTATAAAATGGACTAATTTGGTGTCCTTATCTTTCCAATATGGCTCCCAGTCTTTTCCTTCTCTGGCGGCCCATTCTTTGGTAGAGGATATATACCCTATAGGGGCATCAAACCAAACATACAATACCTTGCCTTCTGCACCATCTACTGGTACAGGAATCCCCCAATCTAAATCACGGGTTACGGCACGAGGACGAAGCCCATCATCGATCCAGGATTTTATTTGTCCGTATACATTGGTTTTCCAATCTTTTTTATGTCCTACCAGAACCCATTCTTTTAAAAAATCTTCATACTGATCTAAAGGTAAAAACCAGTGTTTTGTTTCTTTTAGTATTGGTTTTGCCCCAGAAATAGTTGATTTTGGGTTAATAAGATCGGTTGCATTAAGTGAGCTTCCACATTTTTCACACTGATCTCCATATGCTTCTTCATGACCACATTTTGGACAGGTACCAGTTACAAATCGATCTGCAAGAAATTGCTCTGCTTCTGGATCATATAGTTGTTCTGAAGTTTCTTCGATAAATTTACCATCTTCATATAATTTCTTGAAAAATTCGGAAGCGGTTTCATGATGAACAGGAGCAGAGGTTCTTGAATAATTATCAAAAGATATCCCAAAATCTTGAAACGATTTTTTGATTATAGAGTGGTATTTATCGATAATTACTTGTGGCGAAACTCCTTCTTTTTTTGCACGCATTGGGATTGCAGCACCATGCTCATCACTACCACATATAAAGGCTACATCATTGCCCGTCATTCTTAAATATCGAGAGTAAATATCTGCGGGGACATAAACCCCTGCTAAATGACCGATATGAATTGGACCATTTGTATATGGTAAAGCTGCTGTAATAGTGTATCTTCCCTTTGTGTTCATAATGCTAAAAAATAAGGCACAAAGGTAATAATAAGAATTTAGACTATCAGACCCCAGAGACAAGACTTTTGTGTATTAATGCCACGTTCTCTATTTTGTAATAAAAACTCTAAAACAGATCTTAATACTCATTGAAAAAAAATATTTTTTTTCAATGAGTATTAAGATCTTATTGGGTATTGGTTTTATACATTAAGAAATCAATATAGACTTGCTATAGTTGCCTTTATTGGTTTCGATTCTATATACGTATGGTCCTGTGCTTAATCTTGTATTTGCAGATTGCTTTACATCGATTATAAGCTCTCCTTCCATTACAACTTCATTTCGTAAAGTAGCTACTTTTTGTCCTATCACATTGTATAAAGCAATATCCATATGTGTAGTCTCTGGAGTTGCAATATTTATATACGTTTGGTTATCGCTATAGGTAACAATATGGGTAATTCCATCTCCGTCGGTTGGGATGTTAGGGTTTGTGCCAGAGCAATTAAAACCAAGATCTAAAGATTCGTAGGATCCTCCTAATAATACCCTTCCTACGGTAGTTTCGTCAATACATAACCATTCTTTCATAACGGTAGCGTATACTTGTCTAAAGTCGGTAGTATTAAATACATTACCTCCTCTGGTTAAATTAGATAAATCTGGATGTTCTCCAGCAAAACCATTTCCATTAAGTGCAGAGCCAAAAAACATAGTTGGTGCAGCAGTACCATGATCGGTTCCTAAAGATCCATTTTCTTTAAACCTTCTGCCAAATTCAGACATAGTCATAGTTAGTACTTTATCATCCCATCCTGCAGCGGTAAGATCTTTATAAAAAGTACTTATTGCTTCAGAAAAAGAATTAAGTAATTCCTGATGTCTTTGTGTTTGGTTATTATGTGTATCAAATCCTCCTAAAGTTACTAGATATACTTTGGTTCCTAGCCCTCCTTTAATGAGTCTGGAAATAATACTTAGCTGTCTACCTAAACTATCGTCTAAATACCCGGCAAAGTCTGTTGGTCCCGATCTATCATAAGCAGCACTAATTACATCTGCATATGTAAATGTGGTATTGGTAACTTCTCGTAAGTGTCTTACTTTATCATCATACGTACATTCTCCTAGGCCTTCGGTACTGTAGGAAGTTCCGTTTTGTGCAATTTGCAATAGCCTTGTAGGATCAGAAACGGCAAAAGAAAAATCATTTTCTGGTCCTTTAAAAATTAGATTTCCAATACTTCCTATCTGTATAGATGGTGGACTGGCAGGTGGATTAAATATATAATCCGGGTAGATGTCTTGAAAATATCTTCCCATAAAACCAGTTCTGTCATCTTCTAGCAGATTAGTATTGGCGTAGATGTCGGATCCTTTAAAATGGGATAATGAAGAATCTTCATACCCAACACCATGTACAATTTTCATTTGCCCATCTCCCCAAACGCTTTCTAGTTTGTTCATTGGTTTTGGCATTGCATAATCGTCACTAAGAGAAATAAACTCGCTTGGTGGTATTTTTATCAAAGGTCTTGCATTGGCATAAATATCGTAATCGTATACAGGAATAATGGTGTTGAAACCGTCATTTCCGCCACTTAATCTACAAAGAATTAATATGTTATCATTTTCAGCTTGACTAAGAGCTATAGATAAGGGGGAAGGTCTTGAAACGGAAAGCGGTGTGTTTGCAAGCATCATAGTGCCTCCTCCTACAAGTCCTAATGCTTGTAGAAAAGATCTTCGGTTCCATTTTACATGATCCTCGGTATTACAAGAACCATCTTTGTTGGATTGTATAGTATGGGGTTTATTAGTATCGCACATTGGATTTTATTTAAGTTGGAATTCAGGGATTTCTGCAATGTAATTTAGTAAAGCAGCAAATTGTTGTGGTAATTCAGGATATCCTAGTGTCCATGTCCCATCTTCAAAATAATTTTCAGGGATACCATCAATTTTAAATACTCCTAAAGCTTCTGCAAAAACAACGGGATCTGTTATCCCTCTAGGAAAAAAGTAATAGAGAATAGTTTTTACTACAAGATTTACATCGTCTGTAGTAACCATCAAGTTTCCATCTCCTGGTTCGCCGATAGGCATTCCTATTAAAAAATCTTTGAATTGATCTTGATTGTGACTCCATGCTCTGGATAGGATATAACGAATACTCTCCCAGCGACCAATTAGCAAATCAGGGCTAATCCAATCTTCATCTCCTTGCCAGCCTTCAACATCTATAGGATTTAATACGTCTTGACCTAGAATTCTGACTGTGTTTCTATAAAATTCAATATGATCCACATCTGGGGGTAAGGTAAATCCAATTTCGTTAAAAAAACTGATATTTAAATCACAAGGGCTTTTTATTACTGCGCCTATGGCCTCTATATTAAAAAAATGTTCGCTTTTAAAAAGTTGTCGAAGTACTGCAGCAATACTATAATTATTGATGATAAAGGTTTGTGCCATTTCAGCAACAATCGCATCGTTACAAGTTGGACTAACAAAATATCTATATAGCTTTGCACAAATAAAAGTTGCGACTTGTGTACTTCTTTGTAGAAACAAGATATTGATTACATCATCATACGTCCAATTGCCTACTTGTCCAAAGATGTTTTTAGAATCATTGCTAAATTTACTTGGATCAAAAAGGATATCTCCCCATGGGATATCGTTTGTGTTTACATATCCTGTTAGTGCTTTCGCAGTTTCTTGTATATCGTCTTCTGTATAGCTGTTATCTACACCAAGAGTAAATAATTCATATAACTCTCTGGCATAATTTTCATTAGGTCTGTCCCGTACATTTTCATCGCCGTTAAGATATACTAACATAGCATTACATATACCAATGTCATATACAAAATCCCTGAAATTGCCTAAAGCATGCATTTGTAAAAGAGTATAGTATTGGGATTGATATGCAGGGCTTCGATAGGTGTCATCTTCGGTAACAAAGTGATTACTCCAGAATAAAGTAAGACGTTCCCTTACTTTATTTTGTATTAAATCTGTTATCATTTGTTTTTTCCCTTCTTGTCGATACTCAAAGGTTTCTAGGGGGGCATTTTCAAACTGATCTCTATTCCAAAATCCCCATGCAGGTGGTGGTGTGGTGTTTAATGCAATAGCATCATCCATAAGCTGATCTACTAAGGCAGATGGGTTATTTTGTGCTAGTGCGGCTAATACCTCGGCTTTAGATGCTCCAAAAGCAACTCTACGATATAAGTGGTTTATCTTACTTACATTCCAAGGGTTTGCTGGGGATGGTACATATTCTGCTAAGGAAGCTAGATTACAAGAAGTATCTGACATCATCATAGGCAATTAAAGTTTAAAATAGAGTAGAAGGGACAAAATTGTGTACAATATAATAGATTATAACGAAAGTCTTTGTTAATTAGTATCTGAAAATTGAAAATTTAAGATATGTTTACCCCAGATTTTGTTAAAAAAGGAGATAAAATAGCGATAGTTTCTACTGCCAGAAAGGTTGATTTTAAAGAGATAAATGATGCTATTCAAATACTTATATCTTGGGGTTTAGAACCAGTAATAGGTTCAACAATTGGAAAAGAAAACCATCAATTTGCAGGATCTGATCAAGAGCGAGCATATGATTTTCAAAAAATGTTGGCAGATAAAGAAATTAAAGCAATATGGTGTGCTAGAGGTGGATATGGTACAGTAAGGATTGTTGATAAAATCGATTTTTCTGTATTTATAAAACATCCAAAATGGGTTATTGGGTATTCAGATATTACAGTATTACATTCTCATATCCATAATTTAGGGATAGCTACTATACATGCTCCTATGCCAATAGATATTCATAAAAATACTACCCAATCCATTAGTTCATTAAAAGAAGCTTTGTTTGGAGAAAATATCAGATACGAGGTGCCTTCTTCTAAAAAAAATATTCAAGGGGAGTGCAAAGGGCAGTTAGTGGGCGGTAACTTATCGATATTATATTCTTTATGTGGCTCTGTTTCTTCGATAGATACTTCAGGTAAAATTTTATGTATAGAAGATCTGGATGAATATCTATATCATATAGATCGAATGTTGCAAAACTTGAAACGTAATGGTTATTTTGAAAGATTATCTGGATTAATTGTTGGGGGGATGACTAATTTGCATGATAATAATACTCCATTTGGTAAAAAGTATAAACGAATTATTTTGGATATTGTAGAAGAGTATGCGTTTCCTGTAGCATTTAAATTTCCTATGGGGCATCTCGAAGACAATAGAGCATTGGTACTTGGTGCAGAAGTGTCTTTACAAGTAGATAAGGACGAAGTGATTTTAGAGTATATATAATATGGCAGAACATAACGCCCTTGGTAAAAAAGGAGAAAAACTGGCAATCGATTTTTTAGTAGATAAGGGATATGATATTCTAGAAAAGAACTATCGTTATTTAAAGTCTGAAGTAGATATAATTGCTCAAAAAGATGGAGTTGTAGTAGCAGTAGAGGTTAAAACCAGAAGTACACCAGAATTTGGAAACCCTCAAGATTTTGTAAAACCTAAACAAATTCAATCTTTAGTTAAAGCCATTCATAATTATATTGTAGATAAGGGTTTGGATGTAGAAGTGCGTTTTGACATCATAGCCATTATAAAAAACAAATCAGGGACAAGAATTGAACATTTAGAAGATGCTTTCTATCATTTTTGAATTTTTAAGGCATTATACAAAGGTGTGGTTGTATACATTCGGTCGAAAATTTATTAATATGCATTTAGGTTTGTATAAAAATTAAATAATTTGTTTATGCAGTCTTTTACATTTATAGATCTTATACTTTTTTTAGGAATTAGTCAGGGAGTATTTTTGGCAGTAACTATTCAGATTATTCAAAATAAAAATCGAGAAGCAAATAAGGTTCTGTCTTTTGTGTTATTAATAGCTTCTTTAATGTTGATAGGAAGACTTTTCTACGCCCGTTATAGTAATAATGAATGGTTCTTTCGAATAGCAGTATTTGTAGATACTTTGATATTCGTATTTGGACCTCTATTGTACTTATACTGTAGAAGGCTTATATTTAAAGAAAAACCAAGTTACAAACTTCATATATTTAATTTTATTCCTGCAGCAGGAATGATTCTGTATTATTTTTGGACTCTAACTTTTTCCTATGAAGAGTTCATTGCTTTGGCGCAACAAGGAGGATTAACCATTCCTTTTTTTGTAATAGAAACTATTGGTGTTTTTTTTAATTTCTTTTTCTGTTACCGTTGTTTCCAGTTAATAAAAACATACCAAAAAGAAGAAAAGGAAAATTTATCGTACTCTCAAAATCTAATACCTTTTTTATATACCTTTTTAATAACGATAGTGTTGTTTTTATCCTTTTGGTTAGTGAGTTATATTATGGTATATTTTTTACAGACTTATTCCTCTATAATAAGTTATGATTTGGTATGGATTTCTATTCCTGTTTTTATTTATGTAATAGGTTTCTATAGTTTAAAACAACCAGAAATCTTTAGAATGCCATTGCTTAAAAACAGAGTAGTAAAAAGTAAAGAAAGATTAGAAAATCAAGAAATCAAGAGTTTAAAAACAGGGTTAGAACATCTTATGGTAAACGAAAAAATTTATCTGGATCATAAACTTACTCTGGTAGATTTGGCAAAAAAATTAAATACCTCTACGAATAATGTTTCGTGGTTACTTAATAATATTCATAAAAGTAGTTTTTACGCGTATATAAATCAGTATCGTGTACAAACTTTTATAAAAAAATTAGAAAAAGGAGAACATCATAATCATACATTACTTGCATTATCTATGGATTCTGGATTTAATTCTAAATCGACTTTTAATAAGGCTTTCAAGGAAGTGGTTAACGATACTCCGAGTAGTTATATTAAAAAATTGAATGTTGTAAAATAATATACTGAAGATTTAAAGTGTTTTCTGTTTGAATGTATACAAACAGTCGACTTATAGTGATTTTAAAATTAGTTTCGAGTTAAACTTAAAAAATCATTACATGGAAACACATTTTAAAAAAATTACGCAAAGCCTCTTTTTATCTGTTTTGTCAGGACTATTCTTTTTATGTATCTCCTGTTCTGGAGAGCCCATAGAAACAGATCCAGAAGTAGAAACTCTTATTACTAACTTTGCAGCCAACGGCGCAGTATCTGTAGATAGAAAAGGGAATATATATGTATCCGAATATGGTAGGTTTGTAGATACAGGCGGAAGTGGTACTCGTGTGTTTAAGCTTTCTCCAAAAGGCGAAGTACTGGATACTATTCAAGGATTATCCGGACCAATGGGCACTGCAAAAGATTCTAAAGGAAACCTGTATATCAATAATGCCAATAATACAGTTAATGGTCAGGTTTTACAAATTTCTCCTAATGGAGATAGAAAAGTTATAGCGACTATAGATGGATGGCCCAGCAGTATGACTATAGATAGATGGGATAATCTTTATATATCCAACTACACAGCTCCAACTGTGCATAAAATTACACCAGAAGGAGAAATAAGCATATATGCTACAGATTCAAGACTAGCAGGAGGTGTAGGTATTGATCTGGATAGTAAAGGAAATGTAATTGTTGCAAATTTTTATACTGCAGATATATTTTCTATAAACCAAGAAAGAGAAATTACTCTAATTGCGAATATACCAGATATAGTAATTCAAAATTTTGGTATTGGTTACATCACGGTAATAAAGGATACGATCTATGCCACAGGAATTGCTGTAAACTACCTCTATAAAGTTTCTATGGATGGAAAAATAGAAACCCTGGCAGGTACTGGAGAAGCAGCTCAAGTTGATGGGCCTTTATTAGAAGCTTCTTTTAGTAACCCCAACGGGATATCCGCAAATAAATATACCAAAACCTTATACATTTCTGAATACACAGGAGTAGGAGGTGTGCGTAAAATAAAACTATAAAAATAATCACTTTTAATCTTATAAATCATGAAAACATTTTTTAAAAACACCGTAAGTAAAGCTGTACTGTTTTTTACAGTAGGAGTATCATTATTAGTAATATCCTGTGATGGAGGAAATCTTCCTGAAATTGAAACTACTGTTACTACCGTAGCCGAAGGTTCTTTTTATGATGGGTTGGCAGTAGATAGTCAAGGTAATATATATGGATCTAACTTTGTAGGAGATGCGGTGTATAAATTAGATACATCAGGTGAGGTATCTGTATTTGTAGAAGGCTTAAACTCTCCAAACGGTATAGGTGTTAATAGCAAGGATGAGGTTTATGTTTGCGATCATTTTGGCAATACTATTTTTAAATATGACAATCAAGGTAATACACTAGCAAGTTTTGAAGCGGTGTCTCCAGCAGGGATAAAAAAAATACCAGGTAGCGACGATATGTTATTTGTAGAGTATAATACCAATACCATTAATATTCTTAAAGAAGATAGGAGTATTAACAAACTTTTTGAAGGAGAACCTATTAATGGTCCTGCTGGGATTGCATTTGACAGGAGAGGAGATGCATATATTGGAAACTTTAATGATAGAAAAATCTATAAATATAAAAATGGAGAAGTTTTTTTTATTGCACAATTACCTGCGGAAGCTCCAAATTTTAATTTTTTAGGGTTTTTAACCTATGCCAAAGGATATTTATATGCGACCCAGTTAGGAGAACATCGTATTTATAAAATTAACCCGAATAAAACAGACGAATTTGAAGTGTTTGCAGGTAGTGTATTAGGAAATGCAGACGGAGATATATCCGAAGCAACCTTCAATTTTCCTAACGGAATCCTTGCCAGCAAAGATCAAAAGACATTGTATGTAACCGATGCAGGAACCAGTAATCTTCGAATTATATCCAGTAAGTTAAAATATTAATTTCTCATTGAGGATCTAGTTCCACACAAGATTGCTCTCAGGTTGTTCATTTATTAATCTTAAAAACGTAAAATTATGTTAGAATTCATTTTAAAATTAGATGCAGTTAAAAAATTAGATAGAAATGCTACAGAAAGTATTAATGGAGGTTTTGATAATGGAATTTGCCCAAGTGCAGGAGATCGTTGTTATAGAGGAGGCTTTTTGTCAATTGATTGCTTAGGTCCGATAGAAGATATTAAATGCATTGGTGGTATTTGGACTGCTGTATAAATAGTATCTATAGAAAAAAGTAAAGATCTAAAAAGTAATATATCATTAAAAACGGAGCTTGTTAAAGTTTTAGAATCTCTGTAATTCAGTTGCTTCTCTACAGGTTCCGTTTTATCATTTTTGTTTTTATATTCGAATCAAATTAATACGGATATTAGTAGGCATTCATAAAAAGCTTTACTAATTCATAAGCATATTGATTTAAGTTAGAAGGAGATTCACTTTTATTAATTAATAAAGAAATAGAAGTGTTATATTCTGGAAATAATATAAACATAGAAGTTGATCCGTTTGCCATACCAGCATGATTAAAGATTTTAACTTTACGTTTATCCTTAAATATAGAATTAATAGTGCTTACTCTCCATCCAATAGCATATTTCTGTTCATTTATCGTTCCATTATCTAGAGTAACGGGTTCTGTAAGCAATTTTGTAGTTTCATTGTCTAGTAATTTGCGATTTAAAAAAGCATTGCCAAGGAGTACCAGATCTGTAGGGGATGCCACCATCCCGCCACCAGCTAATTTATTACTGTTGTCTACTTTAAATACTTCTTTATATTTATTTTCCTCTATTTCATAGAATTTAGAAATATTTTTGATCTCCATATTTTTTTGTTCCATAGCAATATGGATACCTAATGGCTTAAAAACAGAAGCATACATAAAATCAGGAAAATTTATTTTACTCGCTCCTTCCATCATGGCACTAAGCATGGTAAAATTATAGGTACTGTAACTAAAATCTTCTCCTGGAGAGAATAATAATGCATCTTTATTAAATACATCTATACTTTCTTCTACATTAAAATATTCTTTAGTACTATAAATTTCCCAAATAGGAAAACAAAAACAAGTTCCGTAGTTTCGTATTCCAGAGGTATGAGAAGCCAATTGCCTTACGGTAATGTCAGACAATATAGTACTTGCATAAGGAACAAATTCTTTGACTTTAGAATCTAAGTGTATTTTTTTATCCTGAATAAGAACCCCTAATCCTACAGCAGTTACTGCTTTTGATGTACTCCCGATTCTGTATCTTGTTTTTAGATCCGTTTCTTGTTTGTTTTTCACATCTTTATAGCCAATGGTATTGGAGTATACTACAGAATCGTTTCTGCCAATAGCAATAGATATGGATGGAGTTTTAAGCTCTAAAAATATATCCTTTAAAAGAGTATCTGCTTTTCTTGACGTTAAATCTTGATGTAATATTAAAGGAGATAATTTATTGCTTTCAGGAAAAGATTGCCATCCTGAATTATATCTAAAGATTGGTTCGAGTAAAAAAAATAGTAAAGGGATGGTGATACCAATGATGGATATTATGAAAATCTTTTTCATTTAAAATTTATTTAAAATTGGATATAGATATTTCTGGTTATGGTTTAAAAGATTCCATAACTTCATAAATGATTTAGTGATGCTTTAAGAATTATATTGCTCCGATTTCCTGCTGTTTCGCTTTTAATAATACAAACACTTTATAGAGTAAAATAATCTCTAGCAGAATAGTAGGAGTAAGCAGAACTAAGCCAACTACTGCCAGAAATATAGTAACCATACAGCTATAAGTTACAATTTCAAAAACACCAGTTGTAGTCGCAATCCCTCCTAATCCTTTTCGTAGTCGTAATACCGATATACCAAATAGAATTCCTATAACACCATATGTTATAGCTTCTGCTCCAAGAACAAATTGGTAATTAAAGTTGTTTATATAAAGGGATAAAATATCGTAGATATAAAATACTACACAAATAAAAATAAAAAGGAATGCTGTAATACGTAATAAATAGTTTTTGAAAATTTTTCCGGTTAGGATAAACCCTCTTATAAATAAAATAATCGAAGTAAGAATCGCTAATTTTAAAATAATATAGATAGCAGGGTTGGTTACCATTTCATCTTCATAGTATCTAAAGTAGTCTACGGCAAACTCTGCAAATCCCAGAATAAAATATACAATTCCGCTAATCCATGCAATAGATAATTGCCGTATTAAAAAACTAATTTCTTTACTATCATCGATGTCTAATAAAAGTAGTTTTTTTAACTCTTTGGTTACCAAAGAATCTTCAGACTTAATTTTTTCGAGATCATAATCCAGAGCAGACAAAATGGTTTTTATAGTATAGCTTCTTGGAGTTACTTCACCCGCTTCGATGCGTTGTATGGTTCGAACACTAATATTACATTGTTCTACTAACTCTTCTTGTGTTAGTCCTTTGGATTTTCTAAGTTCAGAAATTTTCTGACCTAATTCTGGCTGTTTCATAATGGGATTAATTTTCATTTTCTTCAGCAATATTAGTTTTCAGAGAATAGTTTTCAAATTTTTTAGCTTGTATTTACCCCGACATTTACCCGACAAACCTATAAAATAAAGGTGTTTTAGAACTTTGCAAGTATTAAAAATCTATGAGGTCTAAAGTAATAATTTTAATCTTAAGCTTTTGTTTTGGACATAAAAAGAGGCAATACCTGTAAAGATTTCTATAATTTTTAGAAAATAGTACATAGCAGGGCTAAATTTTTTTCTGAAAACAAGGTAACATATCCCTTTGTCATGACATTTATAATAGAATCATATTATACCACATAAAAAAAATATTATGAAAAAATTATTATTTGTAGTTGTACTTGCTATTGCTATTAGTTGTTCAAAAGATGATGAACCTGTAATCAATCCAGATACTACTAATGAAACCGACCCTGTAAATGACAGTATTACTTATTTTACTTTAAAGGTGAATGACCTTTATATTGGGGATTTTATAAATTCAAGCTATCTAATTATTAACGATAATGAAGGAAATATTTTGGCTAATACCCAAATAGAGAATAGTAAAGAGTATGTTTTTAAAGCAAAAAAAGGAGAAGAAAAAGAATCTTTTACAGTTTCTAGTTTTAGGTATAGAAACGGAGAATTTTCACAATTCAACCTTTTGGGATCGTATTTTAATATTAAAAAAGGAGCAGTCTGGAATTTTAATGGATACGACCCCAGTACTGTTATCGATAATAACGGGGGAACCAATGGAGAATTAAAAAATTTTTCCTTGAAAATTCAAAATATTGAAGGATATAGTAAAGCAGAAATATCCTCAAACAGAGGGCCAATAGGTTCTTCTTATTCTGGAACGACCAATTCAATAGAGTACGATCCTATTTCATTTTATGAGAACTATAATAAATTTTTGATTACTGTTCATTTTAAGTCAGAAAAATCAAAATATATTTTGATAGATAATATACAAGATCAACAAGAAGTTATTGTAGACGGGAGTGAGTTAAAAGAATTTGATTCGTATATCCCTATTCATTTACCAAATGATGGTAATATTTATAATAAAGGATTAATGGCTAGACTACCATCAAACGAGGTATATAGTACTTCTTCATTTACTGAAATTAAAAGTTTGGAAACCTCTAATTTTGGAATGTTAGAGGATTTTTATATTCATACTATAGATGTATTTACATCCAACCATGAAAAAAACTATAACTATAGATATTCAAGAACATCCCCAGAGAAGCCTAAACCTGTAACCATAGAATACAGTACAGATTTTAAGTTGATTAATAATTCTAGAAATGCTTTTGAATTTACAACTGGTCAAAAATATACTACAAAGGCTTCTGCATGGTCCTATTATAATACTAATGCAATAAATAACTTTTATCTATATAGTGGGTGGATTTTTAATAGTAACGAGCTTCCCTATCAAACGCTACCAAAATTACCACAGGAGTTTTTAGATCTTTATCCTCAATTTACGATAGAAGATTTAGAATATGAATATACAAGTTTTTCAAACGGTTCTATCTACGAAAACTTTTTTACAGGCGTCAATTCTTTTGATAATACCAAAACATGGTTTAGAGAATCATTAACTTTTGAAAATCCTGATTATAACAGATCTTTTAAAAAGAATAAAGATTTTGAAAAAATGAGGAAAGAATTTCAACACTATAATCCTTATTTTTCTGAATATACTATAGAAGAACATTCAAAAAAATCCTTGAAATCCTTTTTTAAGTAGATAATTCGGATTAAAAGGCTGATTTCTAATTTAAAAAAAAGAATTCAGCCTCTTTTTATATCTGTTAAAAATTACCCGATTCTGTGTTTTTTGAAGTTGTAGTATTTGTTTTAGATATTTTATAAAGTGCTCGTTTTGCTTCTTCGCCTCTATAGATAATTGTTGCTGCGTCTTCTATTTTTCTTAATAGATCATACAAACTGTTAAGGTGTATAATTCTGGACTCTGTGGTAATGGTACGGTTTCCTTTTAGGTTTTCTTGTGTTGTGTTGGCATCTCGTAAAGCTGTAGATAAGGGTTCTGCCTGATCCAGTAAAGTGGCAGGAGTACCCGTAGCTACCAATTCTGCACGATGGGTATGAATGGTATGCGACAGGCTTTCCATAAATTGAATAAGCCTTGGTTGCGAACCAAAAATTTCTCCAAAACGATTAACCCCAAACTGTTGTTGAATTGCAGGGTGGTCTATAAAGGATTTTTTTACCCAGTATTTTAGGTCTTCCATATAGGTTTTGCAATTATCCATCTCTTTGTTTACCATTTCTGTCTGTACCTTTAGCTGTGTTTTGCTAATAGTATCGCCACCTTCTACAAAGGCATCGGTTACTTTTTGTTTTACCGTATTAATAAAAGTAACAGGAAATTCTGCAGGATCAAAGGTGGTAAATTGTTTAATGTCATTTTCTAGATATCCAATAACGGTATCTGCTGTTTCTAGTAGAATAGCATCGCTTATTCCATACTTTCGTTGCATCATAAATGATAGTTTTTAAAAATAAATATTTTGTATACAAGGATTGCAGAACGAATAGGTAGGATATTATGGTGTTCTATGCCTTTTGAGAGGGTATAACTATATTATAGATAAAATATTGTTATAGTAGTTAAAAAAAAGTTTACAGAGTATTAAAACTTGCTATGAAACATCAAAAGTTATTGTGGACGATTCTGGGTTTCTAGTGGAACATCAAAAGTTACTGTGGATGATTCTGGGTCTCTAGTGGAGCATCAAAAGTTACTGTGGATGGTTCTGGGTCTCTAGTGGAGCATCAAAAGTTACTG
Organism: uncultured Flavobacteriaceae bacterium; assembly: GCA_964353005.1. Lineage (GTDB taxonomy): Bacteria > Bacteroidota > Bacteroidia > Flavobacteriales > Flavobacteriaceae > Aquimarina. The sequence continues at coordinate 109,398 of CAYGUC010000005.1, read as the reverse complement.
TGGATGGTTCTGGATCTCTAGTGGAACATCAAAAGTTATTGTAGATGGTTCTGGAAGGGGTATACAACTTCCGACCTCGGACACCCGTCTTCGGACCTCAGACACCCGACTTCCAACACCCGACTTAAGCCTTCGAAGCAAAAGGTTGCAATACTTGCAATGCTTTATCTATAGATTTTACTTTTTCAAAAGTTAGTAATAATCGCAAACCGTTTCGTGTGTTTTTTTCTTTCATTTTACAAACTGTAGGGTTTTGCTGTACAAATTGTAGCACTTTGCTAAACGCAGGGCTTTGGTAAAAACCAGATTGTTGGTCACTAATAAAATAGCCGATCAACTTATTCTGTTTCATAATTACTTTTTCTAGTCCGATAGAAGTAGCAATCCATTTTATTCTAACCGAGTTTAATAAATCTGCAGCGGGATCTGGTAATTCTCCAAAACGGTCTACTAATCGCTTTTGGTATGCTTGTAGCTCTTCTTCTTTTTTGATGGTATTAAGCTCGGTATACAGATTTAATCTTTCGGTAATATTATTGATATAGTCATCGGGAAAAAGCAATTCGAAATCAGTATCGATTTGGGTATCTTTTAAATATACTTTTTCTTTTTTATCGTCTTTATATAACTCTGCGAATTCATTTTCTTTAAGCTCTTCGATAGCTTCAGATAAGATTTTTTGATAGGTTTCAAAACCAATTTCGTTAATAAACCCACTTTGTTCTCCCCCCAATAAATCTCCTGCTCCTCTAATCTCCAGATCTTTCATGGCAATATTTAAGCCGCTACCCAGGTCTGAGAATTGCTCTAGTGCGGTAATACGTTTTCTGGCATCTTCGGTCATTGCAGAATAGGGCGGAGTGATAAAGTAACAAAAAGCCTTTTTATTGCTACGACCTACACGTCCTCGCATTTGGTGCAGATCAGATACCCCAAAATTGTTTGCATTATTAATAAAAATAGTATTGGCATTAGGTACATCCAACCCACTTTCGATAATGGTAGTAGAAACCAGAACATCAAACTCCCCATTCATAAAGGAAAGCATAAGGCTTTCGAGTTTTTTGCCTTCCATTTGCCCGTGACCAATACCAATTTTTGCATCTGGTACCAATCGTTGTACCATACCTGCTACCTCTTTGATGTTTTCAATTCTATTATGAATAAAAAATACCTGTCCGCCACGTTGTATCTCGTAACTAACCGCATCCCTAATGGTTTCTTCACTAAGTCGTATTACATTGGTTTCGATAGGATATCGATTGGGTGGGGGAGTGGTAATGGTAGATAAATCGCGGGCAGCCATTAAACTAAACTGTAATGTTCTTGGTATAGGTGTAGCCGTTAGGGTTAAGGTATCTACATTTTCTTTTATGGTTTTTAATTTATCTTTTACCGATACTCCAAATTTTTGTTCTTCATCTATAACCAGCAGCCCAAGATCTTTAAATTGCACATTTTTGTTTACCAATTGGTGTGTACCTATAATAATGTCTACTTTTCCTGCAGCCAGACCTTCGAGGGTTTCTTTTTTTTGTTTTGCAGAGCGAAAACGATTTAAATAATCTACCGTTACCGGAAAATCCTTAAGCCGTTCTCTAAATGTTTTTGCATGCTGAAATGCAAGAATGGTAGTAGGAACCAAAACTGCCACTTGTTTGCCATTATCTACCGCTTTAAATGCGGCACGAATAGCGACTTCGGTTTTACCAAATCCAACATCCCCACAGATAAGTCTATCCATTGGGCGTTCACTCTCCATATCTGCTTTTACAGCTTCTGTTGCAGTGCTTTGATCCGGAGTATCTTCGTATATAAACGAGGCTTCCAGCTCGTGTTGCATGTAACTATCGGGATGGTACTGAAATCCTTTTTGCAACCTTCGCTTTGCGTATAATTGTATAAGGTTAAAGGCAATATGTTTAACTCTAGATTTCGTTTTTTCTTTAAGGGTTTTCCAGGCTTTAGAGCCTAGTTTGTATACCTGTGGCGGTTTGCCGTCTTTACCATTGTATTTGGTAATTTTATGAAGCGAATGAATACTTAGATACAGCACATCTCTTTCTCCATAAATTAATTTTATAGCTTCTTGTTTTTTACCATCTACATCGATTTTTTGTAATCCTCCAAATTTACCAATACCATGATCGATATGCGTTACATAATCTCCTACCTCTAGATTGGTAAGTTCTTTTAAAGTAATCGCTTGTTTTTTGGCGTACCCGTTTTTAAGATGAAACTTATGATATCGTTCAAATATTTGATGATCGGTATAACAAACTATTTTAAGTTCGTGGTCTATAAATCCTTGAAAAGCAGAAAACACCACCGTTTCATATTGTTTTACATCCAGATCGGCATCATCAAAAATATCATGAAAACGCTTTGCCTGTTGCTCACTTACACAAAAAATATAATTTTTATAACCAGCTTCCTGATTTTCATTTAGATTTTCAATTAATAAATCGAACTGTTTATTAAAAGAAGGCTGCGGTTTTATATCAAATTTTATAGCATAATCTGCTTTGGTTAAAGGGTGATTGCTTATTTCTATTAAAGTGAAACCCAATAACTGTGTGTTTAAATCTTGCGAAGTAGCAAAAAGTTCTGCAGGAGTAGCATGTTTTATGTCTTTGGATAGTGTTTGAAAAGCTTCTTGCGCTTTTTCGAAATTTTTATCAATTCTTGCCGAAATCAAATCCATATCCTTAGCAAGTATGATAGTGTCTGAAGATATATATTTTAAAAAGCTTTCTCTGGTTTCTTGTATCGCTTTGTTTTCGACATTAGGGATAATAGATATTTTTTTAATCTGGTCGGTAGATAGTTGTGTTTCTACATCAAAAGTTCTAATACTGTCTACTTCGTTACCAAAAAATTCGATTCGGTAGGGTTCGTCATTACTAAAAGAAAAAACATCTACAATTCCGCCACGAACCGAAAACTCTCCTGGTTCGGTTACAAAATCCACTCTTTTAAATCGGTATTCAAATAATACCTCATTTACAAAATCCAGGGAAAGAGTATCGTTAAGATTAATTTTTAAGGTGTTTTTTTCTAACTCTTTTCGGGTTACTACCTTTTCAAACAAAGCATCTGGATAGGTAATAATTAGCGCTGGCTTTTTTCTGGAATTGATTCGGTTTAGTACCTCGGCTCTTAAGAGCACATTGGCATTATCGGTTTCTTCGATTTGGTATGGTCGACGATAACTACCAGGATAAAAAAGTACATTTTTATCGCCAAGTAATTGCTCCAGATCATTAAGGTAATAAGCGGCTTCTTCTTTATCATTAAAAATACAGAGAAAAGGCTTTTCGGCTTGTTTAAAACTGTTTTCAATAATAAAGGATAACGACGAGCCAATACTTCCTTGCAGATGTATTTTTGTTTCGGGCTGGGCAATAGCTTTTTGCAGTTTCTGTAGCGGTAGAGACTGTATAAAAGTTTGCGAGATTATAGATGCACTCACGTAGCAGATTTTGAAGCAAATATACTACTCTTTATATTTTATACATAATTCTTAAAATGGGATTAATACCATTTACACTTTGAATTTATCGTAATAAAATACTCTTTTTTATTTCTACTTCAGAATAAAAATGAACCGTAGCAAATGCTATGCTTAATTTTTCTCCTTCGTACAAACAAAAAAATAGTCCATTTTCTTCTACAGTAAATTCAAAGTACAACTGGCATAAAACGATTTTTTTTTTTGATAATTATCTTTTTAATCCACATTGTGGAGTTTAATTTCAAAAGAGGCTTGCCTCGAAAACAAAATATATTTTCGGAAGCATACCTTATGAGCTTGCTCTGAGGTTATTGATTAAGTTTCTTAAAAGGGTTTGTATCTCTATTTTTATATGCATGTATTGTAATTAATAGGAATAAAAATATGCTACCTGCCAGAGCGGTAATTGCAATAGATTGATATATGTCTTTATGACGAATATAAATTGCTACCAGTGCCCAGATACCTACCAAAACAAATTCTCTCATATTTCTTTTTATAAGTATGCTTATATTAATACCTATTGCTGCAATAATTAAGGCAATGGTCCATGTTTCTGAAGAAATACAAAAACCAGACCAGTTTATTTTTACAAGATACGTAGCTATATTAGCTATAGTTGCTACAGAAATCCAACCAGAGTACAAGCAAATCGGCCACCAAACAAATGCAATTATCGAGATTGGGGCATCCCATCTTTCCATATTGGTTTTTAAAATTATTTGGATTAAAGAAAATAAAATCCCGATCATTAGTACTACAGATAATCCTGTATAATCATAACTAAAAGCAAGTACCCACAAGGAGTTTAAAAAATTGGCTATAAAAAACCAATATCCAGTTTTAGTAACAAAGTCACTATCTTTTTTACTAAAGAAAACTCGCCGTATCTGAAAAATCACATAAGCAAAAAGACTTAAAAAGATAATTCCCCATATAGAAAATGCATATCCTGCAGGAGTAAAGAGGGTATTGTATTGTCTACTAATTTCACCTATGGTAATACCATTAAAATAACGTGTTTGAGATACGTAATTTATTACTATCACCAGTAGCACTGATAATAAGTTTACTATGGTTAGTTTTTTATTCATCACACATGATTTTTTATGCAAAATAGAAGAATTGACAAAAAAAGAATACCCCAAATGCAACAAACTTTAATTGTTTTTCAGCAATACGTTAAGTAATCGGTTAAAATCTTCTTCAGAATTATATACATTAGGAGAAACCCGCATGGCTTTTCCTCTAAAAGAGACAAATATCTTTTGTTGATGTAATCTGGTTTTTAGATTTTCTAGGTTTATGTTTTCGGGCAGGTATACGCCAAAAAGATGGTGTGCTCTAAAATTATCTTCTTCTATAAAAAATCCTAACTCTTTAAGTTCTTGTACTGTCTTTGCAGATATAGTTTTGCAGTATTGTTGTATCGCTGCTGGGGTCCATTCTATTAATTGCTCTATTGCTTTAATGAGCATAGGGGTGAGTATAAAATTACTGGATTCTCCAACAGAGTATCGTGCAGCTTTTTCCTGAAAACGATCTTCATATTTGGTTAGTCCTGTAAAATCTTCGCTATTATAGCGATTCATCCAGTTATGCTCTATAGGAGTGCCGTTATTAAAAGCATCACTGTAATATGCCATGCCTATAGAGTAAGGCCCCATTAGCCATTTATATCCTCCACAAATTAATGCGTCTGGATCTGTATCTTTAATAGAAAATGGTAAAGCACCCACGCTTTGCGTACCATCAATAACCAAATAGCTATTCATAGTTTTGGTTTTTGCTCGTATAGCTTTTAGGTCAAATAAAGTACCATCTGCCCAGTGTACATTACACATTGCTACTACTGCCGTTTTTTTAGAGATTGCATTTAAGATGTTTTGATTCCATTTTGCTCCACGATCCTTAAAATCTTTTGGCGGTTTTATGACAGTTATGGAAACTTCGTATTTTTTAGCTACCTCTTGCCACGCATACACATTGCTAGGAAACTGTTCGTCTACTAAGATAATCTCCTCTCCTTTTTGAAACGGAATATTGTTGGCAGCGTTTGCAATACCATAAGATACCGAGGGTATGATGGCCATGTTTTTATAATCAGGAGCATCTGTCAAAGTTGCAAAACGTTGTTTTAGTATTTCCTTTTGAGTAAAAAAATCTTCGGGGGTGATTTTATAAGGTTGTCCTTTTTGAGCAACAGTATTTAAACCAACTTGGGTTATGGATTTTAACTGCGGGGACATGTAAGCTCCGTTTAAATAGGTGCTATCTTCAGAAAGATCAAACAGGTGTTTTTGTTGTTGCATATATCGTTTTTTTATACGTAAATGGTTACTATCATATAGGGGTACTACAAATCTCCCTTTTTTTAGATTAGAGCGTGACCACAAGGGTCGGGCTTTCTGTTTCAATTCCTCGCACCTCCTTTGTCGGGCTGTGGGATTTACACTACAATCCCTCACGCAAAATTTTAAAGCACTTCGCGGTGAAATACGTTGAAGTTTACTTTGCTTATCTATTTTTGAATCCTAAGGTTTCAATTTTATGAAGCCATTTTTTTCGGTATTCTTCTTTAGATAGCCGTATGGGTCCTATGGTTGTTATTTTTACTTTTTTGATTCCAACAAATTGCATAGTAGATTTTTTCATTGCATTGTGACTGGGACTTCGATACACCCTTTTGTAGTACCATGCTGGTTGATCTAATGTACAAATTAATCGAGCAGTTTTTCCTGTTAGGTATTTATCCCACCAAACAGAGCCTTCTCTTTTTTTAAAAGCAAACCCAGGAATAAAGACTCGATCTATAAATCCTTTCATAACTGCAGGAACAGATCCCCACCAAACAGGATATACCCATACCAAATGATCTGCCCATTTTATAAGCTCTTGTGCGTTTAATAAGTCTGGTTCAAGTTCTGTTCTTTTTCGATATCCAAATTGTAGATTTGGATTAAATGTTAACTCTCTTATTTTTATTTCTTTTATCTCGGATCCAGATTTTACACCTCCTGTTTTATATGCTTCAGAAATTGCATAATTGAAACTTTCTTTATCTGGATGCCCATTTATTATCAGGATTTTTTTCTTTTCCATCTTTATTTTTTAATCCACATCGTGAAGTTTAATCCCGCATTGAGGGTCTAATTCTCCCAAAACTTATCTCGGAAACAAAATATGTTTTCAAAAAAACACTTCTTGAGCTTGCTCTGGAGTTATTAATTTAATAACCAGTTTATTGTTATAAAAGTAGGTGTTCAGGGTAATAGTGGGGTTTTTTACAGGTTAAAAATTTCTTAATTGATTAGGGATGCAATTTTTTTAAAAAAATATAGGTTTTTTTTCGTCAGTGTCGGAAGATGAAACTGGCATGTATTAATATTGTAGTATAAAAAGGGCAACAAAACTATAGAATAAGATATATAATAAAAAAAGAGGACATTTAATGGTAACAAAATTATGGGATAAGACATATACATAAGAGGAGGATGTCTAAAAGTTGAAAATGGTTAGTCTTCGATACACTCGTTAGACGGGATACATTGCTTTTTAGACATCCTCAAAGAAACTCCATTTTTTTATCTCTGAACGGGTAGGACTAAGTCAGAATAAAATTTTGGAAGTAATGGGTACGGTTACCCCCTTTTACGTTCAGCGGTAAGCTGATTTTTTGCAATTCTTAAAATCTTCCCATACAGAGGTATGGGAGGGTTTTTTGATGTAAAATAAAGATTTTTTTTGGATTTAGAGATATTAAAAATACAAGGTGTAAACTTGTACTAACAGAGAAGAGCTTACCTGAAGTACTAAAGATATTGTAAAAGTATTTAATGAATTAGGAAAACGTATACAAAAAATTTACTCGGATAGAAAAGAAATAGGGAATCCTTTATTTGAAATAAAGGTAATGCCAAAAGGTAAATATGTAGATTTAAGTAATACTAATGCTTTTATTGAAGGTGACGTAGAGTTTGTAGATGATTATTATTATTATTATGACCAAGAAATAGCATCTCATTATTTCCCCTGCTAGCGCCAGAATGTTTCTGGTGTCGTTAGAGATTGGCCCCTGATGGCGTTAGTATGTCCACACAAGAGTGATTGCTAGTGCTAGTTTGTAACTAGTACCGTATCAGATTGGCAGGTAAGAGTAAGAAAATAAAAAAACAGTCATGATCTTGTAAAATAAATTGTGACTGTTTTTGTTTTAAGAAGAGTATGCTTTTTTTGCTTTGTAGTCACGTATCAATGAATCAATAACATTAAATACTTGTTGTTGTTCATTATCTGGCATATCGTTAATATCCCCCTGATGGCGCAAGAATGGTTCGCTAGCGCTTCGTCTCTGACGAGTGCCGTCAAAGTATGGCAAACAAAGCTAAAAGGCAACTACAGCCACGATCTATTATTGTGATAGATTGTGGTTTTGTTTTTTATAAAGTTTTAAGTTTAGCAGCTTTTACGAGATTGTCGATCAGATAAAAGATATGTTGTTTATCCCCTGATGGTGCTAGTATGTCCACACAAGAATAACCGCTAGTGCTAGTTTGTAACTAGTACCGTCACAGCTTGGCAGACAAGAGTAAGAAAATAGTAAAAACAGTCATGATCTAGTAGTATAGATTGTGGCTGTTTTTTTGTTTTAAGAAGAGTATGCTTTTTTGCTTTGTAGTCACGTATCAATGCATCCCCTGCTAGCGCCAGAATGTTTCTGGTGCCGTCAGAGATTGGCAGGGTAAGAGTAATAATTGTAGTAAAATATATAAAACAAAGCTGTGATATTTTAAATATTACAGCTTTTGTATTTTTAGGGTATGAGTAGGAAATATAAATTTAATAATAAACAAGGAGTGTATTTTGTAAGTTTTGCTACAGTATACTGGATAGATATATTTACAAGAGAAATATATTTGTCTATTTTAGCAGAGAGTGTTGATTATTGCAGAAAGCATAAGGGGATGGAAGTATATGCCTATTGTTTTATGCCAAGTCATGTGCATTTTGTATTTCGTTCATCTAATGGGGATCCTTCTGGTTTATTGAGAGATTTCAAAAAGCATACTTCTAAAAAGATAATGCAGACTATTGAAGAAAACTCGCAGGAAAGTAGAAAAGAGTGGTTGTTATGGATGTTTGAAAAAGCAGGAAAAGAAAAAGAAAACATAAACAAGTATCAATTTTGGCAGCATCATAACCAACCTATAGAATTATGGACAAATAAAGGTATTCAACAAAAAATAGATTATATTCATAATAATCCTGTAGATTCTGGTTTTGTAATTGATCCTGTAGATTGGAAATATAGTAGTGCGAGAAATTATCAAAACGACCATATAGTAGTAGAGATAGATAGCGATGGAGTTTTATTAGGATTGTTTAAGTAGACATATAATAAGGCACAAGTTGCAAACTTGCGCCAGCCTTTATGTCTCGTCCTGAAAAAAGTTTACATTAATCCTAAAATAACTATAGCTTTACAAGACAGGTTTTAGAAACGATACCCATAAAAAAAGCGAGTCCATTTTTGATCTCGCTTTTTATTGTTTTTGAGCTCTTTTATATACATAGAGCGTTGTCTTTTGCCAACCCATTATTTACCTGTGTATAGCATAACTAGAAGAAGCAGGTAGCTCTTTTAAAAAATTAATAAAAGGTTTAATGTTTAGTTGTAATGTAAAGGTGTATGTAGTTTTCATATCTCATATTTTTAAATTAATATTCTTTGTTTTGATGTATATAAACAATTGCTGTGCCAAAAAACAAAAACAGCTTGTATGCCTTTTAAACAAAGAGATTGTAGAACTTAATTCTCTAAGGGATACTTTGAGGTTATGGATTAAGAATAGTATATCCAGTTGGATAGAATTTCCGATTTTTTGATCTATAGAGGTATTAAGAATCGTTTTTACTAAAAAAGCGTGATTTTAAATTTTAAAAGGCATATAGTTTATCTATATTTGCAGCCAAATTAAATAAAGTATACAATGTCAATATCTGATTTATTTGATAGTGGATTTCAGAAAAGAAACCAAGACCATTTTGCAGCAATTGTAAGAGTAGCAATGAGTGATGGAGTGATTACAGATGAAGAGAGAGCTTTTTTAGATAGATTAGCCAGAAAACTGGAAATTTCTGAAAACGATTATAAAGAAATTTTAAAAGACTATAATACTCACCCTATAAACCCTCCTATAAACTATGATAATAGACTAGAGAGGTTGTATGATTTAGCTAGAATGGTTTATGCAGATCATATTAAAGGAGAAGATCAGGTAATCTTATTAGAAAAACTAAGTATTGGTTTAGGGTTTAAATCAGAAAATGCAAAATACGTTGTAGATAAAGCATTAGACTTAGTAGATCAGGGAGTAGATGGAGATACCTTTGCAGATGAAATTAAAAATATGAATAGATAATTAATTTTTTTAATTGTCTTGTATAATAAAGAAAAGGCTACCTAATCGGTAGCCTTTTTTGCTATTTGCTTTGTGATTTTATAAATTAATTCTTCCTGTTCAAAAGGTTTGGATATAAAATCATCCATTCCTGATCGTATACATCTGTCTCTGGCGGTATCATTAGATTTTCCTGAAAACCCTATAATTGGAATCTCTGAAATAAATTTATCTCCGTAATTGTTTCTAATCATGTGCGTTGCTTGATAGCCATCGATTTTAGAAATAGTAAGATCCATTAAAATTAGATCGTATTTTCGGCGTTCTATATATTTTATAGCCTCTTCTCCATTAATAGCTATATCGACAAAAAATGTACCCTGAGAGATTAAAACTTTCATGATTAAGTATTGTGTTATCTCTTCGTCCTCTACAACAAGAATCCGAAATTTAGTAGTGCTTTTTGGCAGGGTGTATTTTTTCTTTTTACGTTCGGGAGTTGCTTTTGTGACTTCAAATTTAAAAGGAAGTTTTATGTTGAAAGTCGTTCCTTTTTCTAAGGCGCTGGTTACTTTAATTTCGCCATTTAATAAGTCGACTAGATTTTTTACAATGGCAAGTCCAAGTCCAGTGCCAGAGATTCGTTTATCGGTATTAAAGCGAGTAAACCTTTCAAAAAGATATGGGATATTTTCTTCCAGAATCCCAATTCCTGTATCTTCAATTTTAAAGTTAAGACTTAGTTTGTTGGTTCGCTGATAATTTTTGGTAACAGAAAAAACAATTTTACCTTCTTCGGTAAATTTAAAGGCATTTGTAAGAACATTGTTTAAGATTTGAAATACTCTGGTGCTATCTCCTATAAGGTATTCTTGTATACTAGGGTCAATATTGGTTTCAAAGGTAATTTGTTTTTCTTCTGCTATTTTAGAATAAGATTCTTTAAAACCATTTATTAAAGTAGGAAAAGAGAAACGTTCTTCTACAATCTTTAGCTTTCCGGATTCTATCTTAGAAAGATCAATCATATCATCTATAAGTGCATTAAGATGCTGACTTTCTCGTTTAATAATTCTTGCAAGTTCTTCTTGTTCGAATGTTAATTTTGTTTTTTCAAGCACTTCTACAAACCCAAGTATGCTTGTTAAAGGAGTTCGTATTTCATGATTTATGTTCGCTATAAAACTGTTTTTAAACTCTTCTTTTTCTAGTAGGTATTTGTTTTTTAGTTCTAATTCGCGAGCTAGTAAAATAGACTCGTTTTTTTGTTGTGCAATTTGGTTTAAGTCTTTGTATTTTGTAGTGTAATCAAAAAGAACAATGGTAACTTCTTGTTTTTCTAAAGTAAAAGTAATGTCACAAATCTTTTCAATTTTAATGTCTTCTATATGAATACAAGGAAAATTTACTGTTTTTTTTTCGAAAAAATTAGTTTCTTCAAAATCCCTTAAGATCTCAAAAAAGGGATGGGTGTCAAAGATTAGAGTACCTTTTGCCCAATCAAAAATATTTTTGTCGGTTTTTTTAATAAAACCATCTTTATCAAGCTTAATGACCTGTATTTGAGGGTTAAATTGTAAATGGTCGTTTGGATGAATTGTCATATTCACGAAGTTATTTCTTTTGCCAAGTCAGAAAAGAAATTCTGAACATTTTTATTGGTTTTTGCACTAGCCAGACAATCAAAATGAATGTTTTGCGAGATAAGATGGTCGCTAATTTCTTTTTGATTTACCAGATCTAGTTTATTACCTAATATTTTGGCGGGTACTTTGGTGTAATTTTCTTTAAGATAATCCAGGTCTTGATTGAGTGTTGCGTAGGTTTCTGGCCGGGTTACATCAAAAACATAAATAAAAGCATGCGAGCCAAGGAGATAGGATTTCCTGGTATCTTCAATACTATTAGAGTGTCCTTCTGTATCCCAAATTATCATAGATAATTCTCTGCCGTCTGGCAATTGTACTATTTTCTTTTTGATTTGTACTCCAAGAGTTACTTTATATTCTTCAGAAAATTCGTTGTCAATAAAACGTCTGAATAACGATGTTTTTCCAACACCAAAGTGTCCTAAAAGCACTACTTTTTTAGACAATTTCATCTGCAAAATGTTTTTTTAATTTTTTAGTAAAAAGAATACTATTTTCTAAATCTTTACTCGATATATTATTCTTAGCAAAATCTATAATTTGATCTTCTAAAACCTCTTTAAACATCATATTATATGCTCCAGATATTACTGCAGCAACATAGTAGGTATAAAAATTTTGAATATGTATGGTATACAATTCATATTCTATAAGCTCCAGGTTTTGATCTCCTCCATGAAAAGCATCTTCGACAAAACTTTTTATTGCTGTGAGCATTCCTGCAATCATTTCTTTATCTATAGTATCCTCTGATAACGGACTATAGTCGGCAAGTAATATGCCAGAGTTTTTTTCGATCACAAACATTTGAATCAATCTGGGTTTTGCATATTCATTTATTGCTAAATCGCCATCGCTAACTCCTTGAGCTTTAGCTTTAGTTCGTTGAAACCAATTTTTAAATGAAAAGGCTTTTTTAGTTTTTCTACTAATGTTTTCACTTAATAATTTCATTTCGTGAGCGATATATTTCTTAATCATTTTACCAATGATAGGAAATAAAGCTTCTACTACGGCGTCTTGAGAATTTTTGATTTCTTCTCGTAAGGCCTCAGTAATAGTAGGCCCTAAAGTTTTAGGGATTTCTAAAACAAATTCTTGTAATTTGTCATCAATAATTGGGTCTACCTTATGAGAAAGCTCTTTTTTTTGATGTACAATTTTTGTTAAATCTTCAATTTTTTGAGCAATGGAATCAGCAAATTCATGTTCTTCTGTAAAAAGAAGTTCTTTAAGAATTTTAAGTTTATCCTGCTCTTCCATAATTTTGGATAGATTGGATTATTTTTGATTGATTTTTTCGCCCAAGTTGATCAGAAGGTCGCCTAACGTTTTTTTATCTACTTTTTTGGTATCCAACATCTCAACTTTGTCCGTCAAATTATCTTCTAATTCGGTAATCCTAATATTTATGTCTGTACTTAGGTTGTCAACGGCTTGATTTAATTCTCTACGAGTATCTTCGATAAAATCTTCAAGCTCTTTCTTTTTTGAAGAGATATCTTTTTTTACTTTTTCAAACTCTGAATTATAAGCAGCGATATTCTCTCCAAAAATTAAATTTTTTATTGCTTCTATTTTTGAAGAAGGATCATCAGAAACTTTTTCTTCAATAGCTTTACTTTCTTTAGCCATTATGGATGGTTTATTTAGATTCTTAATTTCTAACTTACGTAAAATTAACATAAAAACGTTAAAAATGTAACGATTATGACCGATAATGTTGCTTCTAGTTTACTAAAATCTTGTTTTTTTAATAATTATAGACTTATTTCTAATTTAAAAATCTTTGGGGAGTATATATGTAAAGGGATTCTATAAAAAAATAATTATTTTATTTAGAATTATAATAAAAAAGAATTATGCAGGTTGATTGTCTTATTCCATAAAGGATTCTACCTTTTCTACCATATTTTTACTTCCGCAAATAAATGGAGTGCGTTCGTGTAGTTCTGTAGGTTTTATATCCATAATTCTTCGGTAACCATCACTAGCTTTTCCGCCTGCCTGTTCTGCAATAAATGCCATTGGATTACATTCGTATAATAAACGAAGTTTTCCGTTAGGAGATTTAGAAGTGTTAGGATACATGTATATCCCTCCTTTAATCATATTACGATGAATATCACTTACTAATGATCCAATATATCTGGATGTGTATGGGCGATCCTCTTTTTCTTCCTGACAGTATTTAATATAATTTTTTATTCCCTGAGGAAAATGAATATAATTCCCCTCATTTACCGAATATATAGATCCATTTTCAGGAAATCTCATATTTGGATGCGATAAATAATATGTTCCCAGAGCTGGATTTAATGTAAATCCATTAACACCGTGTCCTGTTGTGTAAACAAGCATGGTAGATGTTCCGTAAATGATATAACCAGCAGCTACTTGTAAATTTCCTGGTTGTAGAAAATCTTCTAAGGTAACAGGAGTTCCTGTAGGGGTAACTCTACGATAGATAGAAAAAATAGTCCCAACAGATACATTAACGTCTATATTAGAGCTGCCATCTAATGGATCCATTAAGACCACATAATTATTACGGTGATCATTTTTTTGACCCTTTATAGTAATAAAATCATCATTCTCTTCTGAAGCTATACCACAGACAATTTCTCTATTAGTAAGTGTATTAATAAAGGTTTCATTGGCCAAAACATCTAGTTTTTGCTGATCTTCCCCTTGTATGTTAGTTTCTCCTATAGCTCCAGTAATATCCACTAATCCTGCTTTATTTACCTGGTGATTTACCATTTTTGCAGCTAATCGAATAGAGTTGATCAAACGAGAAAGCTCTCCGCTTGCATAAGGAAAATCATTTTGATTCTCAATAATGAATTCTCCTAAGGTCTGATTCTGTCTTGACATTTATAGTGAATTTTGTGTGATGCAAAAGTATTATTTTTTAATGAACTATAACGTTTTCGGGAGATCAATTATTAATTTTTTTAAGCAAGCAAAAACAAAACATTATAAAGATAGCGTGTTAAAATGATCTTGTTTTTGATGCAATTTTATAGCTTTGATAAATTTTATTTTATGAACTGTGTAATTAGAGAGGCTAAGGAGCAAGATATGCCTCAAGTATTAGGTTTGATTAAAGAATTGGCAATTTTTGAAAAAGAACCAAACGCTGTTGAGATTGATGTAAAAGATCTTATTAAGGAGGGGTTTGGGGATCAGCCACTTTTTCATTGTTTTGTAGCAGAAGTACAAGATGAAATTGTAGGCATGGCACTGGTGTACTATCGATTTTCAACATGGAAAGGACGTTCGATTCATTTAGAAGATCTTATGGTTAAAGAATCTATGAGAGGAACAGGCGTTGGAAACGCTTTATATACAGAGGTGTTAAAATATGCTAAAAACGAAGGTGTGAAAAGAGTAGAATGGGTAGTTTTGGATTGGAACACTCCTGCTATAAAATTTTATGAAAAAAGTGGAGCAAAACTTTTAAAAAACTGGTACTTAGTGCAAATGGATGAAGAAGGAGTTAATAAATTTGTGACTGGGCTATAATGTTTTTTAAACAAAACAACTAACTGTTTGTAATTGAAATTGAATTAATGAGAGTTTTTAAATTTGGAGGGGCATCTGTAAAAGATGCAGATGGAGTAAAAAATGTTATTAAGGTTCTGGATAAAACCGGGTTTTCTGATTTACTTATTGTAGTATCAGCAATGGGAAAAACTACTAATGCATTAGAAAATTTAGTAGAGGCATATCTAAAGGATGATAACACGCTTAAAGAAGAAGTTCAAAACCTTGAAGAATATCATAATGAGATTATAGAAGCTCTTTTTGAAAATAAGCAACATCCGGTTTTTAGAAAAATAAAAGGGTTGTTTCTGGATATGGAAACAACATTAAGCAGAAATAAATCTACACAATATGATTTTATTTATGATCAAATAGTATGTTATGGCGAATTAGTTTCCACGACTATTATAAGCGAATATTTAAATCATAAAGGGTATGTAAATGATTGGTTAGATGCCAGAGATTTTATAAAGACCGACAACGTATATAGAGATGCAGAAGTAAATTGGGATGCAACCCAACAAAATATACTCGAAAAAGTTAATAAAAAAGGACTTAGTATAACACAAGGATTTATAGCGTCTGATGACAATAATTTTACAACTACATTAGGTAGAGAAGGAAGTGATTATACTGCAGGGATTTTTGCTTATTGTTTAAGTGCAGATAGTTTAAGTATCTGGAAAGATGTCCCTGGGGTGCTTAATGCAGATCCAAGAGTATTTGATGAGACTCAATTGTTGTCTCATATTTCGTATGAAGAGGCAATAGAACTTGCTTTTTATGGTGCCTCAGTGATTCATCCCAAAACGATTCAACCATTACAACGTAAAGAAATACCATTATATGTTAAATCATTTCTTAATCCCGATGGCTTTGGGACGTCTGTAAAAAAAGGGCAACCATTAGATCCTCACTTATCCTGTTATATAGTTAAGAGAAATCAAGTTTTACTATCGCTATCTTCTTTAGATTTTTCGTTTATTGTAGAAGATAATATTAGCCAAATTTTCAGTCTTTTTCATAAATATCAAATAAAAGTAGGACTGATTCAAAATTCTGCTATTAGTTTTTCGGTATGTTTAGAGGATAAATTTGCTCATTTAGATGAACTTTTAATAAAACTTAAGGCAAAATATAGGGTTACTTATAATACAAATGTATCTTTATTTACCATTAGGCATTTTACAAATGAAGCGATTATGTCCTTAGAAAAAGATAAAGATATTTTGTTGAAACAAATTACCAGAGAGACTTATCAAATGGTTTCGAGATAATAAGAAAACCTATTCAATGATTTTGTTATATTTGTACGCTATCACAAATAATAATTAATGCCCATAATCACAGCAAGAGAAGTAGCCAAAGGGCTGAAATTAGATAAACTTGGTTTTATCGGCACCTTTATTGGTTGGATTATCCTAAAAATTACTAGGATATCAAAAATAAATCGACAGTATGATAGTCTTAGTCACCTTGAAGGATTAGAATATATAAATAAAACGCTGGATTTATATGGAGTTACTTTTGAAATTCCTGAAGAAGATCTTAAACGATTACCAAAAGACGGGGTTTTTATTACCCTTTCAAATCACCCATTGGGGGGTCTTGATGGGGGATTGTTGTTGAAATTGATGTTAGAACACAGGTCTGATTATAAAATTATTGCTAATTTTTTATTGAATAATTTTAAACCTCTACAACCTTATATTATGCCTGTTAATCCTTTTGAAGATAGAAAAGAGGCAAAATCCAGTCATAATGGGATTAAATCTGCCATTTTACATTTACGAGAAGGAAAGCCATTAGGGATTTTTCCTGCAGGAGAAGTTTCTACGGTTAAAGAAGGGAAAAATTATGTAGATAGACCTTGGGAGCCTAGTGTAATGAGATTGGTGCAAAAAACTAAAGTTCCTGTGATACCAATATATTTTCATGCACGTAATAGTAGGCTTTTTTATAAAATGTCTTCTATAAGTGGGCTATTACGAACAGCTAAGTTGCCAAGTGAGCTTTTTTCTCAGGAAAGTAGAACAATCAAAGTTCGAATAGGGAATCCAGTTTCAGTAAAAGATCAGGAAGAATATTCTAATCTAGAGGATTTTACAAACTTCTTGCGTATGAAAACGTATATGCTTGCTAATCCTTTTGAAAAGAAAACATTGCGAGAATCTATTCCGCAAAATTTAAAGTTGCCAAAATCACCTAAAGAAATTGCAGTAAAAGGTAGTATTAATTTAATCGAGTCTGAACTGGAATTTTGCAGGGATAATGACAGAAGATTATTGATTAGTAAAAATTATGAAGTGTTTCTTGCTAAGAGAACAGATGTGCCAAATGTTGTACATGAAATAGGTAGATTGCGAGAGATCACTTTTAGAGAAATAGGAGAGGGAACTAATAATTCTATAGATTTAGATCCTTTTGATGATTACTACCATCATATGTTTTTGTGGGATAATGAAGCTAATAAACTTGTAGGAGCTTATCGTATGGGTATGGGTTCAGAAATATATAGTAGTCGTGGGATTAATGGGTTTTATTTGCAAGATTTATTTAGGTTTGAGCCAGAGCTGTATAAAATGATGAGCGAATCTATAGAAATGGGGAGAGCTTTTATCATTAAAGAGTACCAACTAAGACCAATGCCATTATTTTTATTATGGAAAGGTATTGTTCATTGTACTTTGCGTTTTCCAGAGCATAAGTATTTGATAGGAGGAGTAAGTATTAGTAACAAGTTTAGTAATTTTTCTAAGTCTTTGATGATAGAGTTTATGAGGTCTCATTATTATGATCCGTATGTTGCACAATATGTAAGACCCAAAAAAGAATTTAAAGTAAAATTAAAAGACGCAGATAAGGACTTTGTTTTTGATGAGAGTAAAAGTGACTTAAACAAGTTTGATAAAATTATAGATGAAGTAGAGCCAGGGAGTTTACGTATTCCTGTTTTGATCAAAAAATATATTAAACAAAATGCTAAAGTGGTGGCATTTAATGTAGATCCATTGTTTAATAATGCAGTAGATGGTTTAATGTATATTCGTATTGCAGATCTCCCCGAAAGTACAGTAAAACCTGTCATGGAAGAGTTTCAAGAAGAATTAGAGCAGAAGTATTTTAAAAACGGAGATAAATAAGAAATAGATCGTACTAAAATGAATAATATAAAGACCTCATAAGCCTTAAAACTGATGAGGTCTTTGTTATTTATATAGGTATTACGAAATAGTATTTAGTGTATTTTCTTCTATAAAGTTTTTACAATATTCTCTAATCTGGTTTCTGGTTTTTACAAATGCTGCATGAATTTCTTCTTCTGTTCCTTTTACTTTAGAGGGATCAAAGAAATTATAGTGTAAACGCTCTGCTTTGCCAGGAAAAAAAGGACATCTTTCTTTTGCATTATCGCAAACAGTAATAATATAGTCAAAAGGGATGTCTAGGTATTCTTCTAAATTATTAGAAGTATGATTAGAAATGTCAATACCATCTTCTTTCATAATAGCAATTGCTCTTGGATTTACTCCATGAGTTTCGACTCCTGCACTGTAAATAATTGCATTATCTTTGGCATAATGTTTTAGATACCCTTCAGCCATTTGACTTCTGCAGGAATTACCTGTGCATAATACTAAAATATTCATAATGTGGTGTTTTTGTGGTTATGTTATTATTTTACTTCTTCGTTCTAAAATGGTGTTATCATACCAGGTGTTGTCTAGTTTTGCTATTTTTTCACGATACCCTATTTCTCTAAAACCTAAAGATTTATGTAAAGCAATACTTGCCTTATTATCGCTAAATATACCTGCCTGTAAAGTCCAGAATCCAGCTTTTTCACTTTCATTAATCAATTGGGTTAAAAGTGTTTTTCCTACTCCTAAGTTTCTGTAATTTTCAGAAATATATATACTTATTTCTGCGACACCTTTATAAACCTTTCTTTTAGAGGCAGGAGATAATGCCGCCCACCCTATTAAGATATTGTTGCTAACAGCTTTAATCCTGCATGTTTTTATATGTAATGCATTCCAATCACTCCAAGTAGGCGTTTTCGTTTCAAAAGTAGCCATTCCTGTAGCAATACCTTCTTTATAAATTTTAGAAACTGCAATCCAGTCTTGTTTTGTAAAAGGAGCTGTTTTGATAATAAAACCTGATGTTGTTGACATATATTGAGGTGTTTTTTAACAACATCCACTTCCTGGAGCACAAGAATTAGTTTCGATTGTGTTTGTTTCAGGGACACCACATATTTCTTTTGCTTTGCAATCGGTAGGATTTACAGTAAGTTTTATTACTAATTTATTTTCTTTAATTTCAAAATCTATTACATGTAATTGAGCAGTGTGAAACATAGCATTTCCATATTCTATTTTAACAACAGCATCCATTTCATAAGATTTCATTTGCCCGACTTTTTTTAATATCCCCAGAGCTTTGTATGAAGTCATATAGTTTTCTTTGCCTAATTCAGATGGGCTTTCCCAAAGTTGAATAACTGTTTCTTTCCAGGAATCGGTTCCTGCTCCACAATCTACAGAATCTATAGTCGTGTGCTTTACTTCGGTAATATGGTAATTGGTGCCAACAAGCATACCTGAAGCATATTCAAATAATAAAGATTTGTCCTGATGTTCTTCTAACAAGGATATAAAATTAGATGTATTCATAGTTTTAGTTTTTAAATGTGTTTAACAACAATTTATTTTGGTAGTATTAAAAAATGAGTTTAAATTCTTTTGTAGCACGTTCCATCTGTCTACATCAATACAATAGCACATACTCTTACCTTCCACTTCTCCTTTTAGTAACCCAATGCTTTTCAATTCTTTAAGATGTTGGGATATCGTTGCTTGTGCTAAGCCTATTTCTTCTACCAAATCATTACAAATACAGGTGTTTTGTTTACTTATATATTGAAGAATAGCTATGCGAGCGGGATGTCCAAGTATTTTAAAAAACTGTGCCAACTCGTTTTGTTGTTGATCAAATATTTGTGTTTTAGTTACTCCCATAATTTAATATTATAATATCGCAATATTACGATAATAAAATGAAATAAAAAAGCCAAAAATTATAATTTTGACTTTTTAATGTATGTTTAGAACCAAGGTTTTTTACCAATTTGATACGTTTGATAGAATTCTTCGTCAGTTTTTGTTAAGTACATGATGCCTTCTATAAGGCCTATAATTGATGGTATAAACATGGTTAATGCACCAATACCAATACATACTAAAGGGATTGAAATTAAGGATATTCCTAATAAAATAAACCCTTCTTTTTGATACCCTAAAATGAACTTATGAACTCCTAGACTCCCTAAAAAGATTGCTAGAATACCTGCAATAACTTTTTTATTATCTGTAGAATTAACAATTTCTTTTGCTTCCTCTGTAAAATCGTTAGCGGCTTCTTTTGCTTCATTAGCAAATTCTTTAGCAGCATCAGATGCTTGATCTACTCCTTTTTTTATATCGTCTCCCAAATTATTGTTTTCTTCACTCATAGTATTTGTTATGATTTATTAGTTTGGTGAAAATTACAAAAAATATCAATTTAAACTCATATGGTATGTAAGAATATTTGTTTATGTGTAAGATAGCTATCATAACATATGTTGTTATAAGTTGTTTTTAGTGTTATATTTAGTAAGGTTAGTTAATAAAATAATCTATACAGGATTGATTTTAAAAACTATAAAATATTTTGTAATAACACCTGAAAAAAATAGTATTAAATGTTCTTTTTTATAAAAATGCTTGATCTACAGGTTCCCAAAGCTCAATTTTAATGCCATTAGGGTCTATAATCCATCCAAATTTGCCGTATTCATATTCTTCTATTTTATCTATAACAGTTACTCCTTCTTTTTTAAGAGTTTCTAATAGTTTAGTAAGATTTTCTACTCTAAAATTCATCATGAATTCTTTTTTACTAGGTTCAAAATAGGTTGTATCTTCTTTAAAAGGACTCCATTGAGTAGTACCATCTTTTCCTTCTTTATCTTTCCACCAAAAAGTACATCCATATTCATCGGTGTTAAGTCCTAAATGATCTCTATACCAATCTCTTGTTTTTTTAGGGTCTGCAGCTTTAAAAAACATACCGCCAATTCCTGTAACTCTTTTTTTCATGTATTTTCCTTTTTTATATTAGATTCATAAATAATAATCCACTCTTGAGGAGTTATTTTAGATGCCAATTTTCCAATAAGATTTAATGGAATTTGATCTATTTTTTTAAAACGAATACAACTTTTACCCATATCCAGTTTGGTTTTTACATGCTTAGGGTATTCTTTCATAAACCAATTAAGTAGCGTAGGATCGGCATAAATCCCACTATGATAAACCGCAATAAAATTCTTTTGAGAAGCAATATTCATAAAAGGTAAAGGTAGTTTGGGATCGCAATGGTATCCTTTAGGATATATATGGTGTGGTACAACGTATCCTATCATGCCATAATTTATTTCTTCAGAAAAGCCTTTGGGTAAATTATCTTTAATTACTTTTCTAAGTTCGTTTATCACTTTTTTTCTTTCTTTGGGAATAGCATCCACATATTCATCGGGTGTTTTAGCTTCGTATTGCATGATTAGACTTTTAATGGTTTAGACTGTAGTATTAATGCAGAAATTAAAGAAATTATGAGCCCGATAATGAATACAGTGGCAGACATTAGAAGAAAATTAACGAATGTATTTGAGAACAAATCTTTTTGAGCTTCTAACTCTTTGAGTTTGATTTGAAATTCGGATTCAGAAAGAGAGTTTTTTAGTTGTTCTACATGGTGAGTGTAATATTCCATCATAAAATCCGGATGTATATATTTAATATAAATCACATCTAATATCCCAAAAGCAAGTGCTGCAAATAAAGTAATTAGTACCCCTATCTGTAGGGCTTTTCCAAAAGATACAACTCCATTATTTTCCTTATCCCGGTAATGTTTTATCCCAAAAAAAACAAAAAGAAGGGCTAGAATCATACTGGCATATCCAATTATTTCTTGCAGAGAATAATCCAGGTTTTTTCCTAAAAACCAGCCAGCCAAGGCTAAGATGCATATCGTTATTGCACTATAAATTCCATAATGTAAAATTGTGTTTTTCATAGGGTTATATTGTTTAATCCCTCATCGAAGCTTTTGTTTCCCGAGACTTGCATAGAAAACAAGATGTGTTTTTTGAAGCAGATCTCGTAAACTTGCTCTGAGGTTGTTGATTTATATGATACAAAATAAGATAGACGTGCTTAAAATGTACTCATACTAAAGTATGAAATTTATAGTATTGCAGAGATAAAGATGTTCTAAAGCGTTATAATTTCTAATTTTTTTGCAATTTGTATTGCCTGTGTGCGGCGTTTGGCATCTAGTTTTACTAATATGTTAGACACATGAGTTTTTATGGTGCTTTCTGAAACAAAAAGTTTTTCAGCTATTTCTTTGTTGGATAATCCCATAGCAATTTTGCATAATACTTCATATTCTCGTTTGCTTAACCCGAGTGCTTTTATTTTTTTATGGTTTATTTCTGGAGTATTTTTTTTCGTAGTATGTAGTACTCTTTTGTTTATAAAAACACCAATAATAAAAAAAACGATAGCGATTATGGTAATTACGATTTCTATAGACGAATCTGTAGCAATAATATTGTATTTACTTAATCTAAAAAGAGCAAGTATTGCCAAAACTAAAGCCGAAAAAATAAAGATTGTTTTTCTCACCCTATAAATTTAATAAAACTTAAGTTTACCTAGAGAGTACATCTATTTCTCGGTGTAGATTTTCTTTTGCGGACATTTCAAACTTATCATAAAAATGATTGGTTTTAAAAATAACTGGCATATTTATAAAGTGGAGAAGAACTTTTATTCTTCCTTTATTATATGCAAAATCCGGATAGTATTTATATTCCTTTCTTACATTTTTATAATATTCTTCATAGGTTTTCCAGTCATTTCCTAGTATAGATAAATCGGCATCTGTAAAATAGTTTACATCCTTATTTTTAGAAACGTTATGTCCTTTGGTAGCTATAATAATTTTAGAACAGAGTGCGATGTATTTCTTTTCAATTTTTAGTGTATTTAATACTTTTTCTGCTTTTTTTGCGCTTTGTTGCTCATTATCTTGTTTAAGTACATTGTATATGTAATCATGATAAAATAAAGCAAAAAGTACTATGTCCCAATGCTTTATTCTGGCCTTTATTTCTAGCAAATTATGATAAAGATTCTCTAGGTGATAAAGATTATGATAGTACCGGTTTTTTTTACTGTGTTGTTTTGTAATATCGCTCCATAGGGACTCCATATACTCTGAGTCTTGAGTGTAATTGGATAGCAACGTTATAAAAACAGGTTTTAGCAAAATTTTTCTTTGATTTTATCTACTATAGTTTGTGCTAATTTTTCTTTAGATTCGACAGTCCAGCCAGCTACATGAGGACTTAATATTACATTATTCATTTTAAGGAGTTCTTTAAACTCTTTTGGCATGTCTTTTTCTGAATTGAATAAATTTTCAAAAGATGCTTTTTCATATTCTAAGACGTCTAAACCTGCTCCTAAAATCTTGCCATTTTTAAGAGCTTTGACCAAATCTGCTGTTATCACACTTTTTCCACGAGCAGTATTAATTAGCCAAAATGATTTTTTAAATTGGTTGATGAATTCTGTATTGATCATCCCTATAGTTTCTGGAGTTTGAGGTGTGTGAAGGCTTAAAATATCGGTTTTTTCAAAAAACTCTTCTAATTCTACCTGAGTAGCATCACTATTTTCTACATCTTCACGAATATCATAACAGAGAACTTCAACCGCAAAACCTCGTAGTTTTTTTGCAAAAGCTCTACCCATATTGCCATAACCAATAATGCCAACTGTTTTTCCATCCAATTCTATACCCCGATGTTCTTCACGCAACCATTTGCCATCCCGAATGCTTTTATCAGCAATGTTTATTTTGTTAAATAAAGATAGAATCATCCCTAAGGCATGTTCGCCAACGGCATTGCGATTTCCTTCTGGAGCATTAAATAACTGGATTTTACGTTCTTTTGCATATTCAATATCAATATTCTCCAGACCAGCACCTACGCGGCCTATAAACTTTAAGTTTTTTGCTTTGTCTAAAAATGGTTTATCAATTGCAAACCGACTTCGAATAACCACTCCATCATAGTCTTGAATTTTAGATTCAATTTCTTCTTTACTAGAGGTATAATCTTCTTCATTTTGAAATCCTGCCAGTTCGAGTTGATTTAATAGTAATGGATGATTAGAGTCTAGGTGTAATATTTTCATAAAATCTATATTGATTTTCAAAATTAAGTATTAAAAACCGTATTTGCATACCTGTAACTTATGATTTTAATTCACATTGTGGAGTTTAATTCTAAAGGAGGCTTGCCTTGAAAACAAAATATATTTTCGGAAGCATACCTCGTGAGCTCGCTACGAGGGTATTGATTCCAAATTTTTAATTTTAAGTAGTTTTTATAAATCTATATATTTAGCAACTGTTCGTTCATGTTGGGTATCGCCAGTATGTTTAGTACTTTGTTTTTCAAAAAGCAATACATGAACCTCTTCGTTATCTTTGGTAGAAGGGCAATGTTCTACTCCTTTTGGTACTACAATTATTTCGCCAGTCTGAACAGTAACAGTTTTGTCTCTAAATTTCATGTATAAAGTTCCTTTTATTACGTGAAATAGTTCATCCTCATCTTCGTGAGAATGCCATATAAAATCTCCGCTTAATTTGGCAAGATATATCTGGTTGTCATCTACCGTAGCAATACGATGAGGATGCCATTGCTTATCAAATTCAGAGAGTTTTTCATGGATGTTGATTGCTTTCATAACTATATCTTTTTTATAAAAACAAAGTACTTATTTCATCTGTGATTCTGGCAGGCCTTAACGTTTCCTTATATAAAAAATTAGGTTAATATAATTTTAAAAATTTATTGTAACGTATTACTGATTAATTTGTTTTTTGCATTTTACAAAAGAAATCTAGAGTCTTGTCAGAATATTCTCTTAAATAATAATCTTTAATATTTATACTTTTTACTAATTTATTATTTTTTCTGAATAGCTTTTTTCTGTTATAACGATTTAATATCTCGTATGGGATTTTAAGAATAAATGATGGGATTTTATATTGAAGATTAAAGAAGTCTAATTTTAAAATGTTTTTTACAGTTTTTTCGTTTGCTGTATAATAATGATCTGTTTTTTCATTCCCTTCGATACCCATAATAGTGTATGTATTGAACACATCTTTAATTAGATTACTAATTTGATTATAGGTGTATTCCTTATAGTGCCAAGGGTTCCTGGCAATGGATTTTATGGCATTAGGAGTAGTTAAAAACACTGTGCCACCGGGTTTTAAAACTCTTTTTATTTCTTCAATAAAGAGTTTGTCATTTTTAACATGTTCAATAATTTGAAATAAAAGAATAATATCAAAACTATTGTCTGAAATAAAGGATAGAGGGGGTGTTTTTTTATGAAAGACAGTAGCGTTAGGGAACTTTTTTTTAATGTGATATGTTGAATATTTCGATTTGTCGATAAGTGTTAATTGTTTTGCTTTTTTATGATACATAGTTACTCCATATCCTTCTCCACAACCAATTTCAAGAACATTTCCTTGTATCTTATCCAGTACTAATTCGTATGCTTTGCGTGTTCTTTGATATAAAGGATTATCTGAATATATTTTGGAAGAAGTAACTTCAGTAGAAAAGAAATACATATACTTAGGTTAGTAAATTAATAAGGCCAGTTTATAGTATGCCAATCCTGAAATTTAACTTCAAATTTTTTGAATTGAATCGATAACTTATTAGATTCTTTAGGATGATTAGGTTTAAACTGTTCAATCATCTGAGAGTACATATTTTTGAGTCGAATTGCATGTTTTACATTGATAATTGGATGAGGAGGATCAAAAGAGGTCATCCATTGTAATTCTTCCCAAATATTTTGCATAGCAATTTGGCAAATTTTGCTTCCTTTATCTGGGTTACCAGCTCTGTAGTATAGCTTTCCTAAGGCATAGGCATACTGCCGAAATGGAATAGTTTGGTCTGGAAAAATTGAAATACAAGTATCTAATACTTTAATTGCTTGATCTGTTTTGCCTTCTTCTAATAATGCTTGAGCCAGAAAATAATAATTTCTTCTTAAAATTTCTTGAGCATATGTTCTGTTTTCATCATCAATAAATACAGAAGGGTTATTTAGATTTTTGAATATATTAGATTTAATAAAACTAGGATACATAGTTTTTGTATCTACAATTTTTGGGTTTAAAGAAAGATCTGAACGTTTTACAGGAGCTAGTAAGTCTACTAAACCACGTTGTATAGTATACATCTGTAATCCTATATAATGATTTGTGTTTCCATTTATTGCAAAGCAAATAGGTCTTTCTAAAATATTTTGTTGCACTAGATTTAATAAAACAAGATCATTAATAGCATAAAAATCTTTTGAAAACTTCCAGGTAATACGATCTGTGTAATTTAGTTTTAATGCCTTTGGGTTATATGAGTTTTTAATAATTTTAGAGGTATCGATAGAAACTGAAAATACATCAGAGGGGATATAATGAACTTTCTTCCCGTTCCATAATATACTAGTTTTGTCATCCTTTAGAAAATCAAATAATAGCTTCAACTCAACAGGTTGATCTACCTCTTTTTTTAAAGGAAGAAGTTGTTGACTATTGTTGTAGAGGTTTTGAGGTAAGCTTATCAATATTGGATTTGAGGAATTTACTTTTCGTTTTAATTTTTCGATATACCAATCTAATGTTAATTGATCAAAGTTAATTACTCGAATATCTGTTCTGTATTCTTCTACCTCTTGCAGATACCATAATGGAAATGTCATATTATCCCCATTAGTTATTAGGATAGCATTAGTTGGGCAGGAATCTAGATATGATTTTGCAAAATCATAAGCAAAATTATCCTTAGATCGATTGTGATCATCCCAGCCTTTTGCAAAAAGATGAATTGGTACAAGTAAACCAATACATATACCAACGAAAAGCAATCGTTTTTTTTCTGAAACAATAAATCGAAAGAGATTAAATACAGTAAGTACAGATAATCCTACCCATAATGCAAAAATAATAAATGAGCCCATAAAAATGTAGTCACGTTCTCGTATTAGAATACTAGAAGGAGTCGGATTTATGTATATCGTAATTCCGATACCAAAGGTTAAAAATAATAATAATGTAGTTAGTAAGTAAGGATAGCTTTTGCGTAAAGTAAATAATCCAATAATTCCGAAAAGAAAGGGTAGAAAATAATAATTATCATTACTTAAATCATTGCGATATCTATTGGGAATATTCTTTTGGCTGCCAATTCTGGAAGAATCAAAAAAATCTATCCCACTACTCCAATTTCCATTTAAAATATTTCCTGTGCCTTTGATATCATTTTGTCTTCCGATAAAATTCCAAAACAAATACCTTAGATTAAGCCATGATATTTGATAGGTTATAAAAAAATTAAAATTTTCTAAAAAAGTAGGAGTTTTAATATGTTGAATTTCACCTTGAACAGGATAAGAAATAGTTTTGCCTTTAATAGGAATCCAACTATTGTATCCATTAATGTTTGAAGCGCCTTTATGATACATTCTGGGGAAAAATGTGCTAAATTCTCTTGCATAATTAGGTTCGCTAAACTCCCCGTTGTCTATTGTAGTATATTTTTTCTTTTCTATGTTGTATTTAATAATTGAGGATCCATCTGTAAAAGGAGTAGTCTTATCTAAAGGAGCATTGTATAGATGCCCTCTAACTAAAGGGACTTCACCTAGTCCGAATTGTTCTGCCCTAATATATTGTAATAATTGATTGCTGGTTGAAGAACCATTAGAGGTTGGAGTATAGGTGTTGGCTCTAATTATAGACGCGGTATAAGAACTCATACCAATACCAAAAAACAAAATCATTAGTAACGAATGGTGCATAATACTTTTTTTTTGTTTATGGCTATACCAAAGAGCAATTCCAAAACAAATAGCAACAATGCAAATAAGTAGTATAAGTCCGGAATTTACAGGAAAATCAAAATCATTTACCATGTATATATCCATTTTATTAGCAATGCTTAAAAACCCTTGAATTAAAACCCCATAAAGAGTGAAAAAAAGTAAGCATCCCATAGCTATTGAAATGCATATATTTTTGAAGGTAAATCCAAATTTTTTGTAGGTGTATAAAACAGAAAGCGGGATAACGATTGAAATATTAATTAAATGAACTCCTACCGAAATACCAATAAACAAAGCAATAAACAAAAGTAAACGGATCTCTTTTTTAAGATCATTGGTTTTTTCCCATAGTATCATACTGTATAGCACCATCGATAGAAGAAAAAAAGAAAGGGTATATACTTCACTTTCTGTAGATGCAACCCAAAAACTATGAATAAAACCTAAGGTGAGTGCTGCAATAACACCACATGCAATGGATAACCAACCTTGTGTATTCTTTGTATATGTTTTGTTTATAATTTTATTAGAGATATGTATTGTTATAAAATACAATAGTAAAACCGTTAATGCTCCAAATAAAGAGGAGGTTAAATTAGTTACATATGCCGACACAGATACTGGAAAAAAAGACAAAATAAATTTACAAAGTAGCATGTAAAATGGTGCGCCAGGAGGGTGGGTGACCTGTAATTTATAGTTGGATGCTACGAATTCAGCACTATCCCAAAAAGTAATAGTTTTAGGGGAACAAAAAGCATATGTAATAAATACGAAAAGGAAGAGCAACCAACCAATGCTTTTCTCTGTTTTTTTCATTGAATAATAGATAAGATCTAATGCAAGATAGAAGAATTATTTCTAATAAACGAATACATAAAATGATCACATCTGGATTTTAAAATTCAGTTGTAAACCTAATAAATTAATAATATGTAAATCAGGTAATCTTTTTGTTTAAGACGAAATTAATCGAAAGAGCTTTGGATTTGGAGATTGAGAAATTTTTATTACTGTTCATGTTTTACTATATTTAATAATATCTTTGTCCATCAAATATTTAATTCCCAAAACCTATGAGAAAATTTTTACTTTTTTTAATATGTATTTTGTTTTCAACTACCTACGCTTCTTTACATTCGCAAACTCTAAATGAAACCTCAGGAACAGGATCTGGAGTAAATATTACTACTGGTGATTATAACACCATGTATGGAGATAGTACAGGATCAAATCTTAGTAGTGGATTAAGAACCACATTTGTAGGTTTTGGAGCAGGTAGAGATAATACAACATCAGAGAGTACATTTATTGGCTATTATGCTGGTCACAAAAATACTACTGGATTTGACAATACATTTATAGGACATGAAGCTGGTAGACTTAATTTAACTGCAGGAGATAATACCTTTGTAGGAACCGAATCAGGAGAGAATACGACTACTGGGTATGACAATACTTTTGTGGGTGAGGAGTCTGGAACAAATAACACCACAGGATATGAAAATGTTTTCATAGGTGAGGATGCTGGTTTTAGTAATACTACTGGGTATAAAAATACATTTGTCGGTAATGAAGCGGGAATATCCTCAGGAACAGGATATCGTAACACAGGTGTTGGAGATGAGGCATTATCTGATGTTAGTGAAGGACATCACAATTCAGCATTTGGAGATTCTGCAGGGATAGATGTAAATAGAGGTATTTATAATACTTTTATAGGAGCAGCGTCTGGTGTAGCGACAGAACACGCAGATTACAATACTTTTGTAGGTGCACGATCAGGTTGGGACAATAACAGAACTAATTCTACTTCTAATGCCAATAGGAATACCTACGTTGGTTTTGAAACTGGATTTTCTAATCGTGAAGGAGAAGACAATGTAGGTATGGGAGCATATTCTGATTTTGATAATACAACAAGATCACGATGTACTTTTATTGGTGCGGATAATACACCAAGTAATAATGATGTCATAATGCTAGGATATAGTATCTTTAATGATGGTCAATATTCTATTGGTATAGGAAATGATGTAGATGTACGAAGTACAGGAGCTATTGCAGTAGGCTATTTGGCAGATATGAATAATACTACCTCTGCCAACTCTATACTGATAGGTAGACAAGGATCTATAGATCAAAGCAGGGCAATAGGTATTGGTTATCTTACAGATGTTGATAATACTGAGGCGATTGCAATTGGAGCTAGTTCTGTAGCACAAAATGATGGAGCTATAGTCATAGGTACTGGAGCAACTTCTACAGATCCAGGAGCAACAAATCCTATTAATAATATTGCAATAGGATATAATGCGAATGTAAGTGGAACAAATGCGATAGCGATAGGAAATGCAGCTACAGCAATAAATGATAATACGATGGTATTAGGAGGAGCAACGAATTCACTTAGCGTGGGAATAGGAACAGATACGCCTAATGCTAATGCTTCATTAGAGTTATCAGGATCTAATAAAGGTTTGCAAATGAATCGGTTAACTAATGCCCAGAAAGCTGCTCTAGAAGGTGGATTAACTGCTACAGATGAAGGGTTATTGATATATGATACAGAAGATAAGACAGTATATACTTGGGATGGTACACAATGGCTTAATACATCTTCTTTAAATACAGACGCTCAAGAACTATCTCTTGCAACCAATACTCTAGGTATCTCTGGTGGTACAGCAACGATTGATCTTTCTACATATTTGGATAATACAGATGCTCAAGAGC
>CAYGUC010000005.1:0-78400 GCA_964353005.1 uncultured Flavobacteriaceae bacterium | reverse complement strand
GGTACAGCAACGATTGATCTTTCTACATATTTGGATAATACAGATGCTCAAGAGCTGTCTCTTACAACCAATACTTTAGGAATATCTGGAGGTACAGCAACAGTTGATCTTTCTACATATTTGGATAATACAGATAATCAAGAGTTATCATTGGCAGGTAGTATGTTAAGTATTTCTGGAGGGTCAAATACAATTGATTTATCAACATTTATAAGTTCTGATAACCAAAATCTTACATCTGCTACTTTAAGTGGAGCAAATCTTACTATTGCAATAGAAGGAGGTACTGCCGTTTCTGTTGACCTTTCTCCAATTGTTTCTTCATTACAATCAAACTTAAATGATGCTCAAAATGAAGTTGTTGCATTGCAAACGCAAATAACAGATATACTATCAAGATTGGATGCAGTAGAAAGCTGTGCTTGCGATAATGAAGAGACTAAAAATAGTGGTCCCATACTATATCAAAACATACCAAATCCGTTTAATGGCACATCTTCAATTAAATATTATCTTCCTACAGGAATTACTAATGCCTCAATTGTTTTTAGTAACTCAATAGGTCAAATAATATCTAAAATAGCATTAAATGAAACAGGTACCAAAGAAGTGAATATTAATAGTGATGGATTAGCATCAGGAACTTATTTTTATACAATGTATGTTGGTAGTAAAAAAATAGATACTAAGAAGATGGTAATTAAAAATTAAGATTGTATATACTATTAAAAAAGCTTCACTATTATTTTGCGGAACTTTTTACTTTTAATCCTTATGAAAACGGATACTATAGATTTTTTAAATACAATTTTGATTCTAATATCTTTTATACTTGCTTATTTCTTTTGAGAAAAAATATAGCATTATAAAAACAAAGTACTTATTTCATCTGTGATTCTGGCAGGTCTTAACGTTTCTTTATATAAAAGGCACCAACTGGTTTTTGCAGAAACTAACACTTTTTGGCTAGTAGTATTTATTATTTTGGTGTGGCGTTCACTTTTAACTCCTCGATAGTTATCTATCCATGTTTGTATAGTGATCTTTTCATTTTCAAAGGCGGGATGATGGTATTCTATAAAATGATTAAGAACAACCCATACATACCTGTTTTGTATAGTTTTGTTAGTTTTGGATTGCCAATGTTTTTTTGCTATATCCTGCACCCATTGTAGATATACGACATTATTTACGTGTCCCATATCATCAATTGCAGATTTAGGTACTGTAAAATGATATTCAAAAATCTCAGATTTCATTTTTAAGAAAAATTAAAACCCTAAGATAATCTTTGCAATATAAAAGAAGAGAAAAATTCCAAAAATATCATTGCTGGTAGTTATAAAAGGGCCAGTTGCTATTGCGGGATCAATACCTTTTTTATCTAAGATTATAGGTACAAAAGTACCTATTAAAGCAGCTACAATAATAACACTCATTAACGCAATTGCAATGGTTAAGCTAAAAGCAATTTCATAATCCATTATAAAACCAAAGATGATGATCAGTAAAGCCAGCGCTGCACCATTAATCAAACTAAGACTAACTTCTTTTAGCAGTCGTTTTAGTAAACTACCTTTTACTATATTATTTGCTAGTCCTTGTACAATAATTGCAGAAGATTGTACTCCTACGTTGCCAGCCATTGCTGCAATTAGTGGGGTGTAAAAAAATAAATCTCTAATTCTGGGATTTGCCATAACATCTTCAAATCCTTCCATAATAAAAACACTGCCTAGCCCTCCAAAAAGCCCTAGTATTAGCCAAGGCAAACGAGCTCTGGTAAGCTGCCAAATATTATCATCTGCTTCAACATCTTGTGATATACCAGCAGCTAATTGATAATCTTTTTCAGCCTCATCTTTTATAAAATCTACAATATCATCAATAGTTACACGACCTACTAGAACTCCTTCTAGATCTACCACAGGGATAGCTTCGAGATCATATTTTTGCATAATACGAGCTACTTCTTCCCCATCTGTATTTACATCTACATAATCTACTTTTGGTATGTATATTTCGCTTATATGAGTTTTTGCAGAGGCGGTTAATAAATCTTTTAAAGATAATCTTCCTTTTAATTTTTCTTCTTTATCTACAACATATATAGAGTGTACTCGTGTAACATTTTCAGCTTGCCTTCTCATCTCACGCACACAACCAGCTACAGTCCAGGTTTCTTTTACTTTTACTAATTCTTTGGCCATTAAACCACCAGCGGTATCCTCATCATATAAAAGTAGTTCTTTAATATCTTCAGCATGTTGCTCATCTTCTATTTCTGCAATTACTTGTTCTGCAAGGTGATCTGGTAATTCTGCGATAATATCGGCAGCATCATCGGTGTCCATTTCCTCGAGTTCTTCTGCAATTTCTTTTGCCGAAAGGTTTTCAAGAATACGCTCTCGAAAATCATCTTCTAGCTCCATTAGTGCTTCAGAAGTTTTTTCGCTGTCCAATAATTTTATAAGGTAAGTTGCTTCCGATAAATTAAGTTCACTTAGAACTTCTGCAACATCGGCAAAATGAATTTCATTAAGTATATCCCGAAGATGTTTATCCTCTTTTGTAGTAATTAGGTCTTTTACCTTTTGGATAAGTTCATCAGAAATTTGAAATTGCATATGTGTATTTATTAAGATATCCCTTGCCGAAGCGGGACAAAGATAACCAAAGAATTTGATTGCACTTTATGGTTATGTTATTTTAAGTATTTGATGGATATAGGATACTACAGTATAATAATAGGCTGTCTTTTGAACAGAAAACGGATAGGTTTATACCGGTTATATTTTTATTTGACGAATATTCGCCAAAATATAGATTGTTATACTGTTGCTTTTTGTATAATTAATGTTAGCTCTATGAACTCCTCTACAGATAATTGTTCGGGACGTTTGGATAAGAAATCTAATGCTCTTATTTCTTCTGTTAATGAAAAAGTTTTAAGACTATTTCTTAAAGTTTTACGTCGTTGCCCAAAAGAGGTTTTTACAACCTTGAAGAACAATTTTTCATCGCAAGGAAGGGAATATTCCTTTTTTCTAATTAACCGAAGAACACCGCTTTCTACTTTTGGGGGTGGGTTAAAAACATCTGGTGGAACAGTAAATAAATATTCAGCAGTATAAAATGCTTGTGTAAGAACAGAAAGAATGCCATATGCTTTACTGCCAGCTTTTTCGCATATACGTTGTGCAACTTCTTTTTGGAACATACCAGTAAATTCTGGAATACGATCTTTGTTTTCTAAGGTTTTAAAAACAATTTGTGTAGAGATGTTGTAAGGAAAATTACCAGTGATAGCAAATTGTTCCCCAGGAAAAAGCATGGATAAATCAAACTTTAAAAAATCTGCTTCTATTACTTTAAACTTCGTATTCCCCTTTAAAATTTCATGATATTCGAGATGAAAATTAGTATTGAGGTATTCGATAGACTCGGTGTCGAGATCCATAGCAATTACATCTATGTCTTTTTGAAGTATGTACTTGGTAAGTACTCCCATTCCCGGACCAATCTCAATAACATTTTGATAACGGTTTAAAGTAAGAGTGTCTCCAATTTTTTTAGCTATATTTTCATCCTTCAAAAAATGTTGACCAAGGTGTTTTTTTGCTTTTACCTCGGTTTTTTCAGAAGAACGTGTATGATTAGGAGTGTATTTTTTTTTTGGTTTAGCCATTATGTTCGCTTACAATTTCTAATTCTGTTCTAAAGGCTACAAATTTACCAGCAAAACGATTCGATTTTGCTCTAAGAATATCTGCATCTTCATCGTAGTATTTTTGTAAGGTTTCTTTACTGGTAGTCGTATATTGTACAGAGTAGGTGATGCCGCCCATTTCTTCTTCGACTAGGACTTTTGTCATCAAAGCTTTACTAAATTTTCCTGTAGAAAGCATATCTGGAATATGCTCGTTCTTCATCCAGTTTAACCATTCGTTATGGATAGTTTCTTCAATATTTATAGTAACATTATAGATGTACATTGCAGTTTGTATTTTTAACGATGATAAGAAGTTTTAACCTAAAATTACTAACAGGCAAATGTAGTGAACTAAGTCTTATAAATTATCATGAGCGATACTCTAGTTTATTGCATCCCCCCGAAGAGTTCTGTATTTTTTTCTTGCTTCTACAAAATAAATGCTATCTGCATGATTAAAAATTATCTTCTCATATAGTTCTTTAGCTTTTTCTGGTTCTCCAAGTTTGTTTACATATAGTTCTGCTAACCAGTAATATGCGTCATCAGCAAGGATGTCGTTACTGTAAAATTCAATAATTTTTAGATAGTTAACTTTAGCTTTTTCAAATAAATTTTCTTTTTCATATAGTTTTGCCTGACACAAAAAGGCCTCGTCTTCAATTTTTTCACCTCTGTGCTGCGTTAAAATGGTTTCATACATTGCAATAGCTTCCTGATTTTTGTTTTGAAAAGCTAATAAATCTGCTTTGGCAAAAATCTTTAAAGCAGTTTGTGTAGAATCCTCAAGAGAGTTGT
Source organism: uncultured Flavobacteriaceae bacterium (assembly GCA_964353005.1). Lineage (GTDB taxonomy): Bacteria > Bacteroidota > Bacteroidia > Flavobacteriales > Flavobacteriaceae > Aquimarina. The sequence continues at coordinate 73,890 of CAYGUC010000005.1, read as the reverse complement.
CGCTAATGATAAGACTTAGCTCCATAGCATCATTAGCTATTAATTGCGAAGTAGAGGATTTTAAGACATCCAGTTGGGTTTGTGCCCATGCAAAGTCTCCTTTATAGTAGCTGGTTTTGGCGACTTTAAATCTGGCGTCCTGCGCCAAAAAATTATTTTTTAAAGCATTTTGTACTTGCGTATAATAAATAAGTGCCTGATTAAATTTTTGATCCAATATAAGGATATCGGCTATTTCCATTTTTATTCTTGAGGATTGAAATCTCGAAAGTTTTTCTCGCTCCAGGATATCTTTTAAGAAATCAATAGCTTCTTGTTTTTTATCTTGATTAAATGCCATAAAATGCGAATAATCTATCTGTAAGCCTATTGTTTCTCTGGATTTTCCATATTCTTCAAATACGGTATTGTACTGCTCTACAATAGTTTTGTATTCTTTTTTGGTAGCATTGTCCACTCTTGCTTTCAGGATAATTTTATGAGCAGTGAGTTTCATGTCTTTAGAAGCAGGAGTTTCTAAAATATAATTCAATATCTCTGTAGCAGATTTAATATCTTTTTCGGCAATAGCAATTCTAGCCAAGTCTATAATACTTTCTGGACCTTCATTTTTACGTTTGTAGATAGCTTTTTCTTGTATAAAAGCCTTTTTAAATTCTTTTTGCTGCACAAAAAGCCAACTTAGCATTTCGTTGTACAGTATATCTGGATTTTGTTGAAGTTTTTTTATAAGTAATTTTTTAAAAATCACGTTAGCTTCACTGGTAGGATCTTCTGTTATATAATCCCCAAAATTTCGTTGTACAATATTTATATAATTTGGCTGTATTTTTAGTAAAGCAAGGTAGCTCTCAAACATTTTTTCAAGTTTGCCTTGTTCTCCATAAATTTTAGCAAGTTGTACATTAAAGTTAGCTCCGGGATTATCTTTCATTCCTTTTTCATAAATCAAAGCAGCATCATCTAAAAGGCTATATTTTTCGAAATTCTGAGCAAGTGAGTACGCATGGTTAGCACTACTATTACTATATGCTTCTATTGCTTTATTGTAGTAAGATCGTGCTTGTTCTTTTTCTCCCTGAAGATCATAGTGATGCCCTAATTCAACTAAAATTTGTGCATTAGTGGGATTCCTTTCCATTGTTTTTTTTAAAACCTTCTCTGCTTCGCCAAACTGTTCCAGTTGCTGATAAGATTCTACAAGTCCTAGTAAATAATTAATACGATTAGGGTTTTTGGTATATAACTTTTGATATACAGTAAGAGCTTTTTCGTATTGCCCTTGCTCCATATAGTTTTTTGCCAATTGCTCCGACTGCGCAACTGTCGATAAACTAAAGAATAGAGTGATATATACAAAAAGGAAGCGCATTTTACGAGTTTTTTTGTAAATATAACAAAATGCTTTTTAGAAACCTCAGTTCGATTTATCTGAAATGCTAGCTTTCGATACAAAATTTTTATCAGAATTTTATTAAAACTGACATATTTAAGATGAATTGAACTTGGCTAGCAAGAGGAAAACGCCCTGCAGTGTGCAGGAAGGTTTCGTTGCCCGATGAAAACGCCCTGCAGTGTGCAGGAAGGTTTCGTTACCCGATGAAAACGCCCTGCAGCATGCAGGAAGGTTTCGTTGCCCGATGAAAACGCCCTGCAATGTGCAGGAAGGTTTCGCTACCCGATAAAAACGCCCTGCAGCATGCAGGAAGGTTTCGTTACCCAATGAAAATGCCCTGCAGTGAATAAGGTTTGTGAAATATGGTGAAATATTTTGTTGCAAGACTTTTTAGGATATTAGTACAAGTGTATTTAGTATTAAAATTAAATTCAACAAGAAATGAAAAAACAGGACAGTAAAATACTCCCCGTATTCATAGGAGTAGTAATGATCGTAATAGGAATATTTAGTTGTAAAAATGAAAAACAAGAAACTGTATATGTGACAAAACCAGAACCAGAACAAAAATTAGTTCCCCAACCGTTTCCTGACACCTATGGATTTCCAGTTGCAGAGGCTACATTAATTGCGTATACTCAGGATTATTCTAATCCTAAAAATTTAGAAGGAATCTATACCCATGCTTGGCAAATATGGGCAGGACTTACTCAGAAAACAGATATTAAAATGCCAAACGGGCATGAGGTTAGGGTGTTTGAATCCTGGAGGACTCCAGGTCAGATTAAAGCAATGGATAAAAATAATCTAAATGCAACCAATAAAAATCTCTTTCCGTTAACAGTTCCTCACCAGTTGGGGCATAGGCTAAAAAATAGTAAAGCAAACGAATCTCAACTTGCCGGATTTGTAAAATATAGCCCAGATGCAGAAAAGCATGTACGACAGCAAGGAATTTTTGATCAAAAGGTAGCAAAGTCATTAATCAAGAGCGGTGCAAGTCAGATAATAGGATTTCCTGTAACCTCTATTATGATAAAACCAGTATTTCTTCCTGTAAATTTATCTAACGGAAAAGATACTATTCGTGTATGGCAGGGACCACCAAAAGACACTATTCGAACATGGGATCAAGAAGATTGGCCAAATTCTTTAATCAAAGTTGTAAAAGATAAAAAAGATGCCGACGGAAAAACAAAATTTGCAATATCTGATTTTATAAATTTTAAAGTAGATAAAGATTTTACAGAACCTTTTGGGAATTTTAAGCATGGCGATTATGCGATACTTGTAGGGATGCATGTAATGACCAAAGAAACTACCCGATGGACATGGCAATCTTTTTGGTGGAGTCAATATCCAGACACACCTCATTTTCCTAGTTCAGAAGTACATGCGTCTTATAGAAGTAAGGTAACATTAGATGAGGCGGCAAAACATTATGCCATGACCGCAGCATATTCTAATGTAATGCCAGCACAACCTTATGTAAATGGTAAAAATGTAGGAGAATCCTTATATGCATATAACCCGTATCTGGAAGCTGGATTTGGTCCTGCAGATTCAGATAACCCTGTACTATTAGGAGAAAACGAAGACGGAATCTATAATGGTAAAGTAGTTAAAAATAATTTTGGAATTCAAACCAATTGTATGAGTTGTCATATCCAGGCAAGATGGCCTCAAAACAATACAAGTTTAAATTATAACGGAGATCGTTATGTAGATTTTAGACAAAGTTATGGTAAAGATACACTGCAACTTGATTTTTTATGGTCGGTTAATGCAGCTATTGGCGAATATAAAGAATAAACAAAAATATATCTATGACTAAGCCCTGCTATACAATATGATGTAAGCAGGGCTTAGTGTTTTTTGGTCTTTTTTCTTAATCTATATATTCAAAACCACAATAAGGTACTAATACATCTGGAATTTTAATACCTTTTGGAGTTTGATAATTTTCTAAAATACCAGCAAGAACTCTGGGTAATGCTAACGAACTACCATTTAAAGTGTGTGCTAATTGGTTTTTACCGTTAGCATCCTTAAAACGCAATTTTAAACGATTTGCCTGATACGATTCAAAATTAGAAACAGAACTAATTTCTAACCAACGGTCTTGTGCAGTAGAAAAAACTTCAAAATCAAATGTTAATGCAGAGGTAAATCCTATATCACCACCACAAAGACGTAAAACACGATAAGGCAGTTTTAATTCTCTAAGAATATCTTTTACATGCTCTACCATGCCATCTAATGCCTTATACGAGTTTTCTGGCTTTTCTATACGCACAATTTCTACTTTATCAAATTGATGCAAGCGATTTAATCCTCGCACATGAGCGCCATAAGAACCAGCTTCGCGTCTAAAACAAGGAGTGTATCCTGTGCAGCAAATAGGCAATTCACTCTCGGTAACTAATTCATCCCTAAACATATTAGTTACAGGAACTTCTGCAGTTGGTATTAGATATAAATCATCCCCGGTTACATGGTACATTTGTCCTTCTTTATCAGGTAACTGCCCAGTACCGTACCCAGAAATTTCATTTACTAAGTGTGGCACCTGGTACTCTTTATATCCTGCAGCAGTATTTTTATCTAAAAAATAATTGATTAAAGCACGTTGTAGTCGTGCCCCTTTACCTTTGTATACAGGAAAACCAGCACCAGTTATTTTTACACCCAGTTCAAAATCTATAATATCATATTTTTTAGCAAGCTCCCAATGCGGTAAAGCGCCTTCTTGTAATGTAGGAATTTCCCCTTCTTTATAGATCTCCTCATTATCTTCATCACTTTGCCCATTAGGTACAGAGTCATTTGGGATATTTGGAATAGTATATAGTACCTGGACTAATTTTTCTTGTATATCGTTTAACTCTGTAGATAATTGCTTGGAGTTCTCTTTAAGTTGTGCAGTTTTTTCTTTTAAAAGATTCGCTTTTTGTTGCTCCCCATTTTTAAATAAAACCCCTATTTCTTTGGAGAATTTATTAGAGTCTGCTAAAATATTATCTAATTTAGCCTGGGTGGCACGACGGTTTTCATCTAGGGTAATAACCTCTTCTAAAACCGGAGCGGCATCAAAATTTCGTTTAGCCAAAGCCGCAATATAGGCCTCTTTGTTTGCTATGATGTTTTGTACTACTAACATGATATCTTTTTTGGGCGATTGCCAGGCTATCCGCTATATCTTTTTTTAATAATGTACTTCGAAAAACTCAGCACATCCTTAAAAAAAGGATGTCGCTTCTATCCTTATCGCAATGAAAGAGTAAAATTAAATAAATTTAAGGGTATCTATGGTATAGTTAGATAGTGAATTTTAAGAAAAATCACTTAAAAACAATATACATATATTCATAAGCATACCTTGTGAGCTTGTTCTAAGGTTGCTGATTAACTCTATATCTAGTATTTTTGTATTTTTAAAACAGTAAAATTGGCAACAATAGCACAAAATATCTTTCTTACCAAAAAAGAGAAACTTCGATGTATAGATTGTGGCAAAAGTATTCAAAAAGGAAAATCTTTTGTAGCAGAAAGTGAAAATCATAAAGGAACCTGTTTTAATTGTTCTCCATTTGTAGGATATGTAATGTTGCCGCCAGGAAATGCTGCTATGACCAGGCGTTCTAAAAAACACTCTACATTATGTGGGGTAGTATTGGCATGGAACCAGCGTAGAAAACGCTATGAACGCCAAGGGCAATTAGTAGAAGAAATTGCGATAGAAAAAGCAAGATTAGAATGTGAAAAAGATCAGGCAGTACGAGATGAAAAAAATAAAAAAGCAGCGGTAATTCGAGAAATAAAAGATCAAGAATATAAGGTTGCGTTTGCCAAAGCTATTAGACAACGATACCCCAATTGCCCCGCCAAAAGAGAGCAGGAGATAGCAAAGCATGCATGTGAGAAATACAGCGGTAGAGTGGGGCGTACAGCCAATGCAAAGCAATTTGATGCCAAAATGATTGATCTTGCTGTAGAGGCACATATACGACATGCAGAAACAGACTATGATAATCGATTTGGGCAAGGAAAAGGCAAAAAAGAAATTCGATCCGAGGTGCGATACGATATAAACCATATATTACGACAATGGAAAGGGGAAATTACATAATTTTGTGTATGGCAAAAAAAGGAAAGGAAAAAAACACGCAAAACAAGGCTAAGCATACAAAGCTTATGAATCGAAAGAAAAATAAGCTACGAAAAGAAAAAGAATTGCGGGCAGAACGATTAAAAGCGATTATAAAAAGAGCTTCTGATGCTGCAAATAATCAAAATAGTGCAACTTAACTTTTCAAATAAAACAGTGTCTTTCAAATTTTACTCCAAAGGAATTTCTATACTAATAACAGTGCCTCTGCCAATAGTAGAGTCTATATGCATATCCCCAGATAATTGGTTTAAACGATTTTTTATGTTTTTAAAACCAATACCTTCCACTGTTTTATGAATTTCAAAACCCACACCATCATCTTCAAAAAGTAATTGAATAGAATCTTTATGGTGATTGAGATAGATATCTATGTTTTTGGCTTTTGCATGTTTTAGACAATTAGTCAATAACTCTTGTATGATTTTAAATAATTCTTCCGTAAGGGTAGGGCTAATTTGATTTATTAGATCTTCGGGATATGGGTGAAATGCGATGTCTTGGTTACTTCCGTTTTTTACATTATAAATATATTCTTTTACTAATGTAGAAATAGAATTTTTTTGAAACTTTTTTGAAATAAGATTGTGCGAAAAATCTCTTACTTGATTGTAAGTTTCGTCTATCTGTTTGATGATGTTAATTTGCTGGTCATTAATTTTTTCGGTATTAGATAATTGTAGTTTTATACTTGCAAGATTGCCACCAACACTATCATGTAACTCTTGTGCCAATCGTTGTCGTTCATTATCCTGCCCTTCCATAGTAGCTTTAATAAGGTTTAATTCCTGATCTTTCATTAGACCATATACTTTTTGAGTATTTACTTCTTCTTGAGACTTGTTAAGTGCTATTTGGGTTTTTAGTTTTTGAAAATAAACAAACAATAATCCAATTACAGGAATTAATATAATAAGAAAACCAATCAAAAAAGCTTTCTTGATAGTTTGCTCTTTTTTAATTTCACTTTCTTTTAGTAGTTGCTCTTCTTTAAGAGATAATATTTCTTTTTCTTTTTGAAGAGTTTGGTATTTTACTTCTAGCTCTTTTGTAGTTTTTTGATTCTGTTTTGTAATGATTTGATTAGAAATGTTTACATATTGTGTCATTAAACTATATGCATTTTTATAATTTTTACGATCCACATAAAGGTTTTTAAGCATATGTATTACCTTTTTTTGTAATTCTAGCCTATTCCATTGTACCGCATTAACATAGGCGGTGTTTAGTATTATTTCTGCCGATTCATACTCTCCTAATTTATGATAAGCTCTTCCTACATAATAAACTATTTCTATGTATAAATCATAAAATTGATTGCCTTTAGCTTCTTCCATGATTGGGATTAAATAGTTTATGGCTTCGGTATTTCGACCATGAAAAGCTTCTATTCTGCCCAGATTTAGTTGTATTTCTATTCGAGTTTTATCAAAAACATTTTTAGGAATGTTTTTTAGCGCATCTAGATAATAAAATTTAGCTTCATTATCATTTTGTTGTTCAAAATAGGTGTCTCCTAAGGCTTTTTTAGCAAGTATTATGGTTTCTTGGTCTTTGGATTCTTTTATGCAAGATTTTAAAATAGGAAAAACCAAATCATATTGCTTTTGTTTTAAATATACATTTCCTAGTCCCAGTTGGTGTTTATAATACATTGTTGGCATTTCTGACACAGGAGAACTGGAAATTCCTTCGATAAAATATTTCATGGCTTCATCATAGAGCCCATTTTTAAGTTTTCCTGATCCTATAATGTAGTTAGCTTTAGAAATGTATAGTTGTTTATCTGGTATTTCTTCTTTTAGAGTAGTTGTTTTTAAAAGGTTTCCATAATAAATTATAGAATCGGTATTCCCTGCTAATAGATGTACTCTGCCTATTTTTTCGATAAGCTGTAATGTGGTAAGGGTATTGGAGCTTTTTTTTAGCTCTAGGTATAATTTTGGATCTACAGTGCTAGGGATTGTACCAAAGGAAGAAAAGATAGTTGTTTCTTTTTTGTTTTGACTGTAGGCAGAAATTGATAGTACAATACTAACACCATATAATAATGTAATTAAGTGTCTATGCATTTTACCCGTTTTTGATTAGATTGAAATGGTGTTAAAAAATAGATATTCAAAAAAACATGTTTTACTATAATGCTTTTTTTACAACTATGAGATTGTATAAAAACAGAATCTTATATATCAATCATATTTTATTACCCAGGGATTAGTTGTAAAATAATTCCATTTAGTGTTGGCAATGTCTACTTTTGGATCAATTAATGTTTTATATTCTTTGCCATTTATCGAGACCTTACTGTTTACATAAACAGAGATGTCCTTACCTTTTATGGCATATTCTTTTTTAAGTCTTTGTGCAAATTGCCAGATCCCATCTGGTCGTGAGGATACTAGTCGCGATTGCTTTTGAGATAGATATTCACTTTTATTGATTGTTTGTCGTTTTTTTTCAGGATCATTTTTGTCTACTATATAAAAACTAGTATTGCCAGATCTGCCTCTTAACATCATACGCCAGCTTAATCGATGACCTTCTTCTGTCCATAATACATCCCCAGGGATAAACCAATGACGAATCGGTAATGCTATTTGTATAATAATCCAGAGTGTAAGTGCAGGTAATAAAATTTTGCGATAAGCAGGGATAATTACTTCATTAGCAGTATAAAACGGTTTGTTTTTCATGAAAATGTAGTGTATTCTCTCTCTGGAAAAGAAAAATACACAGAAAGCAAGAGATAAATATGGGAATATCCCTATTTGAAAAACGATAGAATTAAAAAGGTGAAAAAAGATGCCCATACAAAAAGCTACCAGTCTAGTTCTTTTCCATAATAAAAGAGGAATAATTAAAAGATCAAATAAAATCCCAAAATAAGTAATATAAATATGTGTCCAGTGTTTTTGAAGTATACTACCTACAATTGGATAATGAGCTCTGCCTGCCATTAGATTTTTTGCAACAGTATAATCTAACCAATCTGGATATAATTTGGCTATCGATGCATACGTATAGACAATCCAAAGCTGCGCAATTATGATTAGTAAACACCATCTGGGCATGGATATTTTTTGGAGTAATGGGTTTTGTTTAGTGTCGATAGAAAAATAACCCCCAGCAGGTAATACCGTCATTAAAATACAAAGAAGTAAAAGAAGATAGTAATGATTATTGTAAGATGATTTTTGCATAAAATATACTCCTGCCCATAATAGCGTATATCCAATCATGCTCCATCGGTATTTAAAACCGATCATAACTAAAATCCCAAAAATACCCATTACTGCAAAGTAATAATACATACCATTACCAGGTAAAGGTTGTAAGAATTCAAGGCCAATAAAATTAAACGTAAATTTTGGTTCTACAAGAGTACGAGTAACCCAACCCGTAAAAATAGCTCCTATAGCTTCTGCTGCAATTAAAAAACCAAAAATCACTCTAAATACTATGAGAGCACTGTTATCTATGTGTGAGAACAACCAACGATTAATCATACTAATGTGTTTATGTAATCACGAGAAAAATCTTCGTCTTTTTGCATGGCTTCTTGTAATTCTTCTATAGAGCTGAATTTTTTTTCATCTCTAATTCTTTTTAACATTTGAATTTGAATTTTTTTATCATACAGATTAAAGGAGGTATCAAAAAAATGTGTTTCTATAGTTTGGTGAGTTCCGTTAACAGTAGGATTGGTTCCAATGTTCATCATACCAAAGTAGGTTTTGTTATCGATAGTAGATTTTACTATGTATACCCCGTTTTTTGGAATGAGTTTGTACTGTTCTTTAATATGTAAATTAGCAGTAGGGTAATTTAATTTGCGTCCAAGTTTTTTTCCTTTTTCAACAGTACCGGTTAGCATAAATTCATACCCCAAATAACTATTGGCTTTGGTGATATCTCCTTCAAATAAAGCTTCTCTTATTTTGGTAGAACTTACAGCTACATCATCTATATCCTGTTTAGAAATTTCTTCAACAGTAAAACTGTTTTTCATGCCATAAGAGGCAAGATCGATTATGTTAGAATTGCGATTGCGCCCAAAACGATGATCGTATCCTATGATTATATGTTTTGTGTTAAGCATATTAACTAAGATTTTCTGTACATACTCTCCTGCAGTAAGTCGAGAAAACTCTTTAGTAAAAGGATGGATAACAATACTCGAAAGTTTAGTTTTTTCTAAAATTTGAATACGCTCATCAATAGTATTGATAAGTTTTATGTCAGAGTCTTGTTGCAGAACCATTCTAGGATGTGGAAAAAATGTTAGAATAACAGATTCTAATCCATTTCTTTCTGCACTTTCTATAAGACGGTCAATTATTTTTCTGTGACCAATATGTACACCATCAAAAGTGCCAACTGTAACTACAGAGGGTATTTGATTGTCATATGTTTTTGCATTTGTATAGCGTTTCATCTGTTCTGTTTTTTGTGTTTTTAATCCCTCATGGCTTGCTATGAAAAATAAAAGTTATTTTTCAAAAGTACGTTATGCAAGGTTGTGGGCATGTCAGATTTAATTCGCTAATAAATAATATGGTTAACATCAATTTTTTTATTTTGTTTTCTTTTAAAGGAAAAAAGATTTAAAGTAATTGTAAAAATAAAAAATAGTTATGACACGTTTCTTTATTTTCCGTTAAAGGTATTCATAGTGTTTGCTATTCCTGCTGTGGCAAAAGATTGAATTAAGGCAACACCTTTTTGTAATCGTTCTGGGATAGCCATTTCTTCTTCTTTAGTCCATTCTCCTAGTACATAATCTACCTGCCTTCCTTTTCCGAACTCATCTCCAACTCCAAATCTAAATCTAGAGTATTGCGAGGTTTGCAATTGTGCTTCTATGTCTTTAAGACCGTTATGCCCTCCCGAACTGCCTTTAGTTTTAAGACGGATTACACCAAAAGAAAGATTTATGTCATCTGTTATTACTAAGAGGTTTTCTAAAGGAATTTTCTCTTTTTCTAGCCAATATCGTACAGCTTTTCCGCTAAGATTCATGTATGTATTAGGTTTTAACAATATAATGGTTCTCCCTTTGTATTTATATGTTGTTGTGTCTCCAAGTTTTTTGGTTTCAAAAAGCAAATCTTCTTCTTTAGCTAAGTGATCCAGAATCTTAAAGCCGATATTATGGCGAGTATTGTGATATTTAGGGCCGATATTACCAAGACCGGCAACAAGAAATTTTTTCATAAGATCTTCTTGAGTTTCTTTTGTTTTTTGTTTTAAGAATAATTTTTTAATTATTGAAAACATGCTTTTCTTTTTTGCGTAAAAGAGTAGAAGCTATATCCTTTTTTATTGCATCTTGATCTTCGTTTAAGAGAGTAATAAAAACATACTCTAATCTAGCCTGAATTATGAAATCTGGAATACGCTTTTTAAAATTTCTATAAAAATAAAAAAAAGCACCCTGAATATGAATCAGGATGCTTTTATATTATAATAGATCTGCAAAATTATGCTTCTGCTGCAGGAGCTTCAGCTGTTGCAGTTTCTTCTTCATCATCATCATCGTCTGCAACCGCAGTACGAGAAGTTTTAACCATACAAATAACAGTATTGTCTGGGTGAAGGATTGTATAATCATCACTAGTAACATCGGTAACATATAACTTGTTTCCGATTCTTAAATTAGTGATATCTCCTTCTATAAAATCAGGAAGGTTAGAAGCTAATCCTTTTACTTTAATACGTCTTAAGTTAAAACGTAATACACCCCCGGCACGTACACCACGAGAATTTCCTGTTGTTTTAAAAGGAATATTCATAGTGATTGGTTTGTCGTCAAAAATTTCAATAAAATCGATATGTAAGATTTTATCAGTTACAGGATGAAACTGTATATCCTGTAATATTGCATTTATTTTTGTACCATTATCCAACGCGATTACCACGGTATGAACGTCTGGAGTGTACACTAAATTTTTGAAAGCAATTTCTGGCGCTGCAAAGTGTACAATAGTGTCTCCACCGTAAATAACACAAGGTACCTGTCCAGCATTACGTAAGGCTTTTGTTGCTTTCTTGCCTACGCTTTCTCTTTGAGATGCATTGATTGTTAATGATTTCATTTTTAAAAATTTATTTAATTACTATTTACATTATAAAATTAGAACTAATAGACTTATTATTATGAACACGATTCATAACATCTGCAAATAAATTTGCACAGCTTACTACTCTTATTTTATTACTATCTTGTTTTAGAGGAATAGAATCTGTAACGATTAATTCTTCTAATTTTGAATTTTGAATTTTCTCATATGCATTACCAGAAAGGATAGGGTGAGTACATATTGCTCTAACACTTTTTGCGCCTCTTTCCATCATTAAATCTGCTGCCTTGGTTAATGTTCCTGCAGTGTCAACCATATCATCAACCAGTACTACGTTTTTTCCGGTAACATCGCCAATTAGTTCCATGTGAGAAATTACATTTGCTTTTGCTCTTTGTTTGTAACATATTACAACATCGCTCATTAAAGCTTTAGAATATGCATATGCTCTTTTAGAGCCACCCATATCTGGAGACGCAATCGTAAGATCAGATAAGTTTAGAGATTGTACATATGGTAAAAATATGGTGGAAGCAAATAAGTGATCTACCGGTTTTTCAAAAAAACCTTGAATTTGATCTGCATGTAAATCCATTGTTATAATCCTTGTTGCTCCTGCAGTTTCAAGCATTTTAGCAATTAACTTAGCCGCAATAGGAACTCTTGGTTTGTCTTTTCGGTCTTGTCGGGCCCACCCATAATAAGGTAATACGGCAGTAATATGCCTTGCAGATGCTCGTTTTGCAGCGTCTAACATTAGCAACATTTCCATTAAATGGTCGGAACTTGGATGTGTGGATCCTATAATAAAAACTCTGGAACCTCTAACAGATTCTTCAAAGGATGGTTGGAATTCACCATCGCTATAAGTAGACGTGATAATTTTACCCAATTTAGAGCCATAGGCTGCTACTATTTTTTCGGCAAGTTCTGTACTTTGGCTGCATGCAAAAAATTTTGCTTCTGTAACTCCGGTTTGCATAGGGTAAATTGTTGTTTTGTAATGAGTTAAAACGTATTTTCTAAAAACAAGGTGCAAATTTAAAAATTTATTTCAACTCTATCACTTATTTTATTAGTTATTTAGTGAAAACAAACGAATATTTTATTAATTTTGCCATCCAAATATGCTCAAGTGGCGGAATTGGTAGACGCGCTGGATTCAAAATCCAGTACTTTCGGGTGTGTGGGTTCGATTCCCACCTTGAGTACCAGACGGGATAACTCCTTATTTTTAGGTGTTATCCCGTTTTTATTTTTATTAAAATTGTTTGATAATGAAGAGATTATACCAAATAATGAATTAATTTGCTGGGTTCGATAATAGTCATTTTCATAATCAAATAGAATTCCTTCGAGAAAAACCATATGCTGCACAGCTTTTTTTGTCTCTAAATATCCTAAGTTCCATAATTCCTGTAAGTTACAAGAAAGTTGTAATGCTAAATTAATAGATTTTTCAAGGTTCAATAAATTAAAGATGTTTTTAGAATTATACATTTGGATTTTTAAATAATCATTTTTAAAATACTGTAGTTTCATAGTCAATCCTTTTTTTCAAAGGATTACACCGTTTTTTGCCTTTAGTGGAATGGAAAATGAAATTTGACATCCTTTATCTGAATAAGAAAAAAGCTTTACATTTCCTTGTATTGAATTTATTCGGTCTTTTATATTTTTAATGCCTATTCCTGTATTGCTTTTTCTTAGTTTTTTTCCTGTTCCATTATCTTCTATCGAAACATGTAACTCCCCTTTATATAAAATAAAAGACACCCATGCTTGCGATGCATTTGAGTGTGAAATAATATTACTACAACACTCTTGTAATATTCTGTATAATTGTAGTAATATCTTTTTATTAATTGAATTTATTTTTTCTTTTTTGTTAAAAGTAATTTGAGATGTAATACCTGCTGTTTTCAACTTGTTTTCTATTAATAGAGTGAGATCAGAAAACTCTACTTTTGTAATATAATTTGGGACTAAATTATGCGAAAGAGATCTCATTTCATCATAAATATGGTCTATCATATTAGTGATTTCATAAATAGATTCGTTAAATTTTATTTTCGTTAACTCCATTTTTAAAGAACATAATAAATTTGACAAACCATCATGTAATTGCATTCCTATCTTTTTTCTCTCTGTGTTTTTAGCCTCTAATCTTGCTTTTATAATTTGGTTCATTTGCTCATTTAGAAGAGAATTTAATTTCTCATCGTATAATAATCTTTTCATTTTATTTTTCTCTATAAAAAGATAAATAACAATACTTATTATAATACTTATAGCTATAAAAACAGACATTAAAAATCTGTTAAAGGTTCTTTCTTTGTATAACAAAGAATCCTTAAACCTAAGAGCTTGTTCTTTTATAGAAACATCATATTTTGTGTTTAGTTCTATTCTTGTTTTATTTTGTTCAGAACTATATAAGCTGTCTTGTATCGAAGAGTACAGATTATAGTAATAGGTTTCTCTTTTCAGATCATCGATTCTTGAATAGTAGTAGGATTTTTTAAGATATATTTTCATTAAATATTCAATATTTCCAACCTTTTTTGTTTCTATCTCAGCTATATTCAAATATTTTAATTCCTTAAGGGATTTTTTTTCTCTTTCTATTAGTCCTAAATAATAATATGTTTTTCCTTTTATGGCGTGAAAATTAATTTGATTTTGGATTGTTAAAGATTTTTCCAAATAATCTAATGCCAGATCAATTTGATTTATAAATAAATAATTTCTTCCTATTCTTTTATAAGTAACCGCTTTGTTTATAGTATTTGTATTAGGTATAAATCGTAAGCTTTCTTTGGCATAATACAATCCCAAATTATATTTTTTTAATTTAAAACACACACCTTCTAAGGCTCTATAAGCATTACTCTTTATTAAACTATCTTTTGACTTAGAAACTTTTGAATATAATTGTTTAGCTTTTTTATACTCTTTATTATTAAAGTATACATCGCCCAAAAAAGTCTCTATTTTTTCTATTTCTATTTTAAAGCGATTAGGATACAGTTTTGAGATAGAAAGAGCCTCATAAAGTAATTCAGTTATATTTGATAGATCTGGATTGTTGATTTCTAGATTAAAATATGCTATGACACAATCAATAAAATATTTAGGATCATTTAATAGCTTAGAATTCTTAATTGCATTATTGAAATAAACTTGAGAAGAATCACTTTCCCCTAATAACATATAAGAAATTGCAATTAATTTAGAACTTTTTACATAATTTTCAGGTTTATCATTATTGTATCTAAATAATTTTAAGCTATTCTGTAATGTTTTTTTAGGGTTATTATATACTGATGACCATGTGTCTTTTTCAATACTATCAAATTTTTTTTGATTAAAATCATCTTGCCCCAAAAGTAATTTAAAACAAAAAAAACAGAGCAAGGAAAAATATGATTTCATGAATTATCATGTTATAATTAATTCTAAAGTACTTAATGTTTATAGTATGCTTAAGTTTTAAATCAAATACAGTTTTAAAATTTATTAACGGTACTGTTTTTTTTTGATTCTCTTTGGCAAGCAAAAAAAATAAAAAAAATGTACAAAAAGTGATTTTTTGCAAAACTTAATTGAATCATTTTTAATATCTAACCTAAAATCATATAAAAACTCTACCGATAACTTTATAACAATCACTTTTATCGAAATATTCCTCATAAAAAAGAGGGTGCTTGACTTTTTAGACACCCTCTTAAAATTGAAACACACTAGTTAAACTACAACCTTATAACTAATAAACAAAATCTCAATTTTGCAATTGTATTTCTGAAAAGAGCTATAATTGCATTGCAAATTAATGACTTTAAAAAATGTCTATATCCCCCTAAATTCAGGGGGGGTAAGGTTTTTTTAAAATCATTAACTTCATAAATGGCTAAAAAAGAGTTTTTTTGTTTTTTAAGAGGGTGTTTTTTACAACTAAGATTCATAAATCGTATAAAAATTTCGTTAACAACGAGTTAATCATTTTTGTCATAATATCTATAATAAAAAAGAGGGTACTTGATTTTCAAGACACCCTCTTAAAATTGAAACCTACTAGCACAAACTCAACCTTATAACTAATAATGAAATCTCAATTTTGCAATTATATTTCTGAAAAGAGCTATAATTGCATTGCAAATTAATGACTTTAATAAATGTTTATATCCCCCTAGATTCAGGGGGGGGAGGTTTTTTTAAAAACTATTAATTTTATAAATAGCTAAAAAAGAGGATTTATTGTTTTTTACAAGTGTATTTTTAATTAAAAAAAAGCAAAATATTATTTCAATAAGAGAAATTTCATCTTTTTAATGTAATCGAGTTTTTTTAACCCAGAAATAGTTTTTCCTTATAAAACGTTAAAGTATGACCAGAATTCTCATCTTAGATGACCACAAAATATTTGCAGAGAGTCTGTCTAAAACCATAAGTGTTAAGTACGATGTTGTAAACATTTCTTACTCTGTTGAGAGTGCTTTACTGTATTTAAAAACACACATTGTAGATTTAATAATTACGGATATCAACTTACCAAATGTGGATGGGTTAGTTTTGATTAATGATGTAAAGAAAAAAAAACCTGAAACTAAAATATTAGTTTTGACAAGTCATACAAATCCTACTCTTATAGAGCAATTAACAGAATTTAATATAGAAGGTTACCTTAGCAAGAATACCTCATCGATTGATTTATTTAATGCAATAGGAGCGATATTAAAAAATGAAAGATATATTGAAGAATTTGCCAAAAAAATATTATCCAGAAAACAACTTAAAACGACAGTTGAAACTACATTTACCAAAAGAGAATTGCAAATATTAGAGCTTATTTCTGAAGAAAAAAGCTCTAAAGAAATTTCAAAATTACTATCTATTTCGAGATATACTGTAGAAGATCATAGGAAAAACTTACTTTTGAAAACAGATTCTATTAACGTTGTAGGTCTAATTAAATATGGGTTGAAGAATAGACTTATTTAATAAAAAAAACAATCCGTTTCAAAGTCAAAAATGTGATTGGTATGAATATCGTGATTATTAAAATAAGTTTTTATTTAGATGATATTTGATGAATAAATGAAGAAAAAAGAAATGCCTGTTTTTTATAGAAACAGGCATTTTTTAATACGATAGAATGTTGAAGAATTAAATTGCAATCTTGAGGTAAAAAGTTCAATATCTGTTCTGCTGCTTTTTTGTTTTTATACATTTGCAAGAGAGGATGATTTTATGCAAAGCAAAACTGGTATATAGTTCTATGGTAAAATAGTTTGGTGTTTTAAATCATTAGTTAAAAATTCAACCTGCTGCGTTAAAATTTCTGCTTTCGAGGTTAAAATTTTCGTCTTTTTAACCAAAAAGAAGGTCTTTTAGGATAAATGCACCTATTTTGTTATTCTGTATTTTATCAATTTATCTATTCTCCAATACTTAGTAGGGTCTTAATAAATGTTGTGTTTGTATGATATTAACTTAGATCTAGGGAATAGAATTTAATAAAATTTACTATTGTTTTTATGATACTAAAAGATTTTAAAATATCATGACTAAACACGTTTTAAGGCGCAATAAAGTGTTTTAAAATCCATCTTAATTAATGACAGTAACTCCTTCTGTTGTAAAAGCAAAACCTTGTTGACCTAAAACTCCTACCATTATGCCCTGAAATAACGGATTAATTTCTTGATGAGCACCCCAATCGATTAAAAAATTGGCACCACTACCTCCTAATGTATCTTTTTCTTCAATAACATATTCTATAGATTCTAATGGTTTTAGATATATTGGGTTTTTTATGTATGCTCTTACAAAGTTGCCTTGTGTACCATAATAATTTACGTTTTTAAGAAATAAAGAGTCTTTAGAACTTATATTTCTAATACTCAAAGTTGCTGTGAGTTGAAATCGATAATCTTTGGTGTTATTATAAATATCAGAATAAATAGGAACATAAACTTGTTTTCGAACAGGATATATAAACTCTGTATTATTTTCTATAGTATTTTCTTTTAATATCCCTTGCTCTATTTGTTTATTAGGGTTTTTTTTAATGCAACTGGATAAGAGTATATATAATAATATTAGAAAGCTAAACTTAGTATTCATCATGGTCAAAATAGATATTAATATTAAAGAAAGTTACGTTGTTTTTTAAAATTTCATAGTAGACAAAGCGTAATTTTATACTCCTTGTTTTTATGATATTTATATATGTTAAATTTATTTAAATATTAAAATTATTAGATTGTTAATTCAGGTTCTTTAACAATAGTGTTTTTTAAAACTATTCAAAGATATTGTTTCTGTTATTTATTTGATACTATTAATCGCATTTGAGATAAGATCTGAATCAAATGTGTTAATAAAAACTTCGACTTAACTGTACTTTTGTAGAGTTTTCAAGATCTTTATACGTTATATATTACGTCTTATAGTTCTTTCTTTATTAAAAACAAATAGGATACCTTAAATAGTAATAATTTTTTAGTATTGATTCTATTTTTATGGTACATAAAATCACTAAAAATGCAAGAAATATTCAAATCAAAAAAATCATATAAAAAATTAGGGTTTACTTATTTAGAAACAGCAGAAATTGTAATTGCTCTAAATCAACTTTTGTCTAATCATTGGAACGTGTAAGGAGGATATTTTTTTGAGCTTTACAAGCATTTAGAACTTGAATATAACGAAGTGAAATTACAAACAGACATTATTGCAGAACGTATAAGAGTTTTTGGAATGAAACCTAAAAACACTCTAAAAGAACATCTGGAATTATCTCATATTGTAGAAATAAAAGAAGAATTAACCCCTATAGCGATGGTTAAGGAAATTCTAAAAGATTTTCAGATTTTACATAATTCTCTTTTAGGTGTAATGAGTGCTGCATTAGAAACAGGAGACTCTGCTACAGAAGAAATAGCTTCTGAGTTTACGAGACGATTAGAAAAAAGACACTGGATGTTCACTTCTTGGTCTAAAAATTAATAGGTATATAATTTAATACACATAAAAAAGGTTAAAAGCTATTAAGATACTAGACAATCTTGTTTAAGTTTTGTAGTCTAAAAAAGAGTAAATTATTGATCAGACAGAATCTAACAAAATTTGATTTGAGGACAGTTCAATTAATTTTCTCTTTATTTTTTTAAGATATAAAATATTAAAAACTACTTTTATCTATGTCTTGTTAGTTTTTATAGATCAACAGTGTTTCAATAATTATTGAGCCATACAAAATAACTATTCATGAAAAACAGAAATACAATACAAAGTCCTGGGTTGCCTAAAAAAAAATTTGGCAGTAAAATATTTTTAAGAAAAATACGCAAACGTGTTAAGAATAACGTTTCAAAACCAAAGAAAATCTAATAGAAATTTAATGTCTAAGGGTTTTTTGTATTAAAAAATAAATCAAACTTATTCCTATTAATATAGCCGCCAAATCTTTTTTTTAAAGAAATTTAAACCCTTCCGTTTTGTTCATATAGCTTCATTAAAAAAGTAGGACAAAAAATAATTACACTTAGGATTTGAGTTAATCACTATTTTGTTTCAGCACCTTTTTGCAATACCATTCTATTAATTTTATAATCATCGGAATTCGAAGATCATTTCGACATCACATGAATAAGAATGATTAAAAAAATTAATATGAAATTAGAAAATAAAAGAATAGCCATTCTAGCAACCGACGGATTTGAAAAATCAGAACTTTTCGAACCTCTAGAAGCACTTAAAAAAGAAAACGCAGAGGTACATATTGTCTCTATCAAAGAAGGAGAAATTAAAAGTTGGGAAGATGGCAATTGGGGAAAAACTATCGCTGTAGATAAACTTGTAGAAAACACAAACGAATCTGATTATAACGCATTAGTATTACCTGGAGGAGTAATTAATCCTGATATCTTAAGAACCAATGCAGATGCCTTAACATTTATTCGTTCTTTTTTTAATAGTGGTAAGCCTGTAGCTGCAATTTGTCATGCTCCTTGGCTTCTTGTTAGTGCAGGTGTAATCGAAAACAGAGATGTAACTTCCTATTACAGTATTAAAGAAGATATTATAAATGCTGGTGCCAATTGGTTAAATCAGGAAGTTGTTGTGGACAATGGTTTGGTAACCAGCAGAAATCCAGATGATTTGCCTGCCTTTATTGATAAAATTATTGAAGAAGTTGAAGAAGGAGAGCATAAGAATCAAGTGATTAATGCATAATTATTTTTTTAAAAAGAATAATTATTAAATGCTCATTAAGTTGGGTATGAAGGAGTATAAATAATCTTAGAACTAGAATGTGTTTTTTAATAACATTTAAAATAAAAGTTACAAATGAGTATAAAAAATTTATATAACGAAAAAGCGTTAAACAAAATAACAGAAATTTCAAAAGATATAAAGGTAGCGATGTTTGCTACCAATATAGGAAACAAACCATTAAGTGTAATACCCATGTATACCAAAAAAGTAGATGAACAGGGGTGTATTTGGTTCCTTAGTAAGCGCACAAGTGATCACAATAAAAATATAGGGAAGGATAATAATGTACAGTTAATATATAGCGATCCTAAAAACATGACATATCTAAGCGTATATGGTGTAGCTTCTATCACTAGGGATTCTGAAATTATTGACTCTTTATATTCAAAATTAGATGATAATTGGTTTGATGGCAAAGATGATTCTTCTATCACCGCCATAAAAGTTGCTCCTCTTGAAGCATATTATTGGGATACAAAAAGTAACTCATATATCGAAATTTTAAAAATGACAATCAACGCTTATGTAGACGCCGATATGGATTTGGGAGAAAAAGGAAAACTAACAATTTAAAAACAAAAAAATATGAATACCATTTTTGAATATACAAATATTAGTGCGAGTGATAGGTTAGAGTCTTTGACTCAGGAAAAATTAAGTAACTTATCTACTAAATATCCTTTTGTAATTAGAGGAGACGTGTTTTTTAAAAAAGAAAATAAAAGTGATGATACAGGTCATATTTGTGGAATACGTCTAAGTGCTCCAGGGCCGAGATTATATGCCTCTTCTGATGAAAAAAACTTTGAAGAAGCAATTAACAAAACTATTAGAGATCTTAATGATCAATTAGAAAAACGAAAGGAACAAATGAAAACGTATTAGGAATATTTTCTAATTAAAAATATAAATAAAACTCTTAAATAATTTCAAATGAAATACCAAGTTAAAAAAATAGTATTTTATTTGAAATTATTTTTTTCAGCTAGAGTTTTTAAAGTTCTTTGCCCTTTTTGTATTAATTATTTATATTCGAAAATAAAGAACCCTTAGATAATTACTATTCAAATTTTGAATATAACCAAAATGAAAATTCAAAAAAATAATTCTACTATAGAATTTCTGCCAGATGGAGGTGAAATGGGAAAACTTATTCGAACCAAAGACTGGAGCAAAACACCGATAGGTAATCCAGAAGACTGGCCGCAAAGTTTACGTACTACTTTAAGTATTATTCTCAATTCTAAGTTTCCTATGTTTTTATTTTGGGGACCAGAATTAATTTGTTTTTACAATGATGCATACAGGCCTAGTCTGGGTAAGGAAGGAAAGCATCCTTATATTCTAGGAAGTAGGGCAGAAGAGTATTGGAAAGAAATATGGCAAGACATAAAACCCTTAATAGATGGTATATTATTAGGAAATGAATCGAATTTAACAGAAGATCAACTGTTGCCAATATACAGAAATGGAAAAGTAGAAGATGTATATTGGACATATAGTTATAGTGCCGTAAATGATGAATCTGGTAAGCCTATGGGAGTTTTTGTTACCTGTACTGAGACTACCAAAAAAATAATGGCTATGAAACAGTTACAGGAATCAGAGGATCGTTTCCGCACGTTAAGTGATCAAACCCCTATGATGGTGTTTATGGCAAATAAAGATGCAGAAGTTACCTATTGGAATAAATCCTGGTTAGACTATACGGGACAAACATTTGAACAAGCAATAGGAAGGGCTTGGAACGAAATTGTGCATCCAGATGATTATCAAAATTTGCTAGAAACGTATTCTAAGTCTGTAGAAAAAAGATCTAATTACACTATAGAAGTACGAATGAAAGGGAAAGATGGTGAATATCGCTGGTTTCTTTTTTCTGGGGGGCCTCATTATTTAGACAATAAACAGTATCAGGGCAATGTTGGAAGCGGAATGGATATCCACGATCATAAAGAAGCAGTATACGAATTAAAAAATAGTAAAGAGGAGTTGCAATTTGTAATTGAAGCTGCCAAACTTGGAACATTTGATTATAATCCTATTACAAATAAGTTTGTATGTAACGAACGTTTAAAAAGCTGGTTTGGTTTAACATCAAAAGATGATGTTGATCTTTCTATTGCTCTTGCTTCCGTTGCAAAAAAAGATCAAAAAAGAGTGTCAAGAGCAATTCAGGAATCGTTACAATTTTCATCAGGAGGAAGCTACGATATTGATTATACTATCATTGATGGAAGTACACAACAAGAACGTGTGGTTCGTGCAAAAGGGAGCACCTTGTTTAATGAAGACAAGGTAGCTTATCGTTTTACAGGTATTTTATTAGATGTATCTAAAGAGTCATTAGCTAATAAAAAGATAAAGCAAAGCGAACAGAAGTTTAAATTACTGGCTAAATCCTTACCAATAATGGTTTGGACAGCAGACGTTAACGGAAATTTAAATTATTTTAATAAAGTAGTTTACAAATATTCTGGACTGCAACAAGGAGAGATTGATAATGATGGATGGCTCCAGATCGTTCATAAAAGTGAGCGAGAAGAAAATTTAAGAATGTGGAAGGATTCTATTAGTACTGGAAATGATTTTTTATTTGAACATAGGTTTAAAAGAAGAGATGGTAAATTTCGTTGGCAATTAAGTAGAGCAACTCCCCAAAGAAATGAAGAAGGTGAAATCACCATGTGGGTAGGTACAAGTACGGATATTCAAGATCAAAAGCTATTTGCAAAACGATTAGAAAAGCAAGTAAAAAAACGAACTTTAGAGTTAGAACAAAATAATACATATCTTGAAAATATGAATAAGGAATTACAAGCTTTCGCTTATATTTCAAGTCACGATTTGCAAGAACCTTTAAGGAAGATTCAGACATTTGCTTCTAGAATTGTTTCTAATGAATACGATAATTTATCTGATAGGGGTAAAGATTGGTTTAGACGTATGCAAAATGCAGCAAAAAGAATGCAAATTCTTATTGAGGATTTGTTGGCATATTCTCGTGTGAATAATAACGAAATACACTTAGAAAAAATAGATCTCGCTATACTTATTAGAGAAGTTATAGAAGACTTAGAAGAAGAGTTGAATGAAAAGAATGTTGAAATAAAACTAGCTGGATTAAATGAAATCGAAATTATACCATTTCAATTTCGACAACTTGTAAATAATCTTTTAACCAATGCTATAAAGTTTTCGTCTACAGAGCGTAAACCATTAATAGAAATAAGCAGTGAAATAAAATATGGAAAAGATTTTGAAAATAAAAAACTAATTGCAAATGATGCATATTGCTATATATGCGTCTCTGATAATGGAATTGGATTTGAACCGCAGTACGGAGACAAAATATTCGAAATATTCCAGAGGTTACATAATAGAGGTGATTATGAAGGTACAGGTATAGGTTTGGCTATTGTTAAAAAAATTGTTGATAACCATAAAGGAATTATAACTGCTACTGGTAAACCAAATAATGGAGCTACTTTTAATATTTACATTCCCGTGTATGATCAAAATGCTTTAGATTTTAAAGAAATTTAGTAAATAGAATTACATTTTTTTAACGAGTTGAATTAAAAATATCATTTTAATTCAACTCGTTTGATATAAGAAACAGTGTATTCACAAAATCTACGATGTTTCTTTTTTTTCTTCTTTTAAATCTTTGTGAAAAATATGAATATCTGTTTGAGGAAATGGTATAGAAATTCCGGCAGCATCTAATCGTTTTTTTGCCTCTTCTAAGGTATAAAAATGAATATCCCAAAAATGTTCGGTAAGTGTCCAGTATCTTAATGATAGTGTTATGGCACTGTCTCCAAGTTCACTAACGACTACTACAGGAATTGGGTCTTGAATAACTTGCTCTTGTTCATTAATTAGGTTAAGTAATATTTCTTTGGCAGTTTTAATGGTACTGTCATAAGATATCCCTATATCTATTTTATCTCTTCTTTTACCCTCTACAGAATAATTTATAATATTATCATTCGATAATTTTCCATTAGGAATTATAGCCAACTGATTACCAAAAGTATTAAGTTTAGTGGTAAAAATTGAAATCTCTTTTACTGTACCCTCTACTCCTTGAGCAGATATAAAATCACCTATTTTAAAAGGTTTGAAAAATAATATTAGTACTCCTCCTGCAAAATTTGCAAGAGACCCTTGTAGCGCAAGCCCTACTGCTAAACCTGCAGCTCCAAGTATTGCTACTAGGGATGAACTCTTTACACCCAGCTGGGTGATCACCAAGATAACTAGCAGGACTTTTAATCCCATGCTGATGAGATCATATAGAAATTTCTCTAGGGTTTCATCATAATCTTTTCTTTTGAAAAATTTACGAAGCATTCTAGTAGAAAACTTGATCACCCAAAGACCTACAAATAAAATTAAAAGTGCAGATATCGCACCTGGCACAAATTCCCATAGCCATTTTATAAATTGATCCCAATTTTCTTTAGTAATTCCTAATTTCTCCATTGTTACTTATAATTTCTTTTTTATTAGATGCTCTTTTCCTAAGTTGGAAATCGAGTGCGAAAGTATATCTTTATAGTTTATGCAGAAAGTATTTTATTGAGATAAACTTTACATGCCTCTGCTGACTTTTGGCAAGCAGATGAACAGGCTACGCAATGTGGATTACTATGTTTGCTACACTCTCTGGCACATGCTTCACAAATAGTTTTACAATACTCTACCAAATCATCTGTATTGTCGTAAGATAGGGAGAGTATTTTTGCGGTAGTACTGCAAATCTCAGTACAGACCTGACTAGTACGTATACAATCGATCATCATTTCTACATATCCTGAGTTTAATGATGCGTCTGCACAATAATTACAATGTTTAGCACAATCTAGTAAAACTTGAACTAATTCTTTGTTTTTCATTGATCTGGAATTAGAGTTTATTATTTGATTTTAAATTATTATTTAGGCAGAAGCAGACAATGATTTTATACTATCTTGATAAAGTTTAGGACAGCAATTATATTTTTCTTTAAAAATTTTAGAGAAATAACTTCTACTACTAAATCCAACACTGTATACAACTTCTGAAATTGTTAAATCTCTAGTCTTAATAAGGTTTAACGCAATCTCTAATCTTGCATTTTTAATAAAATCTGTAACGGTTCTTCCAAATAAGTGCTTAAATCCCTCTTGCAGTTTAGCTGCTGGTATTCCAGTTTGTGAAGTGAGTGCGTTGATGTTATAAGCAGTATCTACATTATCTCTTATTTCTTGACCAAGTTCTCTCATGATTTTTAACTCTCTTTTAGTGAGGCTTCCGAAGGTTTCATCTTGGCTATTAATATCATTTTGATAGTGTTGTATTTCTATCGCTAGTATAAGTTGAACAATACCTTCTATAAATAAATTTCTAACAACTCCCTTTTCATTAATAGTATCTAATCGATTAACTTGATCTGCTATTTTAAGGTTATAAGATCCAAAATATGTAAAAGAGCCTTTGTTTATTTTTTTATTAAATAATGATAGGGTATTTTCGACGATAGGAGATACGTTAACCGCTTTTTCTGGTACGCAAACCGATATTAAAATAATTTTTACATGCTCTTCTTTATTTATATGTAGTACAGTATTATTGTTTTTACTATAGATTATAGCAGTTTGAAATTCTTCGAGTCCCTGTTCTTTGTTAATGTCTTCTAACTTTAAAGTTACTCCGTTTTTATAACTGTATAAAAAATGTAAAGGATTGTTTCCTAAATCATTGAGATGTATTTCTACGTCTTCTTTACAGCATAAATCTATTTCTAAAAACATTTTGTGTCTTCCTACTTTCATACCTCTTATACTACCAGAAGCCAAGGAGTTTTTGATGGTTATTAAATGTTCGCCGAAATTTTCAGACATCTCACCATATAATTGGCTATTAAGTCTAGTAAAAAATTCTGTTACTCCAGTGTTATTTTCTAATTTCAATGTGCCCATGATGATTTTAAAATTTGTTATTAAAATGATTTCCTATTTCTTTAGTAAACAATACTGCATATAAGTACGTTTATTATTTATACAAATATCTTAAACAAATAAGGCTTGCATGTTATATAATTTTCAGATTGTGTTATATAATTATATAATCTCGAAACATCCAAAAAACAAAACAGTAATCATAAGATACTGATTAATATTTAATTATATTAAGTGGTAGAGAGGGATAAAATAATAAATATCGAGAAGATTATGTTTAAGTAGAGAAAAAATAAATTCTAATACTTACTAAATAAATTGGTGTAAGTATGCGGTTACATATTAAATACTCAATAGAAAGTTCTCTCTATTAAGATTAGAAGTGTGATATTGCCAGTTAAGTTTTAAAACCTCACTGATTGCCTTTTTTAACTTTACAAAATCGTTAGGTTTGTTAATATATATATTAGCTCCTTTTACAAAAGTTTGTTCTATATCTTTTTCTGAAGACGATGTAGAATATATTGCTACAGATAAATCTTTTAATTTATCATTTTGTCGTATTTCGGTAAGGCATTCCATGCCATTTTTAATTGGCATATTAAGATCTAAAAACACCAGATTAGGTAATGACTGTCCTGATAGCATTAAATAATCTAAAAATTCTTTGCCGTTGCTAAATAAAAGCAGGCTTGTG
Source organism: uncultured Flavobacteriaceae bacterium (assembly GCA_964353005.1). Taxonomy (GTDB): domain Bacteria; phylum Bacteroidota; class Bacteroidia; order Flavobacteriales; family Flavobacteriaceae; genus Aquimarina. Next base: position 47,318 of record CAYGUC010000005.1, on the reverse strand, counting down.
TTCATGTTTACTTCTTCTATAGCATCTTTAAAAAGTAAACGATCGTCTTCATCATCATCTACCAAAACCACTTTTAACATATCTATATTCATAGTACTTCAAGTTTTAAGAAAACTTTATTGCGCTTTTAATTGTTCTTTACGCTGTTTGATAATCTTTTGGAAAATAGTAGGGGTCAACCCTGTTGTTTTTTTAAATTGCGAAGACAAGTGTGCAACACTACTATAGCCAAGTGTATGTGCAATTTCGGTAAGCGTAAGCTTATCTTCTAAAATTAAAGTTTTAGCACGATCAATACGTTTAAGTATTACAAAATTTTCTATAGATGTATATGTGACTTCGGAAAATAAACTAGAAAGGTATGTATATGAATACCCTAGTTTTTCTGCAAGGTATGTAGATACTTTATAGGAGTTTTCTACAGAAGAGTTTATAACCATTTCAGTTATTGCATCTTTAATACGTTGTATAACTTCACTTTTATGATCGTTAATAATTTTTATACCATAAATAGATAATAAAGAGGATAGTTGCGTGATTTTTTCTACACTTATGCTTTCCATAAACTCTACTTCACCTAAACCATTGATAGTATATTTAATTCCTATCTTGTTTAATTGCTCTTCTAAAGTTTTTTTAAAAATAACATGGATATCGTATTTTAGATAAATCTTCATTAAGTATAAATGTAACTTTTTGTTTTAGGTGTTAAATCGTTCTTTTTAGCAAAGATATATAAAGGGATCTATCATATCCTACAAAAAAATATGCTATAATTTTTTTTCTTTACCTTATTTGGGATTTTTTTTAACATAATACAGACGAGTTACTATAAATTTAGGATTTTACTTTATACAAATTTTGGTTGTTGATTGTAATTATTTCACAAAAGGTTCAGATTTTTTCTAAATAATAAGAGAGGATTACAAACAGATTGTGATCCTCTCCATAAAAAATATGTTTTTATTTTACACTCTTAGGTCAAAACGATTTGAATATCTAGATGTTTTTAAATTCTAATCAAGACCTTACCTCTATCAATAACACCTTTGGTATTACAGTAGCGATAGTGTCTAATTAAAAGAGTTCTAAGAATATACCTGATACTGCTACGGCTATAATCAATAAAATCAAGATAATGACTATAAATTTAGTACCTACTTTTGTTTTTGTGTTTTTTTGAAATATATAATCTCTTCTATCTTCGTTTTCTTCTTTTACAAATTTCATTTCTTATTATTTTTTTATATAGACTGTTTTCTTATTTACAAATTCTAATATTCCTTCTTTAGATAGTTCTCTACCATACCCAGAGGCTTTTGTGCCACCAAAAGGTAATCGAGGATCTGATTTGACCATCTCGTTAACAAAAAATGCTCCATCTTCAATATTATCAATTTTTTTACGGGCATCTTCTATACTTTCAGTAAACAACATTGTTCCTAGTCCAAAATTGGATTGTGATGCTAATTCTAAGGAATGATTTCGATTTTTTGCCTTAATAACAGATGCAACAGGACCGAATACTTCTTCATCGAAGGCAGGCATACCAGGTTCTACCTCAGTTAGGATTGTAGGAGAAAAAAATGCTTTGTCACGTTTGTTTCCTATTACTATTTTTGCTCCTTTTTTTACAGATTCTTCTATTTGCTTTTCTACTTCTTCTGCCAAGTCTGTTCTAGCTAAAGTGCTTATATCTGTATCTTTATCCATAGGATTTCCTGTTTTCAGAGACTCTACTTTTAATTTAAATTTCTCTAAAAACTCCTCATAGATACTCTCTACCACAATAAATCTCTTTGCAGCAATGCAACTTTGTCCTGTATTTTGCATTCTTGCTTTTACTATGGTATCCATGTATTTATTAAGATCAGCATCTTCCCATACAATACAAGCGTTGTTGCCTCCTAATTCTAATACTGTTTTTTTAAGATACTGCCCTGCCATTTTAGCAATAGCTCGTCCTGCAGCCTCACTTCCTGTTAGACTAATCGCTTTTATAATATCATTTTTTATTATCTCTTCAATATCATCATGAGTTGCTAATACGGATTGAAAGCAACCTTCGGGGTATTCTGAATTTTCAAACAAATTTTGTATAGCCAATGCACATCCACTTACATTATTTGCATGTTTTAGAATGACCACATTGCCAGCTGTTATGGTAGGTATAGCAAAACGTAATACTTGCCAAAAAGGATAATTCCAAGGCATAATACCCAAAATACAACCTAAAGGATCATAACTTATAAAGCTTTCACTTGCTTCTGTATCAATAAGAGCGTCTGCTAAAAATTGTTCCGCATTTTTTTCATAAAACTTAATAAGCCAAATACATTTTTCGATTTCCGAAACACTTTCATGGTATGGCTTACCCATTTCATTAGTAATTAGAGTAGCATAATCTTCTTTATTGTTGTCCAGAAGGGTACTTATTCGATCTAGTAATTTTACTCTTTTATCTAAAGATTCTTTTCTCCAGTTTAGAAATCTTTTTTGAGCCACCTCTAATCTAGAATCAATGTCTTTTTTAGAAAAAAAAATGTACTCTTTCAAAATTTTACCTGTATAGGGATATACAGTGGTTATTGTGTTAGACATGATATCGAATTTTAATTAGATGATAAAATTAATTATACAGAATAATTAGTATTAACGCTTTTGAAACAAATGTTACTTCTTTTGCTAAACATCATTTAAGCTAACATCTATATGGTATGAGTTAATGTATACTAATATTTATACTGATTTTTGTATTGAACAATAAAAAATAAAAACCATGAATAATAACAGCAATACATTTTTAGGAATATTAGCAGGAACCGCAATAGGGGCTGCTTTAGGTATTTTATTTGCGCCAGATAAAGGTACTAATACAAGAAGAAAATTGGTAGAGGAAGCACAAGCTACCAAAGATCAGATAGCAAGAGAAGCAAATAACATTCAGCACAAAATTGCAGATGTTGCTTCTTCCCAAAAGGAAACTTTAGATTCTAGAGTAGAATCCCTAGTATCTGATGTAAGTTACAAAGCAGATGATGTTATAACTACATTAGAAAAAAAATTAGGAGAATTAAAAGCCAGAAATAAAAAATTACAGAAAACATCAATATAATGGGAGTATTTGAAGCTATAAATGAAACTTCTAATAAAGCCATTGATTCTGGAGAAGTATATGTAAAAGCCTCTCAAGAATATTATAAACTAAAGGCTTTTCAACAATTAACGAAGGCATTCTCCTTTCTAAGTAAGATGGCCGTCATAGGCGGCCTTCTTTTTCTTGGGCTAATATTTTTAATAGTAGCTGTAGCAATTTGGTTAGGAGAATTAATTAATAGTATTTCTTTGGCTTGCTTACTTATGGCTGGAATACTATTTCTTTTTATGTTAACAGGCTATTTTACTCGCAAATATATTGATAAGTATATAATACAAAAAATGGCTAAAGAATTTTTTGATTAAATAGTATTCATGAAAAAAACATACACATCTTTTAAGGAAATAGAGCAAGATTTAAGAAAATTTAATCTTCAACGGCAAATAGCTTTAGAAGAAGTGAAGCTTCTTAAAACAGAACTTAAAGAGGATTTGCAACCTTATCAATGGTTATCCACAGCACTAAGTGCTGTTAAAAAATATGGAATCTTATACTTAATAAAACGACTCTTTAAATAGTTGTTCTTGAGTAACCACTAAGACCCAAGTTTATCCTGGGTTTTTTTTTGAATTTATTAATAGTAGCATTATATTTTTCTTCAAAAAATATTGTTAAGAGCCAAATTTCAGAAATTCTTATTCCAACTACTTTTATTTTATTAGTAAAGCACTATCTCATTTCGCGAATCCATAAAACGCATTTAATTTCTATCCATTTATTTATTTATTAGTTTTAATATTTCTCTCTTCCTTATCGTAGCAAAACATAAGTTTTCAAATCTTACTAGTCTTCCTATTCTTATTTATATAAATAGACTAATTAGGCAATGAATTTGAAATTCTTTTTTTGCCTTAATTCAATAAAGATTTTATCCATTTAAAAAATATCTTTTTTCAAGTTTTTAAATAGTTTTTGTTTTATCAATTTTTCCATCTGCATATCGATATATGCTGTCATTATTTCTTTCTTTATGGCTTCCAAAACTAATTTCTGTAAAAACTTCCTTACACTTTTAGTTAAACAAAAAACTCCTGAAAAAAATCAGGAGTTGAAATCGTATCGTATATTTTAAAATTGATTCTAAATTGAATCGAATTCGTCTATAAAAAAGAAGTCTTTATCATCATTATTAACAAAATATACTCCTTCGCCAAAAATATATTCTACATTTTTATTGTCGACTATAACACTAAAACCTCTTTTTGTTGGTTTTAGTTCAAAGCTATCTTTAGCATCTTTTGTATACCGCAGTACAATGTACTTATCATAATCGCTATACATATCATTATCAATATAAATAAGTTTTGTTACCTGCTCGGGTGTAGTTTTTACACTTTGATTTATTTTATTTTCATCTTTTTTTTCAAGTTCTACTTTTGATCTGCTAGTTTTATATATCGTAATACGATACGGAATCTTCTTTCCATTTTTTTCAAATTCAAAAGTTTTTGTAGTTCTTGTTTTAAGTATATCTACATTATTTTGCGCTATTGCACCAGTGAGTGCAAATAGAAATAATAATGTAGTAATTAGTTTTATGATTTTCATGTTTATGCTTTTTTCAGATTAATTATTTTTTTCAGATTATCCTTGCTTTATCATACTGGTATCTAAACTATCTGAAGTGTTTTTGTGCCATGCATTAAGCATCCAGCTTGATTTTTCTAGTTCACCAATATATGCTCCTAACATATCAATAGTTCCTTCATCTCCAGCTTCCTCTGCATGATTTAGTACCACTCGCATTTGCATAAGTAGTTTTTTGTGATCTTTTAAAAGCTCCTTTACCATTTCTGTGTCTTTTAATAATGGAGAAACCTCTTCTACTGTGGCTATTTTAATGTATTCTTTAAATTGACTTACGGGGTGATGTTGAAGGGTTAAAATACGTTCTGCGATATCATCAATTTTCACTTTAGCAGTATTGTATAATTCTTCAAACTTATTGTGAAGATCAAAGAAATTTTTCCCCAATATATTCCAATGAAATCCTCTCAGTTTTTGATAATATAAATTATAATCTGCCAAAAGCACATTTAATTCTAATACTACTGGTAAAAGCTTTTTCTCATTCATATTCAAATAATTCATAGCAATTTTTTTAAAAATTAGTTATTATAATAGAACCAAAGAATGAATTTTCTTTTTGTTCATTACAAATGTAATGTGAGCAATACCAATTGTTTTGCTCATTTACAACTTATGTTAACTCAATTGTTAGAATTAGGAATAGTCTTAAAAAAATGATTTTGAGAGATATTATTTTTATATGTTAATATGATTAATTTTATAATGGATACAATTAGAAGGTGGGTACATGAAAGATATAACAACAATTACTCTACAAGAGGTTCTAAATTAATAAAACTGTAATTTACTTCACCTATGTGCTTATATTTTGTGCCTCTCTCATAAAGTTTTCCCCATCCAAAATTACGTTCTATGGTTTCTTCTTTATATTCTAGAAGTAGGTCTTCAGAAAGTAAAATATATTCGTTTATTGAAATCTTATTTTTGAGTAGCCTGTGCGCTATAATGACATCCTCTCCCATCAACTTAATATTTTTACCGATAGGAACCGAACTTACTTGTTTGCCATAGTGTAAAACAATTTTTAATCCCAATATTTCAGGGATATTACTACTTTGATCATCTTTCTTATATTTTTTATGTAGCAGGTGTAATTGAGTATAAAACTCGGTATAAAAAAGCCGGCATTGATCAATTAATTCTTTAAAAGAAGGTAATTTTCCTGGTAGATAAAATAAAATAGCATCTCCTTCTATTTCTGATACTTTTAATCCAATTTTGTTTGCATAAATAACTTTATTCAGCAAAGAAGGAATAACCTTTGAGCTTAATTCAATATTTGTAGAGCTCATAAATTTGGTAAATCCACTAATATCAGGTATACAAATTAATGTTGGAGAAGCTTCCATATAATATATAATTAGTAATCTAGTAATGCTAAGATACGATTTACATCTTCTTTATTTTTAATATTTTCTTTAATATCAGTGCATAAGGCCTGTAACTCTCTAATAACGTCTTGTTTGTATTCTGGTTGCATTTTTGTAATACTAATATGTTTTAAAGCATCTAAAAGTTCATAAGATACAGTACTGTCTGTCTTAGCATATTGTCGAATAGGTTCTATTATTATTCTCATCAACTCTTTAGATGAAATTTTATTTTGAATGAATTTCACTTCACAATCTGATATCTTAATGACGGTTTTTGATTTTATTGTTAAAGTATGTTGAATTAACTGTCCTAATTTTGAAATAGCATTAATAGCAGTTCCTGGATCATTAATTCCAGGGGATAATGCTTTTACGGCAACCTCAGTTAGCTTTATCATACCACCAATACTACTATCTTCTTCATGGCGATTAGACAAAATATATAGTGATATATGTAAAGATTCTAATTCTTTATCAGTAATGGGATCTTTAATTTTAAAAATAGGATCTCCTTTCCAAATGTGTTGATCAGCATAAGGTATGATCTCAATGCTATTAGCTTTGTTTTTTAAAGAATTTTCTAAAAGGCTATTATCAAAAGATCTATAGTATCCAGTTTTTTTACTTTTAATTATTTTCCAAAATTCACTTGTAGTATTAGGATCATGTTGGTTATCATCCTGTTCTTTTTTTTCTTTTTCTAATAAACTATTACTGGAATGGTATATTCGATTTATTATATTATGAATCTGAATAGCTTGAGAGATACTGTGTATGAAATAAACAAATAATCCGATACAAATTATTCCTAGTGCTGCAGAAACCATAACAGAAAAACCAATTGCATTAGACGATGCTCCATAGGCACCTAAAGACATTAGCAAAATTATACTGTATAAGATCGTGCCTATATAGAACCCTAATATAATTTGATGTTTTTTATTAGATATCAAACCAGGTAAGAGTCGAGGGGAAAAATTAGAAGAAGCCTGATTTAAAACGACCATTACCATAGTAAAGCTAAATACAGTTAGCGATAAGATACCACCAAATATAGTAGATAGAATGGTTCTTGTTGTTTCATCATCTTGCACTAAGAGATAGGGAACCTTTTTTTTAAAAGAATGAATTATCTCTAGATTTTCTATAAATAATAGAGAAATCGCTAAAAAGAAGAAAGCCACGCTGATTAATACTGGATAAAAAGCAATACTATGAAAAACAGCACTTTTTACTCTTTTCAAAAATTTCAGTGTAACCTTCATAACTAATGATCTATTGGGTATAATGTCTATTAACGATATTCTGGATTCTCGAAGTTCCACCTTGTACCATCATCCCATTCTTCTCTAGAATTACCATAGGCGGGATATCCTTTTTGATCGGCAAGCATTTTGGCTAGATGCAGTAAATTATAGGTCATAAAAGTAGTATTTCTATTGGTAAATGCATTATTCTTAGCATTTGATTCTTTATCCAAATAACTTGGTCCCGGTCCTGCTTCTCCTATCCAACCACAATCTGCCTGGGGTGGAATACTATATCCTAAATGTTGTAATGCATATAGAATCCCCATAGCACAATGTTTGATTCCATCTTCATTTCCTGTAATTACACAACCACCCACTTTACCATAATAAATATATTGTCCTTTATCATTGGTTTTAGCACTCATACCATATAATCTTTCTATTAATTTTGTAGCAATAGAAGATTTTTCTCCCAACCATATAGGTGTTCCTATAATAAGGATGTCGGCATCTTGGACTTTTGAATAAATTTCTGGCCAATCATCTTTTTCCTCACCTTCTTTTTTCATATCTGGCAGTAAACCATAAGCAATATTGTAGTCAACTAAACGCAGATAATCCACATGTACATTTTCTGCTTTCATAATATGCATAGAGACATCCATTAATCCTTCGGTATGACTTTTTTGCGGAGAATTTTTTAAAGTACAATTAATATACAAAGCCTTTAATGCTGAAAAATCAGGTTTTTTGTTAGAATCCATACCAATTTAATATTAAAAATTAAAATATTGTAAGTTTACTTATTTATAGTGAAATTAGGTGTCCAAATACTATTATTATTAATCCAATCCGAAAAAAATTTGTTTTTAAAACAGTCAATTAAAATTGTATATGCGCACAAAACTTAGCAACAAGGAAAGTACTTTTGAAAAAGTAAATTAACAATAAGGGCTACTACTATAGTTCGAAAAACATATAATATTTTGGTAGAGCAAATGTAATGTTTTAAAAAAGGTAGTCCTTTTTAACTTAATCAAAAAAAAACTTTATTATGAGAAAATTTATAGGAGCGATAGTAATTATCCTTTTAGTAAGCAGTTGTGATGTTCAACAAAAAAAAGAAACTAAATTACCAGAGGTAGATGTGGATATTGATGCAGAATCGGGCCAACTTCCTACTTTTGATGTGGATTGGGCAGATGTAAATGTAGGAACTAAAACAAGAACAGTTAAAATTCCTAAAGTAGTAGTGGTAATGGAAGAAGAAGAAGTTGAGGTTCCTTATATTGATGTAGACATGCCTAATTCTGGAGAAAAAGAAGAACTTACTCTAGCTGTAGAAGCAGAAGTTACAGATAAAGAGCATTCTATTAATATTACAGAAGTTATTGCAACAAATAAAACACTATATGTTATTTCTGAACTAAAAGAACTAGATCAGAATATTGATAATAAAAAATTAAGAGTTTCGGATCGTATTATCCTTAACGCACCAGATTTAAATGTTAAACATATTATTATAGGAGAAAAGCCAGACAGAGTTTTTAATGATCAGTTCAAATATGTCAACGACATTAATTCTTTTAAATCTGGATTAAAAAATTCAAAGGTTATTTTTACTAAATAGTACATCCAGAATTCTGGATAGATATGGTTAGTGCCGAAAATGGTCTCAACTATCTTTATAGATGAGGCCATTTTTATTGAAAAAAGAAAGTTGTTAATATATTGAAACCTTATAAGAGAGCATTCATGAACAAAGATCTTTACTAAAAGATTTCATAAATACCTCTAAGGCATTTTATTAATTAAGGTTAGGCTCCTAAAAAACTAAAAAAAGAAATTATTGTAAGAGCAAATGTTCAATTTATATGTATCAAAGTGGAAATTGACGTAAAAAGTTCAAAATTTTTAAGACAGATTATTAAAGATCCAGAAACTGTTATAGATCGTTTAAATTTAGTGTATGTAAATGATGATAAACTATCTATATTTAGATTAAAGCAAAAAAAAGGATTTCTTTATCAGTACAAAGGACAGTTTTTAACTCAAAAAAAGGATATCGATAGAATAAATAACCTGGTAATTCCTCCTTCTTGGCAAGATGTAAGGATTTCTATCTTAGAAAATGGTCATTTGCAAGCTGTAGGGAGAGACCAAAAAAAACGAAAACAATATAGATATCATCCTCTATGGAATGCGATTAGGAATCAAACCAAATTTTATAAAATGACTGCCTTTGCTAAGCAGTTACCAAAAATAAGAAAACAAGTAGATTTGGATTTAGATCAAAATCATTGGTCTAAAAATAAAGTTTTAGCATTAGTCATAAGGCTTATGGAAGAAACCCATATCCGAATAGGAAATGAACAGTATGCAAAGCGAAATAAAACCTTTGGACTCTCTACTATGAGAACCAGACATGTAAAATTATTGAAAGATAAACTTAAGTTCGAATTTGTAGGAAAGAAAGGAAAAAAACATTCAGTAACACTTAGAAATAAAAAACTAATTCGATTAGTCAACCGTTGTGAAGAAATACCTGGATGGGAATTGTTTCAATACTATGATGAAAAAGGTATAAAACATAATATAGATAGTGGCATGGTCAACACGTACATTCACCAAATTAGTGGTGATATTTTTTCGGCAAAAGATTTTAGAACGTGGGCAGCATCTACTATTTTTTTTGAGACACTTATGGAAACTGGTACCGTTACCAATGAAAAAGAAATACAGCAAAATATACTAAAAGCCTATGACGCAGCCGCATTAGGTTTAGGTAACACCAGAAACGTGTGTAGGAAATATTATGTGCATCCACTACTTGTTACTACTTATAAAGACGGCAGTATTCAAAAATTTTTTGACGAAGTAGAAAAAGATACCAGCGTGTCCTCAGATAATTTTTCCAGCTCAGAAAAAGCTATCTCAAAAATGTTAAAAAACTACACACCGAAGTTTCTTTGTAAAGTTTAATAAAATTAAAAAAATAGATGATGAAAGATAAACTAATCAGTGCCTGGGCACAAATGATAGAAAAATTAGAATCTTGGTTAAACGCAATTGTTATAAATCTGCCTAATATCTTAATTGCTATTGTAGTATTTATAGTGGTACTAATATCTTCTAAGTATATCAGTAAATTAGTTTTAAGAATACTAGAAAGAAGCCAGTTACAAAGAGCGATGAAGAATTTGATTTCTAGAATGATTTCTATAATTGTTATAATGATAGGACTTTTTCTTATTCTTGGAATCTTAAACTTAAGCAAGGCCTTAAATACAATTTTGGCTGGTGCGGGAGTAGCAGGGTTGGCTGTTGGTCTAGCTTTACAAGGTGCATTGGCGAATACTTATTCTGGTATTATTTTATCTTATATAAAAAACTTAAAATTTGGAGATTGGATAGAAACGAATAGTTATGAAGGAGAAGTTGTAGATATAGATTTAAGAGCAGTAACCATAAAGCAAGTGGATAATAATTTGGTATACATACCCAATAAGTTAGTAGTAGAAAATCCAATTAAGAATTATTCTACAACAGCTCAATCCAGAGTGATTTTAGAATGCGGCGTAGGTTATGAATCGGATTTACGATTTGTTAAAAAGCTTACCGTAGAAACAGTTGTAAATAATTTTAAAGATGTAGAAAATAAGGAGGATGTATTGTTTTTATGGCGTGATTTCGGAGATAGTTCTATTAATTATGAATTGAGATTTTGGATTAATTCTACTTCTGCATTAGAAGTTGCTAAAGCCAAAAGTGAAACAATGATGTTAATGAAAGAAGCGTATGACGAAAATAATATTAATATTCCATTCCCTATACGAACTTTAGATTTTCCAAAAGGTTTTGATTTAACAAAGGAAAGCAATCAAAAAACAGATGAAGAAAATTAAAAGTAGAAAACCATATTTTTTCATGCTTATTTAATATCGAAATATGTAATTTAATTGTAAAAAGTATACCTAAAATATGTATTTGAATAGATAATAAATTTTGATACGGATATTAATACAAAAAACGCGTATAATATTATCTATCTTAATTACTTAAAACGAATAAAAGGATCGTATGTTTAATCCACATTGTGGAGTTTAATTTTACGAGGTTTGTTTCGGAAAAGAAATAAATTTTCGAAAACATACCTCATGAGCTTGCTCCGAGTTTATTGATTAATTGAAAAAACATGGATTATTTAGAGCAAATTATAAATGACAATATAAATTTTTAAAAAAATTTATATTGTCATAAACCTTAATCAAACCAATATTTAGATGTCATGAAAAATATTAGCCCTAGTATCATTAGACAAATTTTTATACTACTTCTGATTCTTATCATTGGTGGACTTATTTTTAGAGAAATATTACCTTATTTTTCAGGTATTTTGGGAGCTATAACAATTTATGTTTTATTACGTAAATGGATGATTATTCTTTTAAGAATGGGTTGGAATCCAAATATGGCAGCCGCTGCACTATTACTGGGATCTTTTATAGGTATTTTAATGCCAATTGTAGGTATTGTATTTATGCTTGGCAATAAAGTAGGAGATGTCGTTAAAAATTTCGAAAAAGTAACTGTAGCCCTAAAAAGCAAATTAGATACTTGGGAGTATCAACTGGGATATGATATTAGCTCTCAAATAGATCCTGAATCTATTTCTTCATGGCTTTCAGAAAGTTTACAAAACTTTGCAGGAGGTACATTTAACGTGTTTATCTCCATCGGGATTATGTACTTTTTGCTGTACTATATGTTCACTAATCGAAGAAAACTGAAAGAATCTTTATTTGAATATATCCCAATCAATGAAGAAAATTTAAAAATGATAGGTAATGAAAGTCAGAAAATGGTTCGCTCTAATGCTTTAGGAATACCTCTAGTTGCAATAGTACAAGGAGTAGTAGCTCTAATAGGTTTTCTGATTTTTGGTATAGAAGATCCATTATTTTGGTTTGTGATTGTAACTGTTGGTTCTATGATTCCTTTTATAGGTACTTTGATAGGTATCTTGCCCGTATTCATATTAACGCTTTCCACTGGTAACACATTTCAAGCCTGGGGGATTTTGCTTTACGGTCTTCTTGTAGTAGGTTCATCGGATAATCTAGTTCGATTATACGTTTTAAAAAGGCTGGATAATGTGCATCCAATAATCACTTTAATAGGAGTTATTGTTGGGGTTCCATTATTTGGATTTATAGGTCTTATTTTTGGTCCGTTATTAATTAGCCTTTTTCTTGTTGTAGTACAAATATATAAATCTGAATATGGGAAGCTGGATCATAAAGGACAAGAAAAACTATAAGTGTAAAATAATATAATAGTTAATACTAGTAATTTATTATCACAAACTTAAATTATGAAATTTGTAAATTTTTTAACTAGTTTTTTATTTCTGTTCGTTATAAGTTGTAATTCAATTGCACAGGAAAAAGTTCCTAATGCTGTTAAGCAATCTTTTCAAGAAAAATATCCTGGTGAAAATGATCCAGATTGGCATAAAGATAAAAATGGATATTATGAATCTAATTTCAAAAAAAAAGGGAAGCATTTTCGTGCAGATTTTGATGCTTCTGGTACTTGGATAGAGACAGAAAGAAATATAAAAAAGAAAAGCTTACCAGAAGCTATAAAACAAAAAATCAAACGAAATTTTGATACCTACGAAATTGTAGAGATAGAAGAAGTAGATCATTATTTAAAAGGAAGATTTTATGATGTTGAGTTTAAAATTGATGGAAAAAAGCAAGATATTGAATTTGATAAAAGTGGAAAAATAATTAATTAAGTATACCCAAAGTTTTTATAACTAAAAATAGTAAATATAGAATATAGGTTTATATCTACTATTTTTAGTTGATAGATTTCCATAAAGGAGATGATATTTTCTATCTATTTCAAAAATAAAAAACTCTCAAAATTAGGATGATACCTCATGTCTCTATTTGATATTTTTATTCTTGATTAACCACAAAAGCATGAATTACTCCTGGTAACCATCCTATAAGTGTTAGTATTAAACTTATCAAAAAAGTTGTGCCCAATCCGTGTTTTAAAAAGACAGGTAATGGTGGTAATAAAATATTTAAAATAATTGTTAATAATGACATATTCTTTAGTTTTTATAGTTATTAATTAGGAGTTAAAAAGTTGTTGATGTTAGAAAAGAAAGGCATATAATTCTATAGTTACTATACCTTCCTTCAATTTTTATTTACATTTCTTTAATTCATTCATTTTCATTAAGATCACTTTTTGCTATATTCTTTTAGTACGGTTAATATTACTTTCGGCTTACTTCATTTTCACTTTTTAGGACATAGTCACCATCGTCTTGTTTTATATATAATGCTTTGTTTCCTTCTTTTCCATTTCGGGTAACCTCAGTTCCTTTTATATTTTTAGTAACTTTAGTACTATATGATTTTTCTACTTTACCCTCGGCCGTATTATTACCCCATTTCCATTGTACTTTGGTTCCTTCTTTGATCATATTTATTTTTTTAACTAAGATGTTAATAATTAGAAATTAACGTTAATGCTATTCCTTAAATAATTAGCTCATTTAATATTTTGTGAAAAAATGTTAAAATATTAAATGAGTTAATGTTTACTTCTTTTGCACAAAACAAAACCTTAAACCATTGATAATTTTACAATCAAATAATTGATATATAAGTTGAATAATATGAGTCTACATTTAATACTAATGTTTGTGAGTGGATTTGCATCTGGTATCATAGCAATGATTACTAAAGAATCTTTTAAAAGAAAATCAAATAATAGCTAAATTCTATTTATAAGAAAAGTTATTTAATCGTACATAATAGATGTTAAAGGGTATGCATCTTTAAAGAAGTACCTGTAATTTAAAAAATAATAATATTATGAAAACATACACAGAAGAAGTTGGAAATAAATTAAATGATTTATTAGAAAAAACATACGATGCAGAGAAAGGATTTAAGAAAGCTGCAGAAAACGTAAATCATTCTGCTTTAAAAAATTATTTTGATCAAAAGGCAAAACAACGTTATGATTTTGGTCATGAGTTAAAAACGGAAATCAAATCTTTTGGACAAGAGGTTGATAAAGGAGGAAGCATAACTGGTAGCTTGCATAGAACTTGGATGGATATAAAATCTCTGGTATCTGGTGATAATGAAGAGGCAATGCTAGAAGAAGCAATTAGAGGGGAAGAGGCATCTGTTAAAGAATATAATGAAGTACTTACTGATACTTCTTTGCCACCAAGCACACAAACCGTTTTAACGCAACAAAAAAATAAAATTGTTAGTGGATTATCCAACATAAGAACTTTAGAAGACTTAAAATAATTTTTGAAATTTAATTTTTTCAAATCTTAATAAAACCACCTAGAAAACGTATTCATTTTTATATTAATGTATATGCTTTCTGGGTGGTTTTTTATAAAATAAGTAACAGATCAAAACGGTTATGGATTTTGTAAAGATCTTATTTATTATTTAATTCTTTTTAAATATATTTTCAATAATAATACGGTTATTGATCATTCTAATAATAAGGATTTCCATTTTATATAAATATTAATGTTTTTGATTTGCTTATAATATCCAAGAATATCATGTAAGCTTTATGTATATCCGTTTTTAAAACACACAGTATTAATATCTTTATAATGATTAGTGAAATCACAATTAACATGTAAAAAAATCTAATGAAGCTATCTTATAGGATGCTTATTTTTTTCCATTCCCTGAAACTACATCTTTTAATCCATTACGAATACTTATCCATAAAAAATTAAAAAATGATTTGGTTTGATCTCTTTCCACTTTAATTTTTCCAAATCTATATCCATTGTCATCTGTTTTAGAACCATCATTTACAAATAGGTTTGCTATTGCTGTAAGTGTTTTATTTATTTTTAAAGAATCTTTTTTTAAAATTACAAATTCAAAATCCTGATATTTCATTTTTATATCTCCGATAGACCTTTTATCGTTTCCGCTTATAGTAAAAAATGCTTCGATTACTTTACCTTTAGCTCTGGATCGTAAATTATTTTCTAAAAAGGAATTAATACTTTTTGTTGTAAAATTTTTAAAATTTCCTGACACAGTAAAATTATTATATGTGGCATTTGTTTTAAAATCTAATGTAACGTCTGTCTCTCCCATAAATGAAGCCTTGCTAGTTACTTTTATGGTTTCATTTTTTCTTTTCAAATTAGATAAACTCATCCACATATTAATATTATCGAAATAAATTCTTCCTGGCTCTGTTTGAGGATTTACAAGCTCTTCATATCCAACAAAACCATCGGTTATCCTGATTTTAGGTATATCTATATTAAAATTTAATTGTTGAAGCATCTTACCATATAACGGTTTATATGTTTCGTTATCTAGCACTAATTTATCTCTATATAATTCTAATACAGGTTGTGTAATTTTACTACTATCCGCTGTAAAAAATAGACTAATTTCATTATTAGAATATTGATAGTTATATAATTCTAATATTGGTATGGAAAGAGAAATGTGATCTCTTTCTTTGTAGAGTTTATTAGATAGGACATGCTTGTTATATTTGTTTTTTATCTCTATTTTTTTAAAAAGTACATTTTTTTTATCAAAATTTAGACTATCTATAGTAAGATTTTCAAATTCGTTTAATGCGAAGTTTGATTCTTTAAAGCTAGCATTGATATCACGATAATAAAATGGAATTTTTTTAAGTA
Source organism: uncultured Flavobacteriaceae bacterium (assembly GCA_964353005.1). Lineage (GTDB taxonomy): Bacteria > Bacteroidota > Bacteroidia > Flavobacteriales > Flavobacteriaceae > Aquimarina. The sequence goes on along the minus strand of CAYGUC010000005.1, from coordinate 31,208 downwards.
AAAAGTGATGGTCAGTACCCAAGCCTATTATTTTAATATTTAATTTTTTAATATTTAATTTAAGTGTATTAGTTGGTCTTTCGTACCAATAAACTTCTCCATTTTGTACTGTTAATTCATCAACAGTAAAAGAAGAGAACTCAGGTTTTTTGATTATTTTTTTGCAAACATTATTATTTCTGGGGTTGGAGTACTCATAAATTGTAGGTTCTTTTAAAGTAATATTAGATATATGTATCTCTTTTTTTGTGAAATATGAAAAGTAATCAAATCCAGAAATAGATATTTTTTCTAGTTTTATTTTGGTGTAATATAAAGAGTCTTTTGAATAAGAATGTATAATAGGATTTTGTATAGATGCATTTCCTTTTAACCATTCTATATGCAAATCTGAGTATTCTATATGTAGGTTTTCTGGTAAACCTGTATTCAATTTTTTTTCTACAGTTATATTCAACCATACTTTAATCAAAAAAAATGCTAAAACCATCAAAAATACTATCGTTATTACTACAATAATTAGATGATTTTTTTTGAATTTATAATTCATAATATATCCTATATCGTTGATCATCTCTCAAGATACCATACTAAGTATTGGAATGTTATTTCAAATACAGTTAAGATTAACTCTTTTAATATATTTTGGGATACAATAATGATAATGTATACTATGCATATTTTGATTTATATTCTTTAGGACTGCAATTATATTTCTTTTTAAATATTTTACAGAAATAACTTCTACTAGTAAGCCCTACTGAATAAACAATTTCTGAGATAGTTAAATCTGTAGATTTGATCAATCTTTCTGCTTTTTCTAAACGAATATTCCTAACAAAATCAGAAACGGTTCTTTCAAACATAAATTTAAAACCTTCTTGTAGTTTTGCCGGGGACACCCCTGATTCTAAACATAAACTTTTAATACTATGTTGTATTTCGGGATGTTCTTTTATAAAATCACTCATGACAGAAATCATTTTAAGCTCTTTTTTTAATAAACCACTGGTATTGGTTTCATTATCGATTTCTAGATAAAACTGCTCAATCTGTTTTGCTAGAATAAGATAGTATCTTCCTTTTTGGGATAAAAATTGAGAGATTTCATTTGTGTGTTCTATACTTAGTAACAGTTTAAGTTGTTCTGCTATTTTTAAACTATATCTTCCGGAATGAAAATGCTTAGATTTACTACTTATATGATATAGTAGAGTCTGAAGTTTTATGCTAAAAGGGTTAGAATCCTGACTAAATTTATCAAAATATTCTTTCTTGTTTACATAAATTGTATTTAATATTGTCCTTTGCTCTTTTTTGAATAGTAAACGACTTTGTAACCCTAAGTTACTATGGGCTACTGCTGTTTGAAATTCTTCTATAGGTTTTATCTCATCAGAATCTTCAAATTGATAGTAACAATTCCCTTCTAAACAATACAAAAACTGAAGTGTTTCTGTCGTTATACAATCCATTGGAATTTCTATATCTTTAGTAAGAGTAATATCAAAATCAAATACCTGTAATCCTGGTTGTAAATCAACATAACGAATTTGACCTTTCCCCATCTCTGGATGGATATCCAAGATATAAATGTCATGCTGTTTAGAGAAGTTTCCTTTTAAATGTTTTTTTAAAAAGAATAACTCACTAGGGATGGTGTCGAAATCGGCAATCAAATTTTTCATAAGTTGGTTTTTTAAATGTAAATACTGATTTCTAGATATTTATGCGTTGTTTGGTATGTAAATGTATAGTAGTCCTAATCTATTGTTTAACGTTTTTAGGAATTAATGTGCTGTATATGTGCAAAGGGTTAAACATTTTTCAAAAATTAACTTTTATGAAATCAAATGCGTTACTATTTAAATGATACACGATAAGTTAATCTTCAAAATAGATGTTATTTGTGCTAATATTTTAAGTAGGATTATGGATATGTACAATAAAGTTTCAAATACAGCAGAGAGAGAGGTAATAGAGAGTGAATTTGGTGCAACTTTTAAATTCCCAAACTTATACAAACCTTCTCCTGTAATCAATGGTGCAGAGGAAGCTACTTTATCTGTTATTACTATGGAAAAGCCCGATGTGATATCGTATGGTATATGGGGTATTTTACCTGATAATTACAAAGACGAATGGACGAATTTTCAAAACGTATTAAATACACTTAGTGTCAACAAAAAGCGCTTGAACAATGATTTTTTATTCGAAAAATCTTTTCGTTATAGAAGATGTCTCATTATAGTTACTGGATTTTTTATTAATCATTTACATAATGGATACTTATATCCATATTATGTTTACTTAAACTCTGGAAAACCATTTTGTCTTGCTGGGGTATACAATATTCTAGACGATGGGTTTTTAACATGCTCTGTTGCGGTAACAAAAGCATCTGGTATTATTAATAAAATTCAGAATATAAATTCAAAAACCCCTGTAATTGTTCCCAAAGAATTACAAGAATTATGGTTACATCAAGATGCCACTCCCAAAGAATTGAATAATCTTATTGTTCCTAGCAATTTAAAATTTCATGCACATCCCATCGCTAAAGAATTCTTTAAAAACGGAATCTCTTATGAATCGATGCTAGAACCTGTATATTATAAAGGTATTCCAAAAGGATTGTAGGGTACATTGTATAATTTTTTCCACCTTAGATACGATGGTCTGAAGAGCTTATTTTTATTCTTAAAGTTCTAGGAATCGCTCCATATTTTGGACCTATTCCTTTTATTAAAAAATCTTCAAGATATTTTTCTGCAAATTGAATATTTTGAAAAATATAAGTCCCTTCCACTGTATTTGTTGTTTCATTTGAATTGCAAAATAAGGATATCAGACCTTCTGTATGGATTAATTTTTTTTTACGATTTTCTATTAATGTACGTAACTCTCTTGTGGATAAGGTGGACTGAAATTTTAAATCAATAATCGTTTTTTCTTCTTTCATAATATTTCATTCTATTTAGATTTAGGAATTAATAAGATACCAAGACTATAAATCAGAACACTTGTAGAGATAAGTTTTGAAAATAGTAAAAAGATTTTTTTGGCATTTAATTATTTAGATTTTAATTTCTTTCGGTATTCGATTGGTAAAATACCATATTTTTCAAAAAATATTTTAGAAAAATAACTACGACTTTTAAATCCTACTTTATATACTATTTCTGATATAGAATCATTCGTGTTTTTTATATAATCTCTTGCTATTTCTAGCTTTATTTGTCGCACATATTCATTAACTGATTTAGAGAACAAAACTCTAAAACCCAGTTGTAATTTTTTAGGGTTTAATCCTGATTTATTAGCAAGGGATGCTACAGACATGGGTTCAGAAATGTTGTCTATAATGTAACCAGATAAATTATTAATTTTTTTGATATCAGATCTGGATAGAGATTCAGGAGGTCCTATATTCTCCTCAAAATTATTATGCTCCAGAATCTGCATAGCCATTATAAGGTTTAATTGCCCCTCTATAGAAAGAGTTCTTATAATCCCAATTTCATAAATTTCTTGTAATTGCTTAACCTGATCTGCTATTTTTAAATTAAAGTTGCCAAAATGATTATAAACAGATTCAGATTTTTCGTCTTGAAAAGAAGAAAGTAGTTTTTTATTAAGTGAGGATAAATTATTATTTTTCTTTTTAAAATATTCTTCACGTTGCACGTAAATAAAATTAACTTTTATGGTAATATTTTTAGGAAATATATATTCTCTTTCAGAATTCCTTTTATTAGAGATTATGATGTTTTGATATCTTTCAAAGCTATATTCCCTATGTTCTTCATCATTATAAAATTTTAAATTTCCTTCTGAAACGAAAATAAACTCTATTGGGTTTACCTCTGAGGATTTAAAAATAAGTTTAACATCTTTTATAAAATGAAGATCATAGTCCATCAAAGATACTCCCCAATCAAAAGCTATGCTGCGTATAGTTCCTTTACCGTAACCATTTTCAAAAGTTAAAGAATGTTCTCCCCATTGTTTATTTAAATTGCCATTTAAATGAATGTTTAATTGTTCTAATATCTCGTCACTCTTAACAGTATTTATATCTATCCCCTGCATTCTCTTAAAAATTTTCAATTTATAAGTTGTGCAAAGAAATAAGATAACTGTTAGACACATTAACAATTTTGAAACCTATACTAACAATTTTAATTGGTTTATTAGGGATATAAAAATTACAAAAAAATAAAAAAGATAGTGTTAAGTATTTTATTTACAGAGGTTATGCAGATTGAGAGTTTTTGTTTTTATTTCTAACTTGATCTAAATATTGCTTAGGGCTTACACCATATTTTTTCTTAAAAAGTTTAGAGAAATAACTTCTTGAATTAATGCCAACTTTATAGGTTATCTCCGTTATATTAAGATCAGAAGATTCTAATAATTCCTTAGCTTTTTCGATCCTAAAATTCCTCACATATTCATTCACAGAGGTTTTATATAGTTGTTGAAATCCATTTTGTAGAGTATTTTGATTTAACCCCACTCTTTTGGCTAATTCTAAAACATTACCAATACTATCAATTTCTTCTTTAATAATAGAAACTGCCTCTTCTATAGACTCTATAGTAGCTTGTCTTAAAATAATTCTTTTATCTGGTTCATTAAGATCATCTAGAAATTGTTGTAATTGATGTGTCAAAATCTCGTATGCTTTACCTTCAAGATATACCTGCCGCATAAAATCTGTTAATTCACATTCTGTAAATTCAGAAATAAATTTAGAGATCTCTAAACTGTAGTAATTTTTATAATAAAATTGGTTAATCCCATTAACATCTCTAAATAGAGATATTAAATCTTCATTCATATTAGGTAAAAAAGCTTCTATTTTTTCTTCAAAAAGTTTTCTGTTTATTTCTAGACTAAATATGCAAATAGGAGTATTCGCTGGTATTTTAAACACATGATTGTTTTTTGAGGTACTAGAAATCATTGTATTTTCCAATCTTCTGATTTCTTGAAATGAAGCATCTTCTTCAAATCGATGGTAAAAGCCAGACTCTCTATTAAATATAATTTTAAGCGGATGTACAATTCCTTTTTCAAGTGTTATATGAAGATCCTCTTTTAATAAATAATCACTTTCAATAACTCCGATACCAAAATCAAACTCGTAAGACTTAATGTAACCAGAACCATATTCTTTTGGAAATCGAAGACAACATTCAGATTCAGATTCTTCATAATCAACGCCAATACTTTTAGCTAGATCAATAATAGTATCTTTTATATGGTAATCATGAATTAATAATTCCTTTTTCATTATTTTTTAATTAGACCCTAGTTTTGTTAAAGGTACTTTATTTTTCAAGAATTTATTTCTAAATCTTTTTATAAAAGCGATGGAGTTAATAATAGTATGGATACGGTTAAAAAGGCATATCATATTTCAAGAACTTTGTTTCACAAAATATTTGATAATCAAATTTCTCTATAAAGAGTTTTAATTAACTAAAATAAAAACATTATGTTACGTTACACTATCATTTTTGTAGTTCTTGCAATAATTGCTGCCGTATTTGGATTTGGGGGTATTGCAGCTGGTGCTGCTAGTATAGCTAAAATACTATTCTTCATTTTTATTGTACTATTTATATTATCATTAATCTTTGGCAAAAAATTCAAAGCCTAACCAAAAACTAATAAATCATGAAAAAGATATTTATATCCGTTTTATCTATAGTATTTCTTGCAACTATTACATTAAGTTGTAGAGAAAAAACAACTGGAGAAAAAGTAGAAGACGCTGTTGAAGATGTAGGAGATGCTGTAGAAGATGGCGCAGAAGAAGTTAAAGATGCTGTTGAAGATGTCGCAGATGACAACTAAAAAGCTAAGTACTTAAAAAGTTTTTTCTGACAAATAAAAAAGCGGGTAATGATCTAGGTAAAACTTGTCAATATCCGTTTTGTTTTTAATATTAAATTATACTACTAAAAAAATTAGATGATGAAACAAAATTTTGCTAAAAATGAAAAAGAGTACATTGATAAATACCAACAAAAGGGATTTACTGCTAATTATCGTTTTGCCAATGATAAATTAATTGACACTAGTAACAATAAAGAATATTGTGCCAATGATATTTTTATTGTTACTCAATATCGTTTTGAAGGGATAAGTAACCCAGCTGATATGTCTATCCTATATATAATAAAAACAAAAGACAAATCAAAAGGAACAATGCTTATAGGATATGGGCCAACTGGTAATATAGAATTAGCAAAGTTTTTTAATTCTATTCCTGAAAAAAATTTTTATAATGAAGAGAATTTGTTTTAATATTTCTTCTGTAAGAAATAGTTATGAATTATAGTTAATCTCTTTAGAATTTGGAGTATCCTATACCATCAGTTTTACAAAATCTGAAGGGCTCTTTAATAGATGAAATTTTTCTCCATGTATTAAAATAGGGTAAGTGACCACCTCTGGATGATTTTTTATCACCTTAAGCCAGTCGTTCGTCTCTAAGTTCGTTTGTTTATTATAAGTTGCTTGAAAACTAGGATGCTCTTTATTTATAAGATCAGAAATAGTAAGATCTAATTTTTGTGCTATTTCTAACCATTGGGTTCCGGTTAAATTTGTGTGTAGAATATCTATAACCAAAATGTCTTTATTAGAGCCATTAACGTATCCGTTAGTTTGCTTTCCTAATGAACTATTAGAATGATATATAAGCTTTATTTGATTTTTATCTGTTGAAAATACTCCCATAACTGTTTATTTTTTTATTTTTATAAAATTACTACAACTTACATGCTTTTTGTTGTTCAATGCCTATAAATAGTAACGCATTCGAGATAATAACCAATTTACAAATTCTAAAAAAAGAAAATCAATGACTATTTTTATTATTGTCTATAGCATTGTAAGTATATTATCTATTTTTCACATTATTCTTTACGGATCACGGCCAACAAAATCGCTTAGTTGGCTTCTCATTGTATTGATTTTACCATTTATAGGTGTCCTTTTATACCTCATATTTGGTATAAACCGACGAAGGTTTAAATTTTTTAAACTAAAACAAACTATAAAGAGAAAGCTATATGATAAGACATATAAAAATAAAAGCACCAAGGAGCAGCAGGTTGAATTTAAAAATATTAAAAGTGCCAAATTAGCTAAGCTTTTAAGGAACAGCTCAGAGTTTTCTGCAAGATCGAACAACGAAGTAAAAGTTATTCAAACAGGTGAAAAAACTTTTGAAGCTATTTTTGATGCACTAGAAAGTGCCGAAAGATTTATCCATATGCAATATTATATTATTGAAGAGGGGGAAATAGTGGATAGGCTTTATAGATTATTTAAAAATAAAATAGCTCAGGGAGTAGAAATACGTGTTTTATATGATGCAATAGGGAGTTTTTCTTTACACAAAGAAACAATTAAAAAATTTAAAGAAATAGGGGTTAAAATTTATCCAATATTGCCTTTGCGTTTCGGGAGCTTTATTTTCACTTTAAATTATAGAAATCATAGAAAAATTATAATAATAGATGGAGAAGTTGGTTTTACAGGAGGTGTAAATATTTCGGATAAATATATCAAATCCAAAGATTATTTAGGAGTTTGGGACGATACGCATCTGTATATTAAAGGACCAGCAATAGATACTCTTAATCGGGTATTTATAAAAGACTACTATTTTGCTAGTGATCAAGAATTATTACTCTCTGAAGATTATCTACCTCAAATCCAAAATAGTGGAGACGTAACGGTACAAATAGTAGCAGGAGGCCCCGATTCTAATCATCCGTCTATTATGCAGCAATATATTACTATGATAAATCTGGCAGAAAAGTATATCTATATTTCAAATCCTTATTTTATACCCAATAGTGCAATGTTAGAAGCATTAAGAATTGCAGCTTTGAGCGGTGTAAATATAAAATTACTTGTTCCTAAAAAATCAGATTCTTGGTTAGCAAAACATAGTATGTTATCTTATTTTGAAGAGCTATTATTCTTAGGAATAGAAATATATCAGCAAAAAGATGATTTCTTACACAGCAAAATCATTGTCATGGACGGAGAAATAGCATCTGTTGGCTCAGGAAACTTTGATCATCGAAGCTTTGAGCATAATTTTGAAACTAATGCCATAATTTATGATCAAAAAATAGCAGAAAGCATCTGTAAAGATTTTATAGAAGATTGTAAAGTAAGCATTATGCTGGATTATGAATGTTATAAAAACCGTCCTTTTAAAAGAAAATTATCCGAAGGTATCGCTAGGTTTTTTAGTCCATTGTTGTAAATAATTACTAATTAGGTTTTCATTTTTTAACTCCCTAGTTACTATTTCTTTTATGTTTTTGATTTTTTTAACCTGTATTGTTTTATTTAAAGAGTTAAAAACTCCGTTATATGAGTCAACCAAGGAGCGTTTTTCTAGATAGTTTTGCTTCAACAAAATTTATAAATAAAAACTTAAAAAAGATGAAAAAAGCCGCTTTATTTTTAACCCTTATTTTTTGTAGCACATTTTTATTTGCGCAACAGGACGTAGATAATAAAATTCAGTTTGGAGCTCGTGGTGGAGTTAATTTTGCAACTATAACTGGAGACGATTTTGAAAGCCCCGAATCTAGAACCAGTTTTTATGCAGGTTTAGTTGCAGAGGGTTTTGTTACAGATAGATTTTCTTTACAAAGTGAAGTGTTCTATTCTGGACAAGGATTTAATATAGAAGAAACTCTTATTACATCAAAAGCAGAATATCAAATAGGATATATTCAAGTTCCAATTTTAGCCAAAATATACCTAATTGAAGGTCTTAATATACACGCAGGCCCACAATTTGGATTTAAAGTAAACGAAGAAATTGATTTTGAACCAAATAATGACGGTGGTGATTTTGAAACAGATCAAATCAAAGACTTTGATTTTCAATTAGCAGCAGGGGCAGAATATAAGTTTTCGAATGGCTTATTTATACAAGCTAGATATACATATGGATTATCTGAAGTGATTGAAGATACAGAGGTGCATAATTCTGTTCTCTCGGCAGGTCTAGGATTTATGTTTTAAAGAAATATTAAAAAAAAGATTCATAAAAGCTTGTTGATTTATCAACAAGCTTTTAATGTTTAATAACTTTTTCAACTTTTTTTAAGCAGAACACTAATAGAGGTTTAATAAACAATAGAATACCCTTAAGGTAGCTATAAGACAGAATTAAATTCTAACCAATAAACTATTGTTATAACTACTACACTTATACTTGCAAAAAAGTATTTTGTTACTCTATCGATAATAATAAAAATCCTTAAAAACCTTTTATGAAAAATATCGAGAAACTTTATAATTTCATTAATAATGAAAAAGAGGTGCGTGTTTGCAAGGATATTGATAAGGATGCATGTAAGTATGTTCCTGAAAATTATCTTTTGATTTTATTAAGTAATGTTTTTACAAAACTAGGTGATACCCTCAGTAACCCCAAAACGGTACTTGCATGGGTTATGAGTTATGTGCAAGCTCCAGTATATCTTATAAGTTTTATCGTGCCAATAAGAGAGTCTGGATCTATGTTGCCGCAAATATTAATATCAAATTATGTTAGAAAAAAGGAAATACGAAAATGGATATGGGTGTTGGGTTCGTTTCTTCAATTTTTATCGATTTCAGCAATAGGTTTTGTTGCAATGACTTTTACTGGTTTACAAGCAGGCTGGCTTATTCTTATTTTGTTAATACTATTTAGTTTTTCTAGAGGACTTTGTTCGGTTTCCTCAAAAGATGTTTTAGGCAAAACAATACCTAAAACAAGAAGGGGGCGGCTTAAAGGATATACAGCTTCTGTATCTGGTATATTTGTATTGATCGCAGGATTATTTATGATGTATAAATCAAAAAAAGAACAAGACATAGAGTTTTATAGTACTATTATCTTTTTTGCAGGTTCTTTATGGCTAATATCTGCAATTATATATGCTTGTATTAAAGAGTTTCCTGGAAAAGTATCTATAGAGCAAAATAGTTTAAAAGATACTTTGGCAAAATTGAATTTAGTAAAAACAGATATTGCTTTTAGAAATTTTATAATTTCTAGATCTTTACTTTTATGTTCAGCATTAACGGCTCCTTTTTATATTTTATTAGCTCAGTTATATCTTGAAAAAGATACCTATTTGCTAGGACTTTTTATAATAGCCAATGGTGTCGCTTCTATAATTAGTGCTCCTGTATGGGGCAAAATGGCAGATGATTCTAGTAAAAGAGTAATGGTTATTGGTGCTATTATTACCTCTGTATTAGGGGTTCTTGTATTCTTAATTATTAGTTTCGTTCCTTTATTAAGAGAAAAATATTGGCTTTACCCTACCGCTTTTTTTATTCTGGGTATTGCCCATAGTGGAGTTAGATTAGGACGTAAAACATATATATATTAGATATGGCTAGTGGTAATAAAAGAACAGATTATGTTTCGGTTAGTAATACTATAATAGGGATCATACTGCTAATAACTGGTGGGATTAGTGCATTAGCTTCTATGTTTTCTATAGAAGGAGTTATATTAGCTTTATCTCTACTTGGTGTAGCAGGGGCATATACAAGTTCTAAATTACCCGATGTGGAGTAGAGTAGCAATGCAAACTGTTGTTTTTAATTTATTTTAAATATTATGATTTAAATTTTAAATTTTAGACCAGCTCTAATATATAAACTGTTCTGGTCATTAATAGTGAGAACATTATCTTGATTAGTGTTGCGTAAACGTATGTCATTTAAAACTGTAAACCCTGTATAAGTATAAAATACCAGATGGTCGGTAAATAGTCGTTCGTAGCCAATACCTGCCAGCACAATAGTCATAGATATGTTATTGGCTGTTTTATTTTCTAAGGACTCTAAATTTACAAGATTTCGGTTTTTTTGAATATTGGCAAAAAAACCATCTAAAGTGATAAAACTTTGCAGGATATTTTTTTCTTTAAAATAATATTTAAGATTTGATTTTGGAACTCCTAATACATATGACCAAGAAGGGTGAAATTTTTTGTAATAATTTATAAAAGGAAGCGGAAAAGGCCTTCCTGCCGAAGTAGAATACTGTAATCCTAAAATTAGTCGCCAAGATGTAGTATTTTCCATATCTTTTTTATCTTTTAAGAAATAAAAAGAACCTGTAAATAATAAGTCATCATCCATCAATTTATGTTCTTCAAAATTTGAAGCTGCTATTATTCCAGATTGAGCAGCAAATCGCCAATTATTTTTTAGCTTGAACGTATAACCTAGGTTTACTTCAATAGAACTAAATCTTTCTAAATTAGTAGTGTTAAAAACGGTTTCATCTCTATAGATAAAATTTACATTTCGATATTCGATTCCAGGTACTAAAAAACTACCTTTATCATTCAATTTAATAGGTAGTCTAGCAAAAGCCCTAAATCTTCTAAAGGAATTATCACTATCTCTTTGTGGGAAATAAGTATATTCTACTCTAGCAAGATCTGACATTTGAGCTTGCAGAATTGTAGTAAAAAGTAACATCTTTAGAAATAGGACAAGCTTGTATCTCATAATTATTAAAATTTAAAAGTAAAATCAAAAGAGAATCGCTCACCATCTTCTCCTGAGAACAGGTTAAACGTTGCATTTATGATATTAGCGCTATTAATCCAAAATCCTCCTCCATAATCGCTATGCCATTTGTTAGAGGTGTTATTATCGCGAATCCAAACTCTACCGGTATCTGCTCCTGCAAATACTCCTATTTGCAAAGGAAGTATTCTGGTTTTAAATTGTGTAAAACTATACCTAATATCTGCGCTTCCTGCTAATGCCGATTGTCCTGTAAATCTTTGGGTTCTGTATCCTCTTAGTAAATTTTGAGCGCCTATTTGAGCTCCTTGATAAAATTCATAATTTTCTCCTATGTTAAATTGTCCTTGTATCGCTGTTTTTAATACCAATTTACGATTACGTATTAATGAATTATAAAATCCTAAATATGGTTTTATATATCCAAAAGTTCTTTCTGTATCTTTAATATTCATTCTACCTCCTGCATTAATTTCAAGTTTCATTCCTCTGGTAGGATTTACATTTATATCATAACTTTCGTATCGGTATGTTCCATCCAATCCCACAAACCATTTACGGTTAAAAATATCGGTATTTTGTAGATTTGCTTGTTGGGTGATAAATCGATCAGGAGTATTGTCTACCTCAATCCCCTCTAGCGAGCCTTTGTACTCAAAATAACTGCCCAATCGGCCATTTTTTACAGCTCCTATAGATATTTTGTAAATGCTTAGCTTTACACGGTTATAATCAAAATCTAATACGTTTTTATTATTTTTGGTTTCATTTCCAAAACCAAAAAAGTTTTCAGCAAAATTGGGACTGGTGTACTTAAGCTCGGTAAGTAAATTGTAATTTCCTAGTATTCCTGCAAACTCTCCTCTATATCCCAAGTCAAAACCTTGTGTAGCAAAATAGTAACCTCCAGAAAAAACATGCATACTCGAAAAAGGATTTCTATGAAAACCATTAAAAGTAAGGTTTACTAGTGGCCCTATGCGTATACCATCATCTGGATTAAAACCTACAGACGGCAGTACAGATAATGTTGTTAAAACCCTTTCGTTTTTGTCAAAATTATTTATTTGATAATCATCTGTAAGTCTAATTTTTGCTGCCCCTTTTTTTTCTATAGTATTTGGTTTACTTTTATGATCATAAACAGAAATCTTACGTCCTTTTTTAAAACGATATATATCGTTATTCTGACCACCGATAATATTAATTTTTATGGGATTGTCGACTTTTCCTTCTGCTTCAAAAATATCATCGTCATCTAATCCATAAATCCATATTTCTTTAGTGATTTTTTTATCAAATATCTTATTACTTACTACATCTGCTTTTTCTCCATCTTTAATTCTGTATACCATTACCCGAGTTTTTCCTTTTTTCATTCGTTCAATACGAATAAAATCATCCTTATCGGTTCCTGTTATAATAGCAAGTCTAGCCAGATAATTATAATATCGATCTGCTATGTCTACCAAGTTTCCACGTCTACCTTTTAAATTTTCTTTAATCATGTTCAAATCTTCGCCTTCAGCTTCTTTTGGGATATTTTTAAAGGCTTTTTCAATGGCTTTATCCGTAAGGTTTTCTTGTATAAACTTGGCTTGTTTTATCCATTCCTCTCTTCCACTATTTTTAATAAGAGTTCGATCTAACCTTGTTGCAGAAGCATTTATCCATTTTATATCTTTTAATTCTTGGTCATAAACTTGAAATTGATTTGCAAATCCAAGAAGACCTTTTAATGTGCCTAAAAATCCTCCATCAAAATTAGAAAATGCCTGATCCCGATCTCTTGGTATAGGTTTAAAAATGTGGGTTCCGTTATCTAATTTATACTCTGCCCATCGCCATTGATCTTGATGCCGATCCCAGTCTCCTATAAGCATATCAAACATTCTTGCACGTATGTAAGAGGATTCGTCTATTTTGTATTTCTCATCTCTACGCAATCTTTCATAAACATCTGCTGTACTTTCTATATCATCAGGTTTTCCAAAAGAGACTAAATCTTTGTGATTTTCTTCTGGTCGCTCCTCTATCATATACAATTCGTTACCATGATCTGCATTATGTTTCCCTAAAGCTTTTTGTTTAGGAACATAATAAATTTTTGGGTTGGTATGAAAGACTTCTATAGCATCAGACAGTTCTGGTATGACTGTAAATATGTATGGATGGGATGCGGTGTAAAAATCGAGAAGGATATCTTCTGAAATAGTATTTTCCAGAGATTCTTCAATATAATTGTCAGGAAACACCGTAGATTGAAGGAATTTTACTCCACTTTTCTTTAAAGCACGCATATTAAACTCCTTGCCATCTTTACTTTTTAATCGCAAAGATCTGGTTTGATGACCACCACCTTTTCTTACTACCTCTAATCCTCCGTACAATGTATCCAGAATTACTGTTTTAGCCTGAATTTTTTTTCCGTACAAGTCTCTATAATGATCTCCCCATATACTTTCATAAAACTCAGTTCTATCTGTAACTTCTTTTTCATACACAGAGGCTGCTATTGTTTGCTGTGTAACTTCAGGAATCTTAGTAATATCATATTCTGGTGTTTTTTTATATATTTCTTTTCGGAAAAGTAATTCAGCTTCGTTGTTTTTAACTCCATAATAAGAAGCCCAAGATGCACCATTTTTGTAGATATCAAGTCTTACAAAACCTTGGCCTCCGTATGCAAATAGACCGTCGTTGCCAAGATTGGCATAAGAGTTTTTTGCTCCCGCACCAGAGACTATCTGTTTAATTCCGTCATGCTCTATATACTGTAAAGAATGTTCGTGGCCCGAAGCAAAAATAATTCGCTCAGATCCTTTGGCTAAAGTTTCTAAACGATTAACTAAAGATTTGTATTGTTTGTTTTGAGTGTCTTGTGTGGATATTGCTCCTGCAGTTCGTATTTGCATTGCTAAGGAACCTAAAACAGGTACCGGAACTTTTTTTTGTGATGGATAAAGGTGCTTTACTGGTGCATATTTCCCGCCATGTACTCCGTTCGTATATAAAGGATGATGCAAAGCAAAAATAATAGTTTTGTCTTGATTTTTCTTAAATTCACTTTCTATCTCGAGAAACATTGCTTCTCTAGTCTTAATTTCAGGACAGTTATCGTTAATAGTAGGATGCTTATCCCAATCCTCTAGATACCATTGCGAATCCAGAATAATAAGTTGAATATTATCGGTAATATAGATACTCTCTAAAGCACATCCTTTGGATGGACGAAAAACTTTTTTATCTTTTAATTTGTTTTCAAAATACTGTTCTTCTCGTTCTAATCCTTTTAAACCTTCATTATACCAATCGTGATTGCCAGGTATAAAATATACTTGTCCATCAAAGTTTTTAACTGCATCGATTTGCGCATCTAAGCGATGTTCTGCAATTGCTCTGTCTTTCTTGCCAGTTTTTGGCATACCAGCAGGATAAATATTATCTCCCAGAAAAATAGTATAATTACCTTGCTGTTTGTTTTTATCCAAATAGTTTTCTAGAGCATATAGGGCAGGAGTACTCTCGCCTTCAGCAGCATAACCAGCATCTCCGATAAGATAAAACGTTTTTTCTATTTTATTAGATGACGGTGCTACAGGATCTTTAAAAGGCTCTCTGTATTTTGGTTCATACAATGCACAGCTTGAAATCAAGATTGTAATTATAAAAAGAAAAATATACTTATAATGCATACATTAAATTTTTTAAAGAAAAACTAAAAGCTATTCTCTCTATTTTATTTTGAAATTAGTTTCGATACAAAAGTTTCCCATTCATTAAATTTTTCTTCAGACATCACTCTTTCCATTTTTACTTGTCCTCCTTTTTTCTTTTGTGCTCCACTCCATTCTGAAAAATAATCTATAGGAACTTTAGTTACTTTCACTCCTTTTAAAGCCTTTGATCTGGCAACTCTATAGTTTTTATTAGCTTCTTTTAAAATATCATCCAGAGCTTCTGCAAGTTCTTCATTTGTGATATCGGTCTCTGTACCTAAATACCAATGGTGGTAAAACTCTTCGTTGATTCGAGTTGCTGAAAGTGTAAATTCGGGAACCTTTATGTTAAATTTTGCTTCAATTTCTCGTAAAGCAGTATTCATTTTTTGTACAGATAATTGTGATCCTACTACATTAAGAAAGAATTTTGTGCGACCAGTAATTCTAATTTCTGCTCGGTCGATGTCTGTAAATTCTATAGTATCTCCAATAATATATCTCCATGCACCAGAAACGGTACTAATTAGTAATACATAATCCTGATCAACTTCTACTTCTGCTAAGGTAATAGAGGGAGCATCTTGTTGTAAGGATCCATCTTGATTAATGTATTCTGGCTTAAAAGGCACAAATTCAAAATAGATTCCATTATCGGTAATTAATTTCATTGCATCGGTTTCTGGTCTTTCTTGATAAGCAATAAATCCTTCTGAGGCCAGGTATGTATCAATTACGGTAATTGGGTGATCCAAAAGGCTGTTAAAACTCTTTTCATAAGGAGCAAAGGCAACGCCTCCCGAAGTATATACCTGTAGATTTGGCCAGATATCGTGTATATTATTTAAATTGTGGTGTTCTATTACTTTTTGCAGCATGAGTTCTATCCAAGAAGGAATCCCACTAAGTGCACCTATATCCCATTCTTTTGCTTTTTCGGCTATTTTTTGTACACGTTTGTCCCAATCTTCTATTTTTGAAATTTCTTTGCCAGGTTTGTAATATCCTTCGAACCAAAAAGGAATATTACTAGCACTAATACCGCTTATTTCTCCTTCTAAATGCCCATCTTTTTCTTGCAGATCGGTAGAGCTACCCAACATCATAATTTCTTTTTCAAAAAATTCTGATGGTAAATCAAAATTAGACAAGGCTTCTACTTGTTTTATTCCTGCTTTTCGTATGGCCTCAATCATTTCATTGGTAACAGGAATACGTTTACTTTTTTTTCCTGTAGTACCAGAACTTAACGCAAAGTAATCAGGGGTTCCTGGCCAGGTAATATTTTTTTCTCCTTTTATTACTCTGCTCCACCATTTTTCGTGTAACTGGTGGTAATCAAAATAAGGAACGCTATTGGAATAGGCACTTTGTATGTTGTCTGCTTCAAGAATACTATCAAAATTATATTTTTTTCCAAAATCGGTATCTAAAGCTTTTTTTAATAGATCTTCTAATATCTTTTTTTGCTCCTCGATATGATTTGTTTCAGAAGACAATGCTCCTTTTAAATCTATAGCTCCTTTAATTAATGATCCTATAATTGCCATATTCTGTTTTTTTATCCTTGTATTTTTAATATTTTCTTTTTTCTTAAATCGATCCTTATGCAGAGTTCTTTATTTTGTGTTTTGGTAAAGAACTTTATTTTAAAATTATGGGGTCACTTACTTTTTCGACTAAATCCATATCTGCAAAAGCAACGATAAAAGCAATTACCGATAAGATAATCCCAATAGTAAATACGATATAAGTTATTTTAAGTAATGTATATTTTCGTTTAAGTACTAATCCCAATAGGTACAGGTCTTTTGTTAGCATTTTATATACATAAGATTTATCATCTATGATTTCATCAATAGCCCATTGATATTCTTCATATTTCATTTTATAGAAATTGCCAAAAAATAGTAAGTTGACCTTTCTGTTTTTAACCTGTTCTTTGGTGAATTCTCCTCCTGTAACATTAGGCTGCGTAGACATTATAGATAGTATGATAGATACAACACTAAAAAGTACCAGAACCAAACTGGGAATCATTAAATGACGATTACTTACAGCATCTAGCTTAGGAATAAGATTAGCTAACGCTAATGAGATAATAATAGCATTAACAGATAGTAATATATTTGCTTTGGTGTCTGCTATATCACTTAATTTAATATGATTTCTAAGAGTTACCCTAAATAATGTTTGTATTCCTCGCTCGGGGCTTTCTTCTTTATATTTCGCTTTTAGCTTAGCTTTAGTAATTTCTCGTTGTTGTTTCTTTTTGTTTTTGTTCTGCCTTTTTAACAAGTTAAGTAAGTTTTCATTCTTTTTTGGAGTCCAATTTTCTACTGCATAGCGAGTATAATACTGGTGTTTTTCAGAAAACATTTTTATATTTTCTGCTCTCCATTCCTTTATAGAATATGCAGAGATTTTGTGAAGAATCATTTCTTGATGTAATAGTTCGCTAACTTCCTTAAAATAATCTTTTGCAAAATGGGAACTATCGGCATCTTTAATAATTTCTTCGACTATGTTTTGAGGTTTATGATTAATTTCTGTGGCTAAAATGCAATCTTTTACTGCAATGATCTTTTGTTCCTCTAGGTTATATTTGGTTAGAAATTTTTCAGCTATCTCTGTACTTATTATTTCATGACCTTCAGATCCTTTAATATATCCAGTATCATGAAACCATGCTGATAATACTATAATTTCAGCATTTTCTTTGCTGATTTCTATATTTTCTATAATTTCTTGTGCGCTTTCAACAACACGTTGTGTGTGTAAAAAATTATGATACAGATAGGTTTTGGGTAGCTCATTTTTGAATAGCTCAAATACGTAGTTTTCTGCTTTTTTTATGATGAATGACATATCCTTAAATTTTATTAAGTAGTAAGAGTTAAGTTGGTAAAATGTTTTAGAAATTTAATTTCCTTCTTGTTCTTTTACCAGCATTAAAATCTCGTCTGGAGATAAGTATAATCGCCTTATGCGTGATTTGTAAATTTCAGGTAAATCTCCTTTACTAAGTATAAATTCTTTTGTGGCAAGAATATAATCTTTCATGTTATGGGTAACCGCATAAGTGTCTGCAATGCGTTCTGCTTTTCGAATATAACCTTGAGAGAAAAAGTACTTAATACCGAACAATGCCAGATTTGTACTACTACGATTTCGATAATCCATTATATGCCCCAATTCGTGTCCTAACCATCCTATTAAAACCTCTTTTGGAATATCCTTTATATGAAGTTGTATATTTTCTACCTTAAAAATTCTGCTCATTAAAATCACATAACCTCTTTTGTTTTTTGGAGCAAAAAGGGTAGGGATTTTTGGTTGCGCTTTCATAAAAGATTTATTTAGCGAAGATTTAAACTTAAATTCAATAGGCACTTCTTTTAATTCAGGATAATAAGATAATGCTGTTCTTGCTTCCTCTAGAATTTCTTCAGGAATTATTTTATTTTTAAAAGATATTGTATCGGTTGAAATCATAGTAGCAGTTATAGTTTGGGTAAAAAAGAAAGCTATTACAAGTATTGAGCAATAAAGTATATTTTTCATTTTATAAAGGGCAATATAGATAAGAACTATGTATGACATTAATGCATATGGTAAAAAGGGTAACTCTTTTACTAGTTTGGGTTATTTTTTTATTTAAAAGAGTTCTTTTTAACCCATTCTATACTTTTTTTTAACAACCTATTTCAATTTAGAAAAATAACTGTCCAGATAAGAGAGTCGATCTGTTAACCAGGATTCCATATACGCTTTATGTTGATCCAGTGTTATTTCTGATTTCCAGACTAAGGACTCTCTTTCGTATACCTTATTATCTTTAAAATAATTATAAGATTGGTTAATGCTTTTAAGTAAGGATCTATTGCTAAATTGATTTTCACGTAATGTAAACCATCTTTCTTTTAGTCTGTTTCGATATTGATTTGGGTTTGTTTTTAATAATCTATTAAACAACCCATTGCTTAAAATATCATCGGTTGTAGGTATTCTTTTTCCGTCTTGAATAGTTCCTAAAACTCCATCTAAATCCCATGGTATATTAAAATACGGCATTGATTTATTATACCGTGCTATATAAAAATTTTTCCCCAGGTTATCTGTAGCCCGAATGAGATTAATAAATAAAAAGTAATCGATGGCATTATCCAGATCAAATTTTTTTGCAATATTTTTTTTAAAAATAGAATCCTTTGATTTAACTACGAACTTTGTAAAACGATAGATGTTTTTCCATTGTGCTTTATAATCAATAAAAGGGTATTCTATTTCATATCCAGCCCAATGTGGAAAAATATTTTTATATCTGGGTGCTTTTTGGTAAGAAGGAGCACCATTATAGCTGGAAGCTTTAAATAACTCCCCTCTTATTTTTCGTTTTTTATATTTTTTAATTCGTAATAGTTTTCTGTCTACTTGTTCTGTTAGGGTATGAATACCTATGTATTTATTGTCTAAAAATACTTCTGTAAACATCATATCAATCCCGCTTTTTGCTCTTTTATCTAGATCCTGATAATGAAGCTGATGAATAGATAGCCATAATTTATTACAAATATAGGATCGCAAACGAAGAGGTTCATTATACAATCCGTCTAAGATCCAGTCATCATCTTCTCTAAGATTTTCAAATTGTACATTCTTTGATTTCTTTTCTTCAGGATTTTCCCAAAATTCTAAATCAAAAGATTTTTTAGGGAATTTTAATGAAATATTACCTCGAAACTCAACACCTGCAGTGCTTTTTGTAACACTATCCTCATGTACATAAGTGAATTGTGAAGCGATTTTAGGTTCGTCTTTAATTGGATTGTCTGAAGCTATTTTAATAATAGGCAAATTAGTGATGTATAATCTAAATGTCTTATTAGAATAATTCAAGTCATAACTGGTGGTGTAGGATAAGCTATCTGAAGAGATTATGAAATTAGATCTTTGGTCGAAAATAATTTTTAAAGGAGTGTTTATGGATTTTAAAGAGTCGCTAATTTTGAAGTTCCAAACGATGATTTTATGCTCTTTGTCGATACCGTAGCTTTCCTTTTTTGGAATTATTTCTTTATACTCTTGAGCACAAATTTGTACAGAAACAAGTAGTATCATAAACATCGAAATTAATACTTGTTTTTTCATTTTCATTTTTAAGGTGGTTATGACTAATGTATCTATACGGCATGAGCAAGTATACAAATATGGCTACAAATGATTCTAAAAGATAACTCTATCCCGATAAGTTTTGTCTGTATCCATAAAGAACTCTTAAAACACATATTTTTTAATTACTTTACTGCATATAACCAAATGTAGATTCATGACATTTAGATTAATTTTTATTTTAATATTAACTTTTTTATCTGCGAACTCTCAAGATACAGGCAAAATAAAAGATACACCAAAACTAGTTGTAGGTCTTGTTGTAGATCAAATGCGTTATGATTATTTAACACGCTTTTATAATCGGTTTAGTGAAGGTGGTTTTAAAAGATTGATAAATGATGGCTTTTCTTGTAAAAATCATCATTTTAATTATATACCAACTACAACAGCCCCTGGACATGCTTCTATTTTTACGGGTACGACCCCAAAAAATCATGGTATTCTAGGTAATATTTGGTATGATAAAGTGAATAAGGAAAAAGTGTATTGTGTGCAAGATCCTAAAGTTTCTCCTATCGGAACCAGTAGTAGTGATGGTACTATGTCTCCATCAAGATTAATGGTAACTACCATTGCAGATCAAAACAGGTTACACACACAGTTTATTGGTAAAACTATTAGTATTGGTCTAAAAGACAGAGGCGCTATACTTGCTGGCGGACATACTGCTAATGCTGCCTACTGGTTTAGAGGAAAGAATCAGGGTAGCTGGATTTCTTCTTCTTATTATATCAATAAATTGCCAAAATGGGTTCTGGACTTTAATGAGTCGGATATAGTAGATTCTTATTTTAAAAACTGGGATACGCTTTATGAAATAAGTTCCTACAAGGAGAGTGGAGAGGATGATGTTGATTTTGAGAGAGGTTTTAGAGGGCAGGAAAGACCTGTTTTTCCGTATGATTTACAAAAATTAAAAGAAACTAACGGAGTATATGATATTTTAAAACACACCCCTTATGGAAATAGTCTAACTGTTGATTTTGCTTTGGCAGCAATATCAGGCGAAGAATTAGGAAAAGATACCATAACTGATTTTCTGACCGTAAGTTTTTCTAGTACAGATTATATAGGACATAATTTTGGGGTTAATTCTAAAGAAATTGAAGATACGTATATACGTTTGGATCAGGATATAGCAAGACTTTTAAATGCTTTAGATACTAAAGTTGGTAAAAATAAATATGTAGTTTTCTTAACCTCAGATCATGGTGCTACACAGGTTCCGAAATATCTAAAATCTTTAAAAATACCTTCAGGATATTTTAAAGAAGCGACTGTTTCTATAGAAATAAAAAACTATATACAATCTTTATATGACAGAGATAGTATAATTGAAAATATTTCTAATAATCAAGTTTTTTTAAATTATAAACGGATAAAAAAAGAAAATCTGGATATTCAAAAAATACAAATACAAATGGCAGAATTTCTTTTACAACTTGAAGATGTCCAGAATGTATATACGCGTACTCAGCTTCAAAACACAACTTTTAATTCGGGTATAGCGGCGTTAATACAAAAAGGTTTTAATCTAAAAAGAAGCGGAGATGTTTGTTATACCCTAAACCCATCTGTTATTGCATATTCAAAAACAGGTTCGTCTCACGGAAGCGGTTTTGCATATGATACCCATGTACCTTTACTATTTTATGGTGTGGGGGTTAATAAAGGAGCTACCTACCAAAAGACGGTGGTTGTTGATATTGCACCAACATTAGCTTCGATATTACAAATTGCGTCACCAAATAGCGCTACAGGAAACATTATAAGTGAAGTTGTTGATTAAATAAACGATATTAAAAAATAATGAATTATACCACCATAACTCTAAAATCATTCTTAAGTATTATAGCTACTACCTATAAAAACTGGATGAATAATGAACCCTTTCAAATGAGTGCCGCTGTTAGCTATTATGCTCTTTTTTCTTTTCCGGCTTTATTGATTATTATTATTCAAACCACTGGTATATTTTATGAAAAGAGCGAAGTGAAAGGGAAAATCATTAATGAAATCCAGTTAGTGCTAGGAAAAGATTCTGCTCAAACTGTCGAAATAATGCTAAAAAATGCAATAGACCAAGAACAATCTACTCTGGTTATTATAATCGGAATAATTACATTATTGTATGGTGCTACAGGAATGTTTATAGCATTACAAAAATCGTTAAATACTATTTGGGGAGTTAAACCTAAACCAAAAAATGAGTTTTTGAAAATGATTAAAGATCGTGTTTTCTCTTTAGGGTTAATACTAATGATAGGTTTTTTACTATTAATATCTTTAGTAATGACTGCGTTAATTACTGCAACTACAGAATGGCTGGGTCAATATTTTCCAGAAATTATTATCTATGGTATTCAAATTCTTAATTTCATAGTGTCTCTGGTTTTAATTACGGTTCTTTTTGCTATGATTTTCAAAATTTTACCAGACGTAAAGATAAGATGGAGAGATGTTTGGTTAGGAGCTTTTGTTACTACAATATTATTCAGTATTGGCAAATCTGCTTTAGGTATTTATTTTGGTACGGTTAATCCTGGATCTACTTTTGGTGCTGCGGGATCTGTTATATTAATATTGTTATGGGTTTCTTATTCTAGTCTTATTTTGTTTTTTGGGGCAGAATTCACTCAAGTTATTGCTGCAAAATATGGTGTTGGGATACGCCCTGCACCTTATGCTGAGAAAATTCCTTAATTCATCTTTAAGAAGAAATATAGTGCAGAAAAATTAAACTTTTTGTAAAAAATGAATCTCATATTAGATTCATAATTCTAAAAACAACACTTTACCTAAAAGACCTTCCTTTTGGTCAAAAAGACGAAAGTTTTAACCCAAAAGGCAGAATTTTTAACTTTACAGGTCGAATTTTTAAACCTTGGGGTTAAAATTTTAAGGTCTTTGGTTGAAAATTCAACTCCCGAAGCTAAAATTTTAACTCTTGCTGTTAAATGCTTCGTCAAAAAGACGCATCATTTGGTCTATTAGGTTAAACGATCCGACTCTGGTGTTAAACGTTTACCTCTGTAGATTGAATTTTTAACCCCAAGGTTTAAAAATTCAATGTAAAAATAAAATTAAAGCGAAACACCAACTAAGACACCAACACCTATACCACCAATTGCAATAAGTACTTTTTCGAATACTCCTTTTCTTCGTTGTCTTTTTACATTTTTTTCTACAAGATCCAGACTGTTTGTTGCTTTTTCTAAACTGTTTATGGTGTAGTCTAATGCCTTTTGAGTATTGGTTAAAGTAGCTTGAGTTCTTTCGTAAATAGCTTTATCTAATGCATCATTTTCATCAAAGTTTATTTTTAACTTACTTTCTAGTTCCAGATTACGCCTAAGAGTTGTTGTGTAATTTTCTAAAAGAGCATTTGTCATATCATTTCGATTGCTCATGCTTTTATAAAAACTCTCTAATGCAAGAAAAGACTTTTTGTTAACCAAATATACATCGGGAGTATGAAACAGATATAAACTATCTTTTTTTACTATAAAGGGTTGTCCTTGCCTATCTGCATAAGATTCAGGTATTTCAATAACTTTTAAGGAGTCTAACTCTTGGCTATAAGAAGAATATGTAAATAAGCCAAGAAAGAGAAAAAAGAATAAATTTTTCATGATCTTAAAGATATGTGCGTTGTTTTTTAAGTTGTTTTAGACAATGAGTTGCAAAATAATTTAAATAGTTTATTCTAGACCAAAAAGCTTGTCAAGTACTGCTTTTTCTTCAGTTAACTTTTTATTATTTTTAAGAATACTGTCTTTGATAGCCTCTAGCTCATTCCAGTCTTTGGCATTTTTTCTTTTAAAATCAAAAAGTAAGGAATCTCTTTGTCTAATAATAATATCTTTTTGAAGATTCATTTTTTTGAGTTCTTGAATAGAGTTTTGCAAATTAGATTTTGTTACCGCTAGAGTATCTCTGGATACTTTTAATTCATCTCTTGCTTTATCTAATTCAGATTTTATGATTTTCCAGTTAGACCCAGAGTTAAAAGTCATATAACCAATAATAATCAAAAAAATGAGCGCTACTATCTGAAGAATAGTGCTGATATTAGTGCTTTTCATGAGCTTTTTGTGTTAAATATAAAATATTAAAAACGAATATTGTTTTTTTTAGAGATGGTTAATCTTATTGACCTAGTAAATATAAGTATTTTTTATTTTGTATAAGTATTTAATATACTGATGAGTACGGTGTTTTTTTGGTGTTTTATAAATAATATCAAACTCAATGTGGTCATAAATAGCTAAAGCAATAATTTTTTTGATATCCTAGTTTTAGAAAGGAATATATAATCTATTAAAATTTTGATAAGTATTTTTTATAGATTTTCTCGTTCCTGTATTTAATTGTACATTGGTACCCACACCTCAAAACCTAATAATATGTCAGAATTTTGGCTTTATGTAAAGCTAGGCTTTAGTCATGTACTCGATTGGAGCGCTTATGATCATATCTTATTTTTAATTGTACTTACAGTAGGATATACGTTTGATAACTGGAAACGAATTTTAGCCTTAGTAACATTTTTTACCCTTGGGCATACAATATCTTTGTTTCTAGCAACTTATAATGTAGTTTCGGTGAACTCAAAACTTGTAGAGTTTTTAATACCGTTAACTATTTTGGCAACCGCTTTGTTTGCTGTTTTTACGGCAAAAAACACTTCAAAAGATGGAAAAATGGGAGTTTTATATGGAGCAACTATTTTTTTCGGACTTATTCATGGACTCGGTTTTTCAAGCTACTTTAAGGCAATTAGCAGTAATGTGAATTCTAAAATTCTACCATTAATTGAGTTTGCATTAGGAGTTGAAGGAGCACAAATAGTTATAGTGTTACTTGTTTTAATAATCAGTTTCATATTTCAGACTTTCTTTAGGTTCTCAAAACGAGATTGGGTACTTGTTATTTCTTCTATTGTAATCGGAATGGTAATACCTATGCTTATCGCAAATAAAATTTGGTGAATAAGTAATAATTAAGGTTGTATTTGCCAC
Source organism: uncultured Flavobacteriaceae bacterium (assembly GCA_964353005.1). Lineage (GTDB taxonomy): Bacteria > Bacteroidota > Bacteroidia > Flavobacteriales > Flavobacteriaceae > Aquimarina. The sequence continues at coordinate 5,701 of CAYGUC010000005.1, read as the reverse complement.
ATCGTAATAATATATTCGTATTTTGAATTATTATCCATTTGTTATTTTTCTACTATATGTCCAAAAAAAAGCAACTTAAATATGATAAAGCGTATCTTAGAATAGCAAATGAGTGGGGGAAATTATCCCACTGCGAACGAAAAAAAGTTGGTGCGGTTATTGTTAAAGATAGAATGATTATTTCTGACGGGTTTAATGGAACTCCAACTGGTTTTGAAAATCCTTGCGAGGACGAAAAGGGCTATACAAAGTGGTATGTGTTACATGCAGAAGCAAATGCTATTTCTAAAGTAGCATCTTCTACACAATCTTGTAGCGGAGCAACACTATATATAACTTTGTCTCCATGCAAAGAATGTAGTAAATTAATACACCAAGCAGGAATAAAACGTATTGTATATCAATTAGATTATAAAGATAATTCTGGCTTGCAATTTCTTGAAAAAGCAGGAGTAGAAATAGAACAGATTACAGATTTAAAAGAGTAATGGGATATTCAAAAAAATACTTGCCTTTGTTTTTAGGTCTGGCTATAGGTGCCGGAGTGTTTTTAGGTAGTAAACTAAATTTTAGTAATCCATCAGCAAAACTATTTTCTTATAACTCTAAAAAAGAAAAGCTGAATAGACTTATTGATTATATCGATTATGAGTATGTGGATGAAATTAATACCGATAGCATAGTAGAGGTTACAGTAAATCGAATACTAGAAAATTTGGATCCGCACTCTGTTTATATCCCTCCAGAAGACCTTGAAGGAATTACAGAAAGCATGCAGGGTGATTTTATTGGTATAGGAGTTAGTTATTACCCATATAGAGATACGATATCTGTAATTAATACTATAAAAAATGGACCTAGTGAAAAATCTGGAATTAAAGCTGGAGATAGGATTTTAATGGCAGATAAAGACACTCTGTATGGAGAACGACTTGTAAAAGAAGGATTGGCAAATAAGCTAAAAGGGGAGTTAAATAGTCAAGTACAACTTAAAGTCTTTAGAAAAGGTAAAGGAGTGTTTGATGTGTTCGTTAAAAGAGGTCGTGTACCTTTACAAAGTGTAGACGCATCGTATATGTTAGATGATAAATTAGGGTACATTAAAGTAAATCGATTTGCAGAAACTACATATAAAGAATTTAGAGCAGCATTAAACAAATTAATAACAAAAGGAGCCAGAAAGGTTGTGATAGACCTTCGGGATAATGGAGGAGGATTTATTGCTCCAGCATTAAAAATGGCAGACGAATTCCTTAAAGACGATGTTCTTATTATGTTTACCAAAAATAAGAAAGGAGCTATAGAAAATAATTATGCCACCAGTAAAGGGAATTTTGAGAAAGGAAAAGTTTACGTGTTAATTAATGAAAACTCGGCTTCTGCTAGTGAAATTTTTGCAGGAGCAATACAGGATAATGATAGAGGAGTCATTGTAGGTAGACGATCTTATGGTAAAGGTTTGGTGCAGAGAGAAATGTCTTTGGGAGATGGTAGCGCGGTTAGACTAACAATTTCAAGATATTATACGCCTACTGGGCGTTCTATACAAAAGCCTTATGGTAATGGTAATAAAGAATATTTTAATGAATATTTAGAACGATATGAAAATGGAGAACTGCAGAACGCAGATAGTATTCAAGTAGCAGATTCTTTGAAATTTAAAACTCCCAAGGGTAAAATTGTTTATGGTGGCGGAGGTATTATTCCAGATATATTTGTCAGTAAAGATACTACACGCGTTGGCGAAACATTAGATTATATGTTGCGTTCGGGGCGAATGGGAGGATATGTGTTTGAAAAACTCGATAAAGATAGGGAGTATTATAATAATTTATCTGAAGATCAGTTTAATGAAAAAATCACTATTGATGATGATTTTGCAGAAGAATTTTTAAAATATGCAAAAAGAAGAGGTATAGAAATAGAACTAAAAAATTATAAAGAGCAATTAAAAAAATACCTGAAAGCTACAATGGCACAACAACTTTTTGGTACTGGGGCGTTTGAAAGAATCATAAATAAAGATGATGCAATGATTAATAAGGTAGTTTTGCTTTCGAAAAAAGAATAATTTATATCCTAATATGTCAGAATTCGAAGAATATTTAATAGCTATAGGGATTTGTTCACCACTCTTTTTTTTTATTATAGCAGTTGCTTTTAGATTATTAGATAATAGTGCTTCTATCTTTTTAAAACATGAGATTTTAGTAGATACCTCCTATGTTTCAGGAGATATAATTAGAGAGCATATACATCGTAATTCTAAAGACAAAAAGCTTAAGAAATCGTTAATGCGAGCACTTTTGTTTAGAAGGCTACATAATTTCTTTATGATATTAACGGTAATCACTATTCCCCCCGCAATTATTGCTTGTTTTTTCGTCTTCTAAGTTTTTTTATGACAAACTATTTGCCTCTTTTCTTTTCTTGGATATTTCGCGATAGCAGTAAAATTAATAGCAATACAACTACGCAGGCAGAAGAAAAAACACCTATAAGAGCAGTTTTACTGTCTTTTGCTGATAAATTTTCAAAATCTACGTGAGTAGTGTTGTAAAACATTAGACTTATTGCGATAGCAATTAAGATGTATATAAAATATTTCATTTTACTATTATATATATGTTTAACGTTTCTATTTTGTTTAAAAAAGATCTTTAATATTTGTTGCGAATAATTTAACAGCTATTGCAAGTAAAATTACACCAAATATTTTCCGAACAACATTAATTCCTTGTTTACCCAGAACCTTTTCGATTCTACGAGAAGATTTTAAAACAATATAGACGAAAACAATATTGATTAGGATTGCAATTACAATGTTGATTGTGTGGTACTCAGCTCTTAAAGATAATATGGATGTCATAGTTCCAGCTCCTGCAATTAAAGGAAAAGCTAAGGGAACAACTGCGGCAGTTTCTGGAGCATCATCTCTATATAATTGTATGCCTAAGATCATTTCTATTGCTAAAAAGAAAATAATAAAAGATCCTGCAACAGCAAACGAATTAACATCTATTCCGATCAAGCTTAGGATTTCTTTTCCTACAAAAAGAAAAAGAATCATTATAATGGCAGCAACTATAGATGCTTTTTCACTTTGTATATGTCCTACCTTTTTACGAAGGTCTATAATGATAGGGATGCTTCCTACGATATCTATTACGGCAAATAGTATCATACTTGCAGTTAGAATCTCTTTAAAATTGAAGTTCATAAAAAATAGTTTCAAATTTTTTTGCAAATGTAATTAGACTTTATTGAATAAAGGTATTATAAAAAGGTGAATAAATTGTAAAAATTTAAGGTATAAAAATTATCTTTGCTGCATGTTTCAATTAGGAAAAACCATAGTTTCTGAGGATGTCATAGAAAAAGACTTTATGTGCAATCTCTCTGCTTGCAAAGGAGCCTGTTGTGTTGATGGAGAAGCGGGAGCGCCCTTAGAAGAATCAGAAATCCACAAGCTTCAAGAAATTTATCCCATTGTAAAAACCTATTTAAGAAAAGAAGGTATAAATGCCATTGAAGAACAAGGTATTTATGTGAAAACTGAAGATGGAGAGTTGGAAACACCCTTGATTGATGGTGCAGATTGTGCGTATGTGATCTTTGATGAAAAAGGAACTGCTTTATGTGCAATTGAAGAAGCGTATAACCAAGGAGAAATAGATTGGAAAAAACCAGTATCTTGCCATTTATATCCTATTAGAGTGCAGCAATACACCGAGTTTGCTGCTGTAAATTATCATAAATGGGAAATATGTGATGACGCTTGCACTTTAGGTAAAGAACTGCAAGTCCCAGTATATAAATTTGTAAAAGAAGCCTTAGTTAGAAAATTTGGAGAAGATTGGTATGTAGAACTCGAAAATGTGGCAGCAAGTCTAAAAAAATAATCCTTAATTCGATGTCTTTGAATGCGAATTCTCATCTTTTTGACATCATTTTCTGTTAAAAAAACAATTTTTTTTCGTTACGGTTTAGCCGTAAATGAGTGTATTTTTACCTTTTGAATTTTCTGTTCATAAAACGCGGTTAGTAAGTGAAAAATGGGAGGTTATCGAAGGTAAGCATTATCTGATTTGATTTTTTGAAAAAGATTTAAGTGTTTGATAATCAATATTTTGAATCTAATTTTATAATTGAACTTTTTACCTCTGTTTATCTTCGTGTTGAAAACTTTGTTGAAAACGTTTGTTAACTTTTGGTAGAACTTTTGACGTATTTTTTGATCTTTGTAAGACCGTTTGAAAAGAAGAAAATTACAAAAAAAGCTAAAGAAATTAAGATGAGTGTTGTAGAACCTATTTTGCAAGAAAATAAAGATCGATTCGTAATTTTTCCAATTCAACACCATGACATTTGGGAATGGTATAAGAAATCTGAGGCTAGTTTTTGGACAGCAGAAGAGATTGATTTGCATCAGGATATTACAGATTGGGCAACCAAACTAACGAATGATGAACAGTATTTCATTAAACATATTTTAGCATTTTTTGCTGCGTCTGATGGGATAGTGAATGAAAATTTGGCAGAAAACTTTATAAATGAAGTACAGTACAGTGAGGCTAAATTTTTCTATGGTTTTCAGATCATGATGGAGAATATTCATTCTGAAACATATTCATTGCTTATAGATACTTACGTTAAAGATGAAAAGGAAAAGGATATCTTGTTTAATGCTTTAGAGAATTTTCCAGCAATCAAAAAAAAGGCAGATTGGGCATTAAAGTGGATTGAATCTGATTCTTTTGCAGAACGTTTAATTGCTTTTGCAGCAGTAGAAGGAATTTTCTTTTCTGGAGCGTTTTGCTCTATCTTTTGGTTAAAAAAGAGAGGATTGATGCCAGGATTAACCTTTTCAAATGAATTAATATCTAGGGATGAGGGTGTACACTGTGATTTTGCAGTTCATCTTCATAATAAACATTTGGTAAACAAAGTGCCGAAAGATAAAATTCGTGAAATTCTTGTCGAAGCGTTGGATATCGAAAGAGAGTTTATTACAGAATCTCTTCCGGCAAGTCTAATTGGTATGAATTCTAAATTGATGACACAGTATCTGGAGTTTGTTACCGATAGATTATTAGTAGAATTAGAATGTGAAAAAGAATACGGTACGGCAAATCCATTTGATTTTATGGATATGATCTCGTTACAAGGAAAAACTAATTTCTTTGAGAAACGAGTTTCAGAATATCAAAAAGCAGGAGTTCTTAATAAGGATACCGAAGAAAATAAAATAAGCTTTGACGCAGATTTTTAATAAAAAAATCTTTCAAAGTAAAAATATATTCATTCTGAGCTAGTCAAAAACATTTCTTCTGTTTATAACAGATTAGCTCAGTTTGATACAGTTTGGTAAAAGCTTTACAAAAACAAACAAAAGGGGCGAGTTATATAGTATATTTTACTTTTAGAAGTACTCATATTTTAGGATATAGAGCTTTCTTTCTAATATCTGGTATTCATTAGGTACAGTATAGTAGTATGACTCTTAAATAACAAAAAAGTAACACGGATTAGTATCACTTTCTTTATAAAAAAGAAAATTTAAAAACCAAAAAAGCATATGTATGTAGTAAAAAGAGATGGTCGTAAAGAGCCAATTATGTTCGACAAGATTACCGCTAGGGTAAGAAAATTATGTTATGGACTTAACTCCTTAGTAGATCCTGTAAAGGTAGCTATGCGA
>CAYGUC010000004.1:0-172894 GCA_964353005.1 uncultured Flavobacteriaceae bacterium | reverse complement strand
GATGTTCCACTAGAGCCCCAGAAGGATCCACAGCAACTTCAGATGTTCCACAATAGTCCCAGAAGGATCCACAGCAACTTTAGATGTTCTATAATATTTATAAATATCCCCAATTCTGAGGATAAAAATTCCACAATACTACGGTTTTACAGGAAATTTTATAACCTCAATTTTGTAAGTATAAATAACTAATTATACTTATAATGAAAAGCTTGCAAATACAATATTCTAAAGAAGTAGCCCGGGAATTAGGAAAGATAGCAGTCTATCTTCCTGGAGAAGAAATCGAAGTAGGGGATATCTTAACCTTTCCTTATGGAAAAAAAGGATTTCTAAAGAAAACAGCACCTTTAGGGAGTTTTCAGAAAATCACCAATCTCAAAAATCTGGGGATACATACTATAAAAACACAACAATCTAAAACGCCCGATTCTTATCGTTTTACAAGCAAACAAGCGGTTCAATTTCAATTTGGAGTGGGAGGCAATGCCGATTTGAACAACTCTGCATTGCCCAAAGCCAATGCAGAACTGCAGATCAAACTATCTGCAGAAGGTGCTATTTGTTTTTTTGCCCTTCATTGTTCAAAAACCTCTTTGGATGACATCATGGCTCTGGAAAATGAAATCAATACCAAAGGAAAAAATATGGTATGGGAGGACACCTATCTGGTTACCTCTGTAACCATTGCCCAAAAAGCATTGATTATACAATCCAATAGCAACTCCTCAGAACTTATTCTGGGAGGAGATGTGCAAGGCTTGCAATCGGGTAATCTAATAAATGTAAAGGCAGATGCCAAAATTCAGATCAAAAAACAAACAGGCGATATGCTGGTAAAAGACTGGTCAGACGATGTAACGGTTTTTATGGACTTGATGAGGTTTGAAAAAGAAATTTTTGGAACCGAAACCAAAAGTATCCCATCTACATCCAAAACATTAGACAACGGTATTATACGATTACAGGCCGTTTCAGCATCAGAATTAACAGAAGATATAACATACTAAATAAATATAAACCAAAAAACCATACCCATGAAAAGAGCATTGATCGTAGGCATTAATCATTATGAAAGAGCGCCGTTAAAAGGATGTATTAAAGATGCAGAAAAAATATATAAAGTATTAGCAACCAATGAAGACGGTTCTCCCAATTTTGATTGTAAACTATTAACAAGTACAGAAGACCCTAAATATCCAATAACAGTTTCTGTTTTAAAAAAGCATATTCACAATCTATTTAATCAGGAAGCAGAAATCGCAGTACTTTATTTTTCTGGTCATGGGGCAAGTACAGATGTCGGTAGTTATCTGGTTACGCAGGATGCTCAAAAATATAATGAAGGAGTCTCTTTAGAAGAAATTATTGTAATGGCCAATTCTTCAAAAGTAAAAGAAGCCATCATAATTTTAGACGCTTGTTATAGTGGTAATTTGGGAAATGCAAAAGAATTTGGCAACAAAAAAGCAATATTACGAGAAGGAGTTTCTGTGCTTACCGCCAGTAGAGATACACAATTTGCAGTAGAGCGAAACGGATCCGGATTGTTCACCTCGATCATTTACGAAGCAATGAACGGAGGAGCTTCGGATATTTTAGGAAAAACCACGGTAGCAGGAGTTTATTACTACGCAGATCAATTGTTAAACTCCTGGGAGCAGCGTCCCGTTTTTAAAACACACACTTCCAAAATGATTCCATTAAGAAATTGTTCCCCAAAAATTCCTTTAGAAATCCTTAGAAAACTACCTGTTTACTTTGAAGAAAGAGAACAAGAGCTTCCGTTAAATCCCCTGTATGAAGCCAGTATAGAACCAAGAAACGAGGTGTTCGAAAAGATTATGGCACACCTGCGGATGTTTCATATCAATGGGCTTTTATTACCTGTGGGCACACCGTTTATGTACGATGCCGCTAAGGATAGCAAAACATGTGAGCTAACCAATTTGGGTAAGTTTTACTGGGATTTGGTACACAAAAAATTACTGTAAAAGGACAGCTAAAACCTCATAGAGGTAAGGATAGGACACTAAACTAATATACGCTAACCATCAAAAAAATATAGATGAAAAATATATTCAATCCCTATAAATGGATCAGTTTTATTATTGCGGTAGGAGTTCCACAATTGGTATACATGATCTTAAAAGAAAGTAGTGGGCTTACAGGAGCAATGGCAATTACACATACCCTTAAATTGGTTGGTTTTAATACGCACATGGAAGTAGGGATAAGGGTATTGGTTATCCTTGGGATACTCTCCTTTATACTATCTGAATGGATCATTGTTGCATACTATAAATCCAAAATAGAAAGGGATATAACCAATCAAAAACTAAATAGTGTATTAAAAGTACTCTGCTTAATTGAAAGTTATAGCATACCGGTATCCTTAAAAAAGAAACTAAAAACCTATTATTTATAAAACACATGAATACTATAGAAAAAAAGAACATAGCGCAAGAAATCTCTTTGTATCTGTTTGCCAAATACCAGGCACAGGATATTCTAAAAAAATTGGAGCAATATAGTGTGAATGTTCCCAAGGGAGCAGATATAAAAAGGCAACAGATCACCAACATCTTATTAGAACAAGAGGTACACATTTTAAAAAATATACAAAATCAGGAAAACATAAGGCCATCGTTGGTACTTACTGCTCCTAGCGCAAACCCAGAACAGGTTTCTAAACCTACCGGATCAAAAAAGATATTTATAAGCCATTCTAAAAAAGATCTGGTTTATGTACAAGAGATCATTAATGTGCTAAGGACAATAGGTGTAGAAAGTGACAGGATTTTTTGTAGCTCTTATGAAGGGTATGGAAATCCTTTGGGGGCAAACTATCTGGATGCTTTAAAAAAAGAGTTACAAGGGGATGTACTAGTGTTGTTTATGTTATCTCATAATTTTTTTGATAGTAAAATAGGGCTTTGTGAGATGGGGGCAGTATGGATACTAGCGCAAGAGCAGATACCGATATACATTCCTCCTTTTACTCCAGAAGATGTAAAAGGGGTCTTTCCTGCAGTACAAGGAATGCATATAAATAATAGAACACAACTCCTTCTATTAAAAGAACGAATAGAGAAAGAATTTAATATACAAAAGCGTATCTCTGGTGTACAATGGCATCAGCAAATTGAAAGATCTCTTAAAGTAATAGATACCGAGATAAAACAAACCCTTTCATAAAACAACACAACCTTAAAACCAATAGATATGATTACCAAATACAGTTCACTACTATGTGCTTGCCTGTTAGTAATTGCAGTTTTACACCTTCCTATATCCTACTATACCTTTCTTAGGATAGTAGTCACATTGGGGGCAACTCTGGTAATTATAAAAAATAGCGTTGCAAAAGAATACGTATGGATAGCAGTTTTTGTGGTAATAGCAATAGTATTTAATCCATTTTTCCCCATATACCTATATCAAAAAACGAAATGGCTATGGGTAGACCTGCTCGCAGCACTATTATTTCTAATAGATCTATATCCCCGCAAATCAAAAGAGAAAAAGACACACAAAAAACAAACGATTCGCAAATATGACCGGGATAGGATCTATTAGATAGTCTACTAAAATCCATATACCGGTTTTGATCAAAAAATATAATGCATCCTAAAAAAATAAACAGACATGAAACTATTACAACATTTAACCAAAAACAAAGAAGAAATGCAAGCTATAAACGGAGCCGCGATCCAGACAGATACTACAAATCAACTAACAGTAGCTTATGAAGATTCTAAAGCTTGCGGAGGCAGAACACCTAACTTAAAATCCTCTTTAGAAACATTGTACGAACAATTTTTTACCAAGATAAAAAAGGATACTATAGAACAACAAGAATTAAAACAACCATACATTACCGAGGTAGAAGGGCTGACTGTAAAGCTATCGAATAAAGAAGAAGAAATTGAAAGATCAGAAAAGAAGTTGGATGAGGTGCAAGTAGAGATAAACAATCTACAGGAAGAAATATTAAAAACCAAAAGCAGTCAAGAAAGTTTAGAAGAAATAAAACCAAAATCCAATATCAAATTATGGACAGGATTAGCGTTTCTAATTCCATTAAGTGTTTACATATTCATATTTTATATCTCCACTTCATATTCAGCATTTTTTAAAAATTTTGATCCCAATATCAGTCTGTTTCATACCATTTTTGAGCCTAAAGCTCTAGAAATGGCATACGAAGCAGGATGGATGGAAGCAGGCTTTGTAGTTTTGATCCCTTTTGTATTTTTTTCTTTGGGATACTTGATCCACATGTTTTGGAGCCAAAAGAAGTTGAGCAGCTATATCAAAGTATGCGTGCTAATCGTAGTTACTCTGTCTTTTGATGTAATCCTTGCATACTTTATAGATAAAAAAGAATATAACTTTAATAAAACCCCAAGTTCGCCAGAATTTACAATAGCAAGTGCCATTCAGGATCCTACTTTTTGGCTGATCATTTTTGCAGGGTTTGTTTCCTATTTTATATGGGGTTTGGTATTTGACATGGTAATGATAGAAAATGATAAGAGAAACGTTAAAGAATCTCTTAAAAAGAACCTGAAAGAAAAAATAAACCAGAAAAGAAAACAGCTTTTTAAAATCAAGGATACAGTAGAAGAGGATAAAAATGAGATAGGAATATTTAAAGTCAGGGCCAAAGAATTAGAATGTATTATCGAAGGGTTTATTCTCCCTATACAAAATTATAAGGTGTTTGCGATAGAATATCTAAAAGGCTGGCAAAAATATATCGCAGCAGAATTGCCAATGGGGCAGGAGGAAAAAATGACATTGCTACGGGAATGCGAAACTGTTTATCAATCTCATATACAAGAGCTGGATCTGGTAGCCGATGATTACCAAAATAAAGTGTTTACCAAAACAATGTAATAAAACCAAAACCATATAAACAATGAAAGCTGTATCTATTTTTATAATAACCACTATATGTCTGTTATCTAGTTGTAGAAGTGAAGGGATCAAAGACAAATCGGTATCAAAAGTGAAGGAAGAACCCAAGAGGATAAAAAAAACTTTGGACAGTCTTAATATTAGCATACTATTAGACTTATCCGATAGGATTGGATATTCCAATCAAAAGGAAAATGATCTGAAACATGTACTACATATCGCTGAAATTTTTCAAAACCATGTATTGCATAAACCATCTAACAGGTTAGAGGATCATGTACAAGTTTTTTTTGAACCCGACCCGCATCCCGGCAATACAAACAATGTTGCAGCCCAGTTAAAATTTGATATTACCAGAAATTCTACCAAAGAAACAATGGTATCTATTGAAAAAAAGTATAAACAATTCATCCCTCAATTATACGAATGGGCAAGAGAGAGCCCGGATACCAAAAAAGGGGCGGATATATGGCGTTTCTTTAAGGACAATGTTAGGGATTATTGTATAGAAGAAAATCATAGAAACATTTTGATTATCCTTACCGATGGTTACCTCTATCACAAAGGGAACACCCTTGAAAAAGGAAAAAGAACCACAAGGATTAACCAAAAATCACTAAACAGCTCTGGGTTAAATAAAAATGACTGGAAAAATACCATCGAAAAAAACAATATGGGGATTCTTTGGGAAGAAGGAGAATTTAAAAATTTGGAAGTCCTTGTTCTGGGAATAGATAAGCACGATCACAAAAGCCCTTATGCAGAAGATGTTATAAAATATTACTGGAGTAAATGGTTTACAGAAATGGGCGTTAAAAAATATAAAATAAAAAGTAAGGACACCCCCGTATATCTCGAAAAAGTGATCCATGATTTTATCCTGAACCAATAATACAATCTATATACTACATACCAATGAAATCTTTTTTGCGCTATTGGCTGTCAAATGATGAAAATCCCAAAAGATACCTGATCGATCTTTTTATAACTGCCATCATCTTTATATCTATTCTGTTAGTATGTATAGAAAGTGTAAAAGTAGAGTTGCCTTATAACTTGGCCCTTGTAGATCATGGTATCCTTATAATTTTTGTTATAGAGTACCTGGCACGTTTTTATATCTGTAGTGATTTTAGAAAAGACTGTAAAGAAAAAGGGGGTTCTTTTGCTGTAAAACAAAAAATCGAATGGATGCTTAAATGGTCCTCGATTATAGACTTTTTAGCAATCTTACCTGCCATATATTACTTTAAGACCTTTAGAATGCTTAAATACTTGAGGTTACTTAGGATAATACGTCTTTTTAAAGCATTTAAAATCATAAGGGATATACATAAACTGGTTATTATTCTTAGGGGTATGCGAGAAGAAAACAGGGTGTTCTATATATTTTTTACCGCAACAGTCATCTTATTATTAACCACCTCCTTTGGATTATATATTTCAGAAAACCCTTATGGAGATCAGGTGTTCTCATCCTATACAGATACCCTGTTGTATTCGTTAAAAACAATAGAGTTAGTGGATGATACGCCAACCACTAGCACAGGAAAAATTTTATCAGGACTTCTACTAGTATCTAATATGGCCATTTTTGGCTTTTTTGTTTCAATAACTATTAATAAAATAAAACGTGTCATGGATATACTAACTTCAGGTAAGATTCAAAAATTAAACCTTACAGATCATACCATAATATGCGGATATACCAAGTCCTCTCAAAATGTTATAGAAGACCTGTTAAAAGACAAAAAAAACCATAACAATGTAGTATTGATTACTACCAAGAAAGTAGAAGACATCTCTGGGGTTATCTACGTAAATGCAGACTACACAGAGTATCAAAGTCTTGAGAAGGTAAATGTTAGTAAAGCAAAAAACGCAATAGTTTTTGCCGAATCAGGAGAACATGATACTATAAGGGATATTGACTTACGAACTGTAATGACTGTATTTCATATAGAAAAAAATGCCCCTCATGTACACACGATAGCCGAAATAAATGACGAGCAGAATGCAGAAATTATACAGGATAAAATCAATGGGGATGAGATTATTTATAAAGAGTTGATCGATGCCAAAATTATAGGCAGTTGCATAAAAAACCCTAATATATCGGCTTTGTTTTACGCACTTTTTGAAAATAGGGGAGAGTGTATTCAAAACACTACCTTAGCAGATCTTAAGATTACAACCCCTGTAGATGTAAAAATAATAAAGCATCTTTTTATAGAACAGGATAAAATATTTTTAGGAATCATAGACAAGTACAATAAAGCCTATTTATCTCCACCCAATACCATGATGGTTAGTAGTAATTGTCAATTAATTTATATTTGATGATATAAGTTCCTTTCGATTTGTTTTTCCAACCCTTCGATTCTGCTCAGGATAAACTAAAGGGTAGAATCCATGAAAGTATTGTTGCACCCATACTGGATTCCAGATTAAGTCTGGAATGACAGGGCTTGTTTTTGTTTTGTCATTCCAGTGTAGACTGGAATCCATAAGGGTATTGTTGCTTCACAGTAGATTCCAGATCAAGTCTGGAATGATAGGGCTTGTTTTTGATTTGTCCTTCCAATCCTTCAGCAAGCTCAGTATAAACTAAAGGGTAGAATCCATTTATATCACAGTCTGCACTAGAGAGGCAATTAAAAATATCCTCAATTCTAAGGATATAATATACTAGGATCTAACGATTGTCCTGCCTGCGGTTATATACGAGTTTTGTATCAGAAATTAATCATGAATTTAAAACACAAAAAAATGAGTAATCCAAAATTTCAAATTAAAGGAAGTAACAACAATCAATTCTATTTTAATCTACATGCTTTAAATGGTAAGGTTATTTTAACCAGTGAAATGTATACTACAAAACAAGGTTGTAAAGCAGGTATTACATCTGTAAAAAACAATGCCCCAATCGATGAGCGATATGATCGAAAAGAAGCTAAAAACGAACAGTTTTATTTCAATCTAAAAGCAGTTAATGGAGAGATTATCGGTAAAAGCGAAATGTATACTACCAAAGCATCCAGAGAAAATGGTATTGCATCTGTAAAAACCAATGCCCCAATCGCAGGTATAGAAGATACAACATTAGAGGTTGTGAATTAATTGGGAATACCAAAGGTTGTTCTTATAAAAGCTATGTACAAAAGCAAACTGCTTTTTTAGAGCAACCTTTATGTAAAACAAACCAGTATGGCTTTTCAATACCATAAACGTATTAAACTAGGAAAAAGATTTGGGTTGAACATTAGTAAATCAGGAATCTCGCCCAGTTACCGATCTAAGATAGGAACCATAAGTTCCAGAGGATATTCTATTAAAACAGGGATCTCTGGGTTATCCTACAAAAAATCTTTTAAGAAAGGTAAAGGTTGTATGCTATTGCTCTTTTTTATAACAGGTATTAACATAGCCGTATTTTTTATACTCATACTCTCTGTTTTACTATAAACCATAATATATCTAAAATGAAAAATTCATACTCTTTAAAACCCATATTCATACTATTAGCACTGTTGTTTATAGACAGCTCATGTTCTGCCCCGGATTTAGGCATAACACCAAAAACCTGTGTCGATACCAATTGCGAGGATTATAGAACGCAACAAGAAGCACAAAGAGCTTTTGAGGCAGACCCTGAATGCAGAAACGATTTGGATCATGATAGCGATGGGATAGCTTGCGAACATTTAAGTAATGAAAACACCACCAATAATTGCCCGACAACCGCTAATTGTGGCTGCTCTGGGAAAAGGAAAGCCCAATGCCAGCAAGATCCCTGTTGTAAATGGATAGTAGGAGAAGGTTGTAAATGTAACTAATAAAATAAAAGATAATGATAAGCAAACTAATAATCCACCTGTTCCTTATAGTATCCATGTTACCTTCTTCGGTACTACTAAAATTAGATAAAAAAGTATATATCTGCAATGGCCCAAAAAGCAAAAGATACCATTATGATGAGGATTGCAGGGGGCTAAAAAAATGCTCTACAAAAACCTATCCGATATCTCTAGAAGAAGCAAAAGAAGAGGGTAGAACCTTGTGTGGATATGAAGATTAGGGAGAGGGAATAATAGAAACAAAATAAAAACCAAAAATAAATTATAAAATACAATAGATATGGTTTTATATAGAATATCAGGGGGCTGGAAAAACTCCAATAATGTTATCACTCATTACGCTTTTCATAATGTAGAAGGAAAATCAGCTACCAGAGCAATAAAAATGGCAAAAGATGATGCAGTAAAACTGCTGGAAACAAGAGGGAATGCAGCTACAACATGGGTCTGGGATTATGTTCAAGCTATTTGGGAGATAGGAGAAGAAGTAACTGTTGTTAACGGAATTAGTGGTAAATATTTAAGATCAAATCCAGATGATAAAAGAACAGATAATCTGGAACACTTAATAGATTTTGACTGGATTGCTCCATAAAAAGAGTAAATAATATTTAGATTTTTTTTTCTTTATAAGTACACTAGATTAAAGAGTATAGCATATACAAAACATGGATAAAATCACCAAAGAAGCTCTTTTTAGCACAAGCAATTTAAGTAAAGAAGCCTTATCAAAAAGGAGAAATATAAATTTAAAAATCTTCAAATTTGGGTGTCTTCCAATACTTATATTTTTCGGTTTACTATATATAATTGCAAGTTATACTACATCCAATTCCGGAGAAAGTAAATTTAAAGAAGCGCAGCAATATCTAGCCGATAAAAAGTATCATGAAGGCATTAAAGCTATAAACATAGCTATTCGTAAAGATAGTGCAAGAACAGATTTTTATGAACTAAGAGGTAAGCTTTTGCAAGAAGTTCAGGATACGATACATAGTAAAGAAGATTTCGAAAAAACAGTAAAGCTTAGTCAAAACGATAGTATTAAAAATCAACGAATCCTTGAGCTGATAGAGTGGCAACTAAAAAAAGGAGACACTGCCGAGGTAAAAAAACTCCTGTTAGAAGAAGTAATGCTCTATAAAACAGACTCCATAAAACATATCCAAACGGTAGAATATGCCGCGAGTACATTTTTAGCTATAGGAGATACCATACATGCCATACAATTGTTTTCTCATTTAGAAGATCAATATCCTTTACAAGGCAGGTTTAAAAATCAAAAAGGGGTTTTGTTTTCTTTAATAAAGAAGAATAACTTTGCGATTCCACTATTTAAAGAAGCTATCCAGATCGAACCCAAAAACGACCAGTATTATTACAATCTGGGAATTTCATACTTAAATATTAAAAACAAAACTAAGGCTCGTAAATTCTTTAAACAATCTATGGAACTTGGAAATAAAGAAGCGTGTTATGAATATAGAGAATTAATAGCAAGAACCAGATATTACCAAATATCCAGATGCTGTGATGGCACGTCTAGCAATAGTGTAGGAAGAGGTGCTTGTTCCCATCATAACGGGGTTTGTAGGATAGAAAATGTACCTTATAAAGAGTACACGATGACTTGTAACTAGAAAAACTTGATTCCAGATCAAGTCTGGAAGGACAGGGTTTGTCTTTGTTTTTTCCTTCCAGCGTAGGCTGGAATCCAGATCAAGTCTGGAATGACAGCGTTTGTTTTTGTTTTGTCCTTCCAGCCCTTCGATTCTGCTCAGGATAAACTATGGCTGGAATCTATAAAGAGGTTGTTGCTCCCCACGGTGGATTCCAGATCAAGTCTGGAATGACAGCGTTCGTCTTTGATTTGTCATTCCAGTGTAAACTGGAATCCATGAGGGAATTGCTGCTCCATACTGGATTCCAGATCAAGTCTGGAATGACAGGGCTTGTTTTTGATTTTTCCTTCCAGCCCTTCAGAAAGCTCAGGATAAACTAAATGCTAGAATCTATATAAGATTTCCTTGTTAGAGATTGACTTTAAGTAATTAAACATTATTTTTATCTAAAAGTCTTGTCCTTCCAGTGTAAACTGGAATCCAAATGTAAATCACATGCTAAAACCTAAACATCAATATGCTGTTTATATACTTACAAATAAAAAGAATGAAACACTCTATATAGGTATGACTAATAATCTAGAAAGAAGGATTTTTGAGCATAAAAATAAAAGTGTAGAAGGTTTCACTAAAAAATATGGAGTAGATAAATTAGTTTATTTTGAGGTGTACCAATATGTAAATGATGCTATCACTAGAGAGAAAAGATTGAAATCTTGGAATCGACAATGGAAAATAGACCTTATAGAAGAAGAAAATTCAAATTGGAAAGATTTAGCCTATGATTGGTATGATTAAAATGACCCCGGTTTACACCAGAGGACAGCTCTTTTATTAGTATGAATGTATTATACTTGTCGTTGCCACAAACATAATTCCGTATTTTTACCATCCATTAAGATCAAAAATCATACATACGCTAATGCAATCCAAATACACCTATCCTTTTACTGCGATCCTGGATCAGGAAGATTTAAAATTATGTTTAGTACTCAATCTGGTAGATCCAAGTATTGGTGGCGTGTTGGCAACAGGAGATAAAGGTACCGCCAAAACCACTATGGTACGGGGATTAAGTCAATTAATGGGAGACAAGTTTCCTTTTATTAATTTGCCAATAGGTGCTACCGAGGATAGGGTGCTGGGAAGCATTAATCTGGAAGCATTAATTAATCAAAAGACTATCATTGTAGACAAAGGATTACTGGCACAAGCACATCAGGGGTTTTTATATATCGACGAGGTAAATTTATTGAATGATTATCTAATGGATGTATTACTAGATGCATCAGCAACAGGAGGCTATCCTCTGGAGCGCGAAGGAATTTCGCAGTGGATGGATAGTCGGTTTTGTTTGGTAGGCACCATGAACCCCGAAGAAGGAGCGTTGCGCCCCCAATTATTAGATCGATTTGGACTAAGTGTGCATATCACTACCCCAAAAGAAATAAAAACCCGTACCAAGATAGCCATGCAACGCCTTAACTTTGATAGTGATCCAGAAGCATTTTATCAAAAGTTTGAAAAAGAAGAAAGAGCCATGAAAACCCGGATTCTTTTAGCCAAAGAGCGACTTCATAAAGTAAACATTTCAGAATCCATACAAGAGCAATGTGCAGAACTCACCATTGCTAATCAGGTAGAAGGAATGCGTGCGGATATTCTATTGCTAAAAACAGCAAGAGCCTATGCCGCATATCATGATAAGGAACAGGTAACCACAGAAATGGTATCTATAATTGCACCATTTGTATTACAACATCGAGCAAAAGAGTATACACCGCCCTCTAATCAAGATCAGGAACCATCTTCTAACCTAAAAAATCAAGAATCTAAAGAGGAAACAGCTCCTCAAAACGGGCAAAGCAATACGACATTTCAATTACCAAAAACCGTACAAAAAGGCTTAAAATTTACCGCCCCAAAAGCAACCAAAAAACAAGAAGTCCCATTAGATACATTACAAAATCGGTATCAGGTATCGTATCCAGCTCAGCAACAACCTGAAATTTCGGTATTGCAATCGGTAAAAAACTATCTTCGTACCGATAGATTTACAGCTATATACAAACAAGCAACAAAAAAAGCGGTAGCGCGAATTATATTTTTGGTAGATACCAGTGCATCTATGGCGATAGAGCAACAGATGGGATATATAAAAGGCATTATCGAAAAAACGATTACTTCCTGCCCAATGCAAAAAGTACAGTATGCCATTGTAGGTTTACAAGACACAACTGCAAAAGTTTTTCAGGAATTTACATCTAACACACAGCAAATCTTATCGGTAAATAATCAATTAAAAACAGGAGGGAAAACCAATTTAGGAGCGGCCTTTTTTAAGGTATACGAAGTTTTACGATCCATGAATATGCAAACCGTACAATTGTTTGTCTTTACCGATGGAAAAATAAATACAGGAACAGAAAACCCGTTTCAATACGCAGTTACTACCTACAAAAAGTACCTTGCCAGAATCCCTAAAGCCACCATTGTAGATACAGAACATGGTTTTGTACGATTAGGCAAAGCACAGCAATTGGCACAGCAGTTACGACTTGGTTATAGTACCATTTCTGATTTTTAGTGATTTGAATAATTATGTGTACAGAGATATACAATTATAAAAAGGAATGTCACCCTGAGCTTGCCGAAGGGTATTCTTATGATAATTTGCTTCGAGTGCCATATCCCGCGATTTGTAACCACAATCCCTGAGCTTCGAGTGCCTCTGCCAGCTATGCAATCTTTACAAAGGACGCCTTTAGAGTGACCCCAACCCATGATATACTTGCTCCCGGCAGCCGGGAAGATACTTTGGATAGCCGGGAAGGGGTACAACAATCCCGGGAAAAGGTTTTATAGTGCCAGGAGAGCATTGCTAACTGCTGGGAAGGGTCTCTGTACTTGCGGGAAAGGTAAACACACCTACGGGAAGGGTTTTTTATTGCCGGGAAGGAGTTCTATATCGCCGGGAGACATAAAATAAGCTGCGGGAATGGTAAATATGGTGCCAGGCTTCGGTTTCGAGTGCTTCAGCAATCTATTGTTGAATTTTTACATTTATTATTTTTCGGTTTTATATTTAAAATTCAGGCTTTGGTATGTAGTTATAAAAATCAAACAGTCTAATATCTAACAGCAAAGCGGTCTGACTTCTAAAAGCGTAGCGATCCAAACAAAACTATACAAAAGTACTCTTGTGATATCTTGTACACTAAACTATCTTTGGTATGTAGTTATAAAAATTAAACAGTCTAATCTCTAACAGCAAAGCGGTCTAACTTCTAAAAGTGTAGTGATCTAAAATCTCAATTCTTTATAAACCTATGTCCAAAGCATTTTTAATAGCAGCTCCGTGGAGTAACTCAGGAAAAACAACACTTACCCTGGGAATTTCACGGTGGTATGGTAATCAGGGGTATAACGTACAAACTTTTAAATGCGGGCCCGATTATATCGATACCATTCATCATGGCACTGCAGCAAGAAAAGCAGCAATAAATTTAGATACAATTATGATGCCTGCACAACACATGATCGATGTTTTTGAGCGATATAATGCGGCTTCCGATATTAGTATTGTAGAAGGAGTAATGGGATTGTTTGATGGCGCCGTAAAAGATGAAGGAAGTTCTGCAGCGATAGCCAAAATGTTGGATATACCCGTGATTTTGGTAGTAAATGCAAGTAGTATGGCATATACAATAGCTCCGATCTTACATGGGTTAAAAACTTTTGACCCCCAAGTTAAGATTGCAGGCGTTATATTTAATTTCGTAAAAACAGAATCCCACTACGCCTTTTTAAAAGAAGCGTGCGATACGGTCGGGATTCCATCATTAGGATATATCCCACCAAACGATCAGATAGCCATTCCGTCGAGACATTTGGGGCTACATATTGAAGACCTTTTTGAAAATGTTATCGAAAAAGCAGCCCAACATATAGCAACCCATATATCGTTGCCAAAACTTTTGGAACACACCAAAACCTATCCTAAAATCGATCTTAAAATTCCTGTAAAGACAACAGAAGCAAAAAAATATAGAATCGCGGTTGCCAAAGACGAAGCATTTACATTTACCTATCTAGAAAACCTAAAATGGTTAGAAACGATAGCAGAGATTATATATTTTAGTCCAATCAGGGATCAAAAACTACCAGAAGCAGATGGCATTTATCTGGCAGGAGGATATCCAGAATTATATGTAGAAGCATTGTCTGCGAATACTACAATGCGAAACCAAATTAAACAAGCCGCAGATCGGGGATTAAAAATATTGGCAGAATGCGGCGGAATGATGTACTTAGGAACTACTATTGTTAATGAAGAAGGAACTGCATATCCTATGGCAGAGGTATTTCCGTTTCATACCTCTATGCAAGACAAAAAACTATCCTTAGGATATCGTAAATTAATTTTTAAGGATATAGAAGTTTGGGGACACGAATTTCATTATTCTAAAGTACTTAATGATAGTAACATCCCAACAATAGCAAAAGTATTTTCCGCAAGGGAAAAAGAAGTTACCACAAAAATATACCAATACCAAAACGTATACGCCAGCTACATACATTTGTATTGGGCAGCGTTAGAACAACCAGCAGAGTTATGCATTTAATAGCAACCATACCCGGAGGGTGGAACCCCAATGACGATGGGATATTTTATATAGAGCAACAACCAGGCGATATTGTATTTCTTAGCGCAGGAGATACAGAAATCCATACCTTAAATGAAGCCTATAAGGAGCTACACCAAACCGAAGGAGATACACTACCCAGTTTACGAATGACCAATCTGGTATATCTTAAACAAGAACTAACTATCGATACCTACCTCGAAGAAGTACTAAGCAAAGCTAAAGTAATTGTTTGTAGCATGCTTGGCGGTGTTAGTTACTATAAATATTTAGTAGAATCTTTGGTTGAGCTGCAGGAACAAACAGGTAATACGGTATTGTTTTTACCTGCGCATGAACCCGATTTTGAACTGATGCAATTATCCTCAGCAGATTTGCAAATAGTACATCAATGCAGACAATATTTACAAGAAGGGGGAAAAGAAAACGCCATAGCATTACTTAACTATATACAAAACACTTTTTTTGGCGCCACTTTTACTATGGTACCTCCTACATCTATTGCAGAGGTATTTTTGTATACCCAAAAAACAGGGAGGATCTCTCAGGAAGTTTTAGAACCTATAATAGATACATCTAAACCTACGGTGGTATTGTTAGCATATCGTACCCATTACCTGTCGGATAATATGGAGCCGTTGCATGTGATAGCTAGTGCGCTACATAGCAGAGGGATGAATGCCTTTGTGGTATTTGCTAGTAATTTAAGAGATCCAGAGTTAGTAGAGCAGGTAGAAATGTTGATGACATATAATGGAAAACGTAATATCCATACCATTATGAATACGACAGGATTTACCATCAAGCCGATGGATGGTTCTGTATTTATTTTTGAAAAACTAAAAGTACCAGTATTGCAAGCCATATTCTCTACTTCGAATAAAGAGGTATGGCAAGACGGGCTTTTTGGATTACCCCCTACCGATATTGCGATGAATATAGCCTTGCCCGAAATTGATGGGCGAATCATTGGTCGTGCGGTTTCTTTTAAAAAAGAAATAACCAAAGATACCCTTACGGATAGTTCGATCTTAAAATATGAAGCATATCTCCCCGCATGTGAGTTTATGGCAGAACTAGCACAACGATGGACGGCGCTACAGTATAAAAAGAACACAGATAAAAAAGTAGCCGTTATCTTGCCAAATTACCCAAATAAAGATAGCCGTTTGGCTAATGGAGTGGGTTTGGATACACCAGAAAGTTGTATTGTTTTATTAGATGCGCTTAAAGCGGAAGGATACGACGTAGGAGAGCAATTACCTCAAAACGGTACAGAACTGATGCACTGGATAACGCAGGTAACGACTAATGATATTACCACTACAAGAACAAGACCATACGCACTGGTTTTTGAACGTTTCGATTTTGATAGCTGTTTCTCTACATTGTCAAACGAATTACAAAATAAAATAAAAGAACAATGGGGAGAACCAGAAGAAGACCCCTATTATACAGGTACTGGGTTTATCGTTTCCGGATTTTTATTAGGAAATATATTTGTGAGCATTCAGCCGTCACGAGGATACAATCAAGACCCACAAGCAATTTACCATTCTCCCGATTTGCCACCAACCTATTCATATTTAGCATATTATTTTTGGGTACAACAAAGCTATAACGCAGATGCAGTAATCCATTTAGGAAAACACGGAAACCTGGAATGGCTACCAGGAAAAAGTGTATCTCTGGATCCTGAAACTTGTTTTCCAGCAGCCGTATTTGGCGCATTGCCCCATTTTTATCCTTTCATTATTAATGATCCGGGAGAAGGCACACAAGCAAAACGGCGCAATCAGGCAGTGATTATCGATCATTTAATTCCGCCGATGACTCGTGCAGAAACCTATGGTGGTTTGATAAAATTAGAACACCTAGTAGACGAATATTATGAAGCAGCATCCCTAGACCCAAAACGGGCCAGAGTATTAGAAAAAGAGATAGCCGCAATGGTAAAAGAAACAAAGCTAAATATCGACTTAGGGATAGCCACCGAGGATGTAGATGAGCTATTGGTGAAGCTAGACGGGTATTTATGTGAGTTGAAAGAAGCACAGATTAGAGATGGACTGCATATTTTTGGAAAGTCCCCCGTAGACGAGCAGCTTATTGATTTGTTAATCGCATTACATCGTGTGCCGGGATACCACCAAGAAGGCATAACACAAGCATTAGCTAAAGATTTAGAAATCACCCAAAATATTTTAGAAATAGCCTATACAGAACCGATGGAGTTAACCATTGAGGATGTTTTTTGTAAAACTGCGGGGCAAGTTACTGCACAATTAGAAAACATAGTAAAAAGAGTACTTATCTTGTATTTAGAAGAAGGGATATTACCAAAACTCTATCCAAGAACCGCAATACAATTACAACAAATAAAAGCAAGTACCTTAGTAAAAGTAGAACGAACTACAGACGAGGTAACTTGCCTTTTAGATGGGCTTAATGGATATTATGTTCCATCGGGACCATCTGGAGCACCAACACGAGGTAGATTAGATCTATTGCCTACAGGACGAAACTTTTACTCTGTAGATGTACGTACCATTCCTACCGAAACCGCATATCAGTTAGGAGAAAAAAGTGCCCAATTGATTATTGATCGCTATTTGCAGGAAAACGGAGAGTACCCCGAAACCATAGGGATTTCTGTTTGGGGAACCTCGACCATGCGTACAGGAGGAGATGACATAGCACAAGCATTTGCATTAATGGGGGTACGACCAATTTGGAAAAATGTAAACCGAAGAGTAACAGACTTTGAAGTGATCCCAATGATACAATTAGGAAGACCCAGAGTAGATGTAACTTTGCGAATCTCTGGTTTTTTTAGAGATGCATTTCCCGATGTGATTAATTTATTTACTGCGGTAGTTACCCGCTTGGCTAATCTGGAAGAGCCTTTAGAGGATAACCCAATCCGAAAACGATTTTTAGCAGAACAAAACCAATGGCAAGAACAAGGATTGTCACAAGAAGAAGCAACACAACGTGCTTTATATCGTGTTTTTGGATCAAAACCAGGAGCTTATGGTGCGGGATTACAAGCGGTAATCGATGAAAAAAACTGGCAAACGCAAGAGGATCTGGCAAAAGTATATATCAACTGGAGTGGCTATGCCTACGGG
This sequence comes from uncultured Flavobacteriaceae bacterium, assembly GCA_964353005.1. Lineage (GTDB taxonomy): Bacteria > Bacteroidota > Bacteroidia > Flavobacteriales > Flavobacteriaceae > Aquimarina. The sequence goes on along the minus strand of CAYGUC010000004.1, from coordinate 154,715 downwards.
AATTCTAAAAAAGGAGTGTCTGCTCATGAGTCTTTTCAATACCGATTACAAGCCATGCAGATTGTAATGCAAAATCAGGATAATCGGGAACATGATATTTTGGATAGTGATGATTACTATCAATTTCATGGGGGATTAGCAAATGCAGTAAAAACTATAAAAGGGAACGATGCCGAAATTTATTTTGGAGATAACTCCAGACCAGAAACTCCTAAAGTAAAAACATTAAAAGAAGAACTCTTAAAGGTATATCGCTCCCGGGTAATTAACCCTAAATGGATTGCAGGAGTACAACGCCATGGATATAAAGGCGCTTTTGAAATGGCAGCTACCTTGGATTATCTATTTGCTTATGATGCAACTACTAATTTGATCGATGACTTTATGTATGAAGGGATTACCGAAAGTTATTTGTTAACTCCCGAAAACAAAGAGTTTATAAAACAAAATAATCCTTGGGCATTAAGAGACATGAGCGAACGATTGCTGGAAGCAATACAACGAGGAATGTGGGCAAATCCATCTGATAAAATAAAAGAACAGCTAGAAGATGTATATATGGAAGGAGAAGGATTAGTAGAGTAGTATTTTATTTGAATTAAACAGAAATACTCTCAAAAGTAAATTCTATTAAAGTAAGCAACTCGTATGATCTTCGTCTAATAATACTATTAACTTTTTAATTTATTCTATGGAGGTTACAAAATTTCATCAATTATGCGCTGCTTATGGTGAAGCACAAAATAATTTTGAAGAATATAAAAAAGATTGTCACGTATTTGCTATAGAGATAGTTCGAGAATTAAAAGCATACTACAATATCCCAGAAAGCCAGTTTTCCTTATTTAAAATCAATGAGCAAAAAGGATTTGATCTAGTGCCTGATGCATTGATCCATGCTATCTCTTTAAAGAAAGATCTTTTTTGGCATTTTGGAGTTGGGTTAACTGTTTGTAAAGCACCAGAAACACTCCCTGAAGAATTAATACGTATTCATTTAATGTATAGAAAAAATGGAGAGGATACGTATCTAATTAAATATAATAATAGTAAAGAAGAATTTGAAATCAAGAAAGGAGATCCTCTTTCATATCAGGCGTTTTTTGATTTGTTGTTTGAAAATATTATAGCCTCTTATAAAGAACAATTGCAACTTTTTGTTGGAGAAAAGACAACCAGAACATTAGGGTTTCGAAAAGAATAAAGAGTACAACTCTATTTTGTGGCATGATTAGCTTTTCAAGAATAGTCTTTTACATTAAACGATATCATCTTTTCTGTATATTTGGATACCAATCCTAATGTCTATTCAAATTAAATGAATAAAATAAGTATACAAGGAATAAAATTTGATGAAAAATCATCTTATCAGAAAGGCCCAAAACTAGCACCTCCATTGATTAGAGAAGCTTTAAATTGTGGTTCATTAAATTTATTTGCAGAGAATGGAAACTGCATAGAAAACGCTAATATCCAAGATCAAGGAGATTTTGACATACAGGAATATTTTGATATAGAAAAAATAACTAAAAATCATCTTCATCTGGACCACAAAGTTTTTACACTTGGAGGGGATCATTCTATTACTTTTCCAATAGTTAAAGCACATAAGGAAAAATACCCTAAGTTAGATATTCTTCATATTGATGCACATTCAGATTTGTATGATAATTATGAAGGAGATATATATTCTCATGCTTGTCCATTTGCCAGAATTATGGAAGCAGGATTGGCAACCAGACTTGTTCAAGTTGGTATCAGAACATTAAATACCCATCAAGAAGAACAAGCAAAAAAATATAATGTTGAAATCCACCAAATGAAAGATTTGGATGTATCTGTAATACCAAAATTTGAAAACCCGCTTTATATATCTTTAGATATGGATGCGTTTGATCCTGCTTTTGCACCCGGAGTTTCACATCATGAACCAGGAGGGTTAACTTCTAGACAAGTAATCGATTTAATTCATCATCTGGATGCTGAGATTATAGGAGCAGATATAGTAGAATATAACCCGAATAGAGACTTTCAAAATATGACAGCTTTTTTGGCCGCAAAAATGATGAAAGAAATATTAGGGAAAATGATGTAAGAAAACAATCCAAATAAATTATTACTGATTTAATTTTTCTCCTTTCAATGAGATATTCGTTACCTATTTGTTTGTTACTTTGCGCTTTTTGGGATAAGTGGTGAAAAAGCCTTCAATTTAGGGTAACAATGCACCAAAATAAGAACTAGTATAACAAATACAGTACGATACATGATTAAAATTACACCAGTTAGATTTCAGTTTAAAAAAAAGATTATTTCGAGACTAGCTGCTACAATTGTCTTTACAATACTATCTGTTTCTTGTACTGGGCAAATAAATGAGGAGAAAGGTTTAGTAGAAAAAATCATCTATAACAAATCCAAATTAGATTATTCTGTAAACCTTCAAACTCATTACCCTGTTGAGGTTTTTGTAAACAATTTTCCTGTTATACAAAGTTTGGTTCGTGTTAATAGTTCTTTTATTGATATGGCTATCCATAAAAAAGGAACACAGAAATTAAAAATAGTATTGGATTTGAATGTTACTTTAATGAAAGGATATACTCCTAAAAATGACGATCCAGTATTAAAATTCGAACTAGAAAAAACGAATATAACAGACGAGTTTTATGAGGAAAAAGAAATAAAGAATTTCGAAATCTTATATTCAGATTTAAAAAAAGAAGATTTTGAAAAAGGATATTATAGCAAAGAAATAACCTTTGAGGCAAGTCCAGAATACGAATTTAATAGTTGGGAAAACGCTATAGATTTACGATTGCTAGATAAAAACATATTATTAGATAGTGTTTATAAAGCGTATGAAACATTGATATCAGATGTTAAAAATGCAAATGCAAAATCATTTGTACATAAAATACAATTAGCAGAATATGAAATATCGCAATTGCGAGGAATGAAAAAAGAATGGGTATATAAAGAAAGAGAAAGATTATATAAAAACGAATTCAAATGGATGCCTAAAGATAGTTGTAAACTCGTTTTTTTTGATGAAGGTAAGCTCGTTTCTCTCGCAAGAAAATATGATGTTTGGAGCAAAAAAGATACTTCTGTTATTAATTTTACCCCGCTTTCTGGTAAATGGAAAAAAGGGAGTGTTCCCCGATTTATAACCTATTATCATAATTTCTATTATACAAAACCCAAAAGCGACATGCCATTAGAGTTAATACGATATAGAACCTTTACTTATGATATGGATTTATAAAATTGAGATGTCTTCTTATTGAATGGTTAATTCCTTATGGTGCTTTGAAAATAAATTATATATAAATATACCTTGTAAGTTAGCTTTGGAATTATTGATGAATAAAAATAGGTAGTTGACTAGATCTAGTAGTGCTTATGAAAAAAATGATTATAATTATATCTGTTTTTGTACTGTTTTGTTTCCTCTTTTTAGATAGATGTAGTATTATTAATATTACAAATGCCGATATATTCAGACCTAAAGCATATAAAGGATTTACATCATTAAAAGATGATGTAGCCTCTGATAGTTATGTGATTGCTCCAATGTCAAGTACTTTTCCTATACTGTTTGATAGTAGCAAAAGCCAGTTTTATTTACGAAACGGTAAAGGATTAACAAAAATAGATAGAGAAGGAAACGTCCTTATAACAAACTCTTTAGATCAAGAGGAATATAGTTCTACAGCAAGTTTTGCTAATTTTATCCCGTATGTATTTGTGAAGAACGGAGTATACGATTTTTCTGGAAACGAAATGAGGTACCATACTTTTTCTGAAATAATAAATAGGAATAACGAAGTTAAGGAGGAAGATTTTAAAATAGAATTTGAGAAAAGTTATAAGGAAGCAGAACTGGTAGTTTATGAAACAGACCAAAATATAGATCTGGAATGCCAATGCTATCCCATGTATTTTAAAATCAATACCCAATGGAAATTAATTTTTTCTCAAAAAGGAGAGTATAGATTTACCCATTTGTCTAACAATTTAGAAACAAAGGATACTATTGGGCAGATAGATTTTGAAAATTTTCCAGCAAAGTTTGCAAACAAAAAGCTAATAGTATTAAAGGACGATAAACATAAGCGGTACACCTCAGAAGGCTCGGGAATGACCCGTAATACCGATAAATACTTCGATACGTATTATACACAGATTTTAAAGGAAAAAAGTTTTCATTATAACTCTGAAAACACACTAAAAGTATTGTCTTATAAAAAAGAAAAGTATTATCATACAGGAGGGTATTGGGATCTTCCAAATTGGGTAACCCCTTCGTTTGAAGTAACAGCATTTTTTAATTTAACTTACAACAAAGAAAACTTGTTTTTTAAAGAAAATGCTATAAAATATTATGGAGAATCAAATATAGATAAAGGTATTTTTCTTTATGAATTACCAAAACACGAAAGACATAAATCTAAAGTAGCTTTCTTTTATTATGAAGGTAGTCCAAATTATTATAACCCGCAAACAGGAGAAACAGAAAATGGCGCAAACGGATTATATATCATTAAACCCAAGTCAAAAAAATGAATGATATTATCGATTTTTTACTAAAAAATGAAGCAGATACACCTCAGGTTCTCTTTTTTATGTTCTTTAGTTGTGGGATTGCTATTTTTCATACTGTGATATTAGGCGGATTATTTAATCTAAAGTTTAAACCTTGGTTGTTCTTTGTATTAAACCCTTTATCACTATTGATAGCCTCGGTAATAGACAAAAGATTGGTTCTCCCATTATTATTATTCCATTTTATATCTGTTTTTTTATTAGGGATTATTGGAGCTATTTACTCAGGGATTAGATCTGTAAATAAAGAGAAAAAAGAAATAGCCAAAATAAAAAGGAAATACAATGTAAAAGAGACTCCATTATGGAAAAAAATAGCAGGTATTTTATTTGGGATACTATTTTTTATAAGTTTTTTCCTTATTGGTCCTTATGCCCTTTTATTATTGTTTTTAATAATCCCTGTGCTATCCTCCTTTTTTCCGAGCAATAAAAGCAGGTTTTTGAAGTATCAAAAAATTTTACCAACAGCTACTATTCGTTCGGTTGCAATGGGCTTAGCAGAAATAGAAGGTACTCTCGAGATGATAAAACCAGTAGTTTCTCCTATAAAAAGTAAAGAGTGTATTGGTTTTAGGTATAGAATAGAAAAAATAAGTAGCGATAAAGATGGTCGGGATAGTTTTTCTACCATCTTTGATGAAATAACCTGTAACCCTTTTTATATGGTAGACGAAACGGGTAAAATTGAAGTGAATCCCGATAAAATGGAATTTGTATACGTTCCCGAGGATGAGCAATATAGAGGGTCTGGAAAGAGATACACACAATTCATTTTACAACCAAATGATAAAATGTTATTGATCGGTAAAGCAAGTTTAAAAGAAAACAACCAACCTGTTTTTGAATACGAGGATATCAAAAAAGTATTTGCAATTGCACCTGTAGATAAAGTGAAGTATTATAATACCTACAAACCTTTACTTAACTCATTTATATTATTTACCTGCGTTTTTGCTTTTATAGCATCGCTTATTCTAATCTCGCCAATACGAATAGAAAACGATACACTTATAATAGATGCACCAAAATTTATTACCAATATAGATGCAAATACTGTTATAGAGCAAGATCCTATAAATGAAGATATAAAGGAAGCAGATGCAATAGAAGCAGGACAAGCTACAAAAAATGAAGTTGCTCCAGAAGATGATACGAAACCAAATCAAGATAATTTTTAATAGTTAAAATAATAATTTATGAATCCACTTATCTCTTACTCCATCTTAGCTTTATTAGCACTTGGGGTTATTAGTATTATCGTTTCTGCTTATAACAAGCTAATAATGCTAAAAAACAATGTAGCGAAGTCATTTTTTAATATTGATATTTTGCTAAAACAAAGAGCAGACGAAATACCTAATCTTATAAAGGTAGTAAAAGAAAGCATGAAATATGAAGAAGCTACGCTTACCAAACTCACAAAACTGAGAACAGATTTTCTAAATTCTACAAAAGATGAGGATAAAATTATGTTATCTAATGAAATGGATAAAATGGTCAAATCTATTTTTGCAGTATCGGAGAACTACCCGGATTTGAAAGCAAATAATAATTTTATGCTCTTACAGCAAAGAGTTTCGGGAATTGAAGATGCAATTGCAGACCGACGAGAATTTTATAATGAAAGTGTTACGATGTATAATATAGGTATTGCAGAGCTTCCTACAGTGATCTTATCTAAATTTATGGATTATAAAGAGAAGCAATTATTACAAATTACAAACGACGAAAAAGTATATAATGGAATTGAATTTTAGTTTTATAGATCTACTAAAAGCAATAGATCGGGAGCCTATATTTATGGTTATGTGGGCGGCATTTGGGGTTTTCTTTACTATTTTCCTTTTGATGATCCCAATGTATATATTTAGAAAATTAGGTATTAGTGCTTATTTTAAAACCGGTTTTGGAATATTAATCGGAACTATTTTAATATCGTGGATCACAGGTTTTATTTCACAAATGATACTCCTGTTTTCAGATGTTTCCGGGATTCGAATGTTACTAATATGGATTGTTATGTTTGTAACGTATTTAGTGTTTTGTGTTTTCAACAAAAAAGCAATATTAAAATGGGTAAATGAGCATTCTCCTGTAAAGTAAAAACTAGATTTCGTTTTAATCGTTATTTAGAATTAGTACATTAAACTTAAAAACGCTACGGATTTCCTGTGGCGTTTTTAAGTTTATTATAACATGCATAGTGAACTTACTCCAAAATTATTGATCGAAGAAACTGTAAAAGTATTCTATTTCTATAGGCGATTCAAATACTCTTTTATTTTATACTATGAGATAAAAGAATCTACCTACCGCTAATTTTTGTTGTTTTTTGAAAAAAAATCTAAAAAATGCAATACATTCAAAAAGTATCGTCTTTCTAATTGTAAACCGTTTATAAAAGGTTTTAATGAATTTGGAATCAGAAAATAATAAAAAGCTAACCGATTTTTTTGGAAGAGAATATGAATCTCTCAAGGTATATGTGAAAACTAAAATAAGTGACACAACTAATCGAGATGCAGAAGATATAATCCAAGATGTTGCTTTAAAATTATTTTCAGGAGCAGATAGATATGCCCCAATAAACAATGTAACAGGTTTTGTGTATAGATCCATAAAAAATAAAATTATTGATGTGATGCGAACTACCAAAAAAACAAACTCTATCGATTTAGATAATGATTTGTTAGAATTAGCAGAGGTGTTACACCAATCGACAGACAGTTATACATCAGACCAAATGATAGTAGTATTAAAAAAATGTATAGAACAGCTAAAAACACCATATAAAGATATCATTGTAGCGGTAGATTTTGAAGGGTATACCTATAGAGAAATATCAACTAAAACAGGGATTTCTATAGGGACTTTAATGTCTAGAAGACATAGGGCAATTGGGATATTGTATAAAAAAATAGAAATAGAGATTAACAAAAACAAAAATATATTATGACAAATTTTTTCACCCATAAATTCAGAAAAAAATCACCAATAGAGATTGTAGGAATAATCATTTTTGGAGGAATTTTTATCACAGGACTAGTTATTTTATTTGGTTTCGTAATTATGTGGTTATGGAACTGGCTAATGCCAGAGATTTTTGGATTAACGCCACTTACCTATTGGCAAGCTGTAGGATTATTTATATTATTAAAAATACTTATTGGAGGTTGCGGTATTGGTGGAGGAAGTAAAAAATCATCAAAAGAATCAACGGATACTTGTAAAAAAGATTCAAAAACTGATTTTTCAAAATGGAAACACTATGATAAATTTTGGAAAGAAGAAGGGGATGAGTATTACCAACGATATATCGAACGACAAACTAATAAAGAACAAGAAGGTACAACAGATTCAGAATAATATTAAATTTTATTATGGAATTACTGATATTTCAAACAGATATTAAATCAAAGAAAAAAGTTAGGTCTTTAAAACCTGTATTTAATAATCATTCAGAGATTATTAAATGGTCTGTTGATCTTGAAGATATAGATAATGTGCTTAGAATTGAAGCTACTAAGAATGTATCTGAGAAAGATATTATTGATCTTATACAAGTAAAAGGGTTTTATATAAAGACTATGTTGGATTAGATTATGATTAGCGCATTATGAATGTATACTTTATTCCTTTTTGTTGAGAAATATTCTCTTTTTTTGATAATCTAGTATTGTATAGGAATTGGAGGGAAAAAAATATAATAAATTGAGTAGTTTTGATGCATAAAATATAGGCACATCATTTGTGTAGCGTTTCTTTACGAAGAGTAAACTATTACCAAAACCTTAATTAGATATCCTAAAATGGCGATAATACAAAAATTAAAAATAAATACTAATATCCCTCAAAATGACTGGAATCTTATATTATTAATAGCAGGAAGTATCTCTATTGTAACGGATGAAAAAGAATATACAATAGAAAAGCAATCGTATTTTTATTATGATAAAAAGTTTGAAATTACCAGTACTTCTCCATATATACAAGGCTATATAATTTCATTTTCTAAAAAATATGTAGATCAATATCCACAATTAGAGGATTATTTGCCTGTTTCGCCTTCTTTTTATAAAGCTCAGAATATTATAAAATTAGATTCTTTTACAATATTACTAGATACTTTTTATAAAGAGAACAAAGCTAGCGATTTCCTTACTTTGAATTATCTTACTATTATTTTATTAAAATTAAAGACTACTGATACTGTAAAAACCGCACCATATTCCAAAATCTATACTCGGTTTGTAGATCTTATACAAGAGAATATAGAAAACAATTATTGCGCAGGAACTTATGCTAAACTTTTGAATATTCCATTAAAACGATTGATCAAAGAGGTTAAGCAAGAAACTAATAGAACTCCTTGCAATATTATAACAGAACAAGTTATTACTAAAGCAAAGAAATTATTGCTAACTACAGATAATTCTAGTAAAATGATAGCATATCAATTGGGGTTTCAAGAACCTTATTACTTTATTAAATACTTCAAAAAAGATGTTGGAGTGACGCCTACACAGTATAGAAAAGAACAGTAGCGGAATTTTTTACATCTTTTATCTTTTTTTTCCATTGTATACGGTTGCTCATGTCTAGATATTTGCAAAACAAACTGAAAAAAGATAAAACATGAGTTTAATAAAACAACTAAAAGCAAAAAAGGAGGCAGCTGCACAAAATATTCCTAAAGAGAAATGGGATATTATGATCAATAGTACCCAAAAGTTACTCAAAAGAAAACTGTCTAGCCAAGCTTTGCAAGAAGGAGATCAAATGGTAGATTTTGAGTTACTGGATGTCATAGGAAACACTGTTAGCTTATCTCAATTACTAGAAAAAGGAAAAGTTGTTATTTCTTTTTACAGAGGAGGATGGTGCCCATATTGTAATATGGAACTAAGGGCGTTACAAGAAATACTTCCAGAAATAAAAGACATTAAGGCATCATTGGTAGCAATTTCTCCAGAAACACCAGATAACTCATTAACTACTTCAGAAAAAAATGAATTAAAGTTTATTGTTTTAAGCGATATCGATAATCATGTTGCCAGAAAAATAGGGTTGATTTTTCAAATGCCTGAAGATTTAAGAGAAGTATATCATTCATTCAATCTGGATGTTCCCAAACACAACGGGAACTTTGATTACGAACTGCCAATGCCTGCTACCTATGTTGTAGATAAAGATCGTACCATAATATACGCTTTTGTTTCAGAAGACTATACAGAACGAGCAAATCCAAGTGAGATATTAAAAATGTTACACGCATAATTTAACCACACATAGAGATTTAAGGTGCTAAGGGTTGTAAAATTCTTGTGATCTTATATCCATTATTTTCAAAAAATTAATCATTCTTTTTATATGATAAGAATATTTAAGAACATAAAAACAGCCTTATTTTTGTTATTTATTTTTTCTGTAGCAACCTGTATAGGGCAGAAAAAGAGGCCTCCTATTTTTAACAACGTAGGAGATTTAGAAATAGTAGCCAAATTATCAATAGCCCTAGGTAATGTAACGGCATCAAAAGATGGTAGTGTATTTGCAACGATACACCCTCTTAGACCACAAGATGTTCAGTTGATTGAGATTACAGGTAAAAATACTTTTATGGCTTTTCCAGATGAAAGTTACCAATCAAAAGCAGCTCATAAAAACGATTTTCCTTTTGACTCACCATTAGGGATTTTGATAGATAGAAAAAATAGGCTTTGGGTGGTGGATGCTGGATTAAATTTGGGAAAAACTAGGATATTTGCATTTGATATTGTTTCCAGAAAAGAAGTAATGCGATTTGAAATCCCTGAAGAAATAGCTTCAAGAACAAGTTTTGTTCAGGACATAGCAGTAGATGATGTAAATGAATGGGTATATTTAGCAGATTTTGGAAATCCAGGAATTATATCTTTAGATATTCATAAAAGAGTGTTTCAAAAATTTAGGGATACCAATACAATGCAATCAGAGGATATCGATATCAAAATAGAGGATAAAATAGTATTTTTTAAGAATAACCCTGCTCGTATTGGAATCAATCCAATCAGTATTTCAGCCGATAATGAAACTCTCTATTACGGAGCGATGAATGGTACCAAATGGTATAAAATTCCAACAAAATTAATTAGAGAAGGAAAATCGAATATAGAAATAGCAACACAAGTTAAGATAGAAGGAAATAAACCTATATCAGATGGAGTATCTACCGATGCAGAAGGAAACCATTTCTTTACAAATATTCAAAACGGAAGTATCGATGTTTTAGGAACCAATGGTAAGTTACAGACCTTGGTTAAAGATCCTCTTATACAATGGCCAGACAATGTGCGTTTTGGAGAGGATTCTTGGTTGTATATTTCTGTTAATCAGTTGCATAAATCACCTTTTTTTACGGGAGGGGAAGAGGAAGGAGAACCACCATTTTATATTTTAAAAACATGGACAGGTACCAAAGGAATACCTGGCAGGTAATAATTTAATCTTAAGTAATAAAAAAAACAAATTACCTAATTTGTAGCAAAGGTAGGAATGAATGTGTCTGAAATTGAAAATATCTTATTCTATGTAATTTTTTTTAATATTAAAAATGACACAAGTTATATATCATTTTGGATAACGAATTGTATAATAGTATTCTAGCTCTAGTTGATAATTGTGACGAAAAAAGTGAAATAAAATCGAGTAACCCTTTCTTTCTGATATCCCCAAAGAAGATAGAGTAGGGATTTAAATATAACAAACAACAAGATTTTTATTGTAATCAGAACTAATTCAGCTAGAGCTTCTTTTTAGAGTATCTTTTCAATCATTGTATCAAAATCATTTACCCATTCGGGATGTGTTATCCATCTAAGATTTTGACCATCGTCACTTTTTCTAGGTACAATATGAAAATGTAAATGAAACACTTCTTGCTGTGCTTCTGCGCCAGAGTTACTAATAATTTGGATATTATGTATCCCTAGTTTTTCCTCATATAACTTAGATACTTTTTTTACTACAGATATTACCGCTTTTAATTCTTTTTCAGGAATATCAAAAATATTAGTATAATGCTTTTTGGGTATAACTAATGTATGATATTTGCTTGCTGGGTGAATATCTAAAAAAGCATAAACATCCTCAGTTTCATAAACTTTCCAGGATTTGGCTTCCCCTTTTACAATTTTACAGAATATACAATTGTTCATAGTGTTTAGATTGTAGATTAAATTTTGAGATAGAGCTTAAATACCAAGAGCTTTTTTTATCTTACTTCCCAATGAGTTTTTAACTTCTCCTGGTTTTTCGTCCTCTTCAAATAAAATGCCTTTTACATTAAGGTGATGCCCTATTTGTTCTTTACCATAATCTTGTTCAAAACCTACTACTTGTTTACGATATTTGCATAACTGGCAATTCATATAGGCAGTACCAGATTTAGCTTCTTCCAAACGCTCATCAAAAGCTTTTAGTAATAATTCGTCTGTGCCAAAAGGTGCGGTATATATGTATTCCTGATCTGAGGCTGAGTTCATATCGGTTACATGACCATAAATACGCTCTAATAATATCCCTGTAAAAAAGAAAAAAGGAATAACAATGGTTCTTTTAAAACCTAGTTTTTCGATCATCTGTAAAGATTCATCTACTTTAGGGTATGCAGTGCCACTATACGCTGTGGTTGCAAACCCAAATCCCATTCCTTCCCAAAGCATACTGGTTAATTTACAAACATCGCTATTGGCATCAGGATCGGTAGTACCTCTACCAATAACCACCAAACAAGTTTCTTTTCGATCTAGTTTAGATAAGGTAGCTTCGGTTTCTTCAATTCGTTTTACGGCAAGATCTAACAAAAAAGAATTAACCCCAATATGCTTTCCCATGGCAATGGTTAAATCTTCATGATAACTTTGTATGGTATTTAATTCATACGGAATATCATTTTTTGCATGTGATCCAGCAAATAAGATTATGGGTAGCGCATATATTTTTCGAATCCCGTTGAGGTACATTCGCTCTACGGCAGCTTCATAGGTGGGATGGTTAAACTCTAAAAAACCATAATCTACTTCATAATCTGTCTGATAACGTTCTTTTAATATAGCTACTAATTTTTTAAAAGAAGTTATAGCAGCTTCTCTTCGACTACCATGTCCACAAAGTAAAATTCCTTCTCTCATTGCTTGTCTTTTTAATCTAAATTATCGTAAATATTGTTTTATGAGCAAAATATTACTCTACTGTCACACTGAGCTTGTCGAAGTGTAATTGAAAACCTTATTGGTCTTCGACAAGCTCAGACTGACAAAAAGAAATAGGCTCAGCATATTGGTTCGGCCCCTATAAGTAAAACTACGGGCATTTGTAAAGTGCTGTTTTTAATTTTTTCTTCAATATTTCCTAAGGTACCAGTCATGATTTCTTGATTAGTTCTGGATACGTTAGAAGCTGCATTTACAGGTATACTATCATCTTTACATACCTCTATAAGTTTTGGGATAATCCTGTTAAGGCTTTTAAGACCCATATATATTGAAATGGTATTTCCTGCCTTAAGCATATGTGCAATACCTGTAAGTTGCTCAAAAGAATAATCTGCGGTATGTGCTGTACATATAAGCATTGCATTAGATTTGTTTCTTTCGGTAATGGGGATATTAAAAATATTAGCTGCAGCAAGTGCAGCAGAAATACCAGGAATTACTTCAAAAGGGACGTTTTTTTTGGATAGATATCGTGCTTCTTCGGCTGCTCTGCCATACACGTATGGATCCCCAGATTTTAAGCGTACTACTTTCTTGCCTTTTAGATAATGCTGGTGTAATAATTCATTGATTTTTTGTTGCCGTTCTATTTGATCAGAAGCATCCCCAAACTTGCGACCAACATATATTTTTTTGCCAACGGTATTTATTGCTAATATAGGATCAGAAACAAGGTTGTCGTGTAAAATCACATCGGCTTCTTCAATTAATCGAAACGCTTTTATCGTTAATAAATCTGGATCTCCTGGACCAGCCCCTACAATGGTTACAGCATGCATTACAAAATCAGTTTTAATGGATCTGGATGAATATATGTATATCCTAAAAGTGTCTTGCTCTTAGTGTTGGATATAATTTTAAAGGCAGTTTCTTCTTGTTGTATGAAATTTGGAGGAATAAGCCCTATGCTTTTAGCTGCAAGCGTATAGTATTCTTTTCTAATAGGGTGCTTATCGGCACAACCATTTATGATTTCTCCCCAAGCATCTTTTTCTATAACTGCATTTATTAAGCCTATACAGTCGTCTCTATGAATTACATTAATAGGTGCGTCTCCATTTTGTACATCTTTTTTGTTGGCAAGAAACCGACCAGGCAGACGATCGTCTCCGATAAGACCAGATAAACGAATAATAGTCAGACGATCTCTTAAATGGTTTTGTAATAGGTTTTCTACAGCGGCAACCGCTTTTCCAGATTCTTTTTCAGGTTGTATAGCTAAGGTTTCTAAAACTTCATCATTTGTATTTTGATAGACCGATGTAGAACTAATAAAGATTACTTTTTGATCTTCAGAAATAAACGGAAGTATATGTTGTATTTGTTCTTGATATATACTTATAATATTTGGAATTCGTTTAGGAGGAAAATTAATAACGATAATTTCACTTTTTTTTAAAAAGGCGATATAGTTTTCTTGTTTAGATTCTCCCAGAGTAAAAAGGTAAGGTATGATTCCTTTTTTATTTAAAACCTCCAGCTTATTTGATGTGGTTGTAGAGCCTTTTACCGTATCTCCTTTGGCGATACGATCTATAGCAAGTGGCAATCCTAGCCATCCGCAACCTAATACGCTTATTTTTTTAGACTTCATGGTTTATTCTAATATCGTTTGGTGACATAGCAAGGTAAATGGTAAGAATATGCTCCCAGGTGGCGATATCCTTTTCTCTAATCCACAGTGTTACCAGATGCTTTCCTTTTTTATTTTTTAGGCGAATTCCTTTGGTAAAGATAGTAGTTTTTTTAAGCCAGATTACCTCTGCGACACTTACTTTTCGATCTGCTATATCTTCTGAAATGTCTTTAGGAAGCCCTGCAATTGCTAATTGTAAATGCACTTCTTTACCTGTAATTATAACTTCGTAAAGGTCTGTGTAATCTACTTGATGCGGCGATGCTATTTCAATAATACTGCCATCATATTGTTGTACTCCAATAGGTTTAGGTTCTTGAAACAAGTATTGAAATAAAGGGTACAGGTGTTGGTCTGAAGCAAAAGATCTGGCAATTAAAACCTCTCCTAAAACCGGATCTGTTTTAGGGGTAAAAACAGTTGGGTCTAGAGTTTTTTCATTAGTACTGGTTATTATTGACCATCCTTCTTTATATAATAAATATTCTTCTACAGGCAGGTCTTTTTCTAAATGAGATTTTAGTATAGACACAGCTTTATCGGGAGTAAGGTTCTTGTACCAAAAATTACCGGGTTGTACAATCCAGGTAGGAGCATCCTCGCATCTGCCATTGCATCTGGTTTTTATAGTATGTGTGCTGTCCCAAAAATCTTTATTGCGAAGGTAGGCTCTGGCTTCGCGTATGGCAATTTCACCTTTTGCTTTTTGGCAAGATCCGCCATCACAAAATTGAAAGGTAGTGTTTACTTTACTTATGTTTTTTCCCATGATTAAAAGAAATAAAACAGGAAAAGAAGTTACTACAGGGATATGTTTTTATAAAGACTTAAAAAAACAATAAAAAAAACCTGTTTATAACCAACCCTTTACCCGAGAGTTAATAGTATACTTTGATTTATGGCAGGTCTCCTGACTTTACACAATTATAATCCCCTTCCCATAGCCTTGCTACAGTGGTATATTGATTATAACTTTTAATTATGTATTACAGTTGCGGGAACAGTTTTGGATTTGCACCAAATTCCCTTTTCATCTTTTGTTTCCAAAAGAACCGTAAATCATTAGCGAAGATACTTTTTTTGATTAAATAATGGATCGTATAAAATCCACACGTTTTGTTAAAGTTGTTTTGGGTACAATTTTAATAGTAAAACCAAGGTTTTGGTACACTTCTGTAAGATAATAATGTATATCTTCTGCTTCGGTATAGGATTGCGGGCGTTGGGGGTCATTTATATATATATCTTTCCAAAGGGGAAGTAAGAATACGGTAGAGGAGTAGTATCTTTTAAATGGAAATTTAGATATATCTTCTGGGATAGAATGTGATTTTGTTTTTAGATATGCAATAATATCTGGTAATCCACGATCAACAAAAGCATTTTCTAAAATAATGGATTCTAATTCTTTGATGGTTTGTTGGTGTACTAAATCAGCAAATCCACGAAGATCTTCCCAAGGGGTTTTATTGCTTTTTATTTTTTGTTGATGGATTATTATTTTTCTGGAAATTTCTTCAAAACAAGAATATCCGTTTTTTTGTAATGCATGGATTAGACTTGTTTTTCCTGTACTGGGGGCTCCGGTAATAATATATCTTTTGCGCATATTTTTTTAGATGTTAGAATTAAGACCGTTTCCCTATTAAATTTTAGATCTTTTTCTAATAAATCGAAAAATTATTGTCTCCTTATGTGTTTGGATAAAGAAAATAGTAGATACTACAAATTAAGAGAACAAATATAAATGTTACTTTTTGATTAATACTTGCTACTGTTTTTATTTCCTCGTCTTTTAAAATCCGATCGTTGTTCCCGATAAAAGGTTTATTAACTAGTTTGCCATGATAATAATTAGGCCCCCCAAATTTGCAATCTAAAATTGCAGCAAGGGCAGCTTCTGGATATCCTGCATTAGGGCTGGAGTGTTGCTTTCCATAATGTAGCACGAAAGGAATTTTATGCAATTTGAACGTAACCAATAGCATTAAAAAGGCTGTGATTCTTGCTGGGATATAATTCGCTACATCATCTAGTTTGGCAGCAAACTTGCCAAAATCTATATATCTCTCGTTTTTATAGCCTATCATAGAGTCTAAAGTATTAATCATTTTATAACTCATGGCTCCTGTCACGCCAAATAAGGCATAATAAAAAAGAGGAGCAATTACTCCATCGCTAAGATTTTCGGATAAGGTTTCGAATACAGCTGTTTTTATTTGTTGCGGATTTAATCGATCGGTTTCCCTGCCAACGATCCACGATAATCGTTTTCTGCCTTGTTCCAAACTTTGTTGCAAAGCGTTAAAAACAGCTTTGCCCTCATCTATTAAACTTTTGTTAGCTAATGCATAAAAGACGAATATTGAGGTATATATATTATGAAGTATAGGATATGGGGTAGTTATAATATGTGTTGAATAAAAAAATAATATAGTGATAGTTAGTAATAGGATAGTGAGTAATCTGCCTTTCTGAAAAGCAAATGGGGAGGTGTTTAATTTATCTTCTCCATATTGTATTGCATTACCAAATAACCGTATAGGATGAGGTAGCCACCTAGGATCTCCCATTAGTAAATCGAGAATGTATCCTGTAAGTAAAGGAATAATTATGGTAGTATACTCCATTGTTGTAATGCATTAACTAATAGTTCGTTTTTTTCGGGGCCTTGACTTGCAATCCGAATATAATGTTTGCTTAATCCTCTAAAATTAGAAGCGTCTCTAATCAAAAGGTGATGCATATGTGCTAAATAGTCTTTAAGAGATGGAGCATCAGGTTTTTCTAATTGCACTAAAAAGTAATTGGTTTCAGATGGGATAACGGTTAGTCCTTTTATTGCATTTACCTGTTGTTGTAATTTTTTGCAATAGCCAAGGAGTATTGTCATATCGGGCAACAAATCTGTATAGTTTTCGAAAATATATTTTCCTGCCTCGATAGCCAAAGTATTAACACTCCAGGGCATTTTGGATTGCTGAAGTTTTTTCCCAATTTGTGGACTACATAAAATATACCCCAGCCTTAATCCTGGTATAGAAAATAATTTGGTTAGTGATTTTACAATAATAAGATTTGTATATCTTTTTAAAAGTGAAACACAGGATTTTATTTTAAAAGTAAAATCAATATAAGCCTCGTCTACTACAAACATTGTGTTAGGAAAACCTTTTACTAATTTCTCTATTTCTGATACCGAATTACTAAGACCGTTAGGGTTATTTGGGTTACATAAAAATACCAAATCTTCAGTAAAAGAAATGCTTACTACCTCAGAGCGATCATAATAACGAATTTTTAAAGCACTTTTTTTACAGGCATCTTCATACTCAGAAAAAGTAGGAATACCTATTGCTGCTTTTTTACCCCAAAACACAGAGGTAATGTTGTAAAAAGCCTCTGTAGCACCATTAGTGATTAGTACCTGAGAGGAGTTTAATCGATGAAATTCTGCTACCTTTTGCGTTAAAATATCTGCATTTGGAGTAGGATAATTTGCAATAAGCGGTAATTGTTGCTCTAAATGCGATAGTATTTTTTTTGAAGTTCCTTCGTGCCAAATATTAGAGCTAAAGTTTGCCTTAAACGGTATGTTATAGCGATACCCGTCATCTCCATGTCCGTATATCATAATACAGACTGCATTTCAGAGATAATAGAATCGATATCCATGTTTTCTTCTAATAAACTGGCAAGTTTATCATAATTTTCTTCTTTATATGCGGTATAATCAAAAGATGTTTTTGTATTGGTAAAATGTTGTAAAAGATCTTCAACCACTTCATTGTGGTCTAAAATACCATGAATATAGGTTCCCCAGCAGTTACCTTGTACAGATCCTTCTGGTTTGTTACCAATATAGTTTAGCGGGTTACGGTCCTCGACTATGGTTTGCCCCATGTGTATTTCATATCCCATAAGGGTTGTAGAGGTGTTTTTATAGGTAAAACTACATTGTGTAGTGGTTTTTTCTGAGGTTAATTTGGTATGTATGGCAAAAATACCCAATCCCGGAATTGTCTTCACATCACTTTCTACTCCCAAAGGATCTTCAATTATTTTTCCTAACATTTGGTATCCACCACAAATACCAATAATGGGTTTTTGTAATTCATTAGCCTCTAATATTACTTTTGCAATTCCTTTATCTCTTAAAAAAATGAGATCCTGTATAGTGCTTTTGCTTCCTGGGATAATAATAATATCTGCTTTGGCTATATTTTTAGGATCGTTAGAATAAAAAAGATGGGTTCTTGGGTCTTTTTCCAGAACATTAAAATCGGTGTAATTAGATATGTAGGGCAGTAATACCACTACGATATTAATTTGTCCAATCGCTATAGTTTGTTGTTTTTTTTGCAAAGCTACAGAGTCTTCTTCTTCAATATAGATATCTTTTGCATACGGTATAATTCCTAAAACAGGGATTCCGGTTAGTTTTTTCAACATACTCTTTCCTTCTTCAAATAAAGAAATATCCCCTCTAAATTTATTAATAATAATACCTTTTATCATTTCTTTTTCCCAAGGTTCTAAAAGAGCAATCGATCCATACACACTTGCAAACACACCTCCTTTGTCGATATCTGCAATAAGATATACGTTTGCATCTGCTACTTTTGCCATTCGCATATTTACGATATCCCTGTGTTTAAGGTTTAGTTCGCTAATGCTTCCTGCTCCTTCTAATACAATGGGACTGTAGTTTTGCTGAAGTCTTGTAAATGCAGCTTTGGCTTCTTCAAAAAGAGGGGTTTTATTATTGCCTAAAAAATATTCTTTAATAGTTTGATCGCCTATAGGTTTACCATGTAAAACAACTTGAGATTTATTCTCTCCAGATGGTTTTAATAAAATAGGATTCATATCTGTAGAGGAGTCTATTTTGCAAGCTTCGGCCTGTACTGCTTGTGCTCTTCCTATTTCCAGACCGTCTGGAGTAACAAAACTATTAAGAGACATGTTTTGTGCTTTAAAAGGAGCAGGGGAGTACCCTTTTTGCTTGAGCAGTCTGCAAATGCCTGTTACAATAATGCTTTTACCAACATCAGATCCTGTACCCACAAACATAATAGGGCGTAATTTTTTCATCTTTATCTATGCAAGGAATGAATTTCAAAATTAAGTAAATAATTGAGGTGATTTGTTTTTTTTGAATAGAAAGAAAATTTTGTTAAACCAATATAGCTTTTTAGAACATTCTTTAAATCGAATAAATATGCGTTTAGTCGAAGATTTATTTCTTTATGAATCCGTTTTTAATCTTTTGAAAACTAGAATGGTAATTTCATTACCTATTCAAAAAGAAGCAGTTGTTTAAAAAGATATGCAATGAAAAAGGATATAGATATTGCTGAAATAAGATGGATCATTCGTAATTTAATTGCATTTATAGTAGTAGAAGGAAAAGACTATGTAAGCGAGGCGAAGAAAAAAGAGTATGTGTCTGCTTATGTACATGTATTGATTAAAACGATCTATCTTATAGATGAAAAGCAAGAGTTTTCTATTGTAGAGGATATCGCAGAAGATATTGTAAATTATCTTAAGCCTTGATTACATAAGAACCTCCCACAAGGTGCAGGAGATCGCTATAACAGGTACATGGATCTGTCGCAAGGGTGCAGGAGATCGCTACAACAGGTACATGAATCTCTCGCAGGGGTGCAGGAGGCCGTTAAGGTGTTGTTTTTTAGTTATTTAAGCTATTTTTTGAATATGCCTTATTTAAGTGGTTTTTAGATGGTTTAGATTTTAAAAAAGTATTTTGTTTTTTAGAAAAATTTACTGGGGTTTAGGGTAAAGAAAACTTTTTTGTTTGTGTAGAGAGTTTCTTTTTTATGGTATCAATAACTTTTATATCTTTTGCGTGTTAAATATCCAAATCTATACATACCGTGAACGAGCAAGAATATATTGAAAGATTGAAGACTGAGAACAAGCTGCTTCAAGACAAGCTAGATAAAATCAATAAAGGAGATCAGAAAAAAAGGAAATTTAGATGGTGGCTTCTAAAAAAATCCACAGGACCTGTTTTTGGAAACCGACTTAAAAAAAGTATTAATTCGGCTATTACAGAATATAAAGAATATAAAACGGTTTCTGTAGACACCGTTTCTGATGTATCGTCGAGTGTGATTTGGAGATTTACAAGAATCGGTTTGTTTGCATTTCTCTTTGCAGTCATACCTTCGTTAGTATTGATTTTTCAGACTAAATTATTAGTGAACCAAAACAAATTAATTACCAGTCAAAATAATTTGGTAGAGGCAGACCGTAGATCCTCTTTGGTATTTGTTATGGGAGATGTTTTAGCAGATTTAAACGAAGAATTAAAATATAAAGGTTCTGGAAGCCGTAATATAAGCAGAACATTAGAAGCCAGAATAGTTGGTCTTTGTATGGCGATGAAACCATATCGATATATAGATAATGGAGAGTTGATTGAAAACGCTATTAGTCCAGAACGAGGGCAGTTATTATTTACATTACTTAAAAGTGACTTGGGGTTAGAATCGTCACAAGATATTTTAAACTCTGCAGAATTTCAATATACTAATTTTAGAAAAGTGAATTTAGGAAGAGGTGCTAATCTAAAATATGCCCGTTTAGATTATTCTGATTTTACAGAAGCTCAAATGCCAGAAACTAATTTAGAAAGAAGCGATTTAAAAGAAGTGCAAATGAGTAAAATAAACTTATCAGACTCTAATTTAAAAAGAGCACGTTTGCAGAATGCTAACCTGCAAAAAGCAGAATTGTTAAGTGTAGACTTTACCAATGCTAATTTATTTGGAGCAGACCTTACTGGTGCAGATCTTACTGGTGCCATATTGTGGGGAACTAAACTAGAAAATGCAAATTTAACAGATGCAATATTGGATAATGCAATTGTAGATAGAGAGGATTGGATAGATTATATTTCAGATACTTTAGATGTAAAGGGTTCTGGAGATATAGAAAATCGATATAAAATCAAAAAACAAGGAAAAAAACAATTTATTCTGGTTCCTAAGTAAATAATAATGTTGCCAACACTAAGTACATGATAAAAACTTATAAAATACAAGAATGAGTCGATTTGTCATGTACTTAGATAATACCATTATTTATTTTTGTTAAAAACTAAAGAATGTATTTTTTGTACAAGCCAGTTTCCTGCAGGAAAATACAAAGCAAAAAATAAAGCCATTCCCAAGCTAAAATTTTGCGGATTAAAGACATTATCTAAAATATTATTTGGGTATGCATACGATGTTTGTAACCAATACCCTAAAAACTCTAATATTCCCATCGCTACTAATCCATAAGCATATTGGTTAAAAAATGTATATTCTTTTAAAAGGATGGAGATAGGAACCATATACAATATATAACAAGTAATTATTTGCCACCAATATGTAAATCTTGCGATTTCCATTTCAGTACCAAAATAGTTCATACCTAATCCCCATAAAAAATAAATAACAATATAGGTTAGGAGTAATTTTTTTGGAGTTTTTTTTAATTTTTCTAAAAGACTAAATAGTTTCTCTTTCATTTGGCAAGGTTATTTGAGTGATTATACGAAAAAATGGTTTTTTAACTATAGAGTAATTTTTTATGGTACTGTCATCTATTATTTTTTTTAATTCACTAATTAAAAAAGCTCTTTGTATAGCTATTAATCCATCTTTTTTTGCCATTTTAGAAATAGGAAGTATAAAGCGAATTGTTTTAAAAACATAGTATGCTATTTTACTTCGATATAGTTCACTAAAAATAATATAATTTACTTTTTTAAACTTTAATTTTTTTAGAAATGTACTAAGTTCATTGTCGCTAAAGTGATACATAAAGTGGCTGCTTATCAATATATCACAATCTGGGAGAACAAAATCAGGATGGATAATATTAGCACAAAAAAAATTAATATTTGTAGAGTCTGGATTATTATGTCTGGCATAGGTAATACTTTGTGAATTACCATCGATACCAGTAAAAGATGCCTCTATTTTGTTTTTCTTTAATTTTTTTGAGATGTAGAAAATACAATCTCCTCCACCACAACCAATATCAATAATATGAATTCTTTTTGTAGGCGTTAATGTTTTGCAATAATTTAAAATGGCATCACTTAACTGCTTATGATTACCTAAAAAAGAATTAATAAACCTTAAGCTATCCAATGTTTCTATTAAAGTATTTCCGGTTAGGGATAAATCATCAAGTTGTTCAGGTGTTCGAAGTCGGACTTTTAGATTCACAATATTATATTAATTAATGTAGGTGTATATTTTTAGTCCTAAGAATAATAATAACTTTACAAAAAAAGAAATTATATGTTCAAAGAAGATATAAATGAGATTATTAAAAATAGGAGATCTGTTTTTCCTGTACAATATAATGATAAACTTGTTTCTGATGCATTTATTAAATTAGTATTAGAAAATGCAAATTGGGCACCTACACACAGATTAACACAACCATGGCGGTTTAAAGTACTGCAAGGAGAAGCCAAAGACAGATTGGGTGTTTTTTTATCGAATACGTATACAGACATTACTTCAAATGAAGATTTTTTACCATTTAAGTTCGAAAAAATCATAAAAAACTGTAAATCTGCGAGTGCAATAATCGCAATATGTATGCAGCGCGATTTAAAAGAACGTGTTCCTGAATGGGAAGAAATAGCATCTACAGCAATGGCTGTACAAAATATGTGGCTTACCTGTGCTGCAAATAATATTGGGTGTTATTGGAGTACTCCTAAATTAATGGAGTATATGGAAGATTTTTTTGATTTTGAAGAAGGAGAACGTTGCCTTGGCTTTTTTTACTTAGGTAATTATGATAAGAATATGGAGAAGGCTAAAGTGCCAAAGAGAGAAGCCATAGACAATAAAGTAGAGTGGTTATAATAAAAAAACCACCTGTTTTTACAGGTGGTTTATAAAAATCATAAGAAAATTTATGATATTTTTAAATTGACTACTGTTGAGTCATCTCTTGAGCGTACTTTTGCATTTTTTCAGCACTAGCAGTCATATATGCAGTCCACTTTTCAGCATCTTCACCAGTTAGTTTTCCAGCAACTTCTTGAGCTCCTGCAGAAAGATCTTGCGCTTTTTGACCAAGTGCAGCAAAAGCAGTCATATCTTTGCTTTCTGCAGCTTTTTTGTATTCCGCCATATATGCTTCATACTTTTCTACGTATGCTTGTACAGATTCGTCACTAAAATTAGGAACGCCGTCAACAGCATCTTCAATAGTTTCAGTAACTTCTTCAGTAACTTCTTCTATTTTGTTAGCTGCATCTTCTGTAGCTTCTTCTACATTTTCAGCTGCGTCTTTTGCTTTGTCTGTAGCTTCTTTACAAGAGATCACTGTTAAGAACATTAGAGCTAAAGCTCCTAAAAAAAATTTTTTCATAATAGATAGATATGTTAATTTGGTTAATTAACGCCAAACATAATACTTTATTTCGTCTATTCGAAATTTAAAATGTGGAAAAAATACACATTAATTATTTAATAACATATTTTGCGGTGTAATAGTTTGCTGTTTTTAGAAAATTAAATTTAAGGTTTATATAATTATATGATAGAGATGTATTATGGTCTTTTTTCTATTAGATATTTCCAGTAACGTTTTGGTAAATGTTGTTTATGTAATTTATCATTTTTGCGAGATTTTATAGTAACACTATTAAAGTAAGTACTCCATAATTTCTGAAAATCTTTTTCTTCTGGCAAAAGTAAATCTGATGAGATGTTGAATTTAGTTCTAGAAAAACTATCTATAACAATAGTTTCGATGGTTTTTAAATTGTAATAAATACCATAATTTCTTTTAATATCATAAATCATCCATTTTTGATCTGCATAACGATCTTTAAAATGAGAAACAATTAATGGTAAAACATTAAAATCTGGTTCGACAGTTGCAGTATATATAAAATCTTTTGTTAATTGAAAACGAACAAATGCTTCCATTCTATGTTTTTCTCTCCCAACCATTTTGGCAACTTGACTAATTTTTAAAATATCGTTATTACTAAAATCAATACCTGAATTGGTCTTTTTTGTGAAAACATTTTGAATATAAGATAATAAAGTGTTTTCTACTCCTTTAATCTCACTTAAAAAGGCTTTAAAAAATTCTTGTTGTTGACTGCGTGAAGTTTTTGATAGAAATCCTTTCCATACTCTTAGTGCATTATTTTTGTCTGTAATAATATTTTCGGTTATAGTAAATAGTTGGTTGTTGGCTTCAGATTCCTTTCTAATTATTGGGTTTGTTATTTTATGATTATAAACAAAAAAGACACAGCTTAAAAATCCGTCAAAGCTTCCGTCATAAATTAAGATAGTTTGAGGGTTCATGTTTTTCGTATTAAGAAAAAAGACTCAATTGTGAATTGAAATATTTGTCATACTTACTTTTCGAGCTTTTTAAGATTTTATTTTTCAAGTCATAAGAAGAAAGGTCTTGTTTGTAAAAGTCTTTAGAATTGCAGGTTATAAAATATTGTGCCCTATTCATTGCTATTCCTATAGCTTTAAGGTGTGTCCAATCTAGGTTTCTAAATTTTCTTGCCTCAAGTATTTTGAATACAGATTGCATGCCTATGCCAGGGATTCTGGCTAGCATTTGTTTATCTGCTTTATTGATGTCTATAGGAAAAAGATGAAGATTTCGTAGAGCCCAACTTAATTTTGGATCGATATCTAAGTCGAGGTTTTTGTGGGTATCATTTAAGATTTCAGAAACAGAAAACCCGTAAAACCTTAAAAGCCAATCGGTTTGATAGAGTCTGTTCTCTCTAAGAATAGGGACTTCAGTTCCTAAAGAGGGCAATCTATTATCATTAATTACTGGTATATAGCCTGAGTAGTATACTCTTCGCATATTAAATTTTTTGTAATAATAAGTGGCAGAGTACATAATATCTCTATCACTTTCTCCAGATGCTCCAACTATCATTTGTGTACTCTGCCCTGCGGGAGCATATCTGGGGGTGCTTTTTATGATTTTTCGTTCTGCTTTGTATTGTAAGATTTCATTTTTTACTTTTTCCATAGGTTTAATAAAATCTTCATGTTTTTTATCTGGTGCTAATAGTTTTAATCCAGATTTTGTGGGGATTTCGATATTAACACTTAGCCGATCTGCATATAATCCTGCTTCTCGCATTAATTCGTCGCTGGCACCAGGTATGGATTTAAGGTGTATATAGCCATTAAAATTCTCTTCTAAGCGAAGTTTTTTTGCAACCGCTACCAGTCGCTCCATCGTGAAATCAGAGTTTTTAAATATTCCTGAACTTAAAAAAAGCCCTTCGATATAATTTCTTCTATAAAAATGAATAGTTAAATCTACTACTTCCTGAACTTTAAATGCAGCTCTTTTTATATCATTACTTTTTCTGGTTACACAATAAGCGCAATCATAAATGCAGTGATTGGTTAAAAGAATTTTTAATAACGAAACACAGCGTCCATCCTCTGTATAACTATGGCAAATACCAAAACCTGTATTATTGCCCAGCCCTTTTTTTGTGTTACTTCTTTTTCCGCCGCTACTGGCACAAGAAACATCATATTTTGCTGCATCTGCGAGAATAGAAAGTTTTTGACGTATTCGATCAAACGACATAGACTGGATTTGTAGAAGTATTCATCTGGTTTCGAATAGTCCTTATTATCTCTTCTATATCTGTTAATATTTGATAATCGGTGAAGCGAAAAACCGTTATTCCCAGAGAGCTAATAAATAATTTTTTAGGAGCATCTAAATTATAAATATCCGAAAACTCATGTGCATAACTATCTATCTCTATTGCAATTTTTGATTTTGAACAATAAAAATCAAACTTGTAATTTTTTATAACTTTATTTTTCAGAAAAGGAAACCCTTTTTCAATGAGTTTTTGATGTAATTGCTGGATAGAAGTAATCGAATTGTCTAACGAGTGTCGTATAACTTTTTCAGATGCTTTTTGATATACTGGTATGGTGTGAGAAATCATAAAAGATAGTTTATGTTGTAATTTTTCCAAATTTATGGAAAAATTCCATATAAAATGAAATTAAAATATGTTAAAATTGGAAATATTCCAAAATCTTGTATATTTGTTATAAATTATCCCAGATCACAATCCTACTTTATATGATTAAATTATTAAATTTTTCTATTTTATGGATATTTTAACCGACCAAACCATAAAGCGTTTTAAACAAATTCGCGAAGAGAACCATTATACTCAATCTGATTTTGCAAAGATTTTACAAATCAAAAATTCTACAGCAGATATAGAAAGAGGCAAAACTAAAATTTCAGGAAAAGTAGTTGCCAAATTATTACAAGAATTTAATATCAACCCTTTGTGGTTATTTGGAGACAGTACTCAGAAAAAAATACAATTACATTTGGGGGATGTCTCTCCTAAAGTGGTCACTATTGATTCAGATAACAATGAAAATATAGTTTTGGTTAATGTAAAAGCTGCTGCAGGATATCCTCATAACGTACAGGATCTGGATTGGTATCAGCAATTACCTGCTTTTGATATCCCGTTACCAGAATATCGAAATGCTACTTATCGTGGCTTTCAGGTAGAAGGGGATAGTATGTTGCCACTGCTAGAACCTAAAGAATGGGTAATCGGTAAAGCAGTAAATAATCTTTCTGAAGTGAGTAATAATACTGTATGCGTAATTGTTTTAGAAGACAGTGTGGTAGTTAAAAAGATTAGAAAAAATGAAGATGTATCTGTGATAACTTTAATTTCATTAAATTCTGAATATTTACCTTATAATATTCAAACACATCAGATAGTCGAGCTTTGGGAGGTAAATAGTAAATTGAGTTTTAATATCGATGCAAATTCAGATGTTGCCGGTATAAAACAATTACAAGAAGCAATGTTAGCGTTAACCTCTGAAGTTAGAAGCTTAAAAAATTAATCTATAAAACCATGCTCTTTTGCATGTTGAATAGCTTCATTAGAATTATGTACAAGTAGGATGGGAGTAGTTTTAAAAGATTGTATTATCTTTTTAATTCTTTTTTCTTTTTTACTATGATTAACATCTCTTAAATAGATCGCCAAAATACGATCAGGATGTTCTTCTGCAATTTTTGTATAGATATCTGCATCTTTCTCTCCGCTGTCTCCTATTAAAATAAATTTAAGATGGGTGTATAATCGTAACAGGTTTATGATTTCAGAACGCTTATGGGGTTCTTTTGGTTTTGGTGTTTTGTCAAAAGGAGTTCTAAAATCTCTAAGTAAAATAGGGCCTTTTGGAAAATGATTTTTTTCTAAAAATGCACCTAAGTAGTCGTATAAATTCCAAGGGCTATTGCTTACATAAAAAAACGGATTAATAGGTTTCTTTTTTGTTCCAACCTGTAGTTTTTTATAAAAATCAACAGTTCCTTCTACTGGCATTCGTTTATCATAATTTTTAAGAAGAGTATTGACAACTACTCGCCATTTTAATGTTGATGCTACCCCAGTATGTAAAATAGTATCATCAATGTCACTTATAATTGCAAATTGAGCATTGGTAGACGGAATTAGCATTTTGCCAGAAAACACATTTTGATTACTAATCTTTTTCTTTGAAGGATTTGCTTTATAGGCAATAACATAAGAAATCCAGCCTCTATTATCGGTTAAAGAAGTAAGATTGGTAATAGTAAGGTTAAAGTGATAATATCCTTCAGAGTCTGTTATAGTTTCAAATATTTTTCCGTTGGAAAGTTTTAACTCAATACGAGCGTTTGGTATTTCATCGCTTTCTAATTGTTTATAAATATTTTTAAGCGTTTTGTAAGTACTTTGATTCGAATCGAAATTTACATTTTCATCCTCAAGAGCTCTGCCTTTGGCATGAAAATTAGTATCTGTACCATAGCCTTCATAAGTATTGATGCGTAATGCTTTTTTCTTAAACATGTAAAAACAATTTTGAATAAAAATAATCAACCTCGCCCAAAGAGCGAGGTTGGTTATGTGATAAATCTTATTTATTATTTTATAGAAGCTTTTATGGCTTCAATTTTCGATTTTACTTCAGATTCAGAACCTCTTAGCTCTTGTACTTGGCGTTTTATATTTCCATTTTCTAAAGTTTGAATGGTTACGGTAGCAATAGCCAATTCATTTTCTATATTCATACTAACTTCTACTTTATTTTGAGAAGAATCATTAGCATATTCTATTATTTTGAAAGTGTTATCTGCAACTACTGTTTCTGTATGATTACCACCTAGGATAGGAGCAATAACTAACCCTATTAGACAGGTTAATTTAATCAAAATGTTCATGGATGGTCCAGATGTATCTTTAAAAGGATCACCAACGGTATCTCCTGTAACAGCAGCTTTATGAGCATCAGAACCTTTGAAAGTCATTTCCCCATTAATTTCAACACCTGCTTCGAATGATTTTTTTGCGTTATCCCAAGCACCACCAGCATTATTTTGAAAAATAGCCCATAATACGCCACTTACAGTAACCCCAGCCATATATCCTCCCAGCATTTCAGCAATCGCTAATCTATCCATCCCAAAAAGTAACGGAATAAATGCTATTACTAATGGAAATCCTATGGTTAGTAAGCCTGGTAACATCATTTCTTTAAGAGATGCTTTTGTAGAAATAGCAACACACTTATCATATTCAGGTTTGCCAGTACCTTCCATTATTCCTGGGATATCTCTAAATTGGCGGCGTACTTCTTGTACCATTTCCATTGCAGCTTTACCTACTGCATTCATTGCTAAAGCAGAAAATACAACAGGTACCATGCCACCAACAAATAACATTGCGAGTACGGGTGCTTTAAAAATGTTAATTCCATCAATTCCGGTAAAGGTAACATAGGCTGCAAATAGGGCTAAGGATGTTAATGCTGCAGATGCAATGGCAAATCCTTTACCTGTAGCTGCAGTTGTGTTTCCCACAGAATCTAATATGTCGGTACGTTCTCTTACTATTGGTTCTTGTTCACTCATTTCAGCGATTCCACCAGCATTATCAGATATTGGTCCAAAAGCATCAATAGCTAATTGCATAGCTGTAGTAGCCATCATTGCAGAGGCTGCTAGTGCAACTCCATAAAATCCTGCAAAGGCATAGGAGGCCCAAATAGCTCCTGCAAATAATAGTACAGATGGAAATGTAGAAATCATTCCAGTTGCTAAACCAGCAATAATATTTGTTCCTGCACCAGTGCTGGATTGTTGAACAATTTTAAGAATAGGTGGTTTGCCTAGTCCTGTATAATATTCGGTTACAGACGAAATCACTGCTCCAACGACTAATCCAACTAAAGTTGCATAAAATACGCGCATTGACGAAATCTCTATAAGACCTTCACCAAAGAATTCCATTTTCATAGTTTCAGGAAGCATCCATATACATAATCCAAAACACGCTACTGCTACTAAAATAATAGATGTCCAGTTTCCAATGTTAAGTGCTCCCATTACTTGAGCTTCTTTAGCATCATTACTTTTAATTTTAACAAGCATTGTCCCAATTACGGAGATAATAATACCTACCCCAGCAATAGACATCGGTAATAAGATTGGCCCGATACCTCCAAAAACATCAGTAATCGCTCCTCCCATGTCTTTAATTACATAGTTACCTAGTACCATAGCCGCAAGCACGGTTGCTACATAAGATCCAAACAAATCGGCACCCATACCAGCTACATCTCCTACATTATCTCCTACGTTATCAGCAATAGTTGCAGGGTTACGTGGATCATCTTCAGGTATACCTGCTTCTACTTTACCTACAAGATCAGCACCAACATCTGCAGCTTTAGTGTATATTCCACCGCCAACACGAGCAAATAGAGCAATAGATTCTGCTCCTAAAGAGAAACCTGCTAACGTTTCTAAAACTACGGTCATTTTATCTGTAGAAGTCCATTCGCCTCCCATAAATACATGGTAAAATATAATGAAGAAAGTTGTTAGTCCTAACACAGCTAATCCTGCAACACCAAGTCCCATTACGGTACCTCCGCCAAAAGATATTTTTAGAGCATTTGGTAAGCTGGTACGAGCTGCTTGAGTCGTTCTAACATTTGTTTTGGTGGCAATTTTCATACCTATATTTCCAGCAAAAGCAGAGAATATAGCTCCAAAAATAAAGGCAATCACAATTAACCAGTGCGTTGTGTCTACTATTAAAGAAACGATAAATAATAAAATGCTTACTATTACAACAAATATTGCGAGTAATTTATATTCTGCATTTAAGAAAGCTAAGGCGCCTTCGTAAATATGATCTGAAATTTCTTTCATTTTGCCATCGCCAGCATCTTGTTTCATTACCCAAGATTTTTTGATTAGCATGTAAATCAGCCCTAGTAGTGCCAAAGCAATTGGCACATAAATCATATTTGATCCCATTCAGTGTATTTTAAGTTAATTAGTAATAATTTTTAAGTTAATTAGTATCTAAAAGTAGTAAAAATACCCTAAATAGAAAAAGCGCAGTATTTTTTGTAAAATACTGCGCTTTTTCTATGTTTCAGAAAGGATAATTAGTAAATACTAAATAAACCTTCTGGTTTGTTTTTTAAATCTTCAAAACGTTTTACGCAAGCTTTGATAATTTCTTTAGCCTCATCAACGTTACCCCATCCACCGACATCTACTTTTTTCTTTTCTAAATCTTTGTATACTTGAAAAAAGTGTTCTATTTCTTTTATTAAATGTGGATTTAATTCTTTTAGGTCATTAATTCGACCTGCTATAGGATCTGAAACGGGTACACATATAACTTTTTCATCCGGTCCTTTTTCATCTGCCATATGAAATACTCCAATTGGTTTTACTTCCATTACACAACCAGGAAAAGTTGGTTCGGTAACCAGAACTAAAACATCTAGTGGATCCCCATCTAAAGCAAGAGTTTCAGGAATAAACCCGTAATCTGCAGGATACATCATAGATGAAAAGATCATGCGATCGTATCTAATTTTTTTTATGTCAAAATCGTATTCATACTTATTTCGACTTCCTTTAGGGATTTCGATAAGTACATCAAAGCTTTCGCGAGTAGCTGCGCTCATAATTTTATTCTCTTTTTTTAATGGCAGCAAATATAGGGATTACAAGAGGTTGGTTAAAATTTATTAAGATAAAATATTAAGTTTTATATAAATTTTAATGTTAAGATAATCTATAAGGTTTTCGGTAACAAATAAATAAAAAAACAATGACAGAAATCGTATTTATAATTTTTTTGAAATTTAGTTTTGTTAAAAGATTATTAGAAATGAAATCCAAATGATCCAGTAACTCCAAATTTACGGGCATCAGGATTTTCGAAATAATTTCCTCTAAAATGAAAATCAATTCTAAATACTTTAAAAATATTGCCTACTCCTAAACTATATTCCCAATAGGCTTTATCTTTAGGGGTAAGAAGAAGTTCTCCTGAAGGGCTACTTAATAATCTATTTGCATCAGATAAATCGCCCCATGCGGATCTAAAACCAACTAATTCTCTTAGATTTAATTTTCTTAGTAAAGGTATTCTAGAAAATATTCTTCCGTTAAAATTATGTTCTAAATGTAAGGTAGCATACGTGTCTGTTACAAACTCATAGAAGTTTAATAAAGGAAAGGTATTATAAATAGAAAGATATGTTTGGTTTCCTGGTATTACACTTAATAAGCCCAGAGGTACGTCGCCAAAGGTTTTTCCTATCTCAAGAGTACTATTTAATTGCCCAAAACCAGCAATGTTCCAAGGTTGTTGATATAAGAATTGTATTTTTTGGTAGTCAAAATCACTTTCTACGATGTCTTTTATTCCTACTCCATAGTTAAGAAATAGAGTGGCATAATTTCCAGAATTAACAACTATTCTATCTACCCCATATCCTGTAGTTTTTCTGCCAGGAAAATAAGCAATTGTAGTAGCTATTTCGGTTTGTTTAATTCTTGTTTTAAGAGTATTTGTTTCTGGATCATTAAAATCCAAGCTAAATAAAGATCGATCCGCTGCTTTTAATGTTCTAAAAGATCCCGTAACTCCAACCGTTAAATTTTTTCTGGGTTCTAATTGCATAGAAACAGCCGATAAGTTGATAGATGTTAATCTGTCATTATCCCCTGTAGCTATAATAGAAGACGAAGCTAAGCTTCTGCCTTCAACATCATTTGTGTTTGTTAAACTAGCTCCTAGTTGCTCTACATCTCTTCGGTTTCCTGCAGAAAAGATGAGTCTGGATTTTCTGTCCACCAAATATTTACCAGAGATACCATATTTAAATTTATTGTCTTTAAAACCATAAGCTCCATACCCTTCAATTCTCCATCTGTCATTAGCTGTAAAATAGGTTCGACCTCCTGCTCGTAATCTCCAGCCTTCAATATCATTGTATCCTATGGTAGAGAACAGAGGTCCAAAATCAAAACCATTAAATTCTACATATCCAGTAGCTAGTACGGTACCAATACTATAAAGTCTTTTAAAGGCTTTTACAGTTTTAAGAGTATCTAGTAATTTATATACTTTTTGTTCATCTTTGTTTAATACTTCCATTCGTGCAGTATCCCAAAAAGAATCTGCTCTATTGTAAATATCTTGATCATAAGGATCTACTTGACTTTGGTAGAATTTTTTGTCTTTCTTTATGTCAAATTTGTAATTGTCATATAAAGTAGTCCTTTTACCATAAACACCTCTGGATTTTTCTTTTTTACTAAATGCAAAATCCGATTGAAAATAATCTTTAGTGATTAGAAAAATGGAATCATTTAAAACATCAAACTCTTGTTCTATATATAGATCTTTTACCCAGTTTATATTGGCACTTTTAGTAACTTCCAGATTTATTTCTTTAATAGCCCAAGTGGTATCATTTACCCAAAAATCACCTTTAAAAGTTAACTCGTTTTTTCTTCTGGGGTAATAAATTATGTTATAGCACCACTTATTGTCAATATATGCGCTGTCAGAAAGCACATAGTTGTATACACTAATCCCTGTTCGGGATAACGGACTGGTAAAGCTTTTGTCAAAAAACTTCAAATAATTTTCATAAACATTATAGTCAGAATAAAGATCTTTAACAAATGCAATCAAAGTTTGATTATCGCTAAACCCAGCATTTTTATTTCCTTTAAGAACTTCTTTGTATTCGTTTATTATGTTATCACCATACACTTTTGAAAGGGCTTCATTAAGAAAAATAGGTAGGTATGTTTTGCCCGTTACTCTTGAGGTATCGATGTCATTAAAAATGAACTCCATACCATTAAAAATTCTGCTGTTAATTAATGCACTGTCAATAGTATTTAAATCAAATTCTAATTTTTCATACTTATCATAGGTGTATTGCTTAAATTTTTTGACTCCATTCTCTCTACGATTCTTCCATATTTTTCTTAAGATATCGATAGCAGGATTGTTTTTTTTGGATGTTTTACCTTTATAAATAACGACTTCGTCAAGTGCAGCAGCCTCTTCCTCTAGAATGATTTCCATGTTATAAGTAACACCACCATTCAATTTAATTGTTTTTGTTTGAAAGCCAATAAAAGAAACTTTGATGTTAGAATATTTTTCATCTGCTTCCATGTAAAATCTGCCACTTTCATCCGTTATCGTTCCAACAGTGGAGCTTACAAATACAATATTAGCGAATGGAATAGGTTGATTAAAGTTATCAAGTACCTGACCACTAACTTTGGTTTGTGAATATATAGAGGTGAAGCCGAATATGGTAACAAGTACTCCTAAAACGAAATGTTTCATCTAAAGCTATTAAGATTATTATTTGTGATAATTGTTAAATCACCACAACTTTTACGCCATTTTTGTAATTAATGGTGTTCCAGAAATTGATGAAACGCAAAATAAAATAATTCATTTTATTTATACATTACTTTTTTAACAGCTTTAACAACGTCTGTGCTATTTGGCAACCATTCTTCAAATAATTGAGGTGAATATGGAGTAGGGGTGTCTGCTGTATTGATTTTTATGATAGGTGCATCTAGATAATCAAAAATTTCAGATTGTACTTGATATGTTATTTCTGAAGAGATGTTCGCAAGAGGCCAGGCTTCTTCCAGAATAACTAATCGATTTGTTTTTTTAACAGAAGTAAAAATACAATCTAGATCTAAAGGGCGAACTGTTCTTAGATCTATTACTTCACAAGATATATTTTCTTTTGCTAATTCATCAGCAGCCTTGTAAGCTTCCTTAATAATTTTTCCAAAAGAAACAATGGTAACATCGGTACCATCTCTTTTTATCTCGGCAACACCAAGAGGAATAGTAAATTCGCCTTCGGGAACTTCGCCTTTATCTCCATACATTTGCTCGCTTTCCATAAAAATAACAGGGTCATTATCTCTAATAGCTGATTTTAATAAGCCTTTCGCGTCTTTTGGATTAGATGGAATCACTACTTTTAAACCAGGGGTGTTTGCAAACCAGTTTTCAAAAGCTTGAGAATGTGTAGCTCCTAATTGACCTGCAGAAGCTGTAGGGCCTCTAAAAACAATCGGAATATTAAATTGTCCTCCACTCATCTGGCGCATTTTTGCAGCATTATTGATAATTTGATCAATACCAACTAAAGAAAAGTTAAAGGTCATAAATTCTATTATAGGTCTATTACCATTCATAGCACTTCCTACTCCAATACCTGAAAAACCTAATTCAGAAATAGGGGTGTCTATGACACGATCAGGACCAAATTCGTCTAACATGCCTTTACTCGCTTTGTAAGCTCCATTGTATTCTGCAACCTCTTCGCCCATTAAATATATAGATTCATCTCGTCTCATTTCTTCACTCATTGCTTCGCAAATTGCTTCTCTGAATTGTATGGTTTTCATGTGATATGTTTTTTTTTAGTCGTAATAAGAAATATTAAAAATATGTATTATTTTTATTTTCTTTAATAAAAAATTACTTTATGCTTATAGCGAAGGCAAAAGTAGCAATTAAAACCCTTTTGGTAGAACGTAATATTAAAAAATTTACTATGCATGCATAGTAAATTAGACTTTTTATTTGTACATTCGCTTTTATTATTAAATTCTCAAAAAAATACCTATATAAAATGAAAATATTAGTTTGTATTAGCCATGTGCCAGACACAACTTCCAAAATTAATTTTACAGATGGTGATACTAAATTCGACACTAATGGAGTGCAATTTGTGATTAACCCTAATGATGAATTTGGATTAACTCGTGCTATGTGGTTTAAGGAAAAACAAGGCGCATCGGTAGATGTTGTAAATGTTGGTGGTTCTGAGACAGAGCCTACTTTGCGTAAAGCTCTTGCTATAGGTGCGGATAATGCTATAAGAGTTAATGCAGAGGCTACAGATGGTTTTTATGTAGCTAAACAATTAGCAAAAGTTATTCAAGATGGAGGGTATAACCTTGTCATAGCAGGTAGGGAGTCTATTGATTATAACGGAGGTATGGTTCCTGGAATGATAGCTACGCTTATTGGAGCTAATTTTGTAAATACTTGTATTGGGATAGATGTAGAAGGAGATACAGCGACTGCTATTAGAGAAATTGATGGAGGGAAAGAAACTTCTGTTGCTAAACTACCACTGGTTATAGGTGGACAAAAAGGGTTAGTTGAGGAAAGCGATTTGCGTATTCCGAACATGCGAGGGATAATGATGGCTCGTAAAAAACCACTTACAGTAATAGAACCAATTGAAGCAGGTCAGGAAACAAAAGCTGTTCAATTTCAAAAGCCTGTTCCAAAAGGAGAAGTAACC
Source organism: uncultured Flavobacteriaceae bacterium (assembly GCA_964353005.1). Taxonomy (GTDB): domain Bacteria; phylum Bacteroidota; class Bacteroidia; order Flavobacteriales; family Flavobacteriaceae; genus Aquimarina. The sequence goes on along the minus strand of CAYGUC010000004.1, from coordinate 118,428 downwards.
TTAATTGATGCAGACAATGTAGAGCAGTTAGTAGAATTATTGCATAACGAAGCTAAAGTTATTTAATAAGTTTCAAAATAAATTATAAAATAATACTGAAATAAAATCAGTGCAAAAAAAATATAAAATATATGTCAGTTTTAGTATATACAGAAAATGAAGGCGGGAAATTTAAAAAAGCAGCCTTTGAAGTAGCATCTTATGCTAAAGAAGTTGCAAACATGCTTGGTACTACAGTAACTGCTGTAAGTGTTAATGCGGAGAATGATAATGAGTTGGCTGTTTATGGTGTGGATAAGGTTTTAGCTGTAAAAAACGATAAACTAACAGCTTTTAATGCAAAAGCGTATGCAGATGTAATAAAGCAGGCAGCAGAACAAGAAGGAGCTAAGGTAGTAGTTGTGAGTTCTAGTGCAGATAGTAAGTTTTTAGCACCCCTATTGGCAGTTCATCTTAATGCAGGATATGCTTCTAATGTAGTAGCTTTACCAGAAAAGGCATCCCCTTTTACGGTAAAACGTACTGCATTTACTAATAAAGCATTTAATATGACAGAGATTGCAACAGATGTTAAGGTTATTGGATTGTCTAATAATGCATTTGGTTTAAAAGAAAATACTGGATCTGCAGTAACAGAGGTGTTTGAGCCATCTCTTTCTGAAGCAGATTTTGAAGTGCAGATAAAAGCTGTGGATAAGGCTGCAGATAAAGTTTCTATCGCAGATGCAGAAATAGTAGTTTCTGGAGGACGAGGATTAAAAGGTCCTGAAAACTGGGGAATGATAGAAGATTTAGCGAGCGTTCTTGGAGCTGCTACAGCTTGTTCTAAACCAGTTAGTGACATGGGATGGAGACCACACTCAGAACATGTAGGGCAAACAGGAAAACCAGTTGCTTCTAATTTGTATATTGCTATTGGGGTTTCGGGAGCTATTCAACATCTAGCAGGAATTAATGCTAGTAAAGTGAAAGTAGTTATTAATAATGATCCTGAAGCGCCTTTTTTTAAGGCTGCAGACTATGGAATAGTAGGAGATGCTTTTGAAGTGGTGCCAAAGCTTATAGAAAAATTAAAGGAATTTAAGTCGAATAACGCATAATTTTCATAAATTGTGCCCAATTAGGGGCTGTTTGAACTTATGTAAAAGTCCACATGTTCAAACAGCCTTTTTTTATTGATAAAAATTATGAGTTTAGTTCGACTGAACATAAAAGGGATATCTTACAGTCAAACCCAAAATGGTGCATATGCGCTGATTTTAAGTGAGGTAGATGGAGAAAGAAAATTGCCAATAGTTATAGGTGCTTTTGAGGCGCAATCTATAGCTATTGCGCTAGAAAAAGAAATTAAACCTCCAAGACCGCTAACCCATGATCTTTTTAAAAACTTTGCAGATCGATTTGATATCATTGTAAAGCAAGTGATTATTCATAAGCTTGTAGACGGTGTGTTTTACTCCAGTATCATTTGCGAACGTGATAAAATAGAAGAAATTATAGACGCCAGAACAAGTGATGCTATCGCTTTAGCTTTGCGTTTTCAAGCTCCTATTTTTACATATAAAAATATCTTGGATCAGGCTGGTATATATCTTAAGGTTAATCCTAAAAAAGACGATGAAGATGATGCTGAAAATCTTTTAGTAGATGAGTTAGTATCAGAGGATGTTGAAATAGTCAATAAAGAGACTAGTTATAAAGATTTGTCTATAGAGGAGCTTAACCGAATGCTTGATCAAGCTGTTGTTAATGAAGACTACGAACTAGCTGCCAGAATTCGTGATGAAATTTCTAAAAGGAGTTAGTAGCACAAGTCTATATTAAAAATCTAATGCATTTTTAAATGATTTCAATTTTTATGAAGAAAGGATTGCTTACTTTTCTTTTTTCTCTATTTGCTTTTGCTGTAATGTTTTCACAGTCTATAGAGAAAAAATGGATTTTAGATAAAATTAGCGGAGATTCGGAAGAGGCTCTCAATATTGAAAAAGGAGATTATTTTAAATTAGATAAAGGTCAATTTTCATACTCTTTTCAAAATGGTTCCGATACACTTCAAGGGGATTATCTGCAACAAAACAATATTCTATTACTTTTTCCTGAAACTTCTCAAGATTCATTAATAAGATATAAAATCACTAGCATAACAGACTCTACTTTTGTGTTTTCTAAAAAAGGGGTTTCATATTCCCTTGTTGCAGAAAAGGAAACTTCAACCGTAATAGTAAGCCAAGAAGATCAAATAGTGCCAAATCAAGGATTTTCTTTAGATAGTCTATGGCGTGGTGTTTTAGGTATGTTAGTGCTTTTAATTATAGCATACCTTTTTAGCACGAATAAAAAAGCTATTAACTGGAAAACCGTAGTAATTGGTCTTGGAGCTCAATTATTGTTGGCTTTTGGGGTTTTGAAAGTAAGTTTTGTGCAAAAAACTTTTGAACTGGTGGGTAAAATTTTTGTCTTAATTTTGGATTTTACAAGAGCAGGAAGTGAATTTTTGTTAGGGGATATGATGAATGTAGATAGTTTCGGATTTATATTTCTGTTTCAGGTGTTGCCAACCATTATATTCTTTTCGGCTCTAACTTCTGTTTTGTTTTATTTAGGGGTTATCCAAATTGTGGTAAAAGGCATGGCATGGATACTTACTAAATTAATGGGGATTTCTGGTGCAGAGAGCTTGAGTGTTGCTGGTAATATATTTTTGGGACAAACAGAAGCACCTTTAATGATAAAGGCTTATTTAGAAAGAATGACCCGTTCTGAAATTTTGCTGGTAATGATTGGGGGAATGGCTACTGTGGCAGGAGGAGTTTTAGCAGCATATATAGGATTTTTAGGAGGAGAAGATCCTGTTTTAAGATTAGAATTTGCAAAGCATTTATTAGCTGCATCTGTTATGGCTGCACCAGGAGCTATTGTGGTTTCTAAGTTACTTTACCCACAACAAGAACCAATAGATACAGATGTAAAAGTTTCTACAGAAAAAATTGGATCTAATATTTTAGATGCTATAGCAAACGGGACTACCGAAGGGCTTAAATTAGCAGCTAATGTGGGTGCAATGCTACTTGTTTTTATAGCATTTATAGCCATGATCAATTTTTGTTTTGGTAAGTTTGGAGAGCTTACAGGTTTAGATTTGTTTCTTGCAAATCATACACCATATGATAAGTTTTCTTTAGAAGCAATTTTAGGGACCGTATTTGCTCCTTTAATGTGGTTGATCGGAGTAGCAAAAGAAGATATGATGCTTATGGGGCAATTGCTGGGGATTAAACTTGCAGCTAGTGAGTTTGTTGGATATATACAATTGGCAGACTTAAAAAACCCAGCCAATGCACTGCATTTTACATACAATAAATCTGTAATAATGGCTACATATATGCTTTGTGGATTTGCAAATTTTGCATCTATAGGCATACAAATAGGAGGTATAGGTTCGCTTGCTCCAGGTCAAAGAAAAACATTATCAGAGTTTGGAATGAAGGCTCTAATAGGTGGTACAATCGCGTCTCTTTTGTCAGCTACTATTGCAGGAATGATCATAGGATAACATAATATAACGTTATTGTTAAAAACTATTGAACAACTATCCGATAATCAAAAAGTTGAAAGGGTGCTCGTTTCTGATTTTTTGTATATTTGAATATATTTTGATGGCAATCTTTAATTATAAGCAGAAGGAGTAAAGGAAAATGAAGCAATATCTCGATCTTGTACGTTATGTTTTAGATAACGGAAATGAAAAAGGTGATCGAACCGGAACAGGGACAAAAAGCGTTTTTGGATATCAAATGCGTTTTGATCTTAGTGAAGGTTTCCCCATGGTTACAACCAAAAAATTACACCTAAAATCTATAGTTCATGAATTACTATGGTTTTTGAAAGGGGATACTAATATTGGGTATTTAAAAGAAAACGGAGTTCGAATATGGAACGATTGGGCCGATGAAAAAGGGGATTTAGGTCCAGTATATGGGCATCAATGGCGTAATTGGAATAATGATGAAATTGATCAAATTCAAGAAATAGTCGAAACGCTAAAAAAGAATCCTGATAGTAGGCGTATGCTAGTATCTGCATGGAATCCAAGCGTATTGCCAGATACATCTAAGTCTTTTTCAGAAAATGTAGCAAATGGCAAAGCAGCGTTACCTCCTTGTCATGCTTTTTTTCAATTTTATGTAGCGGATGGTAAATTATCTTGCCAGTTATACCAACGAAGTGCAGATATTTTTTTAGGAGTGCCTTTTAATATAGCTTCTTATGCACTTTTTACTATGATGATGGCTCAGGTTTGTGGTTATGAAGCTGGCGAATTTATTCATACCTTCGGAGATGCACATATATATAATAATCATATAGAACAATTAGAGCTTCAGCTTTCCAGGCAGCCTCACAAATTGCCTAAAATGATACTCAATCCAGAGGTGAAAAATATTTTTGGCTTTGTTTTTGATGACTTTAAGCTAGAAGACTATAAATCACACCCTCACATAAAGGGAACGGTTGCAGTTTAAGCCCAAATTTAAATGAACTAATATGAAAAAAACATTACTAATATTTACTCTGTTGCTTTCGGGATTATCCTTTTCCCAAGATGCAATAATTTTATCGCAAGAGAATGCGAACGAAAAAGGAATTACACCAATGTGGCCTAAATGTGATAGATCCAGACAAACTCCATCACAATGTTTTGATCAAAAACTAAGAGATCATATCATACAGAATTTTCAATATCCAGATGTTGCCTTAAGCGAAGGATTAAGTGGTACCGTAACTGTAGAGTTTATTATAAACAAAAAAGGAAAAGTAGAGGTGCTCGAAGTAGAAGGAGGACATAGATACTTACAAAGAGAGGCAATCAGAATAATTAGAGCAATACCAAAGATGGATCCAGGTAAATGGGGAGCAAAACCTATAGCAATAGCTTATGTTGTGCCAATTACCTTTATAAAACCACAATAATAACGAAGTGTCTTAATTTTAACATTGGATTAACCCTTGTTAGAGGATATAGAATTTTAAAAAATAGTAAATTTGAGTGTATACGTAAGTCGTGTACACTTTTTTTATGATTATTACAGATAAATTACTTACCTCTTTTTTGAAAACGAGATCAGATACTGAAAATATTTGTACCCCTCTCCAAATTGAGGATTATGTAGTCCAGCCAATAGTAGACGTTTCACCACCAAAATGGCACCTTGGGCATACGACATGGTTTTTTGAAGAATTTATTTTGTCTAAATATGTGAAGGATTACAAGCGTTTTCATTCAGAGTACGCATATGTTTTTAATAGCTATTATGAAAGTATAGGGAAACGAGTAATACGCACTAATAGAGGGAATCTTTCTAGACCAACTGTAAAAGAAGTATATGAATACAGAGACTATGTTACTTCGCATTTACAGTCGTTTTTAGAAGAGAATCAAGACCTAAAAATTAAAGAGTTGGTAGAGGTTGGGATTCATCATGAAAAGCAACACCAAGAGTTATTACTTACAGATATAAAATATATACTAGGTAATAACCCTTTATTCCCTAAGTATGACGATACGTTTACAGAAAATCCAATTTCTCAAGAAACAGAAGAATATATTACTATAACTGAAGGGGTTTATGAAATCGGCTATTCTGGCAATGATTTTTGTTATGATAATGAATCTGGTAAACATAAAGTGTTTCTTAAAGAGTATACTATTGCAACCAGACTAGTAACAAATAAAGAGTATTTGGATTTTATAGAGGATAACGGGTATGAAAACAGTTTGTTTTGGCATGCAGAAGCGTGGGATTGGATCAAAAACGAAAATATAAGAACCCCTTTATATTGGCATAAAATAGATGGGGAATACTACCAATATACTCTACAGGGTTTAAAATTATTAAATTTACAAGTACCAGTAACTCATTTATCATATTATGAGGCTTTTGCTTTTTCACAGTGGAAAGGAGAGCGTTTACCAACAGAGTTTGAGTGGGAAACAGCGCAATCTTTTTTTAAATGGGGAGAAAGATGGGAGTGGACAGAAAGTGCTTATTTACCTTATCCTAATTACAAAAAAGCCGCCGGAGCATTAGGAGAATATAATGGTAAATTTATGGTCAATCAAAAAGTACTTAGAGGAGGATCTGTTGCTACGCCTCAAAATCATACAAGAGCAACATATCGTAATTTTTTTCATCCAAACCTAAGATGGCAATTTACAGGATTGCGATTAGTTAAGGACATATAAATTTATTTTTGCATGAATTCTAAAGATCAAAAAGTTTTAGTTTCCTCCTTTGAAAAAGAAGTGAATGAGGGTTTAACAGCATTTCCAAAATATTTATCTTCTAAGTTTTTTTATGATGAAGTAGGAGACGAACTTTTTCAACAAATAATGGCATTGCCAGAATATTATCTTACCAGAGCAGAATACGAAATTTTTGAAACCCATAAAGCAAATATAATCCATCATTTTGATGCAAAAAATGAAGGTTTTGACCTTATCGAATTAGGAGCAGGTGATGGAAAAAAAACAAAATTATTATTAGAAGAGCTGCTTCAAAAAAAACATGACTTTACATATAACCCAATTGATATAAGCGAGAATGCAATCGAAGGATTGGTAAAAGATTTGAATCTTGAAATGCCTGATGTTACAGTTCAAGGTCAAATAGGAGAGTATTTTGAGGTTTTAGATCGTTTAAAACAAATGAGCGATCGCAAAAAGGTGATTATGGTACTTGGATCTAATATTGGCAATCTATTACATCCAAGGGCTATTCAGTTTTTAAAAAAACTATGCAATGCAATGCATGATGGGGATCTTCTTTTTATGGGATTTGATCAAAAAAAACATCCACAGAAAGTTTTAGATGCGTATAACGACAAATCTGGAGTAACTGCAGCTTTTAATAAAAATATTTTAGCTAGAATTAATAAAGAACTTGATGCTAATTTCAATTTAGATAAGTTTATGCACTGGGAAACATATGATCCAGAAAGTGGTACAGCAAAAAGTTACCTTATAAGTAAAGAAAAACAGACAGTAGATGTTAATGAACTGTCATTGCAGATTCATTTTGAAGCATGGGAGAGTATTCATACTGAAATTTCTCAAAAATATGATGATGATATCGTAAAGTGGTTAGCAAAAGAATCTGGTTTAAAAATAATAAAGTCTTTTTCTGATAAAAATAACGATTATAAGGATTATTTAATTTCTAAGATTAAATAATTAAAGACAAAATAAAAAAATAGAAAAATGAAAGCAATTTGGAATGGAGAAGTAATAGCAGAAAGTAGTAATACTAAGGTGATAGAAAATAATCACTATTTTCCTCCAGAAACTATAAAAAAAGAGTTTTTTAAGTCTAGTGACACACATACAAAATGTCCTTGGAAAGGAGTAGCATCTTATTATACTATACAGGTAGGTGGAAAAGAAAACCCAGACGCAGCATGGTTTTATCCAGAAACAAGTGATCTGGCAAAACAAATCAAAGGATATGTAGCTTTTTGGAAAGGTGTTGAGATAGTAGAATAGTGCTTCTCAACACCTTTATTGATATAGGTGTTTTATACTACTAATAAGCTATTGTCTGTGGCGGCATAATCATTCCAGCGGTATCCGTCGGCCTCTTTCTCATTAGTCCACTCTCCATCTACCACATATTTAAACTCAAAATTAGTATCCTTAGGAAGATCAAGAGTTCCTTTAAAGTCCCCGTTTTTTAATTTTTTTAGAACAGTTGCTTCCGTATCCCACTCATTAAACTCTCCAGCTACACTAACAGAGTTAGCATTTTTAGCAGGAACGATAAAAGTAACTTTACAGATAGGTTTTGACTTTAAGTATTGTTTAGTAATTGCCATAATTTTGTTGAATATTAAATGTTGGTTAATAAAATCAAAACTAAGTTACTATAAAATACTAGCAATGAAAAACTGTAAACATTAGATTTTCAATAATTTAATTAAGAATTAACAATAAGATATTAACGATAACGATGTAGTGTTTCTATTATCTTATCGATGTCTTCTATTGTATTATAAAAATGTAAACTAATTCGTAGCCCTTTTCCTTTAAGGGAAGTTATGATATTCTGATTTTTTAAGTATAGATGTAATTTTTGATCTCCTTTTATATTAAAAATAGTACTGTGTTTTTTTCTGTTAGCCACAGAATCTTCTAGTAAATTTAATGTAGTAAGCTCAGACTTCGCATAAGTACATAATTCATCTATATGCTCTTCGATTTTTGAAAGCCCAATTTTGGTTAAAAAATTAAGAGAGTGCTGTAAACTTCCAAAGTTTAAAGTGTCTAAATGGCCACACTCAAAACGAGCTTGTAAACTTGTGTAGGATAGTTCATAATTAGAATTAGAAGCAGCATTAGTATAAGAAACAGGAGTTATTTGATCAAGAATGTTATTGTTAAATAACATAAATCCATTGCCATAGCCGCCTAACAACCATTTGTAGCCACTAGAGCCAAGAATATCGATCCCCGAAGTGCTAAAATCAAAAACTTTAGTACCGCAAAATTGTGTGCCATCTGCAATGAAAAGTGTATCAGGATACTTAGTTTTTAGTTTTTTTATAAAGTCTAAATCTATAGCAACACCATTAAGATACTGCACTAAACTAAAAGCAAAAACATCAGGAGTGTTTTTTTCTATAGCATCTTCTACATTTTGTTCTAAAGTAGCATCTATTTTTGCGAAATATGTTTTAAACCCCTTGTTCTCTACAGCAAAGTTGATAGATGGGTAGTCTCCTTCTAGTAAAAGCACTTTTTTACTTTTTTCTAAACCGTTTAGTATAGTGTTAAAACCTAAAGAAAAATTTGGAGTTAAAGTGACATTTTCGGGAGAACCCTTAAAAAAAGAGGCAATGGTTTTGCGTACACTATTTAAAAACAGATGTTGCTCATCTCTAAACATACTACCGCCTACAAGAAAATCTAAATCATGTTCTTGCCTAAAATCTAAAAGCGAATCATATAGTAATCCTGAAGATGCAGTATTGAGATACGTGTTTTGAGCTAAAATCGGAAATTCTTTTCTTAAATTCTTCATAAGTAACTTTAGTGCTTTTTAGTAAAAACTATATCTTTACTAGACGATACTAAGTTAACATTAATATGTTTTTTAAAAAGAAAGAAATCACACAAATTGATCCTCAACAACGGGAGCTATATGAGCACGCTCGTAAACGTGTCATCGAGAAAAAAAGACTATTCAGACATTTTATAGTTTTTATAGTAGGGTCTATATTTTTTATTCTCCTTAATCTGGTTTTTGGATATGGAAAGGGAATAACCTTTTTTGGAACCGATTGGTTTGTTATTGCAATATTATTTTGGGCATTTTTCTTTGCGGTACATTTTTGTAATGTGTGGATGTTTAGTGCATTTATGGGGAAAGAGTGGAGCGATCGCCAAATAGCAAAATTAGTGGCAAAACAAAAAGAAGAAATTATTCTTTTACAAAAAGACGTAGAATTAATGTACCCCAAAGAAGAACTGGTTAAAAAGAAGCAGGAATTTATACAAGAAAGAACTTCTAAATCTATAGAAGAACCAGAAAATCCTAGTCGTATTATTACTATGATTGCAGCAGCAGGAGAAAATAACGCCTTAGGTAAAGACGATGACTTAGTGTGGCACTTACCCGATGATTTTAAACGTTTTAAGAGGTTAACTACAGGGCATCATATTATTATGGGGCGCAAAACCTTTGAGACTTTTCCTAAGTTGCTTCCAAATAGAGTACATATTGTAATTACCAGAGATACCAAATACCAAGCTGAAGGAGCAATAGTTGTACATAGTATGGAAGAAGCTCTAGATGTGGCAAAAGGAGATTCACAGCCATTTATTATAGGGGGAGGTGAAATTTATACTATGGGGATGGAGTATGCAGACTATATTGAACTTACCAGAGTACACGAAACCTTTGATGCGGATACATTTTTTCCTGAAATTGACCCTAAAATTTGGGTCGTTGTAAAAGAAGAGTTTCATGATATGGATGAAAAACATAAGCACCCGTTTACATATTTTACCTACAAAAGAAAAAACTAAAAACTCCAGAGATATAACTTTTGATTTTATAGCATTTCAGACTTCAAAAAGGGGAAGATATCCGTTGTAAATATTATTCTTACTTTTGTCGAAATTTTAAATATACGGTATTTTATGAACGCATACGTATTTCCCGGGCAAGGAGCTCAGTTTTCAGGAATGGGTCTTGACTTATATGAGAACTCAGAAATAGCAAAAGAACTTTTTCATAAAGCTAATGATATCCTGGGGTTTGAGATCACCAAGATTATGTTTGAAGGTACGGCAGAAGAGCTAAAACAGACTAATGTTACGCAACCTGCAATCTTTTTACATTCAGTTATATTAAGTAAAGTATTAGGGGATAGTTTTAAACCAGATATGGTTGCAGGACATTCTTTGGGCGAGTTTTCGGCATTGGTTGCAAATGGTACCTTACAGTTTGAAGATGCTTTGCGGTTAGTTTCAAAAAGAGCGATCGCCATGCAAAAAGCATGTGAGTTGCAAGCTTCTACTATGGCAGCAGTACTAGGATTAGAAGATGAAGTAGTAGAGGAAGGATGTAATTTTATTGAAGGTGTTGTTGTTGCAGCAAATTATAATTGTCCCGGGCAATTAGTGATTTCTGGTGAGGTAGATGCTATTGATAAAGCTTGCGAATGGATGAAAGAAAAAGGAGCTCGAAGAGCTTTGGTTTTACCAGTAGGCGGGGCATTTCACTCTCCTTTAATGGAGCCGGCAAGAGAAGAGTTGGCAGCAGCAATTGAAGCTACTACATTTAATACTCCTAAATGCCCAGTGTACCAAAATGTAACCACAAAAGCAGTTACAGATCCAGAAGAAATTAAAAAGAACCTGATCGCTCAACTTACAGCTCCTGTAAAATGGACGCAAAGTGTGCAAAACATGATTAAAGATGGGGCTACATCATTTACAGAGGTAGGGCCAGGAAAGGTTTTATCAGGATTAGTAAAAAAAGTAGATCGATCTATGGAAACTATTTCGGCTTCGATTTAGATTGTTATAAATTCAAAAAACCAACCCCAAGAGAAATATATTCCTCTTGGGGTTGGTTTTTTTGCATAATTTGGTGTCTTGGTTATTTTATATCCAAAAATATACCCCCAGATATGGATGGGCTGGCATAAATAATACGTCCGTCTGTAGCAGTTGCATAACTAACAGAAACACCAAGCTTTTTAGTAATGTAATACGCTACTTCTCCACCAAAACTAGTATACTCTACATTGTTGGCAAAAATACTTCCTTGGGTATTTTGTGCAGATTTACTTCCGTTTTTTAAAGATTGTAACCGATTAAGTCTACCGATTAACCAAATTCTTTTTTTCCATAAGGAAACGCCTATTTCGCCGCCAAGGTGTAACTCATCAGAAAAATCTTGTGTTCTGTTATTAAATCCAAAAAATGTTTTTGCATATAAAGGGGTGTTTTTTATTGTAAATGGTACACCAAGATCTACTTGCACTAGTTGATTAAACTCTCCATCCCCTGTTTGAAAACTTCCATCTGTACCACCAGAATCTTCCCCGATAGGGATTCCTAATTTTAAAGTACCAGATAAGGCAAGGTAATCTCGTTTTAAAATAGAATATCGAACACCAATGTCACTATCCCCTATATTATTAATAGCTTCTCCTTCTTGAATTGTTTGTCCTGTAGTCCCTGATATTTGGTCGTTTTGATACGCTCTGGAAAAGAAAGGGATGTATGCGATAATATCTAATTTATCGGTAATACCATATTCTCCATAAAAATTTAAATTAAATTGACCCCGGGTAGCATTTGGATCGGTGTCTCCTGTATCTGTATAATGTTTATCTGCAACCAAGGACCACGCAGATAATTTATAATATCCATTTTTTTTGCCTTTTGTCCATTGCGCATTGGATATCTGTATGCTTAGTAATGCTGTTATAGCAAGAATGAAATATTTTGTCATAATTTTTTTAGTATGGTTAGTTGATTTTTCCTTCTCCTACTTTTACAGAAAAGGGTTTACACCAATACAAGACATAGCTATATTGGTTAAGTTGTACTTCCTGATCATTGAGGTTATAAAAATGAGCACCATTAAATACGGTAACAGGACCTATTTCGTATGCTCCATTTATAGAGTTTGGATTGTTGGTAAGATAAACATGTAACCCTGGTAACGCGGTAGATGCAGAGTAATTATTAGAGATAGAAAGTTTTATTATGTTTTCGCTAGGAATAGCATCCAAAGTAAAATCCCCTTTTAGGGCATAACTGCTGGTAGAAATAATAGTCCCTTTTCTGGATTCGTTTGCTACTACGGTTTCATTAGTAACTTGTAATGTAGTGGTTGCTGTAGTTAATTCAGGATTTTCTTTGGTAGAGACTGTAAGGGTAGCTTCTCCTGTTTGGATACCGGTGGCAAGCCCTTTGTTATCGATGCTTACTATAGAGTTATCAGAACTAGTCCATATAAATTCTTTGTTTTCTTCTTTACCTATATTATTGGTGTAGATAGCTTTAAATTGATAAGTTTCTCCTACGGCCAAGGAAACTAAAGGGTTGTTGATTTTGATCGCAGCATCTACTTGATCATCAATTATATCTTCTCCAATACAAGAAACTAAACTGGATAGTATTAGGGAGAGAAAAAAATAACGAGTCCATTTCATGAGTTTATGTTTTTTTCAATTATAATATTAGTTTTAATATTTGTCAGCACAGAAATAAAATACTTACAGGATAGGTGAGGATTATCTAAAAATATGGGTAGAGATGCTGGTACGAATGTTATTTTTATACGGTTCGTCCTAGTAAATGTGGTAACCTCGTTATGGATAAATACGTGTAACTTACTAAATAAGGTATCCGTTAACTTAACGACTGGCTAGATAATTAAAAGTTGTATGAATTGTGAGAGGTTTAGGGGTGGAAGTAGGTCGTCCTTTTCATCACTACGTTATATTATAGCTTATTAAGATTGAAGTACTTTGTGGATTCTCTCGTCAGTATATAGTTTGGTAGTAATGCTATGTTTTTTGATTTTTAAGAGCTTGTCAATTTATACATAATTTTGATTCAATGGCTTAGAATAATCTTTTATAACTTTATTTTGACTTTGAATAAAGATATTAAATTTAAGCTTTAAGCCAGAAAGAACAAAAGAGTGGATTTAAGAAATATTTCAGCCTATCGGGTAAAAAAATCGATTTGTTGAACCGTCGTATACGAGATTCGTATGGCAGGAGGTACTTCGGTAAACTCAGTGGAACTGTGAGGGCTTTAACACGGTAACCCATTTACTGAATCAGGATACTCGATTCAAGTAGTTATTATAGTTTATATGCTGCAACTTTCAGCCAAGTTTCCTTAAGTTCTTTTCTGCTAATTTTAAATTTTTTAATTATGATTGGTTCAGATTGCTCTTCTTGCATATCCCAATATTTTTCGCTCATAATTTCGTTGTAAATTTCTAATTCTCTTTTTGTCGGCAAATTTGATTTAGTTATTTTTCCAACTTTGTCTTTGATTATTATCTCAAAATTATAATTCGTTCTTATATCATTTTTTGCGATTTCAGGCGTTACATTTCCAGTTTTTGTATTTGGCGACCAAAGTAATTTTCCAAAAGTGTATCCATTTCCAATGTCATTTTTGTCATCGTAAGCAAATATTACGATTTCATCAATATCTTCATTTTTTTCCGATTGTTCATAAACGATAGATTTTAAAGTGTTTTCAAGATTCTCTTTTGAAATATCAGATGGAATAATAATTGACATTGTTAATCTTGTAAAATTTGGTAAATTCTTAAGTTCTTGAGTTGAGTAATGAGATAATTTTCAAGCTAAAGCCTTTACGCTTGAAAATTTAGATTCCTCGATTGTAAAACTCGAAATTTTTGTTGAGTCAAACTCTATTTTAAATTCAGATTCAACTTTTGAAGTTTTTAATTTTGATTCTATTTTCGTCGTTGTTTTGTTGTTTTTTGTTTCATTACAACTTAATAAAATCAGAATTGGTAAAATCCATAATATTCTCTTCATTTTTCTTCTTTTTTAATTCAGTTTTGAGTGAGTGCGTAATTTTTAATAATAACACGATATAATCACCAAGACACTCATATCTCTGCATAGTCACTTCCAAATTTTAGGACTGCAAAGTACTCCTGCTTTTTAGGAGTACTGCTACGGGAATCTATATACGTGAGTTCGGTGTAAGAAAATTTACGTCAGTCAGAGTGATTTTTGATAGAAAATTGTATCGAAGACAAGTAAATTTTTAAGCAAAAGCCTAATTTCGATACAATTTTTCTCCGTTTCACTATGAAAAATCACTCAATTTGACGGCTTTTTAAAACTTACGTCGAATTCACGTTATACATAAAAAAACCTTTTTCTTAAGAAAAGGATTTTTTTATGTATAGTTAGTCTGATCTTTTCGAAGATATCAAAAACAGTAAATTAAAAAGTACTTCGACAAGTTCAGTAAGACACACTTCTACAACATAGTTAACGGTTTCTCCGAGATAGTTGATGATTTCGACAGTATAGCTAATAGTTTCCCCATGATAGCTAACAATTTCGACAGGATAGCTAACGGTTTCCCCTTGATAGCTGATGATTTCTACAGCATAGCTAATAGTTTCCCCGTGATAGCTAACGATTTCTACAGCGTAGCTGACAGTTTCCCCATGATAGCTAATGATTTCTACAGCATAGCTAACAGTTTTCCCGTGATAGTTAACGATTTCGACAGGATAGCTAATGATTTCGACAGACTTACCCTTCGAGATTCTCAGAGGTTCGGTGGTGCGCATCGTGCGCTGAGGCTCTCGAAGTCCAATCTTCTAGCGCCTCAGGATAAACTAAAGGCTGGAATCCATTTTGAGATAGTGTTGTTAAGGAATGGATTCCGTTCTTCAACGGAATGACAAATTAACTCATTTCTATAATTGTGTTATTTTTTGTCGTGTACTAAATTATTTTTTATATATTTTTCCGTCTTTCATCACAAATACTACATTCTCCATCGTATTTATTTTTTGCGTAGGATCTTCATTTACGGCTACGATATCTGCAAAAAAACCGGGAGCTAGTTGTCCTAATTGATCTTGCATATTAAGGATTTTAGCATTGGTGATAGTTGCGCTTTGTAATGCTGCCATTGCAGGCATGCCCGCTTCTACCATATACCCAAATTCTTTTCCGTTTTGTCCGTGTTTAAATACTCCGGCATCGGTGCCAAATGCAATGCTCACTCCACGATCGTATGCTTTTTTGAATGTGTTTTGTATTTTAGGACCAATTTCTAACGCTTTAGGAACAATGATCGCTGGATAGTACCCGTCTATAGCTGCTTTTTCTGTAACTTCTTTTCCTGCGGTAATAGTTGGTACTAGGTATGCATTATATTGTTTCATCAAATCCATAGTTTTTTCACTCATTAAAGTGCCGTGTTCTATGGTTTTTACTCCTCCTAAAATGGCGCGTTGCATGCCTTCATCGCCATGTGCATGTGCTGCTACATGAAATCCATAATCTTTTGCGGTTTCGCAGATTGCTTTTATTTCTTCTATAGTAAACTGGGGATTTGAACCGCTTTTTGCTACACTTAAAACACCTCCCGTAGCAGTTATTTTAATAAGGTCAGCTCCGTTTTTATAGCGTTGTCGTACTGCTTTTTTAGCATCTTCTACACTGTTTACCACACCTTCTTTTGGTCCCGGATCCCCTATTAAAGATCTTTTGTTACCATTTGTTGGGTCTCCATGTCCGCCAGTAGTAGACAGTATTTTTCCTGCGGTAAATACTCTAGGACCTTCTATTCTTCCATTTTGGATCGCTTTTTTAAGTGAAATATTAACACCACTTCCTCCTAAATCCCGTACAGTGGTAAATCCAGATAGTAACGTTTTTGTGGCAAAGGCAACAGAGTTAAATGCTATATCTGCTTCACTATCTGTATATTTTTGTAAATAGGCTTTTGGGTTTGTTTCTCCTTCCAAATGTACATGCATATCTATTAAACCAGGCATCACTGTTTTGTTTTTAAGATCGATGGTGGTATCTCCTTTTTTACCAGTAATATATCCGTTTTCGATTTTGGTAATTTTATTTCCAGAAATGATAATGGTTTTTTCGGTTACCACTTTTCCTGCTTTAGTGTCGATTAGTTTTCCGCATTGTAAATACGTGTCTTGTGCTATAATTGTAGAGTATAACAGTATAAATAATAAGGTGCATATATATTTCATTATATAAAGATTTATGTAAAAGTATATCCGTAAAAGCAACAATTTATAATAAATAGTCGTGATTTAGGAACAGATTAAGATTTCTTTTAGAAATATATACCTAGATACAATTTTTACGAAGTTAAATTTAGTGTGTATATCATTAAATTATCTCATATACAAATGGAGTTGATCTCCATTAGAGATCGTTCGAGTCTGCACATTGGTATTTCACAGTAATAATGTATCAATTCAAAAAACTTACATGACCTTTATAAGATACCCTTCATTTAAGTATGTCTGGTATTTAATTATACATAAAATATATTTATGGTAGCTATATTAAATATAAATAAAAATAAATGAATTTAATTCCTGAAATTTATAGTAGAATTAAAGAAGAAATAATACTTTTTTTATCACTAAGAAACGAAGGAGTATTGAGGAAAATTTGCAACCATATAAAGTAATTAAGCATGATTAAAATATATATCATCCCCAAAAACAAAAAACAATCCGAAGAAATTATTGAATTTCTGTTACATGGTAAGCATATACTTACTGCCATGGTTATAGAAAATATGTTATTATCTAAAATTAATGAAAAAAAACAAACGATTACTTCAAAAAAAAATGCAATTACTGGTATTATACGATCTCTGCACTTTAATAGTTTAAATGAAAAACTAAAAGAAATGTATCAAGAGCATATGCCTATACTTTATTCAATACCTATAGTACATATGGATCCGGATCAGGCAGACGCTATAATCGAATATACTACTTCATTTTAATATATAAAGTTAATGATTACAAATACATCAGTGTTGTTAAATAAAAAGATAAAGCAAGGTGTTTATGAATATTTACAGATTGCTGTTGGAGTATTACTGGCTAGTATAGGGTTAAAAGCATTTCTTTTACCAAATGGATTTTTAGATGGGGGAGTTACTGGGATTGCAATTTTATTGAATACTACTGTTGATCTTAATATCTCTATAGTATTAATACTGTTAAGTATTCCGTTTTTGATAATGGCATATTTTACAATCTCCAGATATATGGTTGTTAAATCTATTATAAGTATAGTTAGTTTAGCTATTTTCATTCATTACGAAAACTTTAGTGTTGTGACTAATGATAAATTATTAACCTCGATCTTTGGTGGTTTGTTTTTAGGGTTTGGTATTGGTATTACTATAAGAAATGGTGCTGTATTAGATGGTTCTGAGATTTTAGGGATTTATTTAAACAGGCATTTTGGGATAAGCATAGGCAAAATTATATTGCTATTTAACTGTTTGCTTTTTGGGATTACTGCAATTTTAGTTTCTAAAGAAACAGCGATGTATTCTGTATTAGCTTTTCTGGTAACTTCAAAAATTACAGATCTCACTATAGAGGGTTTCGAAAATTTTATTGGAGTTATGATCGTGTCTAAACATTACGAACTCATCAAAAAAACAATTATAAAACAATTAGGTGCTGGTATGACTGTCTTTAAAGGAGTAGAAGGATACGGAAACAATGGGCAGATACATGATTTTGAGGTAATACAGGTAGTGATAAACCGTATTGAAATTGGAAAAATTAATAATATTATTAATCAAATTGATCCGAGCGCTTTTATTATAGAGTATGATGTAAATCATATTAAAGGAGGAAGCTTAAAAAGATATTTATCAAAGCAACCTTAAATTATAGATTATAAACCTATTAAAATAAAAAAAATGAAAAGAATACGCTTTATACTATATGGGATACTACTATTTTCTTACACCCTTTTTGCAAGTAATACAAATACAGATACTCCTGTAGTAAAACTCTTAAATTCTTATGTTTCCATGGTGAATTCGTTAGATAAAGAGGATGTTACTGCTGAAATTCTTGATTTGTATAGCGATCGATATTCTGGTAATACTACCTATGTAAAACTATCTGGAGCAATTATTAAGAAACAATATAATAAAGAAGATATTAAAGCACAGCTTAATGATATAATAATGGATGGAGGGTATACCTTTAAAATTAAATTAAGCAAAGTCTTGTATAGTAACCAAAAAGAGAGTGCAGGAACTATCTCGGCACTACTGGATTTTGAATCTTTTATAGATAGTAAACTGGCAGAAAAAGGCACCATACTTTTAGATATCGTAGCAGTAGTGAAAAATGAAAAATGGGTAATCATACAAAATAATATGGTAAGGGTTTCTGAAGCAAAAGATATAGGTAGCTGTATATGCCATATTTATGAAAAGGGTAGCACAAAATTTGTAACAGAATTATATTATCCAGCAGGCGTTTCTTATGATCATAAGTTTGATGCATTTCAGATTACCTCTAATAGCGAAAATAGAATCATTAAGTCTGGTGCAAAAAAGTTCATTTGGAAAAATGATAGCGGAG
This sequence comes from uncultured Flavobacteriaceae bacterium, assembly GCA_964353005.1. Taxonomy (GTDB): domain Bacteria; phylum Bacteroidota; class Bacteroidia; order Flavobacteriales; family Flavobacteriaceae; genus Aquimarina. Next base: position 99,733 of record CAYGUC010000004.1, on the reverse strand, counting down.
ATATTATTTTGGATAACAAAACTATAGGAAAAGCAAAAGATCCAAAAAAGGCGATCATGCTGTTGGTTAAAAAAGCAAATACAGAACCCTGTAGGGATATTATTTTTAGATAAAAACTATTACCCCTCTTTCCTGTAAACCCGTTTTATGACGAAGAAATAGATATCTAAGTAAAACGGGTTTTTAAACAAAAAAACTAATAATTGAAATAAATTATGATACTATCATCACAAAAAACATTACTTGAAGATATTCAAGCAGCAAAAAAAAATGGGTTTACAACAGATTTTTTGTATCGAGAACATAAAATATATGATCGAGATACAAATATTGGGTATAATAAAAATCAATGTACCCTGATAGAGTATTGCAGACATGAGGGTTTAAACGATCCCAGTGATGCATCTATGCTTTTTCTTATTAGATGCGATGATAATGTAAAAGGGTGCTTAAGTAGTAATTATGGTGTGCATGCAAATCCTGATTTGATGGAATTTGTTTTATCTTTAAAAAGTAAAGATTAATAATCATAGAAAAACATAATATGAGTATTTTTGAAAAACAAACAAGAAAAGATGTGTATACACATCTTTTCTTGTTTGTTAGTGTTTTAGTATTTACAAGTCAAGTGCTTGCACAAAATAAACTGGAAAAAGAATATAGGTTGCCAATTAAAGAAGTGCCTGTAAAAGCCATTGCTTTTGTAGATTCTTTAGAATTTAAAAACAAAGTAAAATGGTATATGGAAATAGGAATGCAAGAGAAATCTGTGGAAGCAAAAGCAAGTAAAGATCACCAGAAATATAGTATTGAATTTGACATAGAAGGTCGTTTGCAGGATATTGAGATTGAAAAAAAATGGATGGAGATTCCTAGTTTGGTTCGAGAAAAAATTGTTTGTTATTTAGACACCATTTTTAACAAAAATACTATCCAGAAAATTCAGGTACAATATTCAGGTACAAATAAAAATTTATGGGCACTTCTTACCAATCAAATAAAAACAGTTCCTTACAAGATAAAATATGAACTGATAGTAAAAGGTAGTTTTTTAAAAGAAAGAGAATTATATGAATTTTTGTTTTCTGAAAAAGGAGATTTCGAAAAGAAAACAAAAATTATATTTAGAAGCACAGATAATCTTGAATTCTGAAATGAGGGAGCTATTTATTATTTATGGTTTTTTACTGTGTTGTTTTCATGGCTTTAGTCAGGATGCTTATCAAATAGGGATTTTGCCTAATATTAATATAAACAAAAAAATATCTAAAGACTGGAAAGTTAATTTTCGGACAGAATCCCGTCAACGTTTTTCTTTTGGAGTATTCGGCAAAGGTGCGAATACCGAATATAAATATATACTAACAGATTTTTCGGCTACTCTATCTAAAAAGACAGGACTAAATAATTCGCTTGCTACAGGATATTTAATGCGCTTTAGGGATGGGCAAACCGTTTATAGGTTTACACAACAATATACTATTGCAAAAAAATATAGGGCAATTCGAATAGCACAACGTTTTAGGTCAGATCAAACTTTTCAGGATACACAAGCGCCAGTATTAAGGTTCCGTTATAGGATAACTCCCGAAATTCCATTAGCAGGTTTATCTGTAGATCCTAAAGAATTATATCTAAAAATTAATAATGAATATGTAAATGCATTTCAAAGTAATACCTATGATTTAGAAATACGATTGGTACCAGTGTTAGGATATGAGTTTTCTGATTACAATAAAGTAGAATTTGGATTAGATTATCGTATTGGATCTTTTATAAATAATACAACAAAACATAGTTTTTGGTTTACGGCTAATTGGTATGTCTCTATATAAACTATAATAAAACTCTTGAGAAATTTAATTAATTATAGTTAGATAATATCGTAACACCTTGGTGTTGTAAGGTTGCTTAAAATTATTGTTCTATACCATTTTACAGTTTTAATTAACTTTAATCCATATTATAGAGTTTAATTTAACGATACTTACTTCAAAATGAAAGAGAAAGGTTTCTTTAAGTATCTTTTGAGCTTACCTTTTTCGATAATTGAATAAACCACCTTCTTTTTTATAATTCATTATAAAATAAGTTCATTAGCTAACGGTATACGGTTTTGTTAAGACAGAAATATCAAAATGTCTCATTAGCTTGTCGAAATACAATTAAAAAGTTGGTTTTATGAGTATTCGACAAGCTTCTGACAGATAATTTAAAGCCTTAACTTAGTGATATTAATAATCTAGAGTTATTTTTTGTAATAGTATGCGTCTTTTGTGATTATTTTAATAGCTCTTCGAGGTTTTGCTCTATATATTGTGGTATAGCGTTAACATTGATAATCTCATCTGATAAGCCTTTTTTCTTTTCTTGAAGTTGTATTATTTTTTCTTCGATAGTATTTTTAGTGATAAATCTAGTTACCATTACATTGTCGGTTTGTCCAATACGATGCGATCTGGCAATAGCTTGCTTTTCTATAAAAGGATTCCACCATGGATCTAATAACACTACATAAGATGCTCTGGTAAGGTTTAATCCTATACCACCAGCTTTTAAAGAAATAAAGAATAAGGATACAGCATCATTTTTTTGAAACTCATATACTACCGCTTCCCGATCTGTTCCTTTAGTTTGTCCTGTTAAGGTAACATAGGTTATATTATTCTGTCTGCACCATTCTTGATATAAATTAAGGTGAGAAACAAAAGAACTAAAAACCAATACTTTTTTGTTAGCTTTTACCAAAGTGCTTAAGTAATTTGTAACATCCTGAAATTTTCCTGAAAGATTCTCCGATTCAGGATCTGTAAGTTTTGGATGATTAACAATTTGCCGAAGCTTGGTTAAGGTATTGATAACATGTATTTTATTGCTGGAAACTGTGTCAATACCTAATAATAAATTTCTTGCTGCAGACTTTTGAGATTCATACTCTTTTTCCTGCTCAGAAAGCATTTCTGTATATATAATCTGTTCGGATAACTTAGGAAGATCTTTGGCAACCTGCTCTTTGGTTCTTCTTAATATAAAAGGATCGATAAGAGTTTTTAATTCTTGAATACGCTCTGTGTCTTGATGTTTTTCTATTGGAGTTTTAAAATGATCCTTAAAAAAGGAATAACTGCCAAGCATTCCTGGGTTAATAAACTCCATTTGTGACCAAAGGTCTGATAAAGAATTTTCTATAGGAGTACCACTTAAAGAAATTTTATGAGCAGTATTAATCGTATTTATTGCCTGAAATATTTTAGACTCCTTGTTCTTGATCTGCTGACTTTCGTCTGTTATTAAATACGTAAAATTTACTTTTTTTAACGTAGAAATGTCTTTAGATACAGTAGTATAGGTAGTTAAAACAATATCATAGGTCTCTAGGTATGGTACTATTTTTTTGCGATCTGCCCCAGTATATTTTACAATAGTCAGATGCGGTGCAAACTTTACTATTTCATGTGCCCAGTTAAAAACCAAAGAAGAGGGCAGGACAATTAGAGCTTTAAGATAAGTTTTTACCTCTAAGGGGTCATTAAACAAGTCTAATCTAACTGTTTTTACTTCTTCTTTTGCAGGGGTTAATTGTTCTTTTGCAAATAGTAACGTTGCAATAGTTTGCAAAGTTTTTCCTAATCCCATATCGTCTGCCAGACATGCACCAAGTTTATGATGATGGTGGTTAACTAGCCATTGTACTCCTTCTTCCTGATAGGGGCGTAATGTGGCTTTGAGTTTAGAAGATTGTATGTATGGATTTTGAAAGGTATCTTCTTTTATGGGTATCTCTTCTGGAGGGATAACATCTTTTAATAGCGTATAATTACTTTTGGCAAGTTGTATTCCTTTATCGGTTACCTGAGCAAAATCTACCATTTTTTTATATCGGGTCATCCATTCTTTTGGAATGATAAATACGGTATCGTCATCAATAGGAAAAAAACGATCATTTAATCTTATGTATTTTACGAATTTTGAAAAAGGAATTTCTTGCTTTCCAATGGTAACAAACCCTTTAATATCAAACCAATCTTTTTCTTGTTTACTGTTTAAATGAATAGCATAAGAAGATATACTAACGGTTTTATCCTCTATTAAAGGTAGTTTTGTTTTAAACCCTTCTTTTTCTAACTCGGTTTTGTATTGTTTTAGCCATTCCACAATTTCAAAAGGGTCATCAGAGTTTTTTATTTCTAATAAGTGGCTATTGTTTATTTCTAAACCTTTGGATGTTAATAGGTCAATAATTTTATTTTCGGCTTCAGTATCTCGTTTGGTTTGCGTAATTTGAATTTGATCTCCTTTTTTAAAGTCTACATTAGAAACGGTAGTTTTTGTACTATTGTAATCAAATAAAATTTCGCCGTATTCGAAAATAACTTTTATTACATAGGTGTTTTGAATAAAATCCTGAATTATTTCAATCCCATACGATGTTATGTCTTGATGAGTTACAATATCAAAACCATGTGTTATAACATCTACATTTTTAATTATAGGAATAATTACTTTCTCTAAATATATTTTAATGTGTTTTTGGGCAATAGTAATTTTTTCTTTATCAAAAAATGGTTTTAATTTATTAGCATTTAGATTTTCAATTTGATACATACACTTATCTATAATAATCCATGAAGGATCATTAAGAAGTATTTGTATGTCATGGTTTTTTGGTATTAAAATGGTGTCTTTATCTTTAAGAGAAAAAGAATATTCAATACCATCCTCTGTTTTTGTAAACTCTAGGATTGGTTGCAGTGCATTGTTACTAATAGAAAGCCTGTGATTTTCAAAAGGATCTTTTCTTTGTGCATTAAAACTTATCGAAAAATTATGAGTAACAATCAAAGAATAAAATGTAGATAACTTTTTGTTGATATAGCTTAACAAAACTTCTTTAACTTTTGGATCTTTTGCTATTTCTGCAAGAGGTAAGTTTTTTCTTCTTCTTGTGATTACAAATCGCTGCTCTAGAGCACTAACTTTTAAATCAGAACAAATTTGTAATAATTGTTCGTGTGGGGTATCATAAAATGCTATTTCATAACTCTGTAAAGTTTGCGAGGTGGCTTGTTTTTCTACGTATCCTAAATAGTTATCTGTTATAGGTACAACATAAGCGTCTGGTAAAGCGGGGATTTCTGGCAAATTATGATCAACAAGATTATAGCAAATACAAAATGAATCCATGTAAATAGATAAGGGGTTTGATTAGATATTAAAAGAATTAATGTTTTCTGTTATTTAAAATAAACTCGAAAAAGAGAATGTTTAAAAAGTTGATATGTTATAAATTTATTCTATAAACTTTTCGAAGATCAATTCGTGATCTCATTGGGTAAAACCTTCGACAAGATTATGAATTACTACACATTACTTTTTAAACATTCTCTTTTTTGATCTATTTTATATACTTATAAATGATGAAAGCTTATTTGTTAACAAAATCAATAACAGTTTTAGTAATGAAATCAATCTGATCATTATCTAATTCTGTATGCATTGGTAGCGAAATAACTTCTTCTATTAACTGGTTAGTTATAGGGAAATCTGCTTCATTGTAACGATCATCCTTATAAGCTTTTTGACTGTGTAAAGGAATAGGGTAATAGATTCCACAAGGAATATGATTATCATTAAGATGTTGTACTAAAGCATCTCTTTTACCATTGGTTATTCTTAATGTATATTGATGAAATACGTGACAATTGCAGGTGTCACATATATTTTTTTCTGAAGTACCACAATTATTTCCTTTTACCTTAGGAGTGATTATATTTTCAATTCCTTCAAAATTTTTGTTATATTTTCTGGCAGCATCTCTTCTTGCGTTATTATAACTATCTAAATTAGGAAGTTTTGCTCTTAATACGGTTGCTTGTATAGAATCTAAACGAGAGTTTACACCGATAACATCGTGATGATATCGTATATACATACCGTGATTAACTATGCCGCGAAGTTTGTGTGCTAAATCATCATCATTAGTAAAAATTGCACCACCATCTCCATAGCATCCTAGGTTTTTAGAAGGAAAGAATGAAGTAGAAGCAACATGACCTATGGTTCCTGTTTTGGCAATAGAATCATTTTTAGAACGATAATCAGCTCCAATTCCTTGTGCGTTATCTTCTATAACATATAAATTATGTTCTTTCGCAATTTCCATAATGGCATCCATGTTAGCCGACAATCCAAACAAATGTACAGGTACAATAGCTTTCGTTTTAGGAGTAATTGCTTTTTTAATCGCCTCAGGATCAATGTTAAAAGAGTCTGGCTCTACATCTACTAGTACTGGAGTTAATTGTAGCAGAGCAATTACTTCTACAGTTGCTGCAAAAGTAAAATCTGCAGTGATAACTTCATCTCCGGGTTGTAAACCTAATCCCATCATTGCAATTTGTAATGCATCGGTGCCATTGGCACACGGAATAACATGCCTTACATCCAGGTATTCTTCTAATTCTTTTTGAAAACTATGAACTTCTGGCCCATTAATAAAAGCTGTTGATTCTATAACATCAAGTATAGACGAATCGATACGTTCCTTGATTTGCTCGTATTGACCTTTAAGGTCAACCATTTGTATTTTCTTCATGAATGTGTTTGTTGTAACTCGACGAAAATACAAAATAATGATACGACTGCCAATGAGATATATAGATTTGATGTTTTTTTTATTAACTTAACAAGTTATTTAAAATAGATTTATTCTTTAAAGAATTTTATGGTCTTAAAATCTCCGACTTTTAATAGATAAATGCCTCTGCCTAAAGATTGTATTTTTTCTGAAAGGTTATATTGAGAATTTGAATTTGTTACGATTATAAAACTCTTAATTTTTTTGCCAGTAATATTATATATTTTTATGGAGAGTTCTTTGGGTAAAAAGTATCCGTTTATAGATAAAAAACCTTCATTTTTAACAGAGGTTGGGGTTATTTGAATAGATTTTTTTGATTTGTAAAAAGGCTTTTCCTCTTTGTTTGTAATACCTTCTTTAATATCTCCCACTACAAATCCAGAAATAATGCTTCTCCTAAAATTGTTTTTATTTTCTGCGTTTAAAAACAAACTGTAAATACCATCATCTAGAGTTTTAGTATCAAAATAGAAACTATTATTCTTTTTATTAAACAAGATAACCTCGGGTTCGTTTTGTAATGGAGTACCATCAATTTTAGAAGTCTTGATAATTACACCCCGAACTTTACTGTCTATAAGTAGTTGTGCATCCTTTTTATGAGAATAAAGATTAACTTTTAAGACAGGATGTTTGTTTTTTGTAATCTGCTCTAAAGATATTTTTATTCCGTTGTTTTGCTTTACAAATGCAGTAAATCGAGAATTACTTTCTAGGGTTGTTTTATTTTCTGAAAATGGAATAACTGTTCTGTGTTTGTGGGTACTATGTTTTTTGAACGATTGTGTTTTTTTATGATTTTTATCAAAAACTTGAAAATCAGCAGTTGGTTTTTCATGAATAATCTCGGCTATAGCGTATTTTGAATTTTTATCCAAGATTATTTTATCATATTCATTTTCAGAATGAATGATGTAATAATTACTTTCAATTTTAATGGGGTTGTCTGTGTTTTTAGGGATAATAGGATTTTTTTTAGAGTTATTCTCAATGTATGCTTTTATGTATGACCAGCTAAATTGCCCCAAGCTAATATCCAGATGATCAAAAAGCGCTCTGGGATCATTTTTTTTAAATATATAATTCGCACCTGGCCTAAGAGTGCTTTTGTATGCGGCGACCCCGTCATTAGCTCCTTCAATAGGAAGTAATAGTCCTCCTGTTAATAAAAAGGCAGGAGCAGCGATGGTAGATCCTTTATAGAATCCAGATGCTCCCAGAGTAACAAATTTTTCTGGCTCATTATCAGGATGGTTGTCTAGGTATGGCCGAACTACGTCTCTGCAATAATAGGTGGTGGAGGTTCGTGCACCTTCGTTTAATCCGGTAAGTTTCCACGCCCAGTTTAACCAAGGCATTTGAGAAATGTCTGCTAAGTATGTGCCCCAAAATGGAGAGCCCAAAGCAAAAGCTTTTGTTACTTTATTCTTTTTCCCATATCTAAACATAGCGGCTTCTGAGGCTTTTCCTCCATTACTGTGTGCTACTAGGTAAACTTGGTCGACATTAAATTTTTGAGTAATAATATCTATAGATTCGGCTAATAGCTCCCCGTTTTTCCAAATGCCTCCGCCTCTGGTAGTGGCAACAAAAACAGCTTGATATCCATTTTTATAGGTTTCTCTGTAAAAAGAATTGTCAAATAAAAATTGAGATTGATTTAAATCAATATATCCATGGTTAAATAAAATAACTTTGCCATTGTAGCCAGGAGGGATAGCGCCATAATGAATAGTAGACTTAAGTATTGGGCCAATAAAAAAAGGACTCAACTTTTCTGGTTTAGAGAGTTGTACTTCTTTAAAGTTTTGAGCGCACAAGATGGCACACGAAAATAGTGCAATTAAAGTAATTTTTAATTTCATAAGTATTGAGTTTGTGTAAATATTCTATTAAGTTGTTATTAATTTAGTAAAAAAAATAGGATTAAATTATATTTTCTGTATAATGAGTAGTTAAATTCGGATTTTGTTGTTTTCTTTTTTAGTGTTTTTACATTATTTTTTACAGTAAAGAACAGTATTTTAGCAATTCATAAAAATTAAGATTTTTGAGCATTTTATATAACATTTTTATTGCAATATTTAATAGATTACTTCCTATAATAGGTCTATTAAGTCCTAAACTTAAATTATTTGCAAATGGAAGGGAATTAGTTTTTCAGGCATTAAATAAGAAGATACTCTCTGAGGATCGTGTCCTTTGGTTTCATTGTGCGTCTTTGGGGGAATACGAACAAGGTGTACCGGTTATGGAGGTTTTAAAGAAAAAATACCCAAATCATAAATTATTGGTAACTTTTTTTTCTCCTTCAGGATATGAAGCAAAGAAAAAAAGCACTTTGGCAGATGTTATTGTATATCTTCCTTTAGATACCAGATCAAATGCTAAACGATTTATAAAACTTGTAAAGCCAGATTTGGTAGTGTTTGTAAAGTATGAATTTTGGCCTAATTATTTAAAAACTCTACAATCTCAAAAAATACCAACAGTGTTTATTTCGGCAGCATTTAGAAAAGATCAGGCATTTTTTAAATGGTATGGAACTTTTATGCGAAATGTATTAAAAACTGTGGATCACTTTTTTGTTCAGGATGTAATATCTAAAACCTTAATGGAAAAACAAGGTTTTGTGAACTTAACGGTGAGTGGAGATACTCGTTTTGATAGAGTCTCCCGCCAGATTGAAATGGATAACCATGTAGATTTTATATCAGATTTTGTTAATAATAGACTTTGTATAGTGATCGGCAGTTCTTGGCAGCAAGATGAAGAGGTTTTTATAGATTTTGTAAATCATGCTCCAGATACTCTTTGTTTTATTATTGCACCTCATGAAATAAAAGAAAATAGTGTTTCTTTATTACAGCAAAAAATCAAAAAGGAAACAGTTTTATATTCAGAAAAAGATGAAGTAGTCCTGAAAAATAAACAAGTGTTTATCATGAATTCTATAGGATATTTATCCAGAATCTATAGTTATGCAGATATAGCATATGTTGGAGGAGCAATGGGAACAGGAGGGTTACATAATATTTTAGAGCCAGCAACTTTTGGAATCCCAATTATTATAGGTAAAAACTTTAAAAAATTTAGAGAGGCTATACAGCTTCAAAAACTTGCAGGACTGTTTTCTGTTTCTAATGCAGATGAATTTGCGATAATTACCAATAAACTTATTGAAGATAAAAAATTCAGAGAAAAAACAGGTATGATTTCAGGGCACTTTATCAATAGCAATACGGGTGCTACAAGAACTATTTTAGAGTATTTATCTAAATTGATACACTACTAATTTTGTGCAAAATGCTTTTTCCCAGTGCATTTTAAACTCTTGTTATATGTTACTTCTTTGCTTGTTATATCATAGTCGTTTTTTAACAAACAACAGTTTTACCGTACAAATATTTAGTGTTTTAACTTATTTTTATTAGTATAAACCTTGTTTTTTTTCAGGGTTGTTTTCCTTTGATATACAGTTGATTAACTCTGTTTTCTGATCAATTTTGATTATAAATTTGTTTTGGGGATTTAGGTAGTGTTTAATGCTGCCAATTTTTAAATAAAACAAAATTAATAACTCTAAAAACTTATTAATCATGAAAAATCGATTTTTAAAAACAGTAATAATTGTAATTGTCCTTAGTATAGGATTTATTGCTTGCGAAAAAGAAGAGGTTGTAGAACAGCAACAAATAGTATTAAATGAGGAGCCAACTAAAGATGCTGTGCTTCCTACCGATGTATCCATGCATTCACGTCTTGTGGCAAAAGTGCAAAAACAAGGTCACGAATTTAGCTTTATAGCATTAGGAGAAGAAGATGATATAGTGGTTATAGAAAGATTATATGGGGATGCATATAGTAATCAAGAAAAAGGGGTAATAAAAAATGAAGAACTAACTCCGTTTGATGTTTATGTGCAGGTTACTGATAATAATATTGAAGTACCAGATAGAATTGCAAAAACAGCTAGTAAAGAAGCTTTAAAAGCTTCTAATCGACAAATCCAGAAGTTTGAGAAGCAAGTAGAGATTTTGGATGCTAATTATGTCGAATTGAACCAAAAAGCAGCTTGCTATGATGTAGGGGCAACTAATTTCAGAAATACCTATTGTTATGCACCTGTTTCTTCTACACCTTCTAATATTGAGTTTTGTGATGAGGGAGCAAGAACATCTGCATTAACCAGAGAATCTTATTTTGGTGGATCTTGGAGAGAATTAGATGATACACGTACATGGACAAATGTGATATGCGGAAGAGTTAGAGTGCAATTCTACGCATGGGAAAAAGATGGAATATGGCCTTGGTCTGATTATAAATGGTTTTTAAAATATCAAGTTGATTTTGATAATGGAATATGGTATGCAAATTATTTAACATCAAGTAATACAGAAAGAAAAGTTGTAAGAACAAGAACTTCTGGTACAGGTTCTTATAGATCTTATACTAGATTTCATTAATTTATTGAAATCAATTTAGATCAAAAACAAACAAGAGACGTAGGATTTTTTATGTCTCTTGTTTATTTATAAATTATACAGTTACGGCTTGATTAAAATATCGCCTAAATGGAAGCATTTCTTTGTAAACCTCTATGATTTTATCTGTAAAATTGTTGCTAAGAATATCTTCTTTAGATAAAGGATGAATTACAGCAAAAGTTCGATACTTAAGTAAGTCAATATGCTTATGGTTAGCACTATATCCTTTTGGTGCTGTTTTTAACATGTTTTTATCAAATAACATCCCGCCAAAAGTGGCTTTGAAACTATTTTTATTAAGAATTTTAACTAATTCTTCACCATTATAATCAATAGCTTCTCGAATACTATTAAGAGTTTCATTATCAGGTTTCCAATAGCCACCAGCTAATTCACACTCGTTAATACCTATTTGGATATAAAAATCTCCTTGCTTTGTTCTTTGGTCTAATCCAGCAGCAAAATGATCTTTATACACTGGTTTGTTTGGGTGAAAAAGTAAATTGTTATTAATACGATTTATTCCTTTTTTTCCAGAAGTAGGGTAGTAAGTAGGGTCTATAGCTGCAAATTTGGTGTCTAATTCATCTAACCATTGTATAAAAGAATTTCGAACATCTTGATATCGTTTTCGGTTATCATCCATCCATTCTTTATGATTATTATTTTGTAAATCCTGTAAAAATTGGAAAAGAGTAGTGAAATCCATTTTGCTTTATTTTATTAAAACAACCCATTTAGTTCTGCATCAATACGATTAATGATATTACCTAAGTCTTCAGGGTTGTCTACAAAATTAATATGATCTACATCTACAATAAGAAGATTTCCTTTATCATAGCCATGAGCCCATGCCTCATAACGTTCATTAAGCCTGCTTAGGTAGTCGATACTAATTGTGTTTTCATATTCTCTGCCTCGCTTATGGATTTGATTTACTAAGTTAGGAATACTACTTCTAAGATAAATTAAAAGATCAGGGCCTTCAACAACACCCTCCATAAGGTCAAAAAGAGACTTGTAGTTTTCATAATCACGATTTGTCATAAGTCCCATTGCATGAAGATTTGGAGCAAAAATGTATGCGTCTTCATAGATAGTTCTGTCTTGGATAATATCTTTTCCGCTTTCACGAATTTCTAATATTTGTCTAAAACGGCTATTAAGAAAATAAATCTGAAGATTAAAAGACCAACGCTCCATTTTATTATAAAAATCCTCTAGATAAGGATTTTCTAATACATCTTCAAAATGGGCTTCCCATTTATAATGTTTAGCAAGTAATTGGGTTAATGTCGTTTTTCCGGCTCCAATATTTCCAGCTATTGCTATATGCATAGTAGATTGTTTTTCTTGAGATGTTTTTGTAAAAAGCGTATGCTAAAGTTCGGATGTAAATATAGGGCATTTTATAAGGAACATAAAAAAGGAATAGAAAAGAATTTTAAAGCATTGGTTGTTTTAGAGGTTTTTTAGAGATTGTTTATTTAGTAGTGAAAATAACGTTAAATGCTATTATCAAAAGTGTTTATAAAGATAGTTGATAAAAGAATAATCATTTCTGTATTATAAACTTAAACAATAAACGATATTACTCATGAAGTGTAATAAAAAGCAAAAAATCACGTCTAAGGATAGAAATTAAATTAAGATCAACAAATGGAAATAAATAAGGAGGAAGGGGTGATTACAAAAATAAGCTCTAAAAACTTTGAACACACATACAAATCATTAAAAGAAGTCATAAGCAACAATCCAAACTTGAATATTGTTGCAGAATTAGATCATAAGGCTAATGCTGCAACTGTAGATTTGAAAATAAATCCAACTAAGGTTATTTTATTTGGGAACCCTAAATTAGGTACTCCTTTAATGAAAAATGCCCAAATTATAGGATTAGACCTCCCTCAAAAAATGTTGGTTTGGGAGGATGATGAAGGTATTGTAAGAGTGTCTTATAATGATCCAAAACATGTTACACTTCGCTACGGTTTTAATCATAATGAAGAGGTTTTAGACACTATTGCTGTAGCACTAGATAGTATTTCAGATAAGGCTACAGCTAAGTGATTTATGGATTAATTACTTGTTTTTACTTTTATTGGTCCGCCACTAGAGACATAGCTTCCTCCAATTTCATCAATATTAATGTCTAATTCATCTCGGGTATTAATGCTTGTAATATCTACTTTAAGCTCATCATATGTGTCTATACTTTTAATATTTACATCTAATTCATCTGCGTTGCTTAATTTTACGGTTACAGAGCCATCATTATTTATGGGGAGGATAGCATAGTTTCTGTCTAAAGTGTTATTTGCGCTAACTTTTTGAATTATATCAGTATCGCGTATTACAATAATAACAAGACAAATAGCTATAATAGTAGTTATGAATTTAGTATATACATCAGTTTTCATAAATTTAAGATTTTGTTTTAAAAAAAAGGAAAAAAATAAAGATACCAAATGTTATTTGTTTTTTTAAGTTTTATAATCACTCTATGTTTAATGGGTCTTTATGTTTTTTTATAGATTTCTGTATAATTATCATTATAGCCAAGTAGGTGGTTGTTTAAATTTAAAGAGGTTTAACGCTTGTAATGGTATATAAAATATGAGTATTGTAAATACTTAGAAATCAGTATAGAAATACAAATTAAAATTGGTTAGCTTTGCGCGCTTTTAAGCAATAATAAAACCCGAAGCTCGTTTTTGGGAATAACTAACCAAAGATCTCAATAATGGCTAAATCTAATAGTCGATTACATTTTATGGATGCAATACGGGCATTCGCAATTATCATGATGCTTCAAGGGCATTTTGTGCATTCTCTTTTAGGGGATGTCTACCGAGATAAAAACAATTTTATATATACTGTATGGGAGTATTTTAGAGGTATGACTGCTCCCACATTTTTTACGATAACAGGTTTTATTTTTACCTATTTACTACTAAAACAAAAGACTACTGGGTTAGAAAATCCTAGAGTGTTAAAAGGAGTGAAACGTGCCATTAAAGTTATTTTTTGGGGGTATTTATTGCGACTGAGTTTTTATGCTCTTTTTACAGGAACAGTTAATGCTTCGTTTTTTTATGTAGATGTTTTACAATGTATAGGAACTTCATTACTACTTTTAATAGGTGTTTATCTTGTTTTGTGCCGTATTAATCATACTTGGTTTCAAAATACAGTATTAGGTTTAGGGATAGTTATTTTTCTTTTACAACCTGTATATGGTAGTTGTATATTAGAGTTTTTACCACAAACATTTGCTAATTATTTTACAAATAAAAACGGATCTATTTTTACATTATTACCTTGGTTTGGTTATGTGTGTTTTGGTAGTTTTATGGCAGCTCTTTTTTTAAAGTATGGTGGGTATAAAAGATTTTATCTCTATACAACTATAATCCTTTTTTTTGTTGGAGTTCTGTTAGTTTTCTTTTCATCACCAATTTTAATGTTTTGGTATTCATTTACAGGGATTGAAATTTTTAAAGCTGTAGCGTACAACAACTTTTTATTTATAAGACTAGGAAATGTTTGTATGCTTTTTTCTTTGTTTATTATAGCTCGAGATTATTTAACTAGTAAAATAATAACAAAAATAGGAGGAAGAACATTGTCCATCTATATTATTCATTTTTTTGTTCTTTATGGAAGCTGGTTTGGATTAGGACTTAGTAGGTTTTTTTATCATAGTTTGTCACCTACCCAAGTTTTTATTGGAGCATTGCTGTTTGTAATAAGTATATGTGCATTGGTTTTGTTCTATTATAGATTTGAAGAACATCTAAAAATCCAAACTTATAATTTGCTGAATGCGACAAATAAAAAGTTTAAAATTATCTCAGGATCTGCTGGAGGTTTATTAAATGAGATATTTCAAAAGTTTAAAAATATTAGATATATAAGACGATAGACTGGTGTTTTTTATTTCCCTAAAAATGATCAGATTATTACTGGTGTAATTTTGTAAATATTTGTATTTTTCTTTTTACGGATCAGGGAAATATTCTGTGGATTATTATTTGAAACGTGAGTTTGATCTAAAAATTTGATTTAAAAAAGCTTTTAAATTGATTGATTTTTCATAGTGAAACGAAGAAAAATTGTATCGCTCTTTCGACAAGCTCAAGATGACAAGGCTTTTGAGTGAAAAATTGCTTGTCTTCGATACAATTTTCTATCAAAAATCACTTTGACTGAAGTAAATTTTCTTATACCAAACTCAGATTTGAAGATGAAACAGTAAGAATATTTTTATAGTACAATAGTTTACAAAAAAAAAAGGAGATAGTCTTTTAGATTACCTCCTTTTTTTGAGTTTTACCATCCTGATAAAAGGGATTCTTTTCTTGGATGTATGTATATAGTATCTATCTTTTTTGTAGAGTAGATATTACTTTTCTTGTAAGAAAGTCTTTTTTTATTTCTGTGGATTTGCTTTCTTATTTTTCTCCATTCTTTTTCACTGTAGGTTTCAATTTTTATAGATTTGGTATCGTTTGCTTTTTTTTCAGCGGTAGTTGCTATAACGGATTTAATTAATTTATCATTTCTATGATTACTCGATATTTGGGAGTTGCTATTGTTTATTGAGTTAATTAGCTTGTAGTTAGTGATGCTGTCTTGTCCGATAGATAAATTAAATATCAAAAGTAATGCAGTAGTCAAGAGTGTTTTCATTTTCTTTTAGATTTTGAGGCGTTAATAATTAAAAAAATAAAATTTTTATCCAGTATTATTTTTAAATAAGTAACTGAATTTCAGTGACTAATATAGTTATACTGTTTGAATTTTGATTACGGGAAAACCACAATATATTATAGGGATTTCTCCCCTGAAGTAGCTTTGGATATATTGTTCTTATTGGGATTTTGTATAAAAAAAAGCATTTTTTTGCCAATCATCTTTTTTGAATGAAAAAAGATGATTGTTTATATAAATCCACTAAAAATAAGGGGTTTTAAACTGTTTTTAATAATTCTAAATAGAAGTCTTTTTTTGAAAAGTATACTTTTAAAGGTGATGTTTTTGGTTTTTAAAAGCAAAAAAGAGAGTTAATTGACGTCAATTAACCCTCTTTTTTAGACTTTATAATCAATACTAATTATTTTACCATCCCGATAAACGTGACTCTGTATTGTGAGATGGTATATTTAAATAGATAGTGTCTATTGTTTTAGAAGAGTGGATACTATTCTTTATGTTAGAAAATCTTTTTTTATTTTTTTTGAGCTGCTTTTTTATTTTTTTCCACTCCTTTTTATTATAAAAACCCTTATCTCTTTTTGTTGCAGGGGTTTGTACTATTAGCCTGTCTGTTGTAGAAATCTTATCAGTACTATATTGTTCTTCCAAAATTTGATTGTCAATGTTTTTTACTGATGTAAATTCATTTTCAAAATTTTGACCAAAAGAAATGCTACATAGTAATAAAAAGGTGATACTCATTGCAAATTTTAATCTCATTTCCCTAAATTTTAATGTAATTAATTAATAATGATACATTGAAACTTTAAAAAAACATATCAAAATTGTTTCCCCTCTAAAACAGATATGTTTATGTATCATACATATTAACGCAATAAATGTAGTGATATTACTTGATTTTAAGATGTGGTAAAACCACATTTTTTTTGAGTTGCATCAAGAAATCGACAAATCGTTATTAAAAGAGGATGAAACGAGCCATCTTACATTTTAAAAGCTTTTTTAACTGCATCTACATAATCTAATTTTTCCCAAGTAAATAATTCTACTTCTTTTTCGATTTTACCAGAATATGGGCTTTCAAATACTTTAGTAATAGTTAGAGGTTCTTTACCCATATGTCCGTAAGCAGCGGTCTCCTGATAAATAGGATTTCGTAATTTAAGACGTTTTTCTATTGCAGAGGGTCTCATGTCGAATATTTCACCTACTATTTTTGCTATTTCTCCATCTGTTATCCCAAGAGTGCTGGTGCCGTAAGTGTCTACAAAAATAGAAGTAGGTTCTACTACACCAATTGCATAAGATACTTGAACTAATGCTTCGTTTGCTACACCTGCAGCGACTAGATTTTTTGCAATGTGTCTTGAAGCATAAGCAGCGGATCTATCTACCTTACTTGGGTCTTTACCCGAAAAAGCTCCACCCCCATGTGCTCCTTTTCCTCCATAAGTATCCACTATTATTTTTCGCCCTGTTAAACCTGTATCTCCATGTGGGCCACCAATTACAAACTTTCCAGTTGGATTAATGTGATACGTGATATCGTCGTTAAACAACTCTTGTATATATTTAGGTAATTGTGCGATTACACGTGGTATTAAGATGGATATGATATCTGTCTTGATTTTGCTCAACATTTTATCATCATCCTTGTCGAAATCATCATGTTGCGTAGATACAACTATTGCTACTATGCGTTGTGGTACATTATCATCGCTATACTCAATAGTAACTTGGCTTTTAGAATCAGGGCGTAAATAAGGTATTTCAATACCTTCTCGTCTTAGTTTAGCTAATTCTATTAAGATTTTATGAGAAATATCAAGAGCCAAAGGCATGTAGTTAGAAGTTTCTTTGGTAGCATAGCCAAACATCATTCCTTGATCTCCTGCTCCTTGCTCCTCTTTGTTTTCACGATCGACCCCTTGATTTATGTCTTGTGATTGTTCGTGGATAAGTGAGATCACACCACAAGAATCTCCACTAAATTGGTAGGCGCCTTTTGTGTATCCAATTGTATTGATAACCTCTCTTGCGATATGTTGCACATCAAGATAGGTTTTGGATTTTACCTCCCCAGCAAGAACTACTTGTCCTGTAGTAACTAGGGTTTCGCAAGCTACTTTAGAATCTGGATCAAAAGCTAAAAAGTTGTCTAATAATGCATCACTAATTTGATCTGCTACTTTATCTGGGTGTCCCTCAGATACACTCTCAGAAGTAAATAAATATGCCATTCGTTATTGGTTTTATTGAGATTTTTTTTAGACGAAGTTGCGAAATAAAGCTTTCGATTAATTTTGATTAATCGAACTGCTTTAGCATTTTTTTATACTGTTAATCTTAGATTCAGTATTTTGGGTTGCAATCAGTCAAATCTTTCCCGTAAAAATATTTATCAAAGGTAAAAAAAATGATAATATTTAAAAGTATTTAACGTATCATTAATTTTGAGGAATGCTTTATTTTTAAATTCTTATGTAGATAATAAAAATTTACTACCTCAGTAAGGAGATATGGTTATTTGTTAAACACTCTTTTTTTGATCCATTTGTGCAATTTGATTTGAAATTTCTTTTTCAAGATATTTTTTAATAGAAAATAATTTTTCATTAAAAAGTATGTCGTTTAAAAATATTTACTAGATTTGCTGCCAAGTTTCTTATACATATTAGTAAGTTATTAAGAAAGGTGGAGGGAATAGACCCTGTGAAACCTTAGCAACCCTTTGATTTATTTAAAGAAGGTGCTAAATTCTATCCTATTAATTTAGGAGAAGATAACTCAACACAATTACATTTCTTAGTAATTGTTGTGTCCCTTTCTTTTTAATTTTCTAAATCCATTCACTATACGTAGTAGTGTTTGATGTATTTGAATTTTATTTAAAATTTAAAATAGAAAATTATGAGTACACAAAAATTTGCAACAAAAGCTTTACATGCTGGTCATGACGTTTCTGCTAATGGAGGTACCAGAGCAGTGCCTATTTATCAAACTACATCGTATGTTTTTAAAGATTCAGATCATGCAGCGAATGTTTTTAATTTATCTGAACCAGGATTTATTTACACTAGATTAAACAATCCCACAAATGATATTTTAGAACAACGCCTAGCTGCTTTAGAAGGAGGTATTGGAGCAGTAGTAACTGCATCAGGAACAGCCGCAATTAATACTACGTTACTCACATTACTTAAAACAGGAGATCATATCGTTGCTTCTAGTAGTTTATATGGAGGGACCTATAATTTATTAAATGTTACGCTTCCAAGATTTGGTATTACTACCACATTTGTAGATCCTTCTAACCCTGAAAATTTTGAAAAAGCAGTACGCGAAAATACGAAAGTATTCTTTGTAGAGTCTTTGGGTAATCCAAAGTTGGATGTGTTAGATTTAAAAGCAATATCATCAAAAGCAAAAGAAGCAAAAGTACCTTTAATAGTAGATAACACGGTGGCAACACCAGCATTGTTAAACCCAATTGAATACGGAGCTAATATTGTAATTCATTCGCTTACTAAATATATTAGTGGTAATGGAACTTCTCTTGGAGGAGTAATTATTGATGCAGGAACTTTTGATTGGTCTAATGGTAAATTTCCAGAATTTACAGAGCCTTCAGCGGGATATCACGGACTAGTATATCATGAGGCATTAGGCGCAGCTGCTTTTATAGCAAAAACAAGAATAGAGGGTCTGAGAGATCATGGTGCTGCTCTAAGTCCATTTAATGCATTTCAAATTCTACAGGGCTTAGAAACATTAGAAATCAGAATAAAAAAACATAGTGAAAATGCCTTAGAATTAGCTAAATGGTTAGAAAATCAAGAAGAGGTAGTGTGGGTAAAATATCCAGGACTTAAAAATGACCTCTATTATGAACTAGGACAAAAATATTTACCAAAAGGACAAAGTGGTATTATAACTTTTGGAGTAAAAGGAGGTTTTAACTCTGCTAAAACAATAGCAGATGAGACAAAGTTTTTCTCCTTGTTGGCTAATATAGGAGATTCTAAATCGTTGATTATTCATCCAGCAAGTACAACACATCAACAACTAGATGAAAAACAACAAGAATCTACGGGGGTAACAAAGGATTTAATACGTCTATCTGTTGGTATAGAAGATGTAGAAGATCTTAAAGCAGATTTAAAAGCAGCATTTGCAAAACTAGTTACAACTGTTACATCAAACTAAAAGATACTATCTCGATTTTATTATGCTTCAAAAATTAGATATTTTAAATTTCATTACGATAAAGGATAAGCGTATTCCTAAAATACCCCTTACATATCAAGTATTTGGAAAACCTCTTTATCAAGCACCAATTGTTTTGGTAAATCATGCTCTTACTGGCAATTCTACAGTGTGTGGAAAAGACGGTTGGTGGAATGGATTAATAGGAGAAGATAAATGTATTGATACAAATAAATATACGGTTTTATCTTTTAATATCCCAGGAAATGGATACGATGGTATAGCAGAAAATCTAATAGAAGAATATAAAATATTTAATGCTAGGGATATCGCAGCAATTTTTTTAGAAGGATTAAAATCTTTAGAGATTGATAAGTTATACGCAGCAATAGGAGGATCTGTTGGAGGAGGCATTGCTTGGGAGTTAGCAGCTCTTCATCCAAGATTAATAGAGCATTTAATACCAATTGCGACAGATTGGAAATCTACAGATTGGTTAAAGGCAAATTGTTTAGTGCAAGAACAGATTTTATTAAACTCTAAAAACCCAGTTTATGATGCCAGATTACATGCAATGTTAATGTACAGATCTCCTGAATCCTTTAAACAAAAATTTAATAGGACATATAATCAAGAAAAAAGTATATATAATGTAGAGAGCTGGTTATTACATCACGGAGAGAAATTACATAACAGATTTGCACTTTGTGCATATAAAGAACTAAATCATATTCTTGCAAATATCGATATAACCAAAGGAAGGGAAGGGTTTTTAAAAGTAGCTCAAGAAATAGAGTCTGATATTCATATTATAAGTGTAGACTCAGATATGTTTTTTACCGTTGCAGAAGACAGAATTACATTTAAAGAGATAAAACAAGTAAAACAAAATGTGAATCACGGGATTATCAATTCGGTTCACGGTCATGACGCTTTTTTAATAGAATATGAACAATTAAGTACGTTATTGAAGGACGTTTTTTAAAAAGAAAAAAATGAAGATTTTAAAATTTGGAGGGAAATCTCTGGCTAACGGAAAAGGAATTGAAGCCGTTATCAATATAATTGAAAATAAAGTAAAAAACAGAGAAAATATCACTGTTGTGCTATCTGCAAGAGGCAATGCGACAGATGAGTTAGAAGAGATACTTGAAAAAGCAGTTAAGAACCAAGAGTATCAAATACAATTAGATGCTTTTAAAGAATATCAGATATCTAATTTTTCTGGAGTCGATTTCACAAAAGAATTTGAAACTTTAGATAAACTTTTTGAAGGAGTTTCCCTTTTAGGAGATTATAGCAAACGCATAAAAGATCAGATATTATCACAAGGAGAAGTTATCTCGGCTAAATTGATAACTCAGATTTTGAAAGAGAAAAATATTAAGGCACATTTTACAGATAGTCGAGAACTTATTATAACCGATGGTCAATTTGGAGATGCACAACCGCTAGATAAATTGTCTAAAGAGAATGTAATAAATCATTTTCAAAAATATAACGGAGATACAGTAAACATCGTTACTGGTTTTATTGCATCTAATACTAAAAATGAAACCACTACTCTAGGTAGAAATGGCAGTAATTATACTGCATCATTATTAGCAAATTATCTAGAAGCAGAAGAATTACAGAGTTTTACGCACGTAAACGGGATTTATACTGCAAACCCAGATTTGGTGCCAGAGGCAAAAAAGATCGAAAAATTATCCTTTACAGAAGCAAATGAACTAGCGTATTTTGGAGCTAATATTTTACATGCTAAAACTATTATACCTCTTATTGAAAAAAACATCCCATTACGAATACTAAATACGTTCGATCACGAAAATCAAGGAACTTTGATTACGGGAGAAGCTAGCGAAAAAGGGATTAAATCTCTTTCTGTTTTAGAAAGTGTAGCTTTAATAAATCTAGAAGGAAGAGGTTTGTTGGGTCGAGTAGGTGTGGATGCCAGAATATTTAAAGCATTAGCAAATAAAAATATTAGCGTTAGTATTATTTCTCAAGGATCCTCAGAACGAGGTATTGGTTTTGTAGTCGAAGCAGATAAAGCAAAAGAAGCAAAATCTATATTAGAACAAGAATTTGAATCTGATTTTTATAAACGAGATGTTAGTGGTATAACTATCGAAGAACAAGTTTCTGTGATCTCTATAATAGGTCAGGATCTAAGTACGTTTCATAAACCATACAACGCTTTAATTAAAAATCAGGTAGTCCCATTGTTGTTTAATAATACGGTTACAGGTAAAAATGTAAGTTTAGTAGTTAGAAAAGAACAATTACATCGTGCATTAAACGTTATTCATGGTGAAATCTTTGAAATTTCAAAAAAAATAAATGTAGCAATATTTGGTCATGGACTGGTAGGAGGTACATTAGTAGATCAAATTTTGAAATCTAGAGAACAAATTGAAAATAGAAAAAAAATAAAATTAAATATTTTTGCTATAGCGAATTCTAGAAAAATACTTTTAAATGCGAATGGTGTAGATCAAAATTGGAAAAATGATATAACCAAAAAAGGAGTTTCATATACAATTAATGATGTAATTAAATTTGCAGACGATAACCACTTAGAGAATCTGATTGCCATTGATAATACAGCAAGTCAGAAATTTACAGAGAATTATATTTCTTTGGTTGAGCATGGTTTTGATCTGGTGTCATCAAATAAAGTAGCAAATACGTTGAGTTTTGATTTCTATAAAAAAATAAGAATTAAACTTGAAGAAAATCAAAAGCAGTATCTGTATGAAACAAATGTAGGAGCAGGTTTACCTTTAATTGATACCATTAAGTTATTACATTTGTCTGGAGAAAATATTACCCGAATTAAAGGAGTTTTTTCTGGGTCATTAAGTTATTTGTTCAATACATTTTCAGTAGAAGAAAGACCATTTAGTGAAGTGTTGCAAGAGGCAATAGATAAAGGGTATACAGAGCCTGATCCAAGAGAAGATCTTTGTGGTAATGATGTAGGCAGAAAACTTTTAATTTTAGCTAGAGAACTAGATCTTAGTAATGAATTTGAAGATATTAATATTCATAATTTGATTCCTGAACCTTTAAGAAAAGGAGAGTCAAAAGAATTTTTAGAAAAGCTTACAGAATTAGATGAAGTGTATGAAAAAGTTAAACAAGAACAAAATCCAGATCATGTATTGCGCTATATAGGTGATCTTTGGGGGGATTTATCTCAAGAAAAAGGAAATCTGGATGTGAAATTAGTTTCTGTACCTAAGAGTAGTGCATTAGGACAAGTAAAAGGATCAGATTCTATTTTTGAAATATACACAGAGTCCTATGGGGATCAGCCTATTGTGATTCAAGGAGCTGGGGCAGGAGCTGCAGTAACAGCAAGAGGAGTGTTTGGTGATATATTGCGATTAGCAGAAAGAGGATAATAAAATTATAGAGACCAATTTTATAAAATATAAAAAACACAAATAAATGAAAATACA
The DNA here is from genome assembly GCA_964353005.1 of uncultured Flavobacteriaceae bacterium. GTDB lineage: Bacteria > Bacteroidota > Bacteroidia > Flavobacteriales > Flavobacteriaceae > Aquimarina. The sequence goes on along the minus strand of CAYGUC010000004.1, from coordinate 76,214 downwards.
ACTTAAAAGAATAGATAATGATTTCTATTTCGAGTTAAAAAACGAAAGAGGACATGTAACTCACATAGATAGTACAGCTCAGGTTGGGGGGCATGACATGGCGCCTAGCCCAATGGAGTATGTGTTGATGGGAGTAGCTGGTTGCAGTGCTATCGATGTGATTTCTATTTTAAAAAAACAAAGGCAAGAAATTACAGATTATAGAGCCGAGGTAGATGGCACTCGCGAAGAAGTTAATGGAGCAAAACCCTTTAAAAATATTACAGTAATTGTTTATTTAGAAGGAGATATTGATCCAGAGAAAGCAAAAAGAGCAGCAGAATTATCTTTTGAGAAATATTGTTCGGTTTCAAAAACTCTGGAGCCTACGGCTACTATCGAATATAAAGTGATAGTTAATAATAAAGTAGTATGAGTCAAAAGAATTTGCATTTTGAAACACAAGCGGTAAGAACGCAAACCGATAAAACGCAATTTTTAGAGCATTCTACACCATTGTATTTAACTTCGGGATTCGTTTTTGAAGATTCTGAAGAGATGAGAGCAGCTTTTGCAGAAGAAAAAGAACGTAATCTGTATAGCCGTTTTAGTAATCCAAATACTACAGAATTTGTAGACAAAATTTGTAAATTAGAAGGAGCAGAGGATGGTTATGCTTTTGCGACAGGAATGGCAGCTGTTTTCTCTACTTTTGCCGCATTGTTAAATGCAGGAGATCATATTGTTTCTGCGAGATCTGTTTTTGGATCTACACATACCTTGTTTACCAAATATTTCCCAAAATGGAATATAGAAACCAGTTATTTTAGAGTAGACGAAGTAGAGAAATTAGAAAGCCTAATACAGCCAAACACAAAAATTATATACGCCGAATCCCCAACGAATCCAGGGGTAGATGTATTGGATTTAGAGTTATTAGGCAAACTCGCCAAAAAGCATAATTTGCTTTTAGTAATTGATAATTGCTTTGCAACTCCTTATTTACAAAATCCAATAAAATTTGGTGCCGATTTAGTAATTCATTCCGCAACAAAATTGATTGATGGTCAAGGAAGAGTTTTAGGGGGAGTGACTGTTGGTAAAAAAGAACTAATACGTGAGATTTATCTTTTTTCGCGCAATACAGGGCCATCCTTATCCCCTTTTAATGCGTGGGTGTTATCTAAGAGTTTAGAAACATTGGCAGTTCGTGTAGATCGCCATTGTGAGAACGCTCTAAAATTAGCAGAGTTTTTAGAGGCGCATCCTAAAATAAACTGGGTGAAATATCCATTTCTAAAATCTCATCCACAATATGAAGTTGCTAAAAAGCAAATGAAATTAGGAGGTAATATTGTAGCTTTTGAAGTAAAAGGGGGGGTGACAGGAGGAAAAACCTTTTTTGATAGCGTAAAAATGTGCTCGCTATCTGCAAACCTTGGGGATACCCGAACGATAATAACTCATCCAGCTTCTACTACGCACAGTAAACTGGCAGAAGAAGATAAATTAGTTGTTGGTATTACAAATGGTATGGTTCGTTGTTCTGTAGGATTAGAATATATCGAAGATATTATCAATGATATTGAACAAGCATTAGAGCAAATATAATACATGAAAAAAGCCGACTTTAAAGTCGGCTTTTTAGTACAATAAATTTTGAGGGTTATTATTTTTTTGTCAAAGAAAAAATTTGACTACCAGTTACTTCAAAAGTAAATCCCTCTTGTTTTACAGTTTCTTTGATATCTGTTTTTATGCGCATTGTTTTATCTGTTAAATCAATGATTTCAAAAGATTTTTCTTTTCCTGCAACAGTAGTGAATAATTTAGTGTTTTCTACTTTCCATTCTCCTGCACCTAGAAAATCTGGAACTACTTGTTCATAATCTATAGATTGTGTTGGGATTTTAATGGTCGCAATTACCGTAAACCCACCAGAACTAACAAAAGTATTAGATTTATTAGTGTCAGAAACCTCGGTAAAAGTTATTTTTGCAGTATAATCTTTTCCGGTTATAGAATAATTACCACTTATAGGTACATTTTCAATAGTGGTAGTGACTTTTCCGTCTTCAGATTTTATTTCAGAAAGACTCCATTCTCCAGGGACTAATGAAGCATCTACTACAATAGGAGAATCATCATCATTTTTACAGGACAAAAATAATGAGGTAATTGCTAAAAATAAGAATATTACAATTTTTTTCATTTTAAATATATATTTTGGGTTACTGCTTAAATTTATGAACGAAGTATATATTACCATATTGTTAATTTCCTAATTAAGATTGTTTTTTGGGCGATTTTTAAGGGTTATTAATAAAAATTTAATAGATTTTTTTTAAAAGATTGTTGGGTTAAATAGAAGATATGTTATTAATCTACTAAGCTACTAGGGTTTTTGTTGAGTATATCATAATTCTGTTATTTTTTCGTGAGAACTTTTTTGTTTTTTATACTGTAACTAAAATATTATGTATACATTTGTTTTATAATCTACTAATCCGATAGGGTAATAGGTTTTTTTAAATAGAAATGATTATAGATCAAATGATATTAGATAAAGTAGCTACGCAAAAATCAACGTATCAGGATGATAAGTCCTCAGAGAAACCAGTACGTAGTATTGTAAAAGCAATAAGTTGGAGAATAGTAGGTACTTTAGATACACTAATTGTGTCTTATTTATTGACTGGTGAGATAGCACTTGCTACATCGATTGCATCTATTGATTTTGTTACCAAAATGATTCTTTATTTTTTTCATGAAAGAATTTGGAATCGAATTAAATGGGGGAAATAATTGTTGTAAAAGAAAAAGAAATTTATCAAATCATGAGTTTTACAGAAAAAGAAATAGAAAGCTTAAATAAAACCCTAAAGGATAAAACTCCTTTAGAAATTGTACAATGGGCAGTTTCAAATGCGAAAACACCTGTAGTAACTACTAATTTTAGACCTTATGAAGCCGCAATTCTAAATGTATGCTCAAAAGCATTGTCTGATATACCTGTTATATGGTGTGATTCTGGATATAATACACCTAACACATATCGACATGCAGAAGAAGTAATTAAATTATTGAGCTTAAATGTTCAACTGTATGTTCCAAAACAGACTACTGCGCATAGAGATGTGGTTATGGGAATTCCTGATGTCGAAGATTCTAAACATAAGGTTTTTACAGAGCAAGTAAAGTTAGAACCCTTTAAAAGAGCAATGGCAGATTTTGAGCCAGATGTGTGGTTTACTAATCTTAGAAAAGGACAAACAGCATTAAGAGATTCCTTGGATATATTAAGTATGGGTAAGGACGGGGTCTTAAAAGTAAGTCCGTTTTATTATTACAATGATACAGAATTAGACACCTATTTAGAAAAAAATAATTTACCAAACGAGTTTAAATATTTTGACCCTACAAAAGTATTAGAGAATAGAGAGTGTGGATTGCATACCAACTAATTTAATAGCTTTTTAGAAAATAATATCAAAAACGTAATAGAATAGAAATTAAATGGAAGTGATTGAAAAAAATATAAAAGAACAGGTTGCAGGTAAAAAAGTATTAACTGTAAATCCTTTAGAAAGCGAAGCAATTTATATTTTTCGAGAAGTAGTAGCGCAGTTCGAAAAGCCAGTATTACTTTTTTCAGGAGGAAAAGATTCTATCACGTTAGTACGATTGGCACAAAAAGCATTCTATCCAGCAAAAATACCTTTTCCATTATTACATATTGATACAGGGCATAATTTTCCTGAAACTATAGAATTTAGAGATAGATTAGTAAAAGAATTAGGAGTAGAACTTATTGTTCGTAATGTTCAAGATTCTATTGATGCAGGTAAAGTGATAGAAGAAAAAGGGAAATATGCTAGTCGTAATAGTTTACAAACTACTACACTTTTAGATGCACTAGAAGAGTTTAAGTTTGATGCAGCAATTGGTGGAGCACGTAGAGATGAAGAAAAAGCAAGAGCAAAGGAACGTATATTTTCTGTTAGAGATGATTTTGGACAATGGGACGAAAAAAATCAGCGTCCAGAGTTATTTGATCACCTTAATGGGAAAATTGATTTAGGACAGAATGTACGGGTATTCCCAATTAGCAATTGGACAGAATTAGATGTATGGAGCTATATCGAAAAAGAGAATATTGAAATCCCATCTATATATTTTGCACATAAACGTAAAACATTTGTTAGAGATGGTATGATTTGGTCTGCAGAAGATGATGTTGTTTATAGAGAAGAAGATGAGGTAGTACAAGAAAGATTAGTACGTTTTCGTACTGTAGGAGATATGTCCTGTACTGCGGCAGTATTGTCTGATGCAGTTACTATTCATAAAGTAGTAGCAGAAATTAGAGAATCTACAATCTCAGAAAGAGGAGCTCGTATTGATGATAAAAGATCTGAAGCTGCCATGGAAAAACGTAAACAGCAAGGATACTTTTAGGGCTTTTTTTTGTCATTCCCGGCATGTTACATTGAGTCTGTCGAAATGTGAAATTTAGCAAATATTTGAATTAAAAATAAAACTAAAATACTCTCTATTAAGAGAAAAATAAATAGCTATGGACGTATTAAAAATAGCAACAGCAGGAAGTGTAGATGATGGTAAAAGTACCTTGATTGGTCGTATCCTATATGATACAAAATCATTGACTACAGATAAATTAGAGGCTATAGAAGCCAGAAGTAAAGCTAATGGCTTTGATTATTTAGATTTTTCGTTGGCAACAGATGGATTAGTAGCAGAGCGCGAACAAGGAATTACTATTGATGTAGCACATATCTATTTTTCTACAAAAACAAAAAGTTATATCATAGCAGATACTCCCGGGCATATCGAGTATACCAGAAACATGGTTACAGGAGCGTCTACCTCACAAGCTTCGATTATTTTGGTCGATGCTCGTAAAGGAGTGATAGAACAAACATACCGTCATTTTTTTATTAATAACTTACTAAGAGTTAAAGACGTAATTGTAGCAATCAATAAAATGGATTTGGTAGATTTTTCTCAGGAAAAATATGAGGCTATTAAGGAGGATTTTGAAACGTTAATCGCAAAAAGTGATTATAAAGAACAAAACATAACTTTTATTCCGGTAAGTGCTTTACAAGGAGATAATGTTGTGGATAAATCCGAAAATACACCTTGGTATACCGGGCAAACTTTATTACAACATTTAGAAGAGTTGGATGCACAAGATGTATATGAAAAAGCACAAGTTCGTTTTCCTGTACAAACGGTAATCCGTCCTAAAAAAGATGAGTTTCATGACTTTAGAGGATATGCAGGTAAAATATATGGAGGAGATCTTTCTGTAGGAGACGAAGTAACGGTTTTACCTTCATTAACTACTTCAAAAATAAAAGAAATTTACTTTTTTGATCAAAAATTCGAAACAGCAGGTAGAGGAAGCTCTTGCACAATTACTCTAGAAGATGATGTAAATGTAAGTCGAGGCGATATGATAGTAAAATCATCTGAAAAACCAAGAGTAGAAAAGCAATTAACCGCAACTGTATGTTGGATGGATAGTAAAAACCTAAATCCAGGAACAAATTATTTTGTACAAAGCGGGAGTAGTAGGGTTTTAGCGAAAATAAAAAATATAAGCGGTACTATTGCAACAGATTTTTCTGGAGAAGATACTACCAAAAACACATTAAGTTTAAACGAAGTAGGAAAAGTGCAGATACAATTAAGTAAACCTTTAGCTATAGATTCTTATAGTAAGAATAAAGCTTCGGGATCCTTTATTTTGATAGACTCACAAAACAATAATACTTCTGGAGTCGGCTTTATCGAGTAGATAAAAGCCGATTGAAAAAAGAAAATAACACCCTTTTTTTAAAGTAAAAATACATCATACAAAAGTCATAACTATGTCCTTTTTTAAGGACAGAAATACGAGAAGAGATGCAAAGTTTTAGAACCGAAATAGAAAACCCAATTGTAGAGAAAGACATTATAGAATTAGCTAATAAAATTGAACAATTTCATAATGGCAAGATCGATGAAGAAAAGTTTCGTAGCCTTCGTTTGGCTAGAGGGGTATACGGTCAACGTCAGGAAGGTGTACAGATGATTCGTATTAAATTACCGTATGGTAAAGTATTAAGCAATCAATTAAGACGTATTTGTGAGGTATCCGATGAGTATTCCAGAGGTCGTTTGCATATTACGACACGTCAAGACATCCAGATACATTATGTAGATCTTAACAGAACGCCAGAATTATGGGCAGAACTAGAAAAAGATGAGGTAACTTTAAGAGAGGCTTGTGGTAATACCGTTCGTAATGTAACCGCTTCAGAAACAGCAGGGATTGATCCAAAAGAGCCTTTTGATGTTTCTCCGTATGCAGATGCATTATTCCGTTTCTTTCTAAGAAACCCTATTTGTCAGGAGATGGGGCGTAAATTCAAAGTATCCTTTTCAGGAACAGATGAAGATACAGGACTGTCTTATATGCATGATTTAGGTTTTATTGCCAAAATCGAAAACGGAGTACGAGGATTTAAAGTAATGCTAGGCGGTGGTTTAGGTTCGCAACCAAGACATGCAGATGAGCTATATAGCTTTTTGCCATCAGATAAAATTATTCCTTTAATGGAAGGCGTATTAAGAATATTCGATCGCCATGGCGAGCGAAAAAGCAGAGCCAAAGCCAGAATGAAATTCTTAATTAAAGATATAGGTTTAGAGGCTTTTAAAGAGTTGGTAGAGGCAGAGCAAAATGCAATAGTACAAAAAACAGTCGCGATTGATGCAGGCGCTTATAAAACTTCAACTCCAGTAGAAGTGGAGATTTCAAAAGCTGAAATTAAAGATCAAAAAGCTTTTGATTTATGGAGATCTACGAATGTAATTGCTCAAAAGCAAGAAGGATATGTAGCAATAGGAGTTAAAGTATTATTAGGAGATTTTTATACAGATAAAGCTAGATTATTAGCAGATTTGGTAGAAAAATATGCAGCAGGAGAAATTCGTTTGTCTCTACGTCAAAATATTTTGATTCCTTTTATTAAAGAAACTGCATTACCATTTTTTTACCAGGAATTAGAAAAATTAGGATTTGTAGAATCAGGATATAATAAAGCAGTAGATATAACTGCATGCCCGGGAACAGATACTTGTAATTTAGGAATAGCCAGTAGTACAGGTATAGCTGAAGAGTTGGAAAGAGTTATAAAAACAGAATACCCGCAATATCTTGAAAAAGAAGATTTAGTTATTAAGATTAGTGGTTGTATGAATGCTTGTGGACAGCATAATATGGCAAATATTGGTTTTCAAGGAATGTCAATACGTACGAAAGACAAATTAGTAGCACCAGCATTACAAGTGTTATTAGGAGGGGGAAACCTGGGAGATGGTAATGGTCGTTTTGCAGATAAGGTAGTAAAAATACCTAGTAGAAGAGGGCCAGAGGCATTACGCAGGATTTTAGATGATTATGAAGCAAATGCAGAAGGAAAGCTTTTTGTAGACTATTATGCAGAAAAAGGAGAAAAATACTTTTACGATTTTCTTACCGATTTGTCTAATGCAGATAACCTAACGCAAGAAGACTTTATTGATTGGGGAACACAAGAAGAATATGTAAAAGCTATTGGAGTAGGAGAATGTGCTGGTGTAGTTATTGATTTAATTGCTACCTTGTTTTTAGAAAGTGAAGAAAAAATAGAAAATGCCAAAATCTCTTTTGATAATGGAGTGTATTCAGATGCGGTATACCATGCATATAACTCTTTAGTAAACTCAGCAAAAGCATTATTGCTGGCAGAAAACAAAAAAACAAATACACATGCAGGTATTATAAGTCAGTTTGATGAAGAATTTGTAGCAAATGGTAAAATAAGTCTACAAGGTACTTTCTCAGATTTAATATACCAGCTTCAAAAAAATGCACCTACAAAAGATTTTGCAGTAGATTACATAAAAAGTGCAAAACAATTTTTACAAAAAGTACAAGAATTTAGAGCAATCGAAGTAGAAAACGCTTAAGATAATAAGATGACTAATAAAACACCAAAATTAACAGTAGTAGGAGCAGGACCAGGAGATCCGGGTCTGATCACACTCAAAGCTATTAAAGCTTTAAGTTCTGCTGATGTGGTGTTGTATGATGCACTCATTAACGAGAGTTTATTGGATTATGCTACTGAAGCAGAAAAAATTTTTGTAGGTAAAAGAAAAGGATGTTATGCATACCAACAAGAGCAAATTAATGAACTGATTGTTAGCAGAGCCAAAAGTCATGGTCATGTAGTACGATTAAAAGGAGGAGATCCATTTATTTTTGGTAGAGGAGCAGAAGAGATAGATTATGTAAGACAATTTAATATAGAAACTAATATGGTTCCTGGGATATCCTCTTCTTTAGCAGTACCAGCATATCAAGGAATACCGCTAACAAAACGAGGTTCCTCAGAAAGTTTTTGGGTAATCACAGGAACAACAAAATCCCATAAATTATCACAGGATGTATGCCTGGCAGCAAAATCAAGTGCAACTGTGGTAATTTTGATGGGGATGAGTAAGTTAAGTGAAATAGTTAGTATCTTTGCAGCCGAAAATAAGCAGGACACCCCTGTGGCAATTATTCAAAATGGAACCACAAAAAATGAACATTTTGGATTCGGAACGATAAAAACAATAGAACAAGTAGTTAAAGATAAAAAACTATCCTCTCCAGCAATTATTGTAATAGGAGAAGTTGTTAAAAAAAGAGTAAAACTTACTTCTATCTATAAAGAGATAAAAGAAGAAATAGTATCTTAAAAGATTCGTATCCCATTGTGATGGAAGAAAGAAATAATTTATACCCAGTTTTTCTGAAAGTTAAAAACCTTGAAGTACTTATTGTAGGAGGAGGTAATGTAGCAGAGGAAAAACTTATGTTCTTATTAAAGTCCAGTCCAGATGCAAATGTAACTATGGTATCTCCTATGTATAGAGATAATACCGTAACATTGGCAGAAAAATTTGGAGTACAAAGGATACATAAAAAATATAATAAACGTTTTCTAAAAGGGAAACATATTGTAATAGCTACTACAGATATTCCAAAAATTAACATACAAGTGTATAAAGATTGTAGGAAGAAAAGTATATTGGTTAATGTAGCAGACAATCCATCATATTGTGATTTTTATATGGGAGGAATTGTAACCAAAGGAAGTGTAAAAGTGGCAATTTCTACTAATGGAAATTCACCAACCACTGCCAAACGACTACGTCAATTTTTTGAAGAAGTAATACCCGAAAATATTGACGATTTAGTTAAAAATTTAAACGAATATAGAAAAACAATAAAAGGGGACTTCGAAGAAAAAGTAGAAACACTAAACGAATTCACCAAAGGATTAATAGGAAAAAAAGAAGTTGCAAATGATAAAGACTGATATTTTAATAATCGGAGCAGGGCCAACAGGATTATTTACTGTTTTTGAAGCAGGATTACTTAAGTTAAAAACACATCTTATAGATGCATTACCACAACCAGGAGGGCAATGTTCAGAGATATATCCTAAAAAACCGATATATGATATTCCTGGGTTTCCAGAAATACTTGCAGGAGATTTAGTGAATAATCTAATGGAGCAAATAAAACCTTTTGAGCCTGGATTTACATTAGGAGAGAGAGCAGAGACTATCGAAAAACTAGAAGATGATACGTTTTTGGTGACTACCAACAAAGGAACCAAACATAATGCACCAGTAGTAGCTATTGCAGGTGGATTAGGTTCTTTCGAACCACGTAAACCCCCTATCCCAAATATCACAGATTTTGAAGACAAAGGAGTAGCGTATATTATACGGGATCCAGAGGTGTATAGAGATAAAAGAGTAGTTATTGCAGGAGGAGGAGATTCTGCCTTAGATTGGTCTATTTTTCTGGCAGATGTAGCAAGCGAAGTAACTTTGGTGCATAGACGAAACGAATTTAGAGGAGCTTTAGACTCTGTAGAACGAGTAGCAGAACTTTCTAAATTAGGCAAAGTAAACTTAATTACAGAAGCAGAAGTAAAAGAATTAAAAGGAGAAGATCATTTAACTGCAGTTGGTATTAAACATAAAACCAAAGGAGATATTCACTTCGAAACAGATTACTTTATTCCATTATTTGGATTATCTCCAAAATTAGGACCAATAGGAGATTGGGGATTAGAAATCGAAAAAAATGCGATCAAAGTAGATAACTCTTACGATTATCAAACCAATATACCAGGTATTTATGCTATTGGAGATGTCAATACATATAAAGGAAAACTAAAATTAATCCTTTCTGGGTTTCATGAAGCAGCAATTATGTGTCAAAGCGCATACCAGAGAATCCATCCAGACAAAAAGTATGTAATGAAATATACAACAGTAGGAGGAGTAGAAGGATTTGATGGAAGCAAAAAAGAAGCTAAAAAAGAAGTTGTAAAAGCGATTAATTAAGTATAAAAAATAATACTTTTGGCCTCACAGGCTTGTGCCAAATCGGTTTTGGTATCTAAACCTGTGAGGTCTTTACTTATATTAGCGTACAGAAATAAAAAGATATGTCAGACATTACCATAAAAATAAAAGATAGAGAAGGTGTAGTACACGAAGTCTTAGCGCCAACAGATATGGCTATGAACTTAATGGAAGTTTGTAAAGCTTATGAATTACCTGTTGAAGGTACTTGTGGTGGTATGGCAATGTGTGCTTCTTGCCAATGTTATGTTTTATCAGATCATACATTACCAGAAATGGGTCAGGATGAAGATTTAATGTTAGCAGAAGCTTTTTATGTCGAAGATAATAGTAGATTAGGATGTCAAATCCCAATTACCCCAGAATTAGACGGACTCGAAATAGAACTCGCACCAGAATCATAATATACTATTCTAAAACTATAATGGTTTCTTTTATAGGCTTTTTTATTCTTACCGTAATTTTTTGATAGTCCCAGTGTAATCCATTTTTGTGTGCTAGAATATCCATTTTGGCCTTTCCTTTTGTGCCTCTAATTCCAACACTAATAGCAACTATACGGTTATGGTTGCTATAGGTAACTTCACCTTCTAATAAAAGAAAAAAATCAACAGGAGATAATTCTCCTAGTTTTTCTACCACGTGATTATTTTTTTTAACTATCTCTAAAGCGTTGTTTGTTAACTCTGGTTGCGCAAGAACAGAAACATACCTATACGTAGCATTACCCGTAATCATAAAAAATACAGATATACAAGCCAATATTCCTATACTTGGTAATAACCATTTCCAGTTTCTTTCCCACCAGTTTTTGTTTGCCATTGATTCCTTCATAAATAGTTGTTGTATACACGTTATATGTAAAAGACATCTTTTAGAAAGTAATTGTTACACAATGTAGGTTCGATAAAGAGAACTACCCATATAGTGAGGACTCTAATAGATCCCAAGGAGCTTCGAGTAGATAGTTTATCGTTTTGGTCTGATAATTTGATTCTTCGAGTGGATAATCTATCGTTTCGAACTGATATTTTAACCCTTCGAATAGATAAATTATCGCTTCGAGTCGATATTTTGACCCTTTTATTTGATAAATTATCAGTTCGAAACACCTGTAAAGGTATTTCGAAACATATAAATAACCCTTAGAACCTTCATTTTATCTGTTCGACATACATAAGTAGGAGGTTATAACCGTTATCGTATCCCAATCGAAGCTCCTAGAGATTGTTTTACCCACTTTAATGAACAGTCTCGTCTCAAAAGGTGTTTTACCTATTATAATCCCAGTCTATTCCCTATGTAAAATGGGATTTTCACCTCTGTTTTTTCATGTAGTAGTGTTGTATTTTTGAGATAGACTTAAGAATCTTATGCTTTGTATGCTAATAAGATAGGGGATAATATATTTTATTTATGAAGCATCAGATATAAAATGTATTACATCATTGGGCTTAAAACACTAAATAAAATAAAAATGAAAACACTAAAATTAAGATATAGCATTTTAGGGATACTGTTAAGTAGTATGCTATTGTTTATCAATTGTGAAAAAGAAGAAGAAGGGTATGACACTATTGAAATATCAGAAGATATAAAAGTGTCAACAGAAAAAATTATAGACTCGTTAAAAGAAGTAACTACCGCTAAGATGCCCCTTAATATAAATGGTTATTACAAAGCTAATGACGGAGGACATTACTATGTTAGACACATAGGTAATAAAATATTTTGGTTTGGAGAACACCCATCAGGAAATTGGGCAAATGTATTTAAAGGAGAAATCGATGGAAATAAAATTACAGGATATTTTTATGATGTTCCTAAAGGAAGGATAGCAGGTTCTGGAGCTTTAGAAATATCGGTTCTTTATAATGGCGTAATTCTTAGTAAAACTTTAGGGAATAATTTTGGAGGATCTGTCTGGGTAAAAACTACAAAGCCAGCAAATCTTCCTGGTGTACGTTCGGCAGGATTTGGAGTGCGAAACGATATCAATAACCTAACAGGCAGATGGACAGGTAATGATGGAGGGTATTATTATATACGACAAATAGGTAACCAGATAATATGGTTTGGAGAACGAAACTTTGCATCAGGGCAACCAGCTTGGTCTAACATAGCTTATGGAAGCCGTTTTTACAGTCAGTTATGGTTAGATTGGGTAGATGTCCCCAAAGGAGGAGCAAATAGTGGTGGGATATTGCGCGGAAGTATCGATGGGGCCAACCATATAACCAAAGTACACTCTACAGGAGGATTTGGAGGATCGAGCTGGAGCAGATAATAAAATAAGATACATATATTTATAAAGGTTGTCTGTTTTGGACAACCTTTATTTTTTTGTTACCTCTATTAGATTACTAACAATATTCGGGTCGTATGCCCCATAAAAAAACCGTTATTCTCCTGTATTTAAAAGGTTTTTAACCTCTGTTATATATCTTTTGCTTACTCTACTTTTGAAACACAAAATTGATTTCCGGACCATCAATTCACAAGTCATCAGTATAATTACTTTTCACAAAAAAATTAGAATAATAAAAACTAACAACATGAAATTAAAAGCATTTTGGTTGAAATCCAGGATTTCAATCTTAGTATTAGGGGTATTATTAACTTTCACTAATTGTGAAAAAGAGAACGAACTTTTTACAGAAGAAACTTCTGAAGAAATTATTACAACACAAGAAAAAGATGTGACAGAGAAAGCTTTTCCAGACAGAAAAGGCGAAGTAACTGAAATAACCTATCAAGGGCAACAATTAATGGTAGAAAAAATGGACGAGATGTATGTGTTTGAAGGGGATATCCTTATTTCACCCGAAGAACTTCAAAACGCAAACAAAAGTACAGGGAGAACAAAAAAACTTTGGCCAAATTGTATTGTATATTATAGTATAGAAAGTAGTTTGCCTAATAAACAGAGGGTATACGATGCAATTGCGCATTGGAAAAGTAAAACCAATCTTCAATTTGTAAAACGAACCAATCAGGCCGCGTATGTAAATTTCCGTAAAGGAAGCGGATGCTCCTCTAGTGTTGGGCGTACCGGAGGAAAACAAAATATTAATTTAGCAGATGGGTGTTCTACAGGCAATACCATACATGAGATAGGACATGCTATTGGGTTATGGCACGAGCAAAGCAGAAAAGATAGAAATACTTATGTAAATATCAATTTTGCCAACATTCAGGCAGGTAAAGATCATAACTTTAAAACCTATGTGCAAAGAGGAGAAGATGGAGACGAATATTCACCAACCTTAGATTTTGGTAGTATTATGATGTATAGTTCTTATGCTTTTTCTAAAAATGGAAAGCCTACTATTACTAAAAAAGATGGAAGTACCTACAGCGTACAGCGTACAGCGCTATCTGCATGGGATAAAATAGGAGTCTCGAGAATGTATAAAAAAGTATGTGGTACCGTGCCCAACATGAGCGGTTATTACAAAGCAAACGATGGAGGGCATTATTATGTTAGGCATATAGGAACCGATGTGTATTGGTTTGGAGAACATCCAAATGGATCATGGGCTAATATATTTAAAGGGAAGCTAGATGGAAATAAAATAACAGGCGATTTTTATGACGTACCAAAAGGTAAAATACAAGGATCAGGACAATTAAAATTAACCGTTAATTATAATAGTACCAAGATTACTAAAACTCAAGGAAGTAACTTTGGAGGATCTGTTTGGAATAAAATGGCTCGCCCGTCTAGTCTCCCAGGAACCAGAACCGCTGGATTTGGAGTACGAAACAATATCAATAATCTAACAGCAAGATGGTATGCCAACGATGGAGGTTATTACTATGTAAGACAAGTAGGAAGCCGTGTAGTGTGGTTTGGAGAACGTCATTTTACATCAGGAAGACCAGCTTGGGCTAACGTAGGGTATGGTACCAAAATAGGAAATAATATATACCTGAGTTGGGCAGATGTTGCTAAAGGAAATGCCAATGGAAACGGAACGTTACAACTAAAAATGAATGGAGCTAATACAATGACCAGAGTGGCAGTTTCAGGAGGGTTTGGAGGTTCTAGCTGGAGCAGATGATAAAATAAGGTACATATTTTATAAAGGCTGTCTGTTTTGGATAGCCTTTATTTTTTTGTCATATAAATAAAATTGATAAAATAAACTTGCATAACAAAAGAGTATGCCTTTTATTTGTAGTCACATTAGCAATAGATGCTATTTAGTTCATAAGTATATAAAATGTTATCAAGAAAGGTGGAGGGAATAGACCCTATGATACCTTAGCAACCCTTTACCTGTTAAAGAAGGTGCTACATTCTATCCGTTAAACGGTATAGATAACGAAAACACATAGCTTAGCTATTTTTTTCCATTTGTTTTTCTTGATACATATATTATTATTCTCTTTTTAAAGAAAGGATACATTTTGTTGTTTCCAATAATTTGAAGAGAAATACTTGTAAATGATATTAGATAGCATTAAACGAGGTAATCAAAATAGTAAAGTGGATCTATGAAAGATATAAACAAAATATTAGAAGAAAGAATTCTTGTTCTGGATGGTGCTATGGGTACCATGTTACAAAGACATAAGTTTACCGAAGAAGATTTTAGAGGAGAACGATTTAAAGATTGGCCAGTATCGGTACAAGGTAATAATGATTTGCTGAGTATTACACAACCAGAAGCAATAAAAGAAGTACATCGTTTATATTTTGAAGCAGGAGCAGATATAGTAGAAACCAATACTTTTTCTGGAACCACAATTGCTATGGCAGATTATGAGATGGAAGAATTAGTATATGAACTTAATTACCAATCTGCAAAAATAGCTAAAGAAGTAGCAGAAGAATTTACCGCAAAAGAGCCTCATAAACCCCGTTTTGTAGCGGGCTCTATTGGCCCGACAAACAGAACCGCAAGTATGTCACCCGATGTAAATGATCCCGGGTACAGAGCAGTAACTTTTGAGGAGTTACGAATAGCCTACAAACAACAAGTAGAAGCATTATTAGATGGCGGAGCAGATATTTTATTAGTAGAAACCATTTTCGATACCTTAAATGCCAAAGCAGCACTTTTTGCAATTGAAGAAGTAAAAGACGAAAGAAATATAAAAGTTCCGATAATGATAAGCGGTACGATAACAGACGCTAGTGGCAGAACATTATCTGGTCAAACCGCAGAAGCCTTTTTGATTTCTATATCACATATCCCTATGTTGTCGGTTGGGTTTAATTGTGCCTTGGGGGCAAATCAATTAACACCACATTTAGAAGTTCTTGCTCAAAAAGCAAGTTTTGCAGTATCAGCACACCCCAATGCAGGATTACCAAATGCATTTGGGGAGTATGATGAAACACCAGAACAAATGGCAGAACAAATTAAAGAGTATATGGAGAAGAATCTGGTTAATATTATTGGAGGATGTTGTGGTACTACCCCAGAGCATATAAAAGCAATAGCAGACTTAGCAAAAGAATATAAACCCAGACCGTTGACTGTGGATAGTTTTTAGTGGATAGATTATGAAGTATAAAGAGTTAAAAGTTAGGAAGGAGTCAAGAATATTAGTTAATAATCTTTATGAAATTACAAAAACGTTTCCTAAGGATGAATTATATGGATTAACAAATCAAATGAGAAGAAGCGCGATTTCAATACCGCCAAATATCGCTGAGGGATGGAGAAGAAGAACTTCTGCAGATATACTTCAGTTTTTACATATTTCAAGAGGTTCATTATATGAATTATCAACTATTATAAAAACCTATAAGTCATGATAGAAAATAAATCACAAAACCTATCAACCGACAACTCTAAACAATCAACCAGAAAATACCTAAAACTTTCTGGTTTAGAACCCATGATAGTTTCTGCAGAAACTAACTTTATTAATGTAGGAGAACGTACCAATGTAGCAGGGTCACGCATGTTTTTGCGATTGGTTAAAGAAGAGAAGTTTGATGAAGCTTTAGATGTGGCAAGACACCAGGTAGAAGGGGGAGCGCAGGTTATCGATATTAATATGGATGACGGCTTGATCGATGGTAAAGAAGCAATGGTACGGTTTCTTAATCTTATTATGGCAGAACCCGATATTGCCAGAGTACCTATCATGATCGATAGCTCTAAGTGGGATATTATCGAAGCAGGACTACAGGTAGTGCAAGGAAAATGCGTCGTGAATTCGATAAGTCTTAAAGAAGGAGAGGCCGAATTTATTGCACATGCAAAAAAAATAAAGCGATACGGGGCAGCAGTAATTGTAATGGCTTTTGATGAGGTAGGGCAGGCTGATAATTATGAACGACGTATAGAGATTTCAAAAAGATCTTATGATATACTAGTAAATCAAGTTAAGTTTCCTCCAGAAGATATCATTTTTGATTTAAATATTTTTCCGGTAGCAACCGGGATGGATGAACATCGTAGAAATGCTATAGATTTTATTGAAGCAACGCGATGGGTACGAGAAAACTTGCCTCATTGCAGTGTTAGCGGGGGAGTAAGTAATGTTTCCTTTTCTTTTAGAGGTAATGATAGGGTTAGAGAAGCAATGCATTCTGTGTTTTTGTACCATGCAATCAAAGCAGGAATGAATATGGGGATTGTAAATCCTGCAATGCTCGAAGTATATGACGATATCCCTAAAGATCTTTTAGAACATGTAGAAGATGTTATTCTGGATCGAAAAGATGATGCTACAGAAAGATTATTAGATTTAGCAGAATCTGTAAAAGGAACCAGTAAAGAAAGAGTTGTGGATCTTTCATGGCGAGAAGAACCTCTACAAGATAGAATCACCAGAGCTTTGGTAAAAGGGATTGATCAATATATTGTAGAAGATGTAGAAGAAGCAAGACAAAAAGCCGATAAGCCTATCGAAGTAATAGAAGGAAACCTAATGATAGGGATGAATGTTGTGGGGGATCTTTTTGGCTCTGGTAAAATGTTTTTGCCACAAGTAGTAAAATCTGCAAGAGTGATGAAGAGAGCAGTAGCTTATTTATTGCCTTATATTGAAGAAGAGAAAAAGAAAAATCCTAAACCAGTAGAAGGTAATGGAACAAATGGACGTATCCTAATGGCTACCGTTAAAGGAGATGTGCATGATATTGGTAAAAATATTGTATCAGTAGTATTAGGATGTAATAATTATGAGATTGTGGATCTAGGGGTCATGGTGCCAGCAGAAAAGATTATTCAAACAGCAATCGACGAGCAAGTAGATATAATTGGGTTAAGTGGTTTGATAACCCCTTCCTTAGACGAGATGGTATACCTTGCAAAAGAAATGGAACGCAAAAACTTTAATATTCCATTGTTAATTGGTGGAGCAACTACCTCTAAAGCACATACCGCGGTTAAGATCGATCCACAATATAAAAATGCCGTAGTGCATGTTAATGATGCATCCAGAGCAGTAACCGTAGTAGGGGATTTACTAAATAAAAGAAGCAATCAAAAATATATAGGCGATTTAAAAGAGGACTACGATAAGTTTAGAGAAGGATTCTTAAAAAGAACAAAACAAAAAGAATATTTGAGTATTATAGAAGCTCGAAAAAATAAATACACAATAGATTGGGCAACTTCTGAAATTGTAAAACCAAACCAACTGGGAATTCAGGTAGTAACAGAATTTGATTTGAAAAAATTAGAACCTTATATAGACTGGACTCCTTTTTTTAGATCCTGGGATTTACATGGTAAATATCCTGCTATTTTAACCGATGAGGTAGTAGGAGAACAAGCAACCTCTTTATTTAAAGATGCTAAAGAACTATTAAAAAAAGTATTAGACCAGAATTTATTAGGTGCTAAAGCTATTTATGGTCTTTTTGAAGCAAATACAGTTAATGATGATGATATAGAAGTTTCTACTAAAGAAGGAGGCTTTATATTTAGAACTCTTCGTCAACAATTAAAAAAACATGCAGGTAAACCCAATTTTGCATTATCCGATTTTATAGCACCAAAAGAAAGCGGACTACAGGATTATATAGGGTGCTTTTGCGTAACAACAGGATTTGGAACAAAAGACCTGGCAGAAGCTTTTGAAAAAGATCTGGATGATTATAATTCTATTATGATTAAAGCGCTGGCAGACAGGTTGGCAGAGGCATTTGCCGAATATTTACATAAAAAAGTAAGAAAAGAAGATTGGGGGTATGCAAATGAGGAAACTTTAAGCAATGATGAATTGATAAAAGAAGCATATAAAGGTATTCGCCCAGCCCCAGGATATCCTGCTTGTCCCGATCATCTCGAAAAAATAACCATTTGGGAAATGCTTAAAGTAAAAGAACGAATAGGGGTAGAGTTAACCGAAAGTATGGCGATGTGGCCTGCAGCATCCGTATCTGGATATTATTTTGCAAATCCCGAAGCCAGATATTTTGGATTAGGAAAAATAAAAGAAGATCAAGTAAAAGATTTTGCAGAACGAAAAAATATAGAGTTTGAGTATGCAAAAAAATGGTTGAGTCCAAATATAGTAGACTAGATACTATTTTTTAGGTAAACAGATACATGTGTGCCTGCTTGCAGGCACAAAAAGGAACCTCGGAGCGCAAAGAAAGAAAATAGAGTTGCAGAAATAAGTAGATAGATAAACAGGGCGAACACATTTAAGATCAGTATATGTTAAGCAGAGGGTTTTTGATTGTTTTTTGTAGAATTTTGTCATTCCAGCGTAGGCTGGAATCTGTTTTCCAATCAAAAAAAACGAGACCAAACCTATGTAAATTCAACTTTTTCATCTTTAAAATGAAAATAATTTTTTAAATGTGTTTACCCTGATAGATAAAGTATTAATTAGCTTAAAAGAAAACATAAATAATGCGTGAGGGATAGAAGCAAGCTACCATGTAGCGCGGATAGCCCGACCGAAGTGTAATGCAGGGCACGCCATAATAAATAGAAAGATTAATTTTTTTGAGTATCCAGAAATTACAGAAATAAAATAAGTAATGAAAGTAACAGACCACATAAAAAATGCAAAAGGAAAAACCTTATTTTCTTTTGAATTAATACCACCACAAAAAGGAAGAAGCATACAAGAGTTGTACGATAATATAGATCCGTTAATGGATTTTAAACCTCCTTTTATAGATGTAACTACTTCGAGAGAAGAGTTTATTTATATAGACAGAGAAGGTTTGTTGGATAAAAAATTAACAAGAATGCGACCTGGTACCGTTGGGATCTGTGCATCGATCACGCACAAGTATAATGTAGATGCTATACCACATGTTTTATGTGGAGGGTTTACCAAAGAAGAAACAGAATATCTGTTAGTAGACTGTCATTACCTGGGTATCGATAATGTAATGGCATTACGAGGAGATGCTATGAAGGAAGAAAAATATTTTACCCCTGCTAAAGGAGGACATTCGTATGCTAATGAGTTGGTAAAACAAATTGTAAATATGAATAAAGGGCAATTTCTGCATGAAGTGATAGAAACTGGGAATAAATCTGACTTTTGTGTTGGAGTAGCAGCATATCCCGAAAAACATATAGAAGCACCCTCTATGGATTCTGATATTAGAAGATTAAAAGATAAAGTAGATGCAGGAGCAGATTATGTGGTAACTCAAATGTTTTTTGATAATAAAAGATATTTTGATTTTGTAGAAAGAGCAAAAAAAGCAGGAATTAATGTGCCTATTATACCAGGAATAAAGCCAGTAGCGGTAAAAAGACACTTGCAGTTATTACCACAGGTATTCAAATTAGATATGCCAGATGAGTTGGTTAGAGCTGTAGAAAAATGTAACTCTAATAAGGAGGTTCGAGAGGTAGGGATAGAATTTGCGATACAACAATCTAAAGAGTTAATGGAGTATGGAGTGCCAGTGTTACACTACTATTCGATGGGGAAATCAGATAATATAAAAAAGATTGCAGAAGCCATTTTTTAAAAATATCTTTAAGACTTTGGAAACTATGAAGGGCTATCCTACTTTTGCCGAATGATAAAAAAGACCTGCTTGCTTTTTTGTATAGTGCATTTTAGTATCTATAGCCAGATAGATTCTAAAAACAACTATACCTTAGATGTCAATAACTTTTATGGCACTATACTAAACCATAATCCTGGAATTTCTCATTTAATTACAGGGCATCCTTATGGTATGTTGTTCTCTGTTCAGCGTAAAACATTTGGAGAAGAAAAATGGCAACGATTATATAATTATCCTGATTATGGAGTTTCGTTTATGTATCAGGATATGGATAATGAGTTTCTAGGAACACATCTGGGGCTTTTTATTCATTATAATTTTTACTTTTTAAAACGATATGTAAATCTAAGGATAGGACAGGGAGTTGGATATAGTACAAATCCATACGATGAAGATGATAATTTTAGAAATATAGCACACGGTACCCATTTATCTAGTGCAACATATGCGTTGTTAAATCTTAAGAAAGAAAATATCTTTAAAAGATTTGGGGTACAAGCAGGATTGGGAGTAGTTCATTATTCTAACGGAAACTCTAAAGCTCCAAATAAAAGCACCAATACCTTGTTTATAAATGCAGGAATAACCTATAACTTAGAAGAGAGTAACCCAGAATACATAGAAAAAGAAAAAGATGCAAATAAAGGAGCAGAGCCTATAGGGTATGGTTTTATTTTTAGAAGTGGTGTTAATGAAAGTGATGTAGTAGGATCAGGTCGATTTCCTTTTTATACTTTTGCAGCCTATGCAGATAAACGGTTGAACAAAAAAAGTGCGTTACAGCTGGGCACAGAAGTGTTTTTTTCTAAGGCATTAGCAAGATACATCGATTATAGAGCTACAGGAGGATTTAATGATGGAACAACAGGAGAAGAGGATTCTAAAAGAGTGGGAGTGTTTTTTGGGCATGAATTAAGAGTAAATAAAATTTCGGTAGTAACCCAATTAGGGTATTATGTATATTATCCATACGATTTTGAAGGACAAATGTATCTTAGGGCAGGAGTTCGATATCATTTTACTAAAAATATATTTGGTTCCTTAACGGTTAGATCCCATGCCGCAAAAGCAGAAGCAATGGAGTTTTCGTTAGGATACAGACTTTAAAAATAGAACAATATGTATCTTAGTTTTAATTTAAGTTTAAGAAAAGAAAATATAGAGGCAATAGTATTAAAGCCTTTTATAAAATATACCGTGGTTAGAATTACAATAATTTTAGGAGTATTGTTTTTATTTGGTTGTGATTCTGAAAATGCTTCCGATTGTTTTCAAAGAACAGGCGCCATAGTAAGAAAAGAGGTCGTAGTGCCTGATTTTAATCGAATTTTGGTAAACCCAAATGTAGAACTCATTTTAAAAGAAGGAAAAGATACCTCGGTTATTATTGAGACAGGGGATAATCTTTTAAATGATGTTTCTGCAACAGTACAAGGAGATCGCCTAATACTTAGTGATGCTAACAATTGCGGTTTTTTTAGAGATTTTAACCAAACAAAAATTTTTGTTACAGCTCCTAATATTACAGAAATACGAAGCAATACTCAATTTGATATTTCTTCAGATGGAGTACTACAATATCCTTCATTAGCATTGCTGTCTGAAGATTTTGGGGAAGACACCAAAAATACAAATGGGACTTTTACTATACAAGTAGATAATAAATCTGTCTCTATAGTAGGTAATAGTATAGCTTCTTTTTTTATAAAAGGAATAACAGAGTCTTTAAATATTACTATAGCCTCTGGAATAGGAAGGTTTGAAGGAGAAAACTTAATAGCTAAAAATGTTTCAGTTTACCACAGGGGAACCAATAAAGTTATAGTACATCCACAAGAATCTATAACAGGAGAAATACGAAGTACAGGAGATGTACTTTCTGTTACTAGACCCTCAGTTATAACGGTAAAAGAATTTTTTACAGGGAAGCTTATATTTCAGTAATATCTATTTTATTCATATTATCTTTTTTTTACAGATTAAACCGCTAACTTTTCTTTTTAGGAAAGTTAGCGGTTTAATAATGACTAACAGTCAACAGTAAATAAGGTGTTTCCGTAAAAACTTTGTGGACTTCTGATCTTTATCAGTAAAAATTAATGTCTAACTTTATAAAGCTTCAATATATTTTACCCCACAATTTTTTATGAATGATTATGAAAAGGATTAATAGTACTCAAAATGTGGAGAATTTAAAAGAAAATTATCTTAAAAAGGAGTTGTACGAACTTATCAAGAAAGATGATTTAATTTTTGATTTTATTCAAGAAGCGGGGCTTGACGGACTTTGGTTTTGGGATTTAGATAATCCTGATCATGAATGGATGAACCCTAAATTTTGGACAGTATTAGGGTATGATCCTAAAGATATGCCACATAGCCCTTCGGCATGGCAGGATATCATTAATAAAGAAGATCTAAAACAAGTGTATAGTAATTTTGCTAAACACTGTAAAGATCCATCATATCCTTTTGATCAAATTGTAAGATATCAGCATAAAAAAGGGCATACCGTATGGATCCAATGCAGAGGTTTGGTAATACGAGATGATAAAGGGAAGCCTAAACGAATGATTGGGGCACACACGGATGTTACCAAATTAAAAAAAACAGAAATAAAATTACAAAGACAAGTAGAACGATATAAACATATTATAGAAGGAACGAAATTAGGTACTTGGGAGTGGAATGTTAAAACAGGAGAAACTATCTTTAATGAAAGATGGGCTAACATTACAGGATATACACTTGCAGAATTAGAACCAGTATCGATAGATACATGGGTAAAATATTCGAACCCTAAAGATTTAGAAAAATCTAATCAACTCTTACAAGATCACTTTGCAAAAAAAACACCTTTTTACGAATGTGAGGCTCGAATGAAACATAAAAATGGAGAATGGATATGGGTTTTAGATAGAGGAAAAGTGGTGAGTTGGGACTCTGATGGAAATCCAGAATGGATGATTGGCTCCCACCAGGAAATAACACAGGCTAAGAAAGATTTAGAAAAAAGTAAATTATTTGTACAACAAGCTCCTAGTGCTATAGCTATGTTAGATACAGATATGTGTTATTTAGCGGCTTCTCAAAAATGGTACGAAGACTATAACATTAAAGAAAGTAATATTGTTGGAAAATCACATTACGATATTTTTCCTGAAATAGGAGAAAAATGGAGAGAAGATCATAGAAGATGTCTTAATGGAGAAGTCTTAAAAAGTGAAGAAGACCATTTTGAGAGGCTAGATGGATCTCTACAATGGTTAACTTGGGAGCTGCGCCCATGGTATAC
Organism: uncultured Flavobacteriaceae bacterium; assembly: GCA_964353005.1. Taxonomy (GTDB): domain Bacteria; phylum Bacteroidota; class Bacteroidia; order Flavobacteriales; family Flavobacteriaceae; genus Aquimarina. The sequence continues at coordinate 52,497 of CAYGUC010000004.1, read as the reverse complement.
CGATGAAAATAAAATAGGAGGGATCTTAATGCATACATCAAACATTACCAGAGCAAAAGAAGCAGAAATTCGATTACGAATTAGTGAAGATATGTTTAGAAGAAATTTTGAAAACGCTGCAATTGGAATGGTAATGTTTGATGAAAAAGGACGTTTTACAAAAGTGAACTATAAACTATGTGAAATTTTAGGGTACACTAATGAAGAATTAATAAAATTAGCGTTTAAAGATATTATTCATCCAAATGATCTAGAAACTAGTAAAAAAGTATTTAAAAAACTTTTTAAAGGAAATCGATTTCATAGTCATTTAGAAAAAAGATGTTACCATAAAAATGGAGAGATTATACATGTAGATGTTTCTGTGTCGGTTGTTAAAGATGAAAATAATGTGCCATCTTATTTTATTGCTCAAATTGCAGATGTAAGTCATAAAATTAAAGCTAGAAAAAAACTGCAAAATACACTGGGTAAACTAAAAAATATAATAGATGATATTACCCAGGTAATTATAATAGGTACAGATCAAAATGGATTGATAACTACTTTTAATAAAGGAGCAGAAAATTTATTAGGATATTCTAAAGAGGAAGTGCTATTAAAAGAGTCTCCTTTAAGATTCCTTCAAAAAGAAGAAGTAGAAAAAAGAGAGATAGAATTGTCACGATCGCTTGGTAGGGAAATCAAAGGTTTTGAGTTTTTTACAGTATTATTGAACAAGCAGGAATACGATGTTAGAGAGTGGACACATGTAAGAAAAGATGGAACTTGTTTTCCTGTTCAAATAACAGTGTCCCCAATAAAAGATAACAACAAAATTACCGGGTATTTAGGAGTTGCAGTGGATATTAGTGAAATTAAAAAAGCAGAAAAAGATTTAAAGTCATGGTTAGGACTTGCAGAGGATCAAAATAAAAGGCTTAAGAATTTCGCACATATAGTTTCGCATAATCTTAAATCACATTCTGGAAATTTTCAAATGCTTCTGGATTTGTTTATTCAGGAAAATCCAGATATTGAAAATAATGAAATTATACAACTTTTTAGAACAGCATCAGATAATCTTACCGAAACGATCAAGCATTTAAATGAGGTTGTCTTAATGAACTCTTCTGTAGACGAAAATTTAGTCGGATTAAATTTATGTGATGCTATAAATAAAGTAATAGAAAGTGTTTCTGCTATCGCAAAAGAAAACAAAGTTAAGATTATTAATAAAGTACAACCAGATGTTAAAATCTTAGGGATACCAGCTTATCTGGATAGTGTAATACTTAATTTTATTACTAATGGGATACGATATAGTTCAGATAAACGAGACAGCTATGTTACCTTGCAGAGTAATGTAAAAGGAAGCTTTATAGAGTTAAGTATTGCAGACAATGGGTTAGGTATCGATTTGAAGAAACACCGAGCGAAACTATTTGGGATGTATAAAACTTTTCATCATAATGAAGAAGCTAGAGGGATTGGTTTATTTATAACAAAAAACCAAGTAGAAGCAATGGGAGGTAATATAACAGTAGAGAGCAAAGTAAATGAAGGAACTACTTTTAAAATATATATGAAATATGAAAAAAATTGATATAGCCTGTATTATTGATGATGATCCAATTTTTGTGTTTGGGATTAAAAAAATAATGGAACTTGTTGATTTCTGCAACGGTTTTATGGTCTTTCGTAACGGAGAAGAAGCATTAAATAATATCAAAGCCATTATTTCTGCTAATGAAAAACTGCCAGATGTTATTTTGTTGGATTTGAATATGCCAGTACTTGATGGAATACAATTTTTAGAGGAATTTACTAAAGTTCCATGTAAAAAGAAAATAATAATCTATGTAGTTTCTTCATCTGTAGATCCCGAAGATATTTTGAGGGCAAAATCTTTTGAAAATGTAAGTGATTATATTGTTAAGCCAATTTCTGTAGAAAAACTTAAAGAAATTTTAAATGACATAGAGAAAGTGAATCTGTGATGATGTAATCTTTATACTGTTGTTTAAGATCTGGTTAACTCTCTAAATAAACTTTCTAAATTTTTATTCTTTCTTGTTAGTTGTAAAATCTTTAATTGGTTATCATGGGCGAAGTCAAAAACAACAGTACGCATATCTTTTGAGGTGTCAAAAGTAATTTGGTACGAAAAACCATGGGTGTTTTTTACTTCGCTAACATGAGGTAGATGTAACAAAAAAGCTTCTTCTATACGATAGTCAAACTCTACTTCAATTACTTGTTCGGTTTTGTCCGCTATTTCGTTAAGTTTTTTGTTAGCAACGATTTCACCTTTATTAATAATAATAACACGATCACACATTGCTTCTACCTCTTGCATAATATGAGTGGATAGAAAAACAGTTTTTTCTTTACCTATGGATGTAATAAGTTCTCTTATTTCTACTAATTGATTAGGGTCTAAGCCAGTTGTTGGTTCATCCAGAATTAAAACTTTAGGATCATGAAGTAGTGCGCAAGCTAATCCCACTCTTTGGCGATATCCTTTAGAGAGTTGGCCAATCTTCTTGTTAGCCTCAGTGGTTAGCCCTGTTAGTGTAATAACTTCTTCAATTCTTGATTTAGGAGTTTTGTATACACGAGCATTAAAATCCATACATTCTCTTACATACATATCTAAATATAAAGGATTATGCTCAGGGAGATATCCAATACTTTTTTTTACATCAAAAGACTTAGATTGTATGTCAAAACCATTTACTATAGCAGTCCCTTCAGAAGCATCAATATACGTGGTTAGAATTTTCATCATAGTCGATTTACCAGCCCCGTTTGGACCTAAAAAACCCACAATCTCTCCTTTTTGTATTTCAAAAGAAATAGAATTAAGGGCTTTTTGAGTATTGTAAAATTTAGAAATATTAGATACTACTATAGACATATAAACTACATATAAACCTGATTACCCCAAAAATACATATTTCACATCTGTATTTTATAATAAACATAATAAAAAAGCGGTTAACACTAAAATAATATTAAGATAAACAAGCACGGTTTTAGATATGTTATTTTTATAAGTATAAGAGTACTAGATATGTTAAAGAAAATAATACACAGCCTACTTCATAAATTAACTTGTTGGATTCAACAAGTTATCTTCTTGGTAATATCACTATTTCTAAAAAAAGGATTGTTTAAACATTAGCTTTGTATCAATATCCTATTATGTTTTCTGGATTTTTTATAGGCAATGAATAAAAATAAGAACTTTAAATGGGGAGTTACAATTTCTGCTGCTCAAACAGAAGGAGCTTATAAAAAAGACGGAAAAGGTACTTCTATTTGGGATACATTTACCCAAAAACGTTATAAAATAAAAGATAAGTCAAATGCCAAGATAGCAACAGATTTTTATCACAGATATAAAGAAGATATTGATCTTGCAGCAAATATAGGTTTACAGATATTTCGTTTTTCTATTTCTTGGTCGAGAATATTACCCGATGGCCTTGGGGAGGTCAATTCAAAAGGAGTTGAATTTTATAATAAAGTAATTGATTATTGTTTAGAAGTGGGGATTGAACCTTGGATCACTACATATCATTGGGATCTGCCTCAAAAACTACAAGATAAAGGAGGTTGGTGTAATAGAGAAATCATAGATTGGTACACAGCTTATGTTACTGTATTAAGAGATAATTATGCAGATAAAGTAAAAAATTGGATATTGATTAATGAAGGTATTGTTTGTATAGGAGGAGGATATTTTTTAGGAGTACATGCTCCTGGTAAAAGAGGGATTGATAATTTTATTCCGAGTGTGCATCATATTTTGTTGGCACAAGCCGAAGGTTTTAGAGTGTTAAAAGAAAAAGAAGGACTTGAAGTAGGGACCGCCTTAAGTTGTACTAAAGTTGAGCCTTATAGAAATACAAAAGCAGATAAAAAGGCAGCAAATCGAATAGATACACTAATGAACCGTTTGTTTATAGAACCCCATTTAGGTATGGGATATCCCGATACCGACCTGCCGATTTTAAAAAGAATTGCAAAATACTATAAAGAAGAAGATTTAGAAACGTTAAAAGTTGATTTTGATTTTTGGGGAATACAAACCTATACAAGGCAAGTTGTTAAATCTGCTTGGTATGTTCCATATTTAGGAGTAATGCAGGTGAAGCCTAAAAGGAGGAATGTAGAAACTTCTATAATGGGTTGGGAAACGTATCCTGAAGGAACACAGTATTTTCTAGAAAGATTCTCTACATATAATTCTAAAAAGCCATTGTGGCTATCAGAGTGCGGGATTGCCTTGTCTGATAAGGAAGATGATCAAAAAAGAATTGATTATTATAAAAAAGTAATCGATTTAACACAAAGTGTAACCCATAAAGGAGTAAATGTAAAGGGAATTTTGATGTGGACTTTGGTAGATAATTTTGAGTGGGCAGAAGGATATCTACCTAAATTCGGAATAATTAGTTTGGATCGAAACACCTTGCAAAGACAAATGAAAAAATCTGCTATTTGGTTAAAAAAGTATTTATCTGCTTATTATTTATTTTAAAAATAGTGACCATGCAGAGAGATATAATGATTTTAAAATATACTCTTCGCTATTGAAATATAGCGATCTCGAATCTTTATCAACCACTATTGAAAATTATATATAAAATTCAGAAGTATGTTTTATTTCTTTTAGAACAAACGTACTGTTTAAGACCCCAATATTTTCAATTTTTGAAAGTTTTGTTTTTATAAAATCATGATACTCTTCCAAGCTTTTAGTATGTATTTTTAGAATAAAATCAACCTGACCAGCCATGTGATAGCATTCCTGTACTTCTTGCAAATTTTGTATTTGTTCTTCGAACTTTTCTATAAAAGCTTCATTGTGATATCGCATAGAAACCTGACAAATAGTAGTCATAGAGCGATCAATTAGCTTTTTGTCTAATATAGCAACATACTTTTTTATGAACCCATGTTTTTCTAATCTTCGTATTCGTTCATAAACTGGTGATGTAGTTAGATTAAGAATATTAGCAATTTCTTTAGCGGTTTTTTTAGAATCTTCTTGTAAAATTCTAAGTATAGTAAGATCTGTAGAGTCTAATTCTTCCATTTTGTATCAAAAAAATTACTTTAAAAATATAATTGAAACCTAATTAAAAGTAAATATAGCGGATAATATTTAGAATTTAAGCGATTATTACTTAATTTTTGAGTATATATAACAGGAAAAGCCTTATTTGTTACTTTAGCAAGGAAATAATACTGTAATATGTCATAATGTTAAGACAAGAATATACTATAAAGTGTCGGTTACAAATATTCTTAAAGTTTTAATTTTTTTGACTTTACACATAAAAGTTTTTGAAAAATATGGAAACGGTTGTTTTAGTAATAGGAGCAAATGGTCAGTTAGGATCCGTTTTAACAGAGTCTCTTAAAGAAAAGTTTGGTAGCCTTAATGTAATAGCTTCCGATTTAAGACATAGAGAAGGGTATGTTGGTAATTTTGAAATAATAGATGCTACCAGTATAGAAAGAATAGAAGAGGTAGTTACGAAATATAAAGTAACTCAGATATATCACTTAGCAGCCATTCTTTCTGCCAAAGGAGAAGAAACACCCTTACAAACATGGAACATTAATATGCAAACATTATTTAATGTACTAGAAGTTTCCAGAAAAAATAATATTAAAAAAGTATTTTACCCTAGCTCGATTGCAGTTTTTGGAGAAGGTGCTCCTTTAGATAATACTCCTAATAATGCTTATTTAGACCCTGCTACAGTATATGGTATTAGTAAAGCAGCAGGAGAGAACTGGGCACAATATTATTTTATGCGATATGGATTAGATGTTAGGTCTATTCGATATCCGGGCGTAATTGGATACCAATCATTACCAGGAGGAGGAACTACAGATTATGCAGTCGATATTTATCATAAAGCAGTACTACATGAAAAATTTAGTTGTTTCTTAAAAGAAGATGCAACACTACCTATGATTTTTATGGAAGATGCAATACGTGCAACTTTAGAATTAATGGATGCACCAAAAGAAGATATTAAACTAAGAACTTCTTATAATATTTCGGGAATTAGTTTTTCTCCAGCAGAAGTAGTAGCAGAAATTCGTAAATTATACCCTAATTTTGAAGTTACTTATGCTCCTGATTTTAGACAAGAAATTGCATCTCGATGGCCAAATTCTATAGATGATTCTATGGCAAGTAAGGATTGGGGATGGAAACCTAAATTTGATCTGGAATCAATTACAGTTACGATGATCCAGAAGCTAAAAGAAAAATACAAAACAGGATCTAAAAATCAAGAAGCGTTAGCAAGTTGATTTAATTTGTTTTTAACAACACACATAAATAATAAAATAGTTAAATAATTATGTTCTCAAATATAAAAGACGATTTACAAAAAGAACTAGACGAAATTAAAGCTGCTGGGTTATATAAGGCAGAAAGAATAATTACAACTCCGCAAGGAGCACAGATTGATACAACAAACACGAAAAATGTTTTAAATTTTTGTGCAAATAATTATTTAGGATTGTCATCGCATCCAGAGGTTATCGAGGCAGGTAAGAATGCTATAGATTCCCATGGGTATGGTTTGTCATCGGTTCGATTCATTTGTGGTACTCAGGATATCCATAAAGAGTTAGAGCAAAAAACAGCCGATTTTTTAGGAATGGAAGACTGTATTTTATATGCAGCAGCGTTTGATGCTAATGGAGGAGTGTTTGAACCTATTTTGGGAGCAGAAGATGCTATTATTTCTGATGCATTAAACCACGCATCTATTATTGATGGGGTTAGATTATGTAAAGCAAAACGCTTTAGATACGAACATAACAATATGGTAGATCTTGAAAAGCAATTAAAAGCAGCAGAAGGATCACGAAGAGTACTTGTAGTAACAGATGGTTCTTTTTCTATGGATGGCACCATTGCACAATTAGATAAAATCTGTGATTTGGTAGAAAAATACGGAGCAATGATTATGATTGATGAATGCCATTCTACAGGTTTTTTAGGAAAAACAGGTCGTGGTACTCATGAATATCGCAATGTAATGGGACGTATAGATATTATTACAGGTACTTACGGTAAAGCATTAGGAGGTGCATCTGGAGGATTTACTGCTGCCAGAAAAGAAATTGTAGAAATGCTAAGACAGCGTTCCAGACCTTATTTGTTCTCTAATACAGTTGCTCCTTCTATAGTAGGGGCGTCTATTAAGGTTTTAGATATATTGTCTTCATCAACCACGCTACGGGATAAGTTAGAAGAAAATACAAAATATTTTAGATCAGAAATGACTGCTGCAGGATTTGATATTATACCAGGAGATCATCCAATAGTGCCAGTAATGTTATATGACGCGAAACTTGCTCAGGAATTTGCAGCTAAATTACTAGAAGAAGGGATTTATGTTATAGGTTTTTTCTATCCAGTAGTTCCGCAAGGCAAAGCAAGAATTAGAGTTCAATTATCTGCAGGACATGAGCGCCATCATTTGGAAAAAGCAGTGAAAGCCTTTACTAAAGTAGGTAAAGAGCTAGATGTAATATAACATATAGTTTTTATAAATAAAATTACCCTTGTCTACATAACATTAGGCAAGGGTAATTTTATTTATGATCATCTGTGCTGCTTTTTTAGAGCTAATTCTTTTAGATTAAAGCTCTTTTTTTATGTAAAGACCTGATATAGTATAAATCACAAACGTTTGTTAGCGATTTAAAATATAGAAGATTCTCAAGATATTTAGGATTTCATTTAAAATAGTTCACCGATAGGAGCCGAAATATTGAAATTTGATGATAATCATGATCAATATGCTAAAAAAAATAGAAATTATTTTGATTCGTAATAGTTTTGGCTAATTTAGCAATGTAATAATGAGACAATAATGAGCAATTTATTTACTTGGAACCGATTTTATTTTTTCTTCTTTTATTTTAAAAGCAAGATCGGGATCGCTATGTAAATAAATAAGCAAAAATTTATATAACTAAAATCCCGATGAAAAATCGGGATTTTTTTTTGGAAAAAATCCATTTATAGTGTCTAAATTTTTTAAAAAATTATTGAAAAATAATAAAGCAAACAATGAAACAAAAGATTGCCATACAAGGAGTAAAAGGTTCATATCATCATGGAGTTGCCCAAGCGTATTTTGGAGAAAATGTAGATGTTGATGAATGTATGTCTTTTCAAGAATTAGTACTTAGTCTGGAGAACGATAAAAGTACAGATGCTGTAATGGCTATTGAAAACTCGATAGCAGGATCTATTATTCCAAATTATGCATATATAGATGAGCATAATCTTGCCATTAGAGGAGAGTATTTTCAGCCTATTCATCATTGTTTGATGGCATTAGAAAATCAAACAATATCAGATATAAAAGAGGTGTATTCGCATCCTATGGCTTTGTTGCAATGTAAAGAGTTTTTTAGAGAACAACCACATATCAAACTGGTAGAAGATTCGGATACAGCAGATGTAGCTAAAAGAATTCATGAAAAACAATTAAAAGGAATAGCTGCGGTAGCTGGCGAAACAGCAGCAAATATTTATAATCTGAATATTTTGGCAAGAGATATTCAAACTATAAAATCAAATAGTACTCGTTTTTTTATTTTAAATAAAAAGAAAGAAGTAAATATTGAAAAGGAAAAAATAAATAAGGCATCCTTAAAATTTCTTACAGATCATAAAAAAGGAAGTCTAGCAACAGTTCTTAATGTGATGAGCGACTGTGGGTTGAATTTAACCAAAATACAATCCTTGCCCGTAATTAGCATGCCTTGGAAATACTCCTTTTTTGTAGATGTAACATTTATAGAGTACAAGGATTATGAAAAAGCCATGTCAATTTTAAAAATAATGGCGCTAGAGCTTAAAGTATTAGGAGAATATAAAAATCAGAACGGATGAGAATACCAACTGCAAAAAGATTAGAGACTATAGAAGAATACTATTTTTCCAAAAAATTGAGAGAAGTAAGAGAACGTATAGCTTCAGGGAAACCAGTTTTAAATATGGCAATAGGAAGTCCGGATTTAGATCCTCCAAAAGAAGTAGTACAAGCAATTCAGGATGCTGTACTGGTGGAAGGAACTCATAAATATCAAAGCTATCAAGGTATTCCAGAACTACGTAAAGCAATTTCAGATTTTTATAAGGCTAAATATAATGTGTCTTTAAGTCCCGAAAACGAGATTTTACCTTTAATGGGATCCAAGGAAGGTATTATGCATATCTCGTTAGCGTATCTAAACGAAGGAGATGAAGTGTTAGTTCCTAATCCGGGGTATCCTACTTATACTGCCGTAGCTAATTTAATCGGAGCAAAACCAGTATTTTATGATTTGGTAGAAAATAATAACTGGGAACCAGATTTTCATAGTCTTTCAAAAATGGATTTAAATAAGGTAAAGGTTATGTGGGTTAATTATCCAAATATGCCAACAGGAGCTTCTGGGAGTATAAGCCTTTTTAAAAAACTAATTGATTTTGCTAAAAAACATAGTATCCTATTAGTAAATGATAATCCTTATAGTTTTGTTTTAAATGATAACCCGGTCAGTATTTTATCTGTAGATGGAGCAAAAGATGTAGCTCTGGAACTTAATTCATTAAGTAAAACTTTTAATATGGCAGGATGGCGAGTAGGTATGGTAAGTGGTAGTCTGGATAAAATTGAAGCTATCCTTAAAGTGAAAAGTAATATGGATAGTGGGATGTTTTTAGGGATTCAAAAAGGGGCTATTGCAGCATTACAAATTGAGGATACTTGGTACGATAATATGAATCGTATTTATAAAGAAAGAAGAGAGCTAATATGGGAATTGGCAAGTTTATTAGGAGGTAGTTATGATAAAACTACAAAAGGAATGTTTGTTTGGGTTAAACTTAGGGATGGAGTAAATGCAGTAGAATTTATCGATAATATCTTATATCAAAATGATATTTTTATTGCTCCTGGAGATATTTTTGGAAGCAATGGAAAAGGATACATACGTTTTTCACTATGTATAGCTAAAGAAAATATAAAAGAAGCCATAGAAAGGTTGAAAAATAGAGAAGTGCAGTTTACAAATGATGTAACGATGATAAATCAAAACTAATAAATAAATGAATGTATTTATAGTAGGAATAGGGTTGATAGGTGGATCATTTGCAATAGATATTAAAGCGGCTTTTGATGAATCGGTTATTTATGGTATAGATAAAAATGAAGAAAATATAAAACAAGCATTGTCATTAGGTCTTGTTGATTACGCATCTGATTTAGATGATTTAGAAAAAGCAGACATAGTTATTGTGGCAATACCAGTAGATGTAACAGTTAAGGTTTTGCCAGTTGTTTTGGATAGAATAGGAGATGATTGCTTAGTTTTTGATGCTGGTTCCACAAAGAAAAAACTGTGTGATACAATCGATAATCATCCTAAGAGGAGGAATTATTTAGCTGCACATCCAATTGCAGGAACAGAGTTTTCAGGACCACAAGCAGCTATAGCAAATTTGTACAGAGGGAAAACCAATATCATTTGTGAAGTAGAAAAAACAGCATTTAAACTGCAAGAAAAAGGAATGGAAATTTTTTCTAGACTAGGAATGCGAATTCGATATATGGATCCTGAATCACATGACAGGCATATAGCTTATGTTTCTCATCTATCTCATATAAGCTCTTTTATGTTAGGTAAAACAGTAATAGAGAAAGAAAAAAATGAACGAGACATTTTTGATATGGCAGGAAGTGGTTTTGCTTCTACCGTTCGTTTAGCAAAAAGTTCACCAGATATGTGGACACCTATTTTTAAACAAAATAAGGAAAACATACTAGAAACGTTAGAAGAGTATATAGCTAATCTTATACAATTTAAAGAGTTAATAGAAAATGATGACTTTTTGGCAATCCATAAAGAAATGGAAGAAACTAATTATATAAAAACAATCTTAAAAGGAATCACATAATAATAAAACACACAACAAAATAAATAAAAATTAAACATGGAGAATAAGAAAGAACTTAGAAACTGGCTTGATGATTATAATTTAGATCATCCTTTAGTAATAGGAGGACCTTGTAGTGCAGAGACTGAAGATCAGGTGGTTAAAATAGCACATCAGCTTAAAGATTCTGATGCAACGGTATTACGTGCAGGTATCTGGAAACCAAGAACAAGACCAGGTAACTTTGAAGGAGTGGGTGCTTTGGGGTTAAAATGGTTGCAAAGAGCTAAAGAAGAAACAGGGATGAAGATAGCTACAGAAGTAGCAAACCCTCATCATGTAGAATTAGCTTTAAAACATGGAGTTGACGTTTTGTGGATAGGAGCAAGAAGTACAGTTTCTCCTTTTATTGTTCAAGATATAGCAGATGCTTGCAAAGGAATAGATAACCCTGTGTTAATAAAAAACCCTATTAATCCAGATTTGTCACTATGGTTAGGTGCTGTAGAACGTTTTTATACAGCTAATGTCAAAAACCTTGGGGTTATCCATAGGGGGTTTTCTACTTACGAAAAAACTAAATATCGTAATATCCCAGAATGGCAGATACCGATTGATCTACAAAATCGTTTTCCAGATTTACCATTGATATTAGATCCTTCTCATATTGCAGGAAGGCGAGACTTAATTTTTGATTTATCGCAAACAGCATTAGATCTTAATTTTGATGGATTAATTGTAGAAACACATTATGATCCCGATAACGCATGGAGTGATGCAAAGCAGCAAATAACACCAGAAACATTGGTTCAGTATATGAAAGATTTGAAAATTCGTAAGGAAATTGGTGTAGATGAGGCATATCAAAAAGCACTTAGCGAATTACGTGCTAAAATTGATATTGCAGATAATCAATTATTAGAAATTTTATCTAAAAGAATGAAAATTTCTGATGAAATAGGGCAAGTAAAAGCAAAACAAAATGTTGCGATTTTACAATCTAAAAGATGGAACGAAATTCTTGGTAGAATGATTCTTGAAGGAAATGAAAATGGATTAAGTGAGGAATTTATACTTCGTATTTATAAGGCAATTCATCAAGAATCGATTAATCATCAGAAAAAAGTGGCAAGAGGGTAAAAAAAAGATCTATCTGTTATGTGAAATAGCAGATAGGTTTATATATTGATTTCGGTTTATTTTTTTCGCTTAAAGGTATAACGAGTAACGTAGATTCCGTTACTGTCACCTTTGCCGCCATGACTTTCTACACCACTATTAACAAAAGCTAAATCCCAGCCCTCAGAAGCCATAGTGTTAATTTTTGACATTACGATTGCATCATTTGCTACTATGTTTTGAAAACGGATTCCGCCTAAGTTATAGAAGTTTAAAAGTTTGGTTTCATCAAATCCTTTTACGCGAATTTCGCCACGGTCTGATTTATTTCTTTTATCATCTTCTCCAGTACGAGTAGAGGTAAATTCTTTATAATCTCTGGTTTCGTTAGCAGTAAGCATTCTGGATCTTCCTAATCCATTAGGAACAATAGATTCAATAACGGTTACAATTTGATATTCATAGATGTCTTGGGCAAATGTAGATTGAAAGCTAAATAACACCAAAGAAAGTAATAATAATTTTTGTTTCATAATTAATTAATTAAGATTAATACCGCTCAATGCATCAACATTCATGCCAGAAAATCATACAAGTAATGTTGTATTTTTTCAATTAAGAAAAAAAATAATGGCTTCAAAAATTTTAATATTTGCATCTTTGTACTCATGACAGGTATTGTTTATAAATCTACAGGAAGTTGGTATACGGTTAAAACCGATAAGAACAAAATATATGAATGTCGAATAAAAGGTAAGTTTAGGATACAAGGTATTAAAAGTACCAATCCTATAACTGTAGGGGATGTAGTTGATTTTAGATTAGATACAAATAGCGATCAGGAAACTGGGGTTATTGAAAATATTCACGAAAGGCAAAATTATATTATTCGAAAATCGGTTAACTTATCCAAACAAACACACATTATAGCATCAAATATAGATGTGGTTTTTTTGTTAATCACTTTAAATAATCCAACTACATTCACAACATTTATAGATAGATTTTTAGTTACTGCAGAAGCTTATGGAATTAAAGCAGTTTTGCTTTTTAATAAAATAGATACGTATAACGAAGAGGAACTTTTAGAAATAAAATATTTAGCAGCATTATATAGAAAAATCGGTTATGAATGTATCGGGATTTCTGCAAAATCTGGTAAAAATATAGATAAGGTAAAAGATGCTATGACAGGAAAAGTAAGTATGTTTTCTGGACATAGTGGAGTAGGTAAATCTACCTTGGTAAATGCTATTGCGCCAGAATTGTCTTTAAAAACAGCAAAAATAAGTGATCAACATCAACAAGGACAGCACACTACAACTTTTGCCGAAATGTTTGATTTAAGTTTTGATGCTAAAATTATTGATACACCTGGTATAAAAGGTTTTGGAATTGTAGATATAGAAAAAGAAGAATTAGGAGATTATTTTCCAGAGTTTTTTAAACTAAAGTCAGAGTGTAAATTTAATAATTGTTTGCATATTAATGAGCCAAAATGTGCAGTCAAAGAAGCTTTGGATACAGAAGAAATTGCTTGGTCTAGATATAAAAGTTATTTGCAGATTTTGGAAGGAGAAGAAGAGAATTACAGAAAAAATAATTATGACGAAGAATAGTTTTTGTTATAATAGTAAGACTAAAATGGTGTCAATTTCTTGCAAAAAAAACAAAAAAAAATCACGAAGTTCCGAAAAATGAAACTTTTACAATGTATACTTGCACTATAAAACTGTTGATTCAGATAATTTTGGATTTCTAAAGATACTAAATTAGATATAATCCTCGGTAAAAATGATTTTTATATAAATAATAGTTGATTAATAAATGAGGGCAGTAATTCAAAGAGTCTCTAGTGCTTCTGTCACCGTAGAAGATAAAATTATTTCAAGTATACAGCAAGGGTTGCTTATTCTTATAGGTATAGAAGAGGAAGATTCTAGAGAGGATATACTTTGGTTATCAGGAAAAATATCTCGACTTAGGATATTTGAAGATGAGAATGGAGTAATGAATAAAAGTGTATTAAATATATGTGGTGATGCTATAGTTGTGAGCCAGTTTACTCTACATGCCAGTATTAAAAAAGGAAATAGACCAAGCTATATTAATGCAGCAAAACCCGAAATCGCGATTCCGATATACGAGAGTTTTGTGAGTCAGTTAGAGTTAGATATGCAAAAGAAAGTAGGTACTGGTATATTTGGCGCAGATATGAAAGTTTCTTTGCTTAACGATGGACCAGTTACCATAATTATAGATACTAAAAACAAAGAATAAATCCACCTCACATAAAATAATTTTTTATATGCAAAAAGGAATATATCTATTTCTGGTAGCGGTAGCTTTATTAAATTTAAAGATATTTGCACAAGAAAAAAAAGACGTACAGACTTCTAAAATTGACTCTTTATTTACACAAAATTCGGATGCTATTGTTAGATCAGAAGAAGTAATTATTGAAATTAACTCTATTAATTCTATTGTTGTAAAAACGAAAAGAATTGTTACTGTACTTAATAAAAATGGAGTTAAGCATTCAGATTTTTATGAAAGATACGATTCCTCAACAAAAATAAAGAAATTAGAAGCAATAGTTTATGACGCCAACGGGGAAGAGATAAAAAAATACAAAAAAGGAGATTTTGAAGATCATAGTGCAGTAGGTTCTGGTGATTTAGCAACGGATAACAGAGTGAAGTATATACAGCATACACCTTTAAAATACCCATATACATTAGCTTTTGAAAGTGAAGTTCAAAGTACTACAACAGCTTTTGTAGAACCTTGGTTTCCTGTTTCGTCTTATAGAGTAAGTGTTGTGAACTCCAGTTATGAAATAGTAAACCCTAATAACATTACTTTAAGGTTTAAAGAGAGAAATTTTGAGGGATATTCTATAAATCATGATAAAACCGATACAGGTGTTGTATATTCCATATCTAATTTAGAAGCAAGATTGCCAGAAGTATATAGCCCTTCTTTTTTAGAGATAGTTCCTTCTGTATGGGTAGCGTTGAATGATTTTTCTCTTGAAGGAGTAAAAGGTTCTGCGGTAGATTGGAAATCATTTGGTAAATGGCAATATGATAATCTTTTGTTAGGCCGCGGCAAACTATCAGATACAACTGTTAAACAAATAGAGGAGCTAGTTTCTAATGCAAAGACAAATAAAGAAAAAGCAAAACTGATCTATGAGTACGTGCAGAAAAAGACAAGATATATTAGTGTTCAATTAGGTATTGGTGGATGGATGCCTTTTTTAGCAGAAGATGTGGATCGATTAGGATATGGGGATTGCAAAGCATTAACTAATTATACCAAGGCACTTTTGGATAGTCAAAATATTACCTCATATTATACTATAGTATATGGGGATCGAGATAAAAGAAATATAGATGCTGAATTTGTTTCTATGCAGGGGAATCATGTTATTCTTAATATTCCAGATGTAGAGGATGAAGATATTTGGTTGGAGTGCACTAGTCAAACCATGCCATTTAATTTTATAGGAGATTTTACAGATGACAGAAATGTTTTAGTAATAACTCCAGAAGGAGGTAAAATCAAGAAAACGAAGAAATACCTGCCAGAAGAAAATATACAGCATACTGTTGCGACAGTAAATCTTAATAAAAACGGATCGATGTTGGCTGATATTGAAAGAGCATCAAAAGGGTTGGAGTATGATTGGAACTATAATGTACAATATGAAACTCCAAAAAATCAAAGGGTACACTACAAAAAACATTGGGGGTATATTAATGGTTTAGAAGTGAAAGAAATAAAATTGAAAGACGATAAAGAAACCATAAGTTTTATAGAAAATATAAAAGTCTCTTGCTCTACGTATTCTAAAAAAATAGGAAATAGATTATTGGTTTGTTTCAATCTTTTTGATAGAGATAAAAGTAGCTTGCCTAAATATGAAGAAAGATCAACATCTTTTGTTATACCAAGTGGATATATAAATACAGATGAGTATGTGATTAACTTGCCTGAAGGGTTTGGGATAGCTGATCTTCCTGAAAAAAAATCAATAGAAAGTATTTTTGGCGAGTATATGTATGAATTAGAAAAAATAAACGAAAACCAAATTAAATTTAGGCGATATGTTAAAATCATTGATGGGATTTTTCCAAAAGAACAATACGAAGATTATAGGAAGTTTAGATCTAAAATTCAGAAAATTGATAAATCTAGAATAGCCTTAAAACAACAATAAATTATAATCGATTTGCAATGAATAATTTTTTTAATAAACAAGTGCTATTTAATATAGTGTTATTATGTTCTCTAAGTAGTTTTTCTCAAACTTATGAATTTGGAAAAGTTTCTAAAGAAGAACTTAAAGAGTCTGTCTATGAGTTAGATAATACTGCTGATGCAATAGTTCTTTACGAAAAAAATAGAATTTATTTTGAATATAATAATTCGGAAGGTTTTATGTTGGTAACGGATGTTTTTAAGAGGGTTAAACTTTATAATAAAAATGGATTTGAGCATGCCAATCATGAATTGTTCCTGTATAATCAAGGAGGAAGTAAGGAGAAATTAAGTGGTTTAAAAGCTGTTACTTACATCTTGGAAAAGGATAAGATTATAGAGACTAAACTTAAAAAGGATGGCGTATTTGAGAGTGAATATTCAGAGAGTTTAGATCAAGTTAAGTTTACAATGCCTTCTCTTAAAGAAGGTTCAATTATAGAATATAAATATAAAATAACATCTCCTTTTATTTTTAATATAGGTAGGATCGGTCTACAGGGTGAAATACCGATAAAGAAATTAGAAGTACAGGTGGAAATGCCAGAATATTTTAATTTTAAAAGATTTACTACGGGTTATTTACCTATCAATTTTAAAGAATCCATTAAAAATGGTAGTATTTCCCATAGTGTAGCAACTAGAGTTGGTAGTTCAAATCAAAGAAGTTTAGATTATAGAATTTTTATTAATTCTATACATTCAGTACATATTCCAGCTTTTAAAAAAGAACCTTATTCTGGGAATTCGAAAAATTATATATCATCAATCGTTTATGAACTTCAATTTACAAAATTCCCTAATGGAGCTGTTAAGAGTTACTCTACAACTTGGGAAGATGTAGCAAAAACCATCTATAAGAGTAGTAGTTTTGGAAATGAATTAGATAAAAATAATTATTATAAAGACGATATAGATAAGTTACTTACCAATGTAAATACTCCTTTAGAAAAAATTCAGTTGATATACGATTATGTAAAAAATAAAATGACATGGAATGAATACCAATCCGTATATACAAGAGATGGGGTAAGAAAAGCATATAAGGAAAATATGGGAAATTCTGCAGAAATTAATTTAATGCTAACATCTATGTTGTCTTATGCGGGTATCGACGCAAATCCAGTTATAGTAAGTACAAGTGATAGGATTATTCCTTTGTTTCCTACCTTAAGTGGGTTTAACTATGTGATTTCAAGAGTTAAATTACCAAATAACGATATTGTTTATATGGATGCTACGGATAAATATGGAATGCTCAATGTTTTGCCAGATAGGGTAATTAAAGGATCGGGAAGAGTGATAGCTAAAAATAGCACTTCACAAATTGTTGATCTAAGACCTGAAAAAACATCCTTGAATAGATATAGTATGCAATGTGAAATTGATGCTGAAGGAGCGGTTAGTGGTAAATTTAATGTTCGTCATGTAGATTATCAAGCACATGATTTTAGAGTAGAAAATGCGGTGAAAGATGATGAGAGTAAAAGTAAGCGTTTAAAGGAAAAATACAATATAGATGAAATCGAAGATTATACTGTTAAAGGAATAAATGAATACGGAAAAGGAGTTAGTGAAAGCTTTAATTTTGTATCATATAATCAGATAGAACTAATTGATAATGAGATTTATTTTCCCCCTTTGTTGTTTTTGAGAGATAAAGAAAGTATTTTTAAATCTAATGAAAGGGAATATCCCGTAGACTTTGGCTATGGGTATACAAATACATATATGATAAGCATTAAAATTCCTGAAGGATATGAAGTGTCAGAATTCCCTAAATCAGAGATGTTTAAACTACCAGATAATATAGGAGCTTTTTCTTTTAGATCTAAAGTTGCTAATCAAATGGTGCAAATTGTAGTTAATGAAACTATTAATACTCCATTTTTACTCCCCGACTATTATCCTGTTTTAAAACAATTCTATACTCAGCTTATTGAAAAAGAAAATGAACAAGTAGTTTTAAAAAAAATATAATAATGAATATTCAAAATGCACAACAAACCGTAGATGATTGGATTAAAAATCATGGAGTTCGATATTTTAATGAGCTAACCAATATGGCTCAGTTAACTGAAGAAGTAGGGGAGGTAGCTAGAATTATAGCAAGGCGTTATGGAGAGCAAAGTGAAAAAGAAAGTGATAAAAATAAAGATCTTGGCGAAGAATTAGCAGATGTTTTGTTTGTAGTACTGTGTCTGGCTAATCAAACAGGAGTGGATCTTCAAGAAGCTTTTGATAAAAAATTAGATATCAAAACAAAACGAGATCATGATCGCCATCATAATAATGAAAAATTAAAATAATGCTCGTTTCTATCATTTCATCTAAAAAATATTGGATATCCGTCTGTTTTATAGGTCTTGGTTTTGTCTTTGTGTTTAGTCTTATAGAATATTTCATGCAATATGGAATAAGCTTTTTAGATACTTTTTTAGAGCAAAGAATTTATAATCAACAATGGGTTAGGTATTTGTTGTCCCGACTTGTTGGAGGATTAGCGTATGGTATGATAATGGGGTATTACTTCGAATTAAGAAAAAGAAAATCAAATAGATAATATGAATTTGAAATTAGACCATATTTCTAATATAGAAAATAAAACACTACAAATTACAGGATCTAAAAGTGAAACTAATAGGTTACTTATCTTACAGGCACTGTATCCAAGTATAAGTATTGAAAATGTATCGAATAGTGATGATTCAGAATTAATGCAAAAAGCATTAAGGAGTACGGATACTATAGTAGATATTCATCATGCAGGAACCGCAATGCGATTTCTTACCGCTTATTTTGCAATAAAAAATGGAAAAGAAACGGTGTTAACAGGTAGCAAAAGAATGAAAGAAAGACCAATCAAGATATTGGTCGAAGCATTACAACAATTAGGCTGTGAAATCACATATGAGAACGAAAAAGGATATCCGCCAATTAAAATCCAAGGAAAAAATCCGACTATCAAAAGTGTTTCTTTGCAAGCAAATGTTAGTAGTCAGTATATATCTGCCTTAATGTTGATTGCTTCAAAATTACCTAATGGACTTGAAATTTTATTAGAAGGTAAAGTTACTTCTGTACCATATATTAATATGACATTAAGTTTGTTAAGTGATGCAGGTATAGAGGGGAATTATAAGAACAATAAAATCACAATTAATCCTCACAAAGAGGTTTTTCCAAAAAATATAGTTGTAGAATCAGATTGGAGCTCAGCGTCTTATTTTTATAGCATAGTGGCTTTATCAGACAATGCATCTATTACAATAGGTAGTTATAAAAAGCGAAGTTATCAAGGGGATTCTTCTTTAGTCGAGATTTATAAAAACCTTGGAGTAGATACTGTTTTTAATCAAAATACAATTACCATAAAAAAAACTTCAAACAATGTTTCTGGGTTTTCTGAAGCGCTAGATTTATCTAATTCTCCTGATATTGCTCAGACTATAGTGGTAACTTGTTTTGGGTTAGGTATAGAATGTTATTTAACAGGTTTGCATACGCTAAAAATAAAAGAAACAGACAGGCTTGAAGCTCTTAAAGCAGAGATAGAAAAATTTGGAGGAGAAGTTACAATAACAGAAGATACTTTGAGTTTAAAATCTTTTTCTAAATCTATTAAAAAAGATGTTGATGTAGAGACATATAATGATCATCGTATGGCTATGGCATTTGCCCCTCTAGCACTTAAAACCTCCTTGTTTATTAAAGATTATAATGTTGTTTCTAAATCCTATCCAGATTTTTGGTTAGATTTAGAAAAATTAGGTTTCAAGACATCTAAAGTATGATGCGTGTTGAGGTAATTTCAATGCTAGATTATGTAATCCATAAAATATATTTTATTTAAGAAAAGGAGGGTAGAATTTTTTTTATCAATAAATATATCCTAATTTACTTGACAACGCCTATCTCAAGATTGTATATTTGCACCTTCCAAAAAAATAAAAACGAATGAAGTTATCACATTTCAATTTTAACCTTCCGCAAGAATTGTTAGCAGAATATCCTGCAGAAAACAGAGACGAATCTCGACTAATGGTTCTTAATAGAAAGGAGCAAACCATAGAGCATAAACAGTTTAAAGATCTTATCGATTATTTTAATCCTAATGATGTAATGGTTGTTAATAATACTAAGGTTTTTCCTGCTAGGTTATACGGAAATAAAGAAAAAACTGGTGCTAGAATTGAAGTGTTTTTATTACGAGAATTAAATTCTGAAACAAGGCTATGGGACGTACTTGTTGATCCCGCAAGAAAAATACGTATTGGAAACAAATTATATTTTGGAGACGATGAAAGCTTAGTTGCAGAGGTAATAGATAATACCACTTCAAGAGGCCGTACGTTACGATTTTTATATGACGGATCCTATGATGAGTTTAGACAAAAACTTACAGACTTAGGAGAAACTCCTCTTCCTAAATATATAAAAAGAGAGGCTGAGCCAGAAGATGAAGAAAGATATCAAACTATTTATGCTAAAAATGAAGGAGCTGTAGCTGCTCCTACTGCAGGACTCCATTTTTCTAAACATCTTATGAAAAGATTAGAAATAAAAGGAGTTGATTTTGCTGAAATCACTTTACATGTTGGCCTTGGGACATTTAATCCTGTAGAAGTAGAAGATTTGTCGAAGCATAAGATGGATAGTGAAGAGGCATATGTTACAGCTCAGGCTGTGGATACAATTAATAATGGAATAGCTAATAAGCAAAGAATCTGTGCTGTAGGAACTACAGTAATGAGAGCTTTAGAAAGTTCAGTGTCGTCAGACAGAACATTAAATGAGTTTAGAGGATGGACCAATAAATTTATCTTCCCTCCTTACGATTTTAGTATTGCAAATAGTATGATTACGAATTTTCATACCCCTAAATCAACTTTACTAATGATGGTTTCTGCATTCGCAGGACATGATTTTCTAAAAGAAGCGTATGAGCAAGCAGTAAAAGAAAAGTATAAGTTTTATTCTTATGGGGATGCCATGTTAATTATTTAGATACAAAAGAAAAATATACAAATACCCCTCTAGACTTTTGTTTAGCAGGGTGTTTTTATATGTTTCTAGAAATTAACAGGTTGGATTATGTTTTTTTTATAAAAAGTGTTATTTTCGACGCCTTAAAATATTATGGTATAACCGTAACTTATTAGATGTCAGAAAACGACAAATAACGATTTTCATCGAATAATACTTAATATGGGGCTAGTAAATGTACTTTTTATAGATTTGTATTGTTTTTTTGTGTGTTCCAAATTATAAAAAGAATAATAAACCTAATTATAGTATGAAGAAAGTAATTTATTATTTAGCATTTTTTAATGCTGTTTTTTCTTTTTCGCAAACCAAAGTAGGCGATATTCATTTTAATGACGTAGATATTTTTAATGAAACCGAATTAATGCTTAATGGTGCAGGAGAAAGAGAAAGATTATATGCAATGGCGCTTTATCTGGATTTTGAAGTAGATGGAGTAGAGGATGGAGTAATGGTAGCAGAAAAAGATGTTACTATGGCAATAACAATTAAAATAACCTCTTCTGTTACAGATAGTGATTTTAAGGAAATTATTAGAAACGGTTTAGAAAGAGCTACCGATGGTAACAGCTATCTGTTAGAAAATCAAATTCGTGATTTCCTAAACCTTCTTCCTGGAGAAATTAATAAATTTGATATATTTAAAATTCTTTATGTTAAAGGAGGAACATTAACTTTGTTTAGAAATAAAGAGCAATTAGGTACAATTAATAGCAAAGAATTTAAAAAAGCATTATTTAAAATTTGGTTAGGTGAGAATCCTGTTGATATGAGCCTCAAAGAAAACTTACTGGCATCTTATGAGCCAAACCCTATTTTGGGAAGATGGAAAACATATGATAAAAAAACAGGAGTAGCAATTAATATAGTGCAACTATATATTATAAAAGATAAAGTATATGGTTCAATACAAAGAATGTTACGCATATCCGAAAGAGATGCTATCTGTTATGAATGTCAAGGAGCCGATAAAAATCAAAATGTTGAAGGATTAGTAATTTTAAAAAGATTACAGTTAGAGGGCGATAGATACACAAATGGTAAATTTACAGATATAAACACAGGTAAAGTATCAGATTGTCAAATATGGATTGAAGAGGATAATAAAGATATACTTTATGTTAAGTATAAAGGTGGAGGTGGTGTTCATGAATGGAAAAGAATATTAGATTAGTTTTTATACATAAAAGATAATATTAAAACATAAAAGACCTTGATATTTATTTATCAAGGTCTTTCAGTTCATTATAATAAAGAGGGATCATATGGGTAAGTAGAATTTTATCCTTTACTTTTGTAAATATATGAGTGTGAAGAAAAAAGATATAAGAGCGTTAACCAAAGAGCAATTAAGGACTTTCTTTGAGGATAATAACGATAAAGCTTTTAGAGGTAACCAAGTGTATGAATGGTTATGGAGTAAAGGAGCTCATAACTTTGTTGATATGACTAATATTTCTAAAGCAACCCGGGAAATGTTGGAAGAAAATTTTGTGATCAATCATATAAAGGTAGATCAAATGCAACAAAGTACAGATGGGACTATAAAAAATGCCGTAAAATTACATGATGGATTAATAGTTGAATCAGTTTTAATTCCCACCGCAACACGAACAACTGCTTGTATATCATCGCAAGTAGGTTGTAGTCTAGATTGTAAATTTTGTGCTACTGCCCGTTTAAAAAGAATGAGAAATCTTAACCCCGACGAAATATACGATCAGGTTATGGCTATTGATAAAGAAAGTAGACTTTATCATAACAGACCGTTATCTAACATTGTATTTATGGGTATGGGAGAACCTTTAATGAATTATAATAACGTATTAGCTGCAATTAATAAAATTACCTCTGAAGATGGACTTGCAATGTCTCCAAAAAGAATAACATTATCTACATCGGGCGTGCCAAAGATGATAAAAAAAATGGCAGATGATGAGGTGCGATTTAAACTGGCTGTATCTTTACACTCAGCAATAGATGAAGTTAGAACAGCAATAATGCCTTTTAATAAAACTTTTCCGCTAGACGAACTTAAAGAGTCTCTAGAGTATTGGTATCAAAAAACCAAAAGTAGAATTACTTATGAGTATGTGGTTTGGAATGGGATTAATGATAAAAAAGAAGATATTAATGCATTAATCAAGTTTTGTTCATATGTGCCTTGTAAGGTAAATTTAATCGAATATAATCCAATCGATGATGGTGTTTTTCAACAAGCATCAGAAACTGCAATAGATAATTATATCAATGCGTTAGAATCTAAAGGTATTGTTGTAAATGTTCGACGTAGTCGTGGAAAAGATATTGATGCAGCCTGTGGTCAATTAGCTAATAAATCTTAAACAGATTATTTGTTTTTATATTAACACCTATATATAAAGATATCTATTTTATAGAAAAAACTATTTGCATTATATTCGCATAAGTTAAGAAAACGGAACTAATTACGGTATATTGAAAGTCGTAGAACAAATAAAATTGCCAATCGTTGATGAAATGGAACTTTTTGAAAAAAAGTTCTCACAATCAATGACTTCTAAAGTTGCCTTACTTAATAGGATTACTCATTATATCGTAAATAGAAAAGGTAAACAAATGAGACCAATGTTCGTCTTTTTAGTTGCTAAAATGGTGTCAGGAGGAGAAGTAAATGAACGAACATATAGGGGAGCTTCAGTAATAGAGTTAATACATACGGCAACCTTGGTTCATGATGATGTGGTTGATGACTCTAATCAAAGACGAGGTTTTTTTTCTATAAACGCATTATGGAAAAATAAAATAGCAGTTTTAGTAGGAGATTATTTGCTTTCAAAAGGGCTTCTATTATCTATAGATTATGGAGATTTTGATTTGCTAAAGATTATCTCAGTAGCAGTTAGAGAAATGAGTGAAGGAGAACTGTTGCAAATTGAAAAAGCAAGGAATTTGGATATTACAGAATCTGTATATTATGAAATTATACGCCAGAAAACAGCAACGTTAATTGCTGCCTGTTGTAGTCTTGGGGCATGTTCTGTGGAGCCTAATTCGGGTGGTGTTCAGAGAATGAGAAAGTTTGGGGAGCTTATAGGGATGGCTTTCCAAATAAAAGATGATTTATTTGATTATGGAGATACTGCTATTGGTAAACCAACAGGAATTGATATTAAAGAACAAAAAATGACACTTCCTTTGATTTATACATTAAACCACTGTTCTAAAGAAAAGAAAAAGTGGCTTATCAATTCTGTAAAAAACCATAACAAAAATAAAAAAAGAGTAAAAGAAGTTATAGATTTTGTAAAAATAAGCGGAGGACTAGAATACGCTATTAAAATAATGCATCAATTTAAAAATGATGCACTTTCCATTTTATCAGAATATCCAGATTCAGACTACAAATCTTCTTTAGAATTGATGGTGGATTACGTTATTGATAGAAAAAAATAATATCATAGAATACTTTGTTGTACATGACCAATGAAAAACATAGTCTATGTTAAGAAATTCATGGACTATTTAAGTTTAGATATTACATTTCCAAATGGTAAGTATGATTTATACCAAATATAAAAACTACAGATGAAAAAGAGAAGAATATGTTTTTAGGATTACGTTTTGACCTTTCATCGATTAAAAGGATTGTGTGTTTACCTGTAAAATTGGTAAATTATTAGAGAGCTAAGTTTTATTTTGAGAAGTAAATGATAAAATAACAATAGATTAGTGTTCTATATTAAAATAGAATGGTATACCATTCTGTTCTCTCTCTATTTTTTTCTTATATACCCTGTTAAACCTTGGTATAGTTATTACCCTATAAAAACAATATACTTATTTAAAGTAAATTAATTGTTAAATAATATACAACAATGTCTTTTTTGTTATTTTTTAAATAAAACATGAATACCATAATTATGTTCTGGTTTAAGCTTACATTATTGATTGTAAGTATTTTATGACATTTAATTTTTTTATTTACTACTTAAATACTCTATATTTATTGAAGTCATAGTTGAGATAATTCTTTTCATATTTATTTAGCGATTTTACATTTTTTGCCTCAAAATGTAGTCGACACTACTTATGCTGGAAATT
The DNA here is from genome assembly GCA_964353005.1 of uncultured Flavobacteriaceae bacterium. Taxonomy (GTDB): domain Bacteria; phylum Bacteroidota; class Bacteroidia; order Flavobacteriales; family Flavobacteriaceae; genus Aquimarina. The sequence goes on along the minus strand of CAYGUC010000004.1, from coordinate 27,026 downwards.
GGTATTAAATTGAACAATTAACCAAATTTCACATATATGAAAACAAATTTTATTTATTTCACATTATTCTTGTTTTGCAGCTTCGGGCTGTTTGCACAAAAAGGGGCTGTTAAAGCCAATTCAGTAGGTAAATCAGTTTATAAAAAAGATATTCCTGCTTTTTCTCAAATGAAAAATATTATTTCTGCTAAAGGTTTAGAGGTGGATGCTCCCCCAAAACATAGAGGAAGTAATACAGTGGTTCCGGGAAAAGGTTTTCCTAAAGGAAATGATCCACTTATTGAGCGTCAAAAAAGCGCCAATAAAATGTCTATTAGTCCACCATTGGCATCTTTTGATGCTCATGTAGGGACAGTTTTAAATGATGCAACAGGAGCTATTGGCCCTAACCATTATGTGTATGCATTTAACTCTGGTTTTGGAATCTTAGATAGATCTGGTAATGTTTTACTTGCAGAAGCATCGTTAGCTACTTTATTTCCAGGAGAATCACTTGGAGATCCAGTAGTAGTTTATGACAACTTTGCTGGTAGATTTATTATAATGCAATTTAGTAATTCTCCTAATGGATTTTTAATAGCAGTATGTAAAGGACCAGATCCTGTAAATGATGGGTGGTCTACTTATAGATTTAATACTGGGACATTCCCAGATTATGAAAAACTATCTATTTGGAATGACGGATATTACATTACTGCAAATAAAGATCAAAATGCTCCAGATACTAATAATGTAGTATTTGTAGTAGAAAGAGATGAAATGGTTGCGGGAGCGGCTTCTGCACAAATGATTAGTTTTCCATTACCAGGAGCAGAAACTAACGGCTTTTATAGCCCAGGTGGTTTTAATGCAACAGGAACAACGCTTCCTCCTGCAGGTGTAGGGTGTTCTATAGTATATATGCAAGATGATAGTTGGGCAGGTATTTCAACAGATCATTTAAAAGTGTGGACTACTAGTGTAGATTGGACTACTCCAGCAAATTCTACAATTTCTCAACCGCAAGAAATCACTACAACACCTTTTGATAGTGTTTTTGATAATGGATCTTTTCAGAATTTAGATGAGCCAGGAAATGGGCCGGATATAGATGCATTGCAGGCAACCATGATGTATATGACTAACTACAGACGTTTTGGTACTCATAATTCAGTGGTCATGAATTTTGTTGTAGATCTTAATGGATCTGATAGTTTAGCTGGAATACGTTGGTATGAACTTAGGCAAACTGCTGATGGACAGCCATGGACAATCTACCAAGAAGGAACATATACACAACCAGATGGGCTAAGTGCATTTTGTGGAAGTATAGCTCAAGATTCTCAAGGTAATATAGGGTTAGCATATACTGTAGTAAGCAGTAGTGTTTATACTTCTTTAAGATATACAGGTAGATTAGCAAGTGACCCAGTAGGCACAATGACAGTTGCAGAGCAAGTTTCAGCTAACGGAGATAGCCAAAATAATAGAAGTGATGGGAGATATGGAGATTATGGGCAAATGACTATCGATCCATTAGATGATAAAACGTTCTGGCATATCAGTGAGTATATGAAAGGACCATCTCCAAACGTTAGAAAGAGTCATGTAGTAGCTTTTAAAATTGAACCAGCAGTAGTGGATAATGAAGCTCCATCTACGCCAGCAAATTTATCTGCTTCAGGAACAACCGCTAGAGAAACTACGCTAAGTTGGGAAGCTTCAACAGATAATATTGGAGTAACAGGATATGATATATATCAAGATGGTACAGTAGTAGCTAGTTCTGCTACAAATAGCTATACTGTTAATGGGTTAACTCCTCTTACTACATATTCATTTTATGTAATAGCAAAAGATGCATCAGGAAATCAATCTTCAGCAAGTAATACAGTAAGTGTAACTACTTTAGAAAGTACAACAGGACCTGGATGTTTAAATGGACTAGTAGCACCTTATAATGAAAGTTTTGAAAGTAATCTAGGAGCATGGACTCAGGCATCTGGAGATAATCTGGATTGGACAAGAAAATCAGGTGGCACCCCTTCTAATGGAACAGGGCCTGCAAGTGCAGCAGACGGATCAAACTATTTATTCGTGGAAGCATCAGGAAACGGTACGGGGTATCCAAGCAAGCGAGCTATTCTTAATTCTCCTTGTTTTGATCTTAATGATGCTACATCTGCAGTTTTTTCATTCAAATACCATATGTTTGGAGCTGCTAACTTTGGTTCTTTAGATGTAGAAGCAAGTAATGATGAAGGAGTAACATGGACTAGTATTTGGAATAAAAGTGGAAATCAAGGAAACTCTTGGGAAACTGCTACAATAGATTTAGCAGCTTATCTTGGTTCTGGATTACAATTACGATTTAACCGTTTAACTGGTAACACTTGGCAGGCAGACGCAGCAATAGATGCAATATCTCTTACAGCTGGTACAACTGGAGGTAATTGTGCTACAGGCAATTTAACTTTGACAATAACATTTGATAACTATCCAGAAGAGACTTCATGGACACTAAAAGATGCAGGAGGAACAACAGTAGCATCAAAAAGTTATTCGTCATCAAATCCAGATGGGTCTACAGTAACAGAAACTATTAATGCTTTGGCTTCTGGTAGCTATACTTTTGCAATATCAGATTCATTTGGGGATGGTATATGCTGTCAGTATGGTAATGGAGCGTATACATTATCAAGTAGTGCAGGGACTATAGCATCTGGTGGTCAATTTACAAGCTCTGATGCTACAGAATTTTGTGCTCAAGGATCAAGAACAAGATTAGATACTTATGAATTAACCGATGTTAATACTAATGAAGAAAGGTTTAAATTGTATCCAAATCCAGTAAGTGTCGTTTTAAATATTTCGATAGGAAAAACACCTATCCAAAATTTACAGATTTTTTCTATGTTTGGACAGTTGATTCACAGCGTAGATAATCAAGGAACAAAACAACAAATAGATGTAAGTAATCTTTCAGCAGGAACATATTTTGTTAGAATCACTGCAGATGAAACTATTGTTACAAGAAGTTTTGTAGTTAAAAAATAATCTTTCATAAGAAAAATATAGATGTAAAGAAGGTTGTCTGAAAAGATGACCTTCTTTTTTGTTTGTAATGATCTCATTATAAGTTAAGGAGGGGGGTGCTTCCAAAAAAGTATGCTTTATTTTTGAGGCAAACCTAAGGGAATTAAAAAACCTCAATGAGGTATTAAAATTAGAAGAAGGGATTGTGTTTGCTGAATTATCTTATTTTTGTTGCATATACAAAAATTAGCAGACCCAGTTTTTATGATTCATAAATCCACTATAGATTCAGTATTTGAAGCCGCCCGTTTAGAAGAGGTTATTGGGGATTTTGTGCAATTAAAAAAAGCAGGGAGTAACTTTAAAGGATTGAGCCCTTTTAGCGACGAAAGAAGCCCTTCTTTTATGGTGTCTCCTGTAAAACAAATATGGAAAGATTTTTCTAGTGGTAAAGGAGGAAATGTTGTTGCATTCTTGATGGAACATGAACATTTTACATATCCAGAGGCCATAAAGTATTTAGCAAAAAAATATAATATTGAGGTAGAAGAAACCGAGCAGACAGACGAGCAAAAGCAACAAGCAGACGAAAGAGAAAGTATGTATCTGGTTAGTGAATTTGCAAATACTTTTTTTCAGAATTCATTGCTTAAAACAGAGCAAGGAAAAGCTATAGGATTAACCTATTTTAAAGAGCGTGGGTTTACTGAAGATACTATAAGAAAATTTGAATTAGGATACTCTCCTGATACTTGGGATGCCTTTACTACAGAAGCCATTAAAAAAGGGTATAAATTAGAGTATTTAGAAAAAACAGGACTCACTATAGTTAAAGAAGAAAAACAGTTTGACCGTTTTAAAGGCAGAGTTATGTTTCCTATACAATCAATGTCTGGTAGGGTATTAGGTTTTGGAGGCAGAATATTGACTAATGAAAAAAAGGCAGCAAAGTATCTTAACTCTCCAGAAAGTGATATCTATCATAAAAGTAAAGTACTTTATGGTATTTATCAAGCAAAACAAACAATAGCAAAAGAAGACAACTGTTTTTTAGTAGAAGGATATACAGATGTTATTCAGTTTAACCAAACAGGAATCACTAATGTGGTTTCTTCATCTGGGACAGCATTAACATCAGATCAAATACGTTTAATAAGTAGGTTAACAAAAAACATTACGGTATTATTTGATAGTGATGCAGCAGGAATGCGCGCGTCTTTAAGAGGGATAGATCTTATTCTTGAACAAGGAATGAACGTAAAAGTCTGTAGTTTCCCAGAAGGAGAAGATCCAGATAGTTTTTCCAGACAAAATACATTAGAAGAATTAAAGGTATATCTAGAAGAAAATGTTCAGGATTTTATAAGCTTTAAAGCGTCCCTATTGCTAAACGATTCTAAAAACGATCCTATAAAAAGGGCAGAGTTAGTTAGAGATATGGTAACAAGCATATCTAAAATACCCGATGTAATTAAGCAAGAAATTTATGTAAAGGAATGTTCAAGAATAATGGATGTTTCAGAAGATGTTTTGTTTGATACTCTGGCACAAATGCATAATACAGATGCAAAAAGTCAGCATAAGCAAAAAGAACAACAACAAAAACCTCTTGAAGTTGTACGAGGTGAAGCGCAAAAACAACCCAAAGTAAATAGACAATATATATTAGAACGACATATAATAAAAGCATTGTTAATGTATGGTGTTATCGAGGCAAATTTTGAAGACTTGATATTGAAGGAGAATGAAGAAGGAGAACTTGTTTTAGAGCCAGAAACACATAAAATAAAAGTTTTTGAAAAAATATATCTGGATTTACAAGAGGATGAAATAGAGTTTACAGATCAAATTTTTAAGGATATATATACAATTTTGATTGAAGAGTTAAATTTGGTAAGCGAGTTTAAAATAGAGAGTTTTATAAATAAAATTCAACCAGAAATAGCTTCAGAGATCACAGAAATTATGATGAATGAAGATCGTTATGAGCTTCATAGATGGGTAGATAAGGAAATTCATGTAAAACAAAAAATAGACTCTGTTGCAGATTATGTAAATAATATTATACTAAGTTTAAGAGGATTTTTGATAGATCAAAAAATAAATGAGCTTTCACAAGAAGTGAAAGCTCAAAATTTTGAAACTAATATGAGTGTTTTAGAAGATATTCGAGATTATCAAACTCTCAAAAAATTATTATACAGAAAACTAAATAGGGTGATTTAGCTAATGTGTAATAATCTGGATTGATGAATCAAATCAGCAAGATTGTCTACTTTTAGTTTTTTTAATAACCTTGTCTTATACGTACTTACTGTTTTTTCGTTAATAGACAATGTACTTGCGATATCTTTATTTCTTTTTCCTGAGGATAATAAATTAAGAACCTCTATTTCTCTTGAGGATAATTTTTTATATTTCACAACCATATTATTTTCACTGGCATTTCCATTAGCCAGTTGTTTCGTAAGGTTGTCATTTAGGTAGATACCTCCTCTGGCAACACGTTCGATTGCTTTTTTAAGGGTTTTTGTGGGAACTGTTTTTGCTAAATAAGCAGATGCACCTGCTTTAATAGCACTTAAGGCATACATTTCTTCAGGATGAGAACTAAAGATAATTACTTTTATTCCAGCAAATTCTTTTTTTATAGTTCTCAATGCCATAATTCCATTGATTTGAGGCAGATCTAGTTCCATGATGAGAACATCAGGAGTGTTAGATTTCAGAACATCATACATTTCGTTTCCATTACTTACTTTGCCAATGATCTCATAATCTTCAGAGTTGCGAAATAAAGAAACGATCCCCTTCCTAGTGATTGGATGATGATCTGCGATTAATACGGTAGTCATTCTTGTTTACGATTGTTTAAGTTTAATTTAAGAGTTTAACATCTTTAGGCTAGGGGTAATTTTAAATCTTTGTGCAAAATTACTAAGAACTAGTCCTCATAAACTTTTTTTTATGAATTTATCGATAAAAAGATAATTAAAACAGTTCAACGGGTATATTACAGACGGGAATAGGGGTCATTTTATGTTGGTTTACGGTATTTAAGTGGGTGAAAATTTTAAAAACTTCTTTTTCTCTTCCTTTAAAATCAGTGCTATTTTTACCTTCTTCTTTCATTTTCATGGCCCATTCTAACTCATCATAACTGGCTCCGATTTGATCTTCATCACTTCTGCTATCCCCAAATAGACCATCAGTTGGTACAGCATTTTGTATAGAAGTAGGTATTTCCAAAACCTTAGCGATAGTGTATACTTCACTTTTTAAGAGATTAGCTATAGGGCTTAAATCAACACCTCCATCACCGTATTTAGTATAAAAGCCTACACCAAAATCTTCTACTTTATTACCTGTTCCGGCAACTAAATATCTATGTAAACCAGCAAAATAGTATAAAGTAGACATCCTTAACCGTGCTCTGGTATTTGCAAGAGATAAGTCTAATTGTGGGCTATCTGGGATTTTTGGCACTACAGACTTTAATTCTTCAAAAACAGGAGTTAAATCAACTTTAATGTCTGACACATTTGGATATCTTTTTTTTAGTTGTGTGATATGTTCTTGTGCTCTAGTTACCTGACTTTCTGCCTGATGAATTGGCATTTCAACGCAAAGAGTTCTTAAGCCAGTCTTTGCACATAAAGAGGAAGTAACAGCACTGTCAATCCCCCCACTAATACCAACAACAAAACCCTCCATATTTGCGTTTATAGCATATTCTTTTAACCAATTTACAATATGATCAATTACTTTTTCTGTTTGCATACTTTGTGTTTGTAATAATGTAACTAAAATAAGTTTAATTCAAAAAGGATACTTGGCTATCCTATACTTTGTACTTCGCAATAGGATATAGTATCTTTGCGCTCATAAAATTAATAAAAAAAGATGGTGTTCTGGAGGAATAAAAATTATTTAGATAGATATTATAATTTACAGATAAATAGTATTAGATTTTTAAAACTTACTTTGGTTTTTTGTGTATTTGTTTCTTGCTTAAACGAAAATAAAGTTGAAAAAGAAATTGCTAAAATTCCTGTAGAAATAAAAATAGAACGTTTTGATACTTTATTTGCACAGGTCACTCCAGAAACTCTTCCTGATCTTAAAAAAGAATATCCGTTTTTGTTTCCAGAAAAATATGCAGATAGTATTTGGATTAAAAGATCTAAGGATACAATACAACAAGAAGTAAATATAGAGGTTAGAAAAAAATTTCTAGACCTTTCTGAAGAAGAAGCAGAACTTCATTCGCTTTTTCAACACATCAAATATTATTTCCCAGAAATTAAAACACCAAAAGTTGTTGCCATTGTTAATGATGTAGATTACAAAAACAAAGTAGTGCTGTCAAAAGGATTGTTGATAATTGCTTTAGATACATATTTAGGAAGAGATCATCATTTTTATGAAGGAATACAAAAATATCTACGACAAAATTTTGAAAGAAAAGATATGATTCCAGATATCGCTTCTATGTATGCTAAAAATCAAGTGGGACCAATTAGAGATAGGACGTTTATGGGGAACATAGTATCTTTTGGAAAAGAGTTGTATATAAAAAATTTGTTGTTGCCTAATTTTACTAATGCAAGAAAAATAGGGTATACCGAAGAACAATATTCGTGGGCAGAAACTAATGAGGAATATATATGGAGATATTTTATAGATAAAAAATTGTTGTATAGCACCGATAGTTCTTTAATGCCTAGGTTTTTGTATCCAGCACCTTTTTCTAAATTTTATTTAGAGGAAATAGATAAGGAAGCACCAGATAGAATAGGTCAGTTTGTAGGATGGAAAATTGTAGATTCATATATGAAAAATAACAATGTATCTTTGCGACAATTACTATTAGCAGATGCGGAAACGATTTTTAATAGATCAAAATATAAACCAAAAAAATAATGGCAAGCACAAATAAATCAGAAATTAAAATAGATATAGAATTAGATGAAAATCGTGTTCCTGAAAAATTAAAGTGGACAGCAAAAGACGGAGGTGTAGAGAATCAGGATACTAAAGCAATGCTTTTATCGGTTTGGGATAATAAAAGTAAAGAAAGTCTTCGGATAGATTTGTGGACAAAGGACATGCCTGTGGACGAAATGAAAATATTTTTTCATCAAACATTAGTGGCTATGAGTGATACTTTTTATAGGGCGACTCAAGACGAAAAGATGTCAGCTACCATGAAGGATTTTTGTGATTACTTTGCAGAGAAGTTAGATTTAGAACAAAAATAATTAAAATTTTGATGAAATGTTCTTAGGTGAATTGTGACTAAATATTCAAAATTTAATTTTGAGAAGAACTTTGCTTTTTGTGTATAATACAAAGTCTGACGTGTGGACTAAGTATTGGAACAATATTCATAAAATTATAAGTCCAGAAACTTATCCCTGTAGTCTTTGTCGCCTAACACATAATAATTTTTCTGAAAAGAAAAAATGGAAAGATTTTAGAAAGAATACACATTTTGATTTTTTGTTTATGTATAAAAATGAATTTTTAGAATTGTATTCTGGTAATAATTTTAAAAACATTAAGTATCCTATTGTTTTTGAAAAAGAAACCAAAGATCTTAAGGTCGTTTTGGACGCAGAAAAACTAGCAAGTATAATAACCGTAGGGCAACTAATAGAGTTTTTGCAGAAAAAAAGTTAAGAAGATTTGGCTAATTGGTCGTTAATGTCTTGTATGTAATTAAGAACATCTTCTTGTCCTAGACCAGAAGAGGAAGAAGTTATAAAATAATTAGGCATTTCTTCCCAATATTTAAGCATTTCATCAATATAATTATTTATCTGGATAGGTAGTTTGGTTTTAGTAAGTTTATCTGCTTTGGTAAAAATTATAGAAAACGGCACTTGGTTTTCACCTAGCCATTGCATGAATTCCAGATCTATTTTTTGTGGCTCATGGCGGCTATCTACCAATACAAAAGCGCAAACAAGCTGGGCTCTTTTAGAAAAGTAAGCGGTAATAAACTTTTGAAACACTTTTTTTGAAGATTTCGATACTTTTGCATATCCATATCCTGGTAAATCAACCAAAAACCAATTTTTATTAATAATAAAGTGGTTGATTAATTGTGTTTTACCAGGTCTCCCAGATGTTTTAGCAAGACTTTTTCGATTGGTAAGCATATTGATCAAAGAAGATTTTCCAACATTAGATCTTCCAATAAATGCATACTCAGGGAGTTTGTCTTTAGGGCATTTGGCAACGTCGCTGTTACTCATTATAAATTCAGCGCTGCTAATCTTCATAATACTTAGTTAAAATTAAAAGTTGCGTTCCTGTAACCAATTATGTAATAATCGGTTAAATTCGTCGGGGTGTTCCATCATGGCAGCATGGCCGCACTTATCAATCCAATATAAATCAGAATCAGGTAATAATCTATTAAAATCATCGGCTACCTCTGGTGGGGTAACATTGTCATTTTTACCCCATATAATACAGGATGGGATATCCATTTTTGGTAAATCTTTTGCCATGTTGTGCCGAATAGCACTTTTAGCAATAGCTAAAGTCCTAATTAGTTTATTTCGATCATTAACTGTAGCATATACTTCGTCTACAATTTCTTTAGTAGCTATAGTTGGATCATAAAACACATTTTCAGCCTTAGCTTTAATGTATTCATAATCACCACGCTTAGGGTAGCTTTCTCCCATAGCGCTTTCGTATAATCCAGAGCTTCCAGTTATAACAAGTGCTTTTACTTTTTCAGGAAACATTTTAGCGCATAAAAGGCCTATGTGTCCTCCAAGAGAATTACCAAGAAGAATTACTTCTTTATCGCCATAACCTAAATGATCTATAAAATCATTAAGATACTTGGCGTATGTACTAACTTTGGTTTTTAGTAAAGACAATGTATAAATGGGTAGTTCAGGAATCAACACCTTATATCCATGCTCAGGAAAGTAAGAACCAACACCTTCAAAGTTACTCAAACCGCCCATCAACCCATGTAAGATGATAATTGGTGTGCCTTCCCCTAAATCTAGATAACTAAATTTTCCGTCTTTTTGTAATTCGTGCTTCATTAATACTTCTTACAAGAATTAAACGCAAATATAGCATTTTCATAATTAGTTTCGAGTTTTTTTATGAATACTACAGAATGATTTTTTTAATTTTCTTAAACATAGATTATTTCCTTTTCAAATTCGTTAAAACCGAGAATTTTCAAGCCTTTTTGTAGTGTGTTGATAAACAAAATATTAAAGTTTTACAGGTCAAATACTTCTTCTTTTTAAGTACAACTTATTAACAATGTGGTAGATTGTGGTAAAAAGTGGTGTTTTTTTCAATATATTTGACTTATTAAACGTTTAAGGAAGTAAAGTGGTAAATCTAATTGGTACATACGAGTGCAAAGCAGACGCTAAGGGACGTTTGATGATGCCTGTTGCTTTTAAAAAGCAACTCTCGTTAGTATTACAAGATGGATTTGTGCTAAAAAGATCAGTTTTTCAGCCTTGTTTGGAGTTATATCCTATGGCAGAATGGAATCTTTTAATGCAAAAGATGAATAAACTTAATCGCTTTAAAAAGAAAAACAATGACTTTATTAGGAGGTTTACCGCAGGTGTTAAAGTAGTAGAGATTGATACAGCAGGACGTCTTTTAATACCTAAAGATTTGATTGGTTTTGCTGGGATTACAAAAGACCTAGTCCTGTCTTCAGCTGTAAATATAGTTGAAATCTGGGATAAAGATCAATACGAAAAAGCAATTGAAGATGTAGCAGATGATTTTGCAGATTTAGCAGAAGAGGTAATGGGGTTTGATGAGGATGTAAATCTTGATTAGTAAAGGTAAAGGGTAGTTAAAGCTTGTAAAAAAGCTTGTCATTAGACAAACAAAAGAAATAAAACAAGATGGAGTATCATAATCCGGTTTTGCTTAAAGAAACAGTAGATGGGTTGGTCATTAAGCCAAATGGAATATATGTAGATGTTACATTTGGCGGTGGTGGCCATTCTAAAGAAATTCTTGATCGATTAGGGCCTGAAGGTAAATTGTTTGCTTTTGATCAGGATTTAGATGCTTTGGGAAATACTATTAAGGATGATCGTTTTACTTTGATAAACGAAAATTTTCGGTTTATAAAACGATTTTTGCGATTTCATGGAGTAAAAAAAGTAGATGGAATTCTTGGAGATTTTGGTGTTTCGTCTCATCAGTTTGATGTTGCAGATAGAGGGTTTTCTACTCGGTTCGATGCAGATTTAGATATGAGGATGAATCAAAATGGAGAACTATCTGCATACAATGTTATTAATGAATATGATGAATCGGATCTGAGGAAAATGTTTCTGGAATATGGAGAATTAAGAAATGCTCCAAAATTAGCAAGGACTATAATAGCAGCTAGAAAAGAAGAACCTTTAAAAACAAGTATAGCATTAAAAGAAATCTTAAAGCCGTTTTTGCCAAACCATAAAGAACATAAAATATTAGCACAGATTTATCAGGCTATTCGTATAGAAGTAAATCAAGAAATAGAAGCACTCAAAGAGTTTTTAATGCAAACCACAGAACTTCTTAAGCCTAAAGGGCGGATTAGTTTAATATCCTATCACTCCTTAGAAGATAGGTTAGTAAAGCGATTTATTCGTAATGGAATGTTTGAAGGAGAACCAGAAAAAGATTTATATGGTAATTTCTATGTTCCTTTTAAGAAAGTAGGAGGATTAATTGTTCCAGGGGAGGATGAAATTAAACAAAATAATAGAGCCCGAAGTGCAAAACTAAGAATAGCAGAAAAAGTAAAAGAATAAAAAGGAATACTTCTGTTTAGGAAGAAAAAAAGATATGAAACAAAAGATTTATGACATATTAAAAGGAAAGTTTCTTATTGCAGATGATGCGATGAAAAATTGGCGGATGTTATTGTTTCTTTCTTTTTTGGCAATTATAATGATAGCAAGTTCTCATAATGCCGAGAGTAAAGTGCATGAAATAGCAAAACTAAATAACGAAGTAAGAGAATTAAGAACACAATTTGTAGACGGAAAGACAGAATTAATGAGATTGAAAATGGAGTCATCTATAATAAAAAAGATGACACAAAAAGGATTAAAGCGTCCAGCAAAACCACCAAGAAAAATAATAGTAAAAAACTAAACTATTTTGGCCACAAAAGAAAAAAACATATTAAATAGGTTGTATTTTATCGCAGCTTGTATGTTCATTTTTGCAATTGTAGTATTGGTAAAACTGGTGAATATACAATTTGTAGAAGGAGATGCATATCGTAAAAAGGCTCAGGAACGCGTTTTTAAAACCTTTGATATACCTGCAAATAGAGGGAACTTGTATGATAGCAAGGGGAATTTGTTAGCAACTTCGGTTCCAAAATACGATATACGATTTGATGCGCTTACAGTAACAGATAAAGACTTTAGAGCAAATATAAAGGCGCTTTGTGAGTCCTTATCAAAAGAGTTCGGAAAACCTATAGCCTATTACGATAAGTTAATAAGAACAGCGAGAGGCAATAAAAACAGGTATTTGTTAATTCGTAGAAACCTTGGGTATTCTCAATATATGCGAGTTAAGAACTTCCCGTTGTTTGCGTTAGGGGCTAATCGAGGAGGGTTGATTGTAGAACAACGTACAGTAAGAGAGCATCCTATAGGTAAGATAGCAGAGCGTACGGTAGGGTATGAAAGAAGAGATGAAAACGGATACTATACTAGAGTAGGGTTAGAAGGAGCTTATGGTCCTTTTTTGAGAGGTAAAGAAGGAAAACGAAAAAAGCAAAAAATAGCAAAAAATCAATGGAAACCAATTGGAGATGCTAATGAAGTAGAACCACAGGATGGTTATGATGTGGTTTCTACAATAGATGTGAATATTCAGGATATATCTCATCATGCATTATTAGCACAATTAGAAAAATTTGATGCAGAGCATGGTACCGTTGTAGTAATGGAGACTAAAACGGGAGAAATAAAAGCAATCTCTAATTTAGGACGTACAAGTGCTAGAAAATACTATGAAAAATTAAATTATGCTGTTGGAGAAGCTCATGAGCCAGGGTCTACCTTTAAATTAATGACCATGGTTGCTGCTTTAGAAGATAAAGTGATTGATTCAAGCTATGTTATCGATACCGAAAATGGTCGTGTAAAATTTTACGATAGAGTCGTAAAAGATTCTAAATGGGGAGGATACGGTAAAATCTCTGCGGCAAAAGCATTTGAATTGTCGTCAAATACAGCTTTCGCAAAGATGATTGATGAAAATTATAAAGACAATCCCAGAAAATTTGTAGATCGGTTAATCAATATGGGATTAGGGGAAACTTTAGGATTATCTATTAAAGGAGAAGGAAAACCTAAAATCCCGTATCCGGGAGATCAGGATTGGTATGGAACAACGCTACCTTGGATGGCACATGGGTATGGTGTGGCAATTACTCCTTTACAAACACTAGCATTCTACAATGCAATAGCTAATGATGGTGAAATGGTAAAACCAAGGTTTATTAAAGAAGTAAAAACCTGGGATAAAATAAGAGAAAAATTTGATAAAGAAGTTTTGAATCCAACAATATGTTCTAAACAAACAGCAAGAATTGCCCAAGAAATGATGAAGAATGTTGTGAAAAAAGGAACGGCAGAGAATATACGTACAGATAATTTTGACATTGCAGGAAAAACAGGTACATGTTGGGGGAATTATGGAAGAGATAAAGAAAGGGAATACATCTCTTCTTTTGCAGGTTATTTTCCTGCAGATAAACCAATTTATTCCTGTATTGTAGTTATTCATGGTCCAAATAAAGAAAAAGGATATTACGGTAGCGAAGTTGCAGCACCTGTTTTTAAAACAATTGCCACAAAAATATATAATGACATACCAGTTATAGACGAAGTGTCTTATGCTGCTGTAGAAAGTACTCCTGTTGTAGAAAGTTATGATAAGTACTATCATAATGTTCAAAAATATAAGACCATCATGCCAAACGTAACTGGTATGCCAGCAATGGATGTTATTTCATTATTGGAAAACATGGGGTTAAAAGTAGAGATAAAAGGATCAGGAAGAGTTAAAAAACAGTCTATAGAGCCTGGAGTTAAAGTACAAACAAACCAAACCATAAGATTAGAATTATCGTGACAGAGTTAAAGGATATATTATACAAAGTAGCTATTAATGCTGTAGTAGGTAATACCATTACAAGCGTTAATAAGATAGAATTTGACTCCCGAAAAGTGAATCAGGACGATGTTTTTGTAGCAATTCGGGGTTCGGTTTCTGATGGGCATGAATTTATTGAAAAAGCAATTAATCAAGGAGCTTTAGTAGTGATTTGCGAAAAAACACCAGATGTTTTGGTGGATGGAGTAACGTATATAGAAGTTCAGGATACCCAATCTGCACTAGCAATAATGGCGTCTAATTATTATGGTTCCCCGTCAGAGAATCTAAAACTAGTAGGAGTTACAGGTACAAACGGAAAAACAACTATAGCTACTCTATTGTATATGCTCTTTAAAAAAGCAGGGTTTAAAGTAGGGTTGTTGTCGACAGTAAAAATCATGGTAGATGCAAAAGAATATAAGGCGACACACACAACACCTGACTCTTTAGCGATTAATCATTATCTCAAAGAAATGAATAAAGCAGGAGTAGAGTACTGTTTTATGGAAGTGAGCTCTCATGGGATTCATCAAAAACGTACAGAAGGATTGGAGTTTGCAGGAGGTATTTTTACTAACCTCTCTCATGATCATTTAGATTATCATAATACATTTAAAGAATATCGAGACGTAAAAAAAATCTTTTTTGACAATTTACCAGCAAAGGCATTTGCATTAGTAAATAAGGATGATAAAAATGGAGCTTTTATGCTTCAAAATACAAAATCGAAACAATATACATATGCTTTAAAATCGTATGCAGATTATAGAGGTCAGATCTTAGAAAATAGTTTAGGAGGATTATTGTTAAAACTAAATGATCATGAGGTTTGGGCTAAATTAATAGGGACTTTTAATGCATATAATTTGCTTGCAATCTTTGGAACAGCAGAGTTATTGGGGCTTGAAACCTTAGAAACCCTTCAGTTATTAAGTGATTTGCAAAGTGTGAGTGGTAGATTTCAATACATGATTTCTGATCATAAAATTACAGCAATAGTAGATTATGCACATACTCCTGATGCTTTAAAAAATGTTTTAGAAACAATTAATGATATAAGAACGAATAATGAAACCTTAATAACGGTTGTAGGATGTGGTGGGGATAGAGATAAAACAAAAAGACCAGTAATGGGTAACATTGCGGCAAAGCTTAGTAATAAAACAATATTTACAAGTGATAATCCCAGAACAGAGAATCCTGATAAGATTATTGAGGATATAGAAAAAGGAGTAGAACCACAACATTACAAAAAAACATTATCCATAACAGATAGAAAACAAGCAATTAAAACAGCATGCCAATTAGCCAATAAAAATGATATCATACTTATCGCAGGTAAGGGGCATGAGACGTATCAGGAAATTAACGGCGAACGTACTGATTTTAATGATTTTGATATTGTAAAAAAAGAACTAGAAAAACTAAACAAATAAACCCTTTTATACTCTTTGAAGACGTGGTAAAAGGTAGGTGATTTTATGCTATATTATTTATTTGAATTTTTAGAAAGTGAATACCAATTCCCCGGGGCGACACTGTTTCAGTTTATCACCTTTAGGGCAGCAATGGCAATCATACTATCCTTGTTGATTTCTACCATTTATGGTAAACGAATCATAAATTTTCTTAGAAAAAAACAAATGGGAGAAAGTATTCGCGAATTAGGATTAGAGGGACAAGCAGAAAAAGCAGGGACACCAACTATGGGTGGTGTCATAATTATCTTAGCTACACTAATTCCTGTATTGTTGTTTGCAAAATTAGATAACATATATGTTATATTATTGATTATCACTACTCTATGGATGGGAGCAATAGGGTTTACAGATGATTATTTAAAAATCAAAAGAAAAGATAAAGAAGGGTTAGCAGGAAAATTTAAAATCATAGGTCAAGTTGGTTTGGGGCTTATTGTAGGATGTACTATGTACTTGCATAAAGATATTACTATAAAAGAAGAAAAAGTAAAAACAAAAATAGAACAAGTATCTATAAAGGCTGGGGGAGAATCTGGATTTAATCCTGCAGCAAAATCCACAAAAACAACCATACCATTTTTTAAAAATAATGAATTTGATTATTCAGATTTAATTACTTGGATTAGCCCAGAGTTAGCAAAATATGCATGGTTAATTTTTATACCTATTGTGATTTTTATTATCACAGCAGTATCTAACGGAGCTAATCTTACCGATGGAATTGATGGCTTAGCAGCTGGCTCTTCTGCAATAATGGTTTTAACATTGGCTTTGTTTGCATGGGTTTCGGGTAACATTATTTTTTCGAATTATCTTAATGTAATGTATATCCCCAATTCTGGCGAAATGACTATTTATATAACAGCTTTTGCAGGGGCTTTAGTAGGATTTTTATGGTATAATACATACCCAGCTCAGGTTTTTATGGGAGATACTGGTAGTTTGACTATTGGTGGTATTATAGCAGTTATTGCTATCGCTATACGAAAAGAGTTCCTTATTCCGATTTTATGTGGGATTTTCTTTATCGAGACAGTTTCAGTAATGATGCAAGTAAGTTGGTTTAAATACACCAAGAAAAAATTTGGAGAAGGGCGTAGAATATTTTTAATGTCACCTCTTCATCATCATTATCAAAAAAAAGGAATACACGAAAGTAAGATAGTTGCAAGATTTTGGATTGTAGGTATTTTTCTGGCAATTATAGCAGTAGTTACACTTAAAGTAAGATAAGATTAAAACAAGAAGAAGTAGTGAATCATAATTCAAAAATAAAAAAACGTCTTGTCGTTTTGGGAGCAGGAGAAAGTGGGGTAGGAACCGCTATTTTGGGTCAGAAAGAAGGATTTGATGTTTTTGTTTCTGATAAAGGGGTGATCACCGAAAAATATAAAGAGGTTCTTAGAAATTTTGAAATAGAATGGGAAGAGCAACAGCATACAGAGTCTAAAATCCTGAATGCAGATGTAGTTATGAAAAGCCCTGGGATTCCTGATAAAGTAGAATTAATAAAAAAACTGCATGAAAAAGGAGTTTCGGTAATCTCAGAAATAGAATTTGCCGCAGAATATACGACTGCTCAGATCATTGGTATTACAGGTAGTAATGGTAAAACAACTACCACAATGCTTACATATCACGTGCTTAAACAAGGCGGTTTAAAAGTGAATATGGCAGGTAATATAGGAGATAGTTTTGCAAAACAAGTAGCAAAAAGTGATCCCTCATTTTATGTGTTAGAGTTAAGTAGTTTTCAATTAGACGGTATAAAGAATTTTGCTCCACATATAGCAGTGCTAACTAATATTACACCAGATCATCTGGATCGATATGATTATAAGCTAGAAAACTATGTAGCGTCAAAGTTTAGAATAGCAATGAATCAAACAGAAGAAGACTATTTTATTTATGATGCAGATGATAAAATAATAGAAGAATATTTAATAAAACACCCCATTCGTTCAAAGCTATTACCATTTTCATTAACTAAAAAATTTGAAAATGGAACATATTTAGAAGATGGAAATATAACAATAACAATAGATAACAATAAAATAATTATGCCAACAACAGATTTAGCCTTAGAAGGTAATCATAATGTGAAAAATGCTATGGCGGCTTCCACCGTATCCCATTTATTAAAAATAAGAAAAGCCACTATTAGAGAAAGTTTAGAAAATTTTCATGGAGTAGAGCACAGATTAGAAAAGGTTTTAAAAATTAATAATGTACAATACGTAAACGACTCTAAAGCAACTAATGTAAATGCTACATTTTACGCTTTAGACGCCATGAAATCAGCTACCGTTTGGATAGTTGGCGGAGTAGATAAAGGAAATGACTACTCAGAGTTATACCCTTTGGTAAACGAAAAAGTAAAAGCGATAATTTGTTTAGGAGTAGATAACTCTAAAGTTATTAATGCATTTGGCAATTGTGTAGATAACATTTTAGAAACGCAATCGATGAAAGAAGCTGTAGAATTAGCATATAAAATAGCAGAAAGAAACGAAAACGTATTACTGTCTCCAGCATGTGCAAGCTTTGATCTGTTTAAAAATTATGAAGAAAGAGGAAGGCAATTTAAAGAAGCAGTAAGGGAATTATAAAGGCAGTAAAGTCTCACTGATATCAGAACTCTGAGGCAATCGAAGAGGTAGGGACACAAGATTGGAGTTGAGGAGTACAAATAAAAATACGATTTAGATAACAAAATAGTAGATGACTAAATTATTGGGAAATATAAAAGGAGATAAAATGATCTGGGCTGTATCGGCTTTGTTGGCATTATTTTCATTTTTACCCGTATATAGTGCTAGTAGTAATTTAGCGTATCTATATGGAGATGGTAATACTTTTGTTTTTCTGATCAAACATTTTGCGCATTTGGTTCTGGGGTTTTTGATTATGTATGGGGTCCACAAAATACCACATCATTATTTTAAAGGACTTTCTATTATTATGATACCAGTTGTGGTGATACTTTTACTGGTTACAATGGCGCAAAACACAACTATAGAAGGGGCTAATGCAAGCAGATGGATTCGTGTGCCATTTGTAGGGGTTACTTTTCAGACCTCTACTTTGGCTGCTGTGGTTTTAATGGCTTATGTGGCGAGATATCTTTCAAAAATTAAAGATAAAACAATTTCGTTTAAAGAAACACTGCTACCACTTTGGTTACCAGTATTTATAATATTGATCTTAATTTTACCAGCAAATTTTTCCACTACAGCAATACTGTTTTCTATGGTTATGGTTTTAGTGTTTTTAGGAGGATATCCGTTAAAATATATTGCGGTGATTCTAGGTACAGGATTGTTGGTGCTTACTTTTTTCGTTCTCTTTGCAAAAGCATTTCCGGGAGTTTTTCCAAACCGTGTAGACACATGGGTGAGTAGGATAGAAAATTTTGCAGATGATAAAGATACCCAAGAGGATTATCAAATAGAGCGTGCAAAAATAGCAATTGCCCGGGGGGGGGTTATTGGTACAGGTCCGGGTAAAAGCGTACAAAGAAACTTTTTACCGCAATCTTCATCCGATTTTATTTATGCTATTATAATTGAAGAATGGGGGTTTGTAGGGGGGGTGTTTTTAATGTTGCTATATATCATGTTATTATTACGATTAGTGATTGTAGCCCATAAAAGTGTAGATGTTTTTGGTAAGTTATTGGTTTTGGGAGTGGGGCTTCCTATTGTTTTTCAGGCATTAATAAATATGGCAGTTGCAGTAGAGTTGTTTCCGGTAACAGGGCAAACATTGCCACTTATTAGTAGCGGGGGGACGTCTATTTGGATGACCTGTTTAGCAATAGGGATAGTATTAAGCGTAAGCGCTAAAAGAGAAGCAATTCTGGAAGAAGAACAAATAAAGGAAAAAGAGGAAAACCCGTTAGAGGTTTTGAGTGAAGTTTTATGAGTAAAAAACTGAAAGTCATATTATCAGGAGGAGGAACAGGAGGACATATCTATCCTGCAATAGCTATTGCAAACGAAATACGTAAAAGATATCCAGATGCTTCGATATTGTTTGTTGGGGCAAAAGACCGAATGGAAATGCAAAAGGTGCCCGAAGCGGGGTATGAAATCATAGGGCTTTGGATAAGTGGTATTCAGAGAAAACTTACGTTAAGTAATTTGATGTTTCCTTTAAAATTATTAAGTAGTTTATGGAAATCAAGAAAGATCATTAAAAAATTTAACCCCGATGTAGTTATAGGAACAGGTGGTTTTGCAAGTGGACCTTTATTGAAAATGGCTAATATGAAAAATATTCCTGCAGTGCTTCAAGAACAAAACTCATTTCCTGGTATTACTAATAAATGGTTAGCAAAAGGAGTGAATAAGATTTGCGTAGCGTATGATGGGATGGAACAGTTTTTTCCAAAAGATAAAATAATAAAAACAGGAAACCCGGTTCGTCAAGATCTATTAAAAATAGAAGGTAAGAAAGAACAAGCTATAGTAAAATATAATCTCGATCCAGAAAAGAAAACAATTTTGATTATAGGAGGGAGTTTAGGGGCAAGAAGAATTAATCAGCTAATAGAACAAGAGCTTGATTTTTTTAATAAAAAAGAGGTGCAGGTAATCTGGCAGTGTGGTAAACTATACTATTCGGAGTATAAAAAATATACAAATCAAAAAAACATACAAGTCCATCAGTTTTTAGATACTATGGATCTGGCGTATGCAGCAGCAGATGTAATTATCTCAAGAGCAGGTGCGAGTTCTGTCTCAGAATTATGTATTGTAGCAAAACCAACAGTATTTATACCATCGCCAAATGTGGCAGAAGATCATCAGACCAAAAATGCAAAAGCTATTGTAGATAAAGATGGAGCTTTGCTATTAAAAGAAAGTGAGCTTGAGGATAAATTTCAATATACGATTTCAGAATTATTAGAATCAGAAGAGTTACAAACTAAATTGTCGAAAGCGATAAAAGAATTGGCGTTACCAAATGCTACTTTAGATATTGTCGATACGATTGAGGAATTAATTAAAAACAAAATTAAGTAGAATCAGAGAGTAAATGAATAAAAGTTTAGAGAACATACAGAATATATATTTTATTGGTATTGGTGGTATTGGTATGAGTGCTATTGCTAGATACTTTAAGTCTCTTGACAAAAATGTAGCGGGATATGATAAAACCCCTAGCAAAATTACTTCTGATTTAATCGCTTTAGGGATACCTGTTCATTTTGAAGATAATATAGATTGTATACCTAAAGAGTTTTTAAATATTGAAGATACATTAATAATATATACCCCTGCGATTCCAAAAGATCATAAACAATTTATTTACGTTCAAAACAATGGATTTTTTATAAAAAAGAGAGCCGAGGTTTTAGGAATCATTACTAAAGGGGTTTATACACTGGCTGTAGCAGGTACACATGGTAAAACTACCACGACAGCTATTCTTGGACATTTGTTAAAAGAATCAGGAGTAAAAGTAACAGCCTTTTTAGGAGGGATAAGTGAAAATTATAACTCTAATTTAATCTTAGAGGGTAATGAGGTAATTGTGGTAGAAGCAGATGAGTTTGATAGATCTTTTTTGCAATTATATCCAGATATTGTAGCAATTACTTCTATGGATGCGGATCACCTGGATATTTATGAAAAAGCAAATGCATTAGAAGAGTCTTTTGTAGAGTTTTCTCAAAGAGCAAAAGATTATCTTTTAGTTCGTAATGGATTGCCGCTTTCAGGAATTACATTTGGTATCGAAGACGATTCAGATTACTGTATTAAAAATATAAAGATAAATAATGGAGTGTATGTTTTTGATTTAAAAACACCTCAGGAGTTTATTGAAGACTTGCATTTAAACCTGCCAGGTAAACACAACTTGTTAAATGCTATTACAGCCTTTGCCATTGCGATGCTTTATGGCACCCCGACCAGCTCTTTGGCAAAGGCTTTATTTTCATTTAAAGGAGTGCAAAGAAGATTTAGTTATCAAATCAAAAAGAAAGAAATGGTGTATATAGATGACTATGCGCACCACCCTACAGAGATTAATGCATTACATCAGGCAGTAAGAGAAATGCATCCTAATAAAAAGGTACTGGCAATTTTTCAACCACATTTGTATAGTAGAACCAGAGATTTTGCTTCAGATTTTGCTCAAAGTTTAAGTCAATTCGATCAATTATTGCTACTAGATATCTATCCAGCACGAGAATTACCAATTGCTGGGGTAAATTCGGACTGGTTGTTGAGTATGGTAGACATGGTAGATAAAAAAATAGTAAAAAAAGATAAATTAATTATAGAAATAATAAATAGTGACGCTCAAGTAGTTTTAACTATCGGAGCAGGAGATATTGGAGAAGAAGTGAGTAGAATAAAAGAAGCTCTGTTGGTATGAAAACGAAAATTTTTATATATCTAAAATTTAGCGCCTTATTGGGCTTGCTAATTATTCTTTTTGCTTTTACGAACAAAAGGAATGAACAAAGGAAGATTAATAAAGTACTAGTAGAATTCATTGAAGAACAAGATCCATACATAAATGAAATAACGGTTAATAAATTGTTAATACAAAATCGCAACAGAGTTACGAACGTGGGCAAAGAAATTTTAGTTTTGAATACTGTAGAAAAAGAATTGGATGCACATAAGATGATCGAGTATTCTGATGTGTATATTACTGTAAATGGAGAACTTAGGGCAAAAATTAAGCAGCGTACCCCAATCGCAAGAGTGGATGCCGTTACTCCTTTTTATATTGATGTTGTAGGGAATGTAATGCCTTTGTCTGATACTTATTCGGCACATGTGCCAATAGTTAGTAATGTTTCAGAGAGAGAAATATCTAATGTATTTCCATTATTAAAAAAAATTCAAGAAGATGAATTTTTAAAAAAACATGTGGTAGGAGTATACCTTAATGGAGATGGAGATTATGAGTTAGACTTGCGGGTATATACATTTAAACTAGTTCTAGGAAAAGTAGAAAACTTAAATAGTAAGATTAGAAATTTTAAAGCGTTTTATCAAAAAGCATTAAAAGATAAAAGCCTTGATGCATATAAAAAAGTTAGTTTACAATTTAGTAATCAAGTAGTGTGCACAATAAAATAATACCTATATGGAACGAGAAATAAATGAAATAGCGGTAGGATTAGACATAGGGACAACTAAGATTGTTGCTATGGTGGGGAAATACAATGAGTATGGTAAGATGGAAGTATTGGGTATTGGTAAATCTAAAAGCTTAGGAGTACATCGAGGTGTAGTAAATAATATAACCCAAACAATCCAGTCTATACAGCAAGCAGTACAAGAGGCAGAGAGTGTAGCAGGAGCAAAGATTAATAATGTAACCGTAGGTATAGCTGGTCAGCATATTCGTAGTCTACAACATAGTGATTATATCACAAGACCAAATGCAGATGCAGTTATAGATGAAGATGATATAGAAAAATTGATTAATCAGGTACATAAATTAGTGATGTTACCAGGAGAAGAGATTTTACATGTTTTACCTCAGGAATATAAAGTAGATGGTCAAGCCGAAATAAAAGAACCAGTAGGTATGTACGGGGGAAGATTAGAGGCTAATTTTCATGTAGTGGTTGGACAAGTAACCTCTATTAGAAATATAGGAAGATGTGTTAAAAGTTCAGGATTAGAATTGTCGGATGTAACTTTAGAACCATTAGCATCTGCAAATGCAGTACTAAGTCAGGAAGAAAAAGAGGCAGGTGTAGCATTAATTGATATAGGAGGAGGAACCACAGATCTTGCCATCTTTAAAGATGGGATTATCCGTCATACTGCTGTAATACCTTTTGGGGGTAATGTTATTACAGAAGATATCAAAGAAGGATGTTCTATTATTGAAAAACAAGCAGAACTCCTGAAAATAAAATTTGGATCTGCATGGCCAGGAGAGAATAAAGACAATGAAATTGTTTCTATCCCAGGACTTAGAGGTAGAGAACCAAAAGAGATTACGTTAAAAAACCTATCTAAAATTATTCATGCTCGTGTAGTAGAGATTATTGAGCAGGTTTTTTTAGAAATTAAGAATTATGGACACGAATCTCCAAAGAAAAAACTGATAGCAGGGATTGTTCTTACAGGTGGAGGATCACAGCTTAAGCACTTAAAACAACTAGTAGAATACATTACTGGTATGGATACCAGAATAGGGTACCCAAATGAGCATTTAGCAGGTAATAGTAATTCAGAAACTACCAGCCCTATGTATGCAACTGCAGTTGGATTAGTGATGGATGGTTTGGTACACATGAAAAGGCAGAAAAAATTACATAAAAAAGAAACTGTTGTAAACGAACCAGTAACCGAATTAAAAGAGGAAATTTTAGAAAATAAAACAGTTGCCGAAGAAGAAACTCCCAGAGTAAATCTAAAACCAAGGAAGAATATTTTAGAGAAATGGACAGAAAAGTTTAAGGAGTTTTTAGATAATGCAGAATAGCATAACAATAAAGTACTGTTCTTAATTAATAGAACAATAAAATATATAAAAAGTAGTAGGAGAACCAGAAAATTAGCAATTATGAGTAATAACGAGGAGTTCGAAAATATTTCGTTTGATTTACCCAAAAATCAATCTAATGTGATCAAAGTAATCGGAGTAGGAGGAGGTGGTAGTAATGCCATTAACCACATGTTTCAACAAGGAATTAAGGGAGTTGATTTTGTAATCTGTAATACAGATGCCCAAGCGTTAGAAAATAGCTCTATTCCAAATAAAATACAATTAGGAGTTTCCTTAACCGAAGGATTGGGAGCAGGAGCAAACCCTGAAGTAGGAGAGCAATCTGCAGTAGAGAGTTATGAAGAGATAAAAAGAATGCTGGATACCAATACCAAAATGATTTTTATCACTGCTGGTATGGGTGGGGGAACTGGTACAGGTGCTGCTCCAATTATTGCTAAAATGGCAAAGGAGTTAGATATTTTAACAGTTGGTATTGTAACGATCCCTTTTCAATTTGAGGGACGTATGCGTAACGAGCAAGCACAACTAGGAGTAGAAAAACTTCGTGCTCATGTAGATTCTCTAGTTGTAATTAATAATAATAAACTAAGAGAAGTCTATGGTAACCTTGGTTTTAAAGCTGGATTTTCTAAAGCAGATGAAGTTCTTGCTACTGCATCTAGAGGGATAGCAGAAGTTATAACACATCACTATACACAAAACATAGATTTACGCGATGCTAAAACAGTACTTAGCAATAGTGGTACAGCAATTATGGGGTCTGCTAATGCCTCTGGTAATAAGCGTGCTCATGATGCTATAGTAAAAGCTTTAGATTCTCCTTTACTTAATGATAATAAAATTACAGGAGCAAAAAATGTACTTCTTTTAATTGTATCTGGTAAAGAAGAAATTACCATAGATGAGATAGGAGAGATCAATGACCATATCCAACAAGAAGCTGGACATGGAGCTAATATTATTATGGGGGTTGGAGAAGATGAATCTTTAGAAGATTCTATTTCGGTTACAGTTATTGCTACAGGATTTGATGTAGAACAACAAGACGATATTGTAAATACAGAAACTAAAAAAATTATTCATACCCTAGAGGATGAGCAAAGAGCCGCAGTACAAGATTTATCTCCTAAATCTACAGGTACACGTACATCATTGCCTAGAATAGAAGAAGTTAAAAAAGAAGAAATAATAAAACACGAATTGATAGAGGAAGAGGAAATAGATCAGGATACCGATCTTATACCTACTACAGATTTGTTAAAAAATATAGATGTTTCTTATGAAGTAGTAGACCCTTTTTCGGTAGATAGTGATTTTGTGATTATTAATGCACAAGATATAATCAAGCAGATAGAAGTAAATGATGAAAAGGAAATAAGCGAAGAGCAAGAAAAGAGAGATCAATTTTCTTTAGCTTTTGACATGCCAGTCGACGAAAATACAGAAGAGTTAGAAAAGGAAACACACTCTTTTAAGCAATCTCATACTGAAAAAATAGAAGAAGAAAGAGCTATTGTTTTTGATTTAAGCGATGATATTTTAGATTTAGAAGTTAAAGATCCAATAGAAATTATTCCTGTTGGAGAAAAAGTAGAAGGAGGAATTCATAAATATAGTCTTGAAGATTATATGGAAGAAGAGAAACGATTAACCGAAGCGAAACCAACGCAAGCGATAGAAGAAGATAAAGAAATTCTTTTAGAAAAGAAAACTATTGCTCCAACTCCCGAAACAGAAAGTTTAGAAGATGTGGATCCTATAGATCAGCCTATTTCGGAAACGTTAAAAGCCAGAGCAGCAGAACGTAGAGCTAAGATGAAAGAATTTAACTATAAATTTAGAAATAGTTCAAGTATTGAAGATATAGAAAAAGAACCAGCATATAAAAGAGCAGGAATAGATGTAGACAGTAGGCCTAATGATTCTGGACTATCCAGAACTTCTTTAGGAGTAGATGGTAATGATGATATTCAATTACGTAAAAACAATTCTTTTTTACATGACAATGTAGATTAATTGATTTGTAAGTGTAAGATATATGAAATTCAATATTTCGAAGTCTTAGTATGTTTTGCTATCAGAAATACTTAAAAATACTTGTAAGATGAAACTAAACCGGTAATCTATTCTAGGATTACCGGTTTATTTTTTATCTTCGCAAACCAAAAGATTAAAATCAAGATATCATGAGTTTAGAGCAAAAGGTGATGACCGCAATGAAAGAAGCTATGAAAGCTAAAGATACCAATGCATTAACATCACTACGTGCGATAAAATCAGCGATTTTATTGGCTCAAACAGAGAGCGGTGCAAAAGAAGAACTTACAGAAGATCAAGAGTTAAAACTATTACAAAAACAGGTTAAGCAACGAAAAGATAGTGCCGCTATTTTTACAGAACAAGGGCGTAGCGATTTAGCAGAACCAGAATTAGCACAAGCTGCAGTTATTGAACAATTTTTGCCAGAGCAGTTAAGTGAAGAAGAGATAGAAAAAGTAGTAATAGCTATCATTGCTAAAACAGGAGCAGAAGGAATGAAAGATATGGGTAAGGTAATGGGGATGGCAAATGCAGAATTAACAGGAAAAGCAGATGGAAAAACAATCTCTGCAATAGTGAAAAATAAATTATCCTAATTAAGACTATATATCTAAAATTAGAGATATAGATACTAAATTGGCCGCGTGGCGCAACTGAATAGCGCATCAGATTTCGGCTCTGAGGGTTGGGGGTTTGAATCCCTTCGCGGTCACTGGACAGGACAAAAGCAAATTATTCGCTTTTTGTCCTGTTTTTAAGCACTAAGCCACGAAGTGTGTAATTAAAAAATATCGAGGGTTGCAACCCTCGATA
>CAYGUC010000003.1:42554-175590 GCA_964353005.1 uncultured Flavobacteriaceae bacterium | reverse complement strand
AACACTGGTTATGGTAGGGGCTACTGCATCTACCAATACAGCGGTGGTACTTCCTACACTGTTTAGTGTGGTGTTCAAATTGTTTCCAGCGGCATCTGTTAATGTTCCACCATTAGCAGCTAAAGTCCCCACTGCTATTCCGTCGGTATCTAATTCCCCAGCTTGTATGGTATATCTAAATAATAAAGCACTAGTGCCAGAACCACTTTGATAAACAGCTTGACGTGTTGTAGCACCGATAGTAAGACTTAATTGTGGTGTTCCACCTGCAGTGTTTACCGTTACATTTTCATTGGTATTTATAGTAAAATCCAGATTTTGCCCTGTTATATAGGTTGCATTAGCAGGTACGGTAACATTGGTTATAGTTGGAGCTACTGCATCTACCAATACTGCGGTGGTTGATCCAATGCTGTTTAATGTTAAGTTAGCGTCAGCACTACCTGAATCTCTTAGTGTGCCACCATTAGCTGCTAAAGTACCCACGGCGATACCGTCGGTGTCTAATTCACTATTTTGAATTGTATATCTAAACAATAAAGCAGCAGTACCAGAACCACTTTGATACGTAGCTTGACGCGAAGTAGCACCAATAGTAAGATTGATTTGAGGAGTTCCACCAGTAGTATTTACAGTAACATTTTCATCAAAGTTAACGGTGAAATCCAAATTTTGACTTACTGTATAAGTTGCATTTGCAGGGACGCTAACACTAGTAACGGTTGGTGCGACAGCGCTAGATATTACCGTAGTTGTTGCATCAGTATCAGTATCGACACCATCGTTTATAACTACTGTGAACGTCGTGGTTTCTGTAGTTGCTGTTCTGTTGTCTGTTGGATTATAAGATAACCCTCTTAATTTAGCTTGTAAATCAGCAGGTGTAGTACTAGCAATAGTATAAGGTCCCGTACCAGTTAAACTTGCACCAGATAAAACGCCTTTTGCATTGTTATCTAGGGTAATGGTGGCTGTTAAATTATCTCCATCAGCATCAGTTGTTGTGATAGCAGAAAAAGGAGTTAATGTACTATTGTCATTTACTGCTTGACCTGCAGATGTTCCAGCTATTACTGGAGCTGTGTTTCCTCCTGTTATTGTGAAAGATGTTCCAACGGGTGCTTGTACAAAATCGTTGTCATATTCCCAATTAGTTAAATCCATAATTGAAGCTAAAATAGTTGCTTTATCACCTGATCGTAATGCTGTTGCTTTGTAACGAGCATTGTCAACCTCTGTTTGTGCTCCCCCATTCGGAAATATTCCTAAGGCATTTGTGCCGTTTGTTAAACCACTTGGTAAAAATGAGTTTGAGCTACTGGTTGAAGTGCTCCAAGCATTCCCAGGAGAGCCTATTACTCCGCCGTTTGCATTAATACCTGTAACAAAATCATTACTTCCAGGTGCACCAGTTGATTGATAAATAAAAAGATTATCTCCTGCAGCTCCTAACATATTCCCGCCAGTTGGATCAATAGTCCCGAGACTCGTAAGTGTTGCTGTGCCAGAGCCAGAAGAAGAAGCACTTAGTGAGGTTGAGCTGATAGAAATTTCTTCGCCAGCTAAGAATGTTGATGTTGCTGTAAATTGTATTGATGATTCAAAAGCTAATAATGTGCTTCCATCCCACGCTTCATCAGTTATTATAAACTGAGTTGAATTCGTTATTGGTACTAGTAGAACAAATGAAAATGATTCATCATCTATATTGATTCGAGTAAACGCGATATCACCTTCAGTTAAAACTGTTTGTGAAAACGACCTAAGACTCATAAAGATTAGAGTTAAGAATAGAATCATTTTCAAGGTTTTTGAAAAATATTTTTTTTTCATAGTTAGATTGGGTATTGATTATTGCTTGAAATATAATAGTTTTAAATCAAAGAAAGAAGAGGAAATCAGTAGACTAATCGATTTTCTCTTCTTTTGATTTAATTATATCATTTAATTTCTGGAAGGAAAAACCCCTTGTAAGGCTATGATATAGTTAGTTGTTAAGTAGGGTTGCATGTTGTTAAATGGTTGCTGACCTCCAGTAGGAAGAACTTGTACATTACCTGTAACAGTTGCTGTACCCTCAGCTAAATTAGCATCAGCGGTAGCATTACTATATATTCTATTAGATCCTGCTATATCTGGTATAGCAAGCTTGTTATTTGTGGGGTCATCTGCATTTGCTTCGTCTGCCACAGCAGGTGTAGTAGAAACCCCTGATGTCTGTGTAAAAGAAGCTAGATGAGTATGATTTGGTAAGTTTGTTGTGTTTAATGTTACAACTTCCTGTCCGCTTCTCGATCCTAGTCTATGGTCAGACAATCCTGGTCCACGACCTGAGCTAATTGCAGCTCTACCCCTCAAATCAGGTAAAGCGAAAGTTGTTCTTCCGTCTCCTCCATAAATTGTTCCTAGAATAGAAAATAAAGCCGTGTTTTGCGAAATTGGCAATAATTGCCCCTCACATAATGCCCAACCTCTTGGTGCAAAATTTCCTCCGAATAATACAATTTGTCCTAAAAATGGATCCATAAATTTTGATTTTAAAATTAATAGTTGTTTTAAGTGTTTTCTTTATAAAGTAATAAGATGTTCTGTTTTTATATTTGTTGTAAAATGTTGATTTTGTTGTACTCCTAAATAAAAATATTTTTGACCTGTTAAGACCCCTGCATCTGAATGAATAATGTTTACTCTTAGTAATTTTTTGTCTTTACAGTATACAAATAATCCTTCTTGTGGATGGACATGAACAATTTCACCAGGAGACTTGTCGATTAGAGAGTCTGGGCAATCTGCAGGAGAAACTTCTAATATTTTTATAGGAGAACCTTGATAATATGTAGTAGCTCCGCCATATTTTGGATTGCAAGCATTGATCAGGTTTTCAATTTCATCTGCCGTTTGTTCTTCCCAATTAATTGATGTTTCTATATCGCTGGGGCGTTTATTGTACTTGTTTTTAGTAGATTGAGCCTTGTAGTTATCTGGATTTTGTATAAGTGGTAAGGCTTTTTCTATAAGTTGTACTAGTGTAAAATTCGTTTTGGAGTTTACTATTCCTGCCGTCTCTCCAGGTAGAATAGCGATAGGTTCTTCTAAAAGAATTTTACCGGTATCCCAGTTTTTATCCATTTGGTGTATGGTAATGGCTGTTTGTTTTTCTCCATTCTTTATAGACCAAAATAAAGGATCTGGTCCTCGGTTTTCTGGTAATTTTCCGAAATGAATATTTAAAAATCCGTACTTGGGAATAGACAGAACTTCTTCAGGTATTTTTAATGAAAAACCATAGACTATTACCAAATCTGGTGATCGACCTTGTAGCCAACCCTTAAATTCACTTTTGATAGAGTTGCTGTCTATTGTATAAGTCTCAAAACCTTTATCCTTAATAGATTGTGTCCAAAAATCCTGATCAGGCACAAAGGTGCTGTGTTTTTGAACACAAACAGCATCTAAGTAGTTGTGCTTAGACAAGTACTTACATAGTGTAAAACAAGAAGGAAAACTCCCAATTAGAGTGATTTTCATACACACATAGTTTAATATAAGTTATTGGATAACCTATATGGCTTAAAAATGGATAATCGTATAGCTGTAGGTTTAATTTATCTAATCTATTTTCTGAAAAATAGAAACTAGGATGAGATGAATCAATAGAACAAGCTATTTGAAAATTGACAATATGTGATTACTCAATAAAGTATGCCCCTCTCATTTAAGGAGGTTTATTTTTAGTCACATTTATGGGGGTAAGTATAAATGTGTATCCTTTTTAAATTCCTGTTTTTTAGTAGCTTAAAAGAATATACTATGTTTTGCCAGTCACTAATATAATTATTTTTTTAATAATCAACTGTTTTTGACTTGTTTTTGTTTTAAGTTGAAGAAGGGAGAGGGGGTGTTTGAAAAATGATGTTTCGATTTTAAGTTTTTGATTTAAAGAAGGATAATGTCTATTTTATTTTAGGTATAAACATTTTTTTGGATAATCAATAATAGCTTTTCCTTTTTTTAAGATATCAGCTCCCAATATACCATCTACCGGATCTGCTTGGTGTGCTATTAAAGCTGTATTTACGTGGTCGAGGTCAAATAATACCAAAGGAATACTTTTTTTACACCAATTTCCT
Source organism: uncultured Flavobacteriaceae bacterium (assembly GCA_964353005.1). Taxonomy (GTDB): domain Bacteria; phylum Bacteroidota; class Bacteroidia; order Flavobacteriales; family Flavobacteriaceae; genus Aquimarina. The sequence goes on along the minus strand of CAYGUC010000003.1, from coordinate 171,460 downwards.
ATTTGTACAGTGTTTTTTTTGGAAAGTTGAGTAAGCATATCTGTTGCTCCGGCTCCCGCAGCTTTTACATCGCTATCTTGGGTGTGTAAATTAAATTTTTCTATAGCTTCAAAACCTACACACGAATTAGAAGCTCCTGTGTCTACAATAAAATTGCCTTCAATACCATTTAGTATTGCTGTAACTTCAAAATGATTGGTTTTTGTGTACACTAGCTGAATTCTGTGATATTCTTTTTGAGTTAAAAATTTTCGAAGAGTGGTCATATTATATTTAGAGGAAATTTTTTCAAAAGTAACATAATTAATAAAAATCTGGACTAAAAGGATTTTTAATAAAGATAATTTTAAGGATATTAAAATAGCTGCCATAATTTAATACTTTTGCGGGATGATATTAACAGATACACATACCCATATTTATAGTGATGCTTTTGATGAGGATCAGGAAGAGATGATGCTGCGAGCAATAGAAAATAAGGTAACACGATTTTTTGTCCCTGCAATAGATTCTGAATATACCAATGCAATGTATGCAATAGAGTCAAAATATCCAGAAAATGTTTTTTTGATGATGGGATTGCATCCTACACATGTAAAAGAAAATTATAAAGAAGAACTATTGCATGTAGAAAGGGAGCTTAAAAAACGATTTGATGTTAAAATAGATAAGAAGTTTTATGCTGTTGGAGAGATAGGAATAGATTTGTACTGGGATACCACTTTTTTAAAACAACAACAAGAGGCCTTTAAATATCAAATTCAATTAGCAAAAAAATATAAATTACCTATAGTAATACATTGCAGAGATGCTTTTGAAGAAGTTTTTGAGGTTTTAGAATCAGAAAAAGGGGATGGTTTGTTTGGAGTTTTTCATTGTTTTACTGGTACAATAGAAGATGCACATCGTGCTATTGGGTATAATATGAAGTTAGGTATTGGTGGAGTAGTTACTTTTAAGAATGGTAAAATAGATACTTTTTTAAACGAAATAGCTTTAGATCATATTGTATTAGAAACAGATGCTCCTTATTTAGCACCAACTCCTTATCGAGGGAAGCGTAATGAAAGCTCTTATTTAATCAATGTGGCAGAAAAGCTTGCCGAGATATACCAAATGCCAATAGGAGAGATAGCAAGTATAACGACACAAAATTCCAAAGAAGTATTTGGTATTTAAGGGTATTAAAAAAAATAATTTCATTCATTTGTTTTATGAATATTTCACCAAGCATATTACTTATTTATACAGGCGGTACTATAGGAATGATTAAAGATTTTGATACAGGAGCATTAGTTGCTTTTGATTTTGATGAACTTTTATTAAATATTCCAGAGCTAAAACAACTAGATTGTAGTATCGAGACTATTAGCTTTGAGAAGCCTATCGATTCTTCTGATATGAATGTTAGTCGCTGGAAGGAATTGGGAGACGTTATAAATAGTAATTATAAAAAGTATGATGGATTTGTTGTTTTACATGGAAGTGATACCATGTCGTACACGGCATCTGCGGTTAGCTTTATGTTTGAAAATCTGGCAAAGCCAATAATTTTCACAGGATCTCAATTGCCGATAGGGGATTTGAGAACAGATGCTAAGGAGAATTTGATTACTGCGGTTCAGATAGCAGCATTGCAAGAAAAAGGAAAACCTGTGATTACCGAAGTAGGATTGTATTTTGAGTATAAATTGCTTAGAGCGAATAGAACAACTAAGATTAATGCAGAACATTTTGAGGCATTTCAATCTCTTAATTATCCATCATTAGTTGAATCAGGAGTTCATCTTAAAGTAAATACCTCTTTTTTAAGAGTAGTAAACAGACGGAAAAAAATGGTATATCACACGCATTTTAACGATGATATTCTAATAATTAAAATGTTTCCTGGGATTAACGAGAGTATTTTAAGAAGTATTTTTGCTTTAGAAGCAATAAAAGGAATCATTTTAGAAACATATGGATCTGGTAATACTACCACTCAAAAATGGTTTATATCTATGATTTCTGACCTAATACAAAAGGGAATCCCTGTCGTTAATGTTACACAATGTATTGGAGGAAGTGTTGAAATGGGGAAGTATGATACCAGTATTGCACTAAAAAAAGCAGGTGTTATTTCTGGAAAAGACATCACAACAGAGGCCGCTGTAGCAAAATTGATGTATTTATTAGGAGAAAATTTACCACTTAAAGTCCTAAAAACCATTTATGAAACATCTTTACGAGGGGAAATGTCAGAAAATTAACGTGTTAAATTTCACTAGTTAACATTTTTTTTGTTATTTGCCCATCCTTATTTTTTATGAAAAAATTGGGAAAAAAACTAGAGAGGTGGCCGAGTGGTCGAAGGCGCACGCCTGGAAAGTGTGTATACGTCAAAAGCGTATCGAGGGTTCGAATCCCTTCCTCTCTGCATTATTATCAATTTTTTAATAAATTTTGTATTATTTTTATATCTTTAACCCTTTAACTAATTAAAATTAAGAATCAGCGCAATGAAAAGATTATTTTCTATTCTGGCAATCGCAGCAGTAATGACTTTTGGAAATTTACAAGCATCTACTGCACCTGCCCAGTTATTAACGGCTAATGTGCAATTATTAATTGCTCCTATAACTACAGCGACAACAACAACTCAAGATGATGCAGCACCTGCTACGGAAGAATTATCCTTCCATCAGAACCTTAAAAAACGTTTTATAGAAGGTGGACCTGGATTTATGGGTATCGTACTTTTATGTTTGATACTAGGTCTGGCGATTGCAATTGAAAGAATTATCTTTTTAAATCTTTCTACTACAAACACTAAAAAATTACAGCAAAATGTAGAAGATGCACTAAATAGTGGTGGTGTAGAAGCAGCTAAAGAAGTTTGTAGAAATACAAAAGGACCTGTTGCATCTATTTATTATCAAGGTTTAGATAGAGCAGACGAAAGCATTGATGCTGCAGAAAAAGCAGTTGTTGCTTACGGTGGTGTGCAAATGGGACAATTAGAGAAAAACGTATCATGGGTATCTTTATTTATAGCTCTTGCTCCAATGCTTGGGTTTATGGGTACAGTAATCGGGATGATTCAAGCATTTGATAAAATTGAGGCAGCTGGAGATATGCAACCTTCTCTTGTAGCAGGAGGTATTAAAGTAGCACTTCTTACAACAGTATTTGGTCTTATCGTTGCAATTATTCTTCAAGTATTTTATAACTATATAGTTGCTAAAATTGATAGAATAGTAAATGATATGGAAGATGCTTCGATTACATTAATCGATATGTTAGTAGCTTACAAAAACAAGAAATAATAAGTTTAGATTCTATATCTTAAAAACTTACTTTACTTTGTTTTTGATTTTAAATATTAAAAGGTAAGTGTACTTATTGTTTAATCAAAGTGTAATAAACACTTTATATAAAATATAGACACATGAAAATTTCTAAAATATTATCATATGTTGTACTCGGATTGGGTATCTTAGGAGCAATCCTTTGGTATGTCATGAGTAGTTCAATTAGCACCTTAATGGATCAAAATGGTGTTTCTGAAGCGAGAGAACTTCCTTTCGATATTGCAGAACCAACAGTTTCTCCATTATATTTTCTTACATTGATTATTTTTGTGATCGCTATTATAGCTACTTTAATTGCAGTGTTTTCAACATTAGCAAAGAACCCTGCGGGTCTTAAAAATGCAGCTATAGGAATCGTCGCTTTCTTAGTAATCTTAGGTATAGGTTATGTCTTAGCAGACGGGGTAGAAACTCCTTTAAAAGATGGAGAAGTACTTTCTGCTAGTGGCTCTAAATGGGTAGGAACCGGACTATATGCATTTTATGTTCTAGCAGCAGTTGCAGTTGGTCTGATGTTTTTATCTGGTATTAAAAAATTAATAGGTAAATAATTATGGCAAGAAGAGCAGCACCAGAAGTAAATGCAGGATCTATGGCAGATATTGCATTCTTACTTCTTATATTCTTCCTGGTTACTACCACTATTGAAACAGATAGCGGTATTAGCCGTAAACTTCCTCCTCCGCAAGAGGATAATGTAGAACCACCAGTTCTTAAGCAAAAAAATATTTTTGTTGTAGAATTGAATAAAAATAATGATCTGTTAGTAGAGGAAGTTCCTATGGAATTGAAAGATTTACGAGAAGCAGCTATCAAGTTTTTGGATAATGGTGGTGGAAGCGGAGAAGAGGCTTGTAAATACTGCCGGGGAGCAAAAGACCCAACATCTTCAGATAATCCAACTAAGGCTGTGATATCTTTACGTAATAACAGAGAAACTACTTATGCTACTTATATAGCAGTTCAAAATGAATTGGTGGCAGCATATACAACTTTACGTAATAGAGAAGCACAACGTCTTTTTGGTAAAACTTTCACTCAAATGGAAAAAGATCTTAAAGATGTTAATTATTCTGGAAATAAAGAAAGCTTAAAAGAGGATATTAAAAAAATACAATTTTTATTTCCTGAAAAACTTTCTGAAGCAGAACCAAAAAAATAAAATAACATAAAACAAAATTCCTATGTCTAAGTTTAAAAAGAAAAAAGGTGGAGAATTACCTGCTATTTCTACAGCTTCGTTACCAGATATTGTATTTATGTTACTGTTTTTCTTTATGGTTGCAACGGTAATGCGTCAAAATACTTTGATGATAGAAAATAAATTACCAACTGCAGATCAAATAGAAAAACTAGATAAGAAAGATTTGGTAATGTATATTTATGCAGGAAAACCTAGTTCAAGATATCGTGCAAGTGCAGGTAATCAAGCTAGAGTTCAATTAAATGATAAATTTGCTGATGTAACAGATATAAAAGCATTTATATTAGCAGAGAGAACTTCTAAAAGAGAAGAGTTAATACCTTTCCTAACTACTGCTTTAAAGGTAGATGTGGATACCAATATGGGTCTTGTAGGAGATATTAAATCAGAACTAAGAGAAGTTCAAGCGTTAAAGATTAATTATACGACCAGAACAGGTAGTGCAATGGATAATCTTAAATAATCACTGTAGCATAGAAAATATTCAAAATAATAGAGTAAATCCTGCCTTCGGGCAGGATTTCTCATTTTACGTCTATTTCGAAACCTTAAATTTTCATCTCATTAAAGTTACTCATACTATCATACTAATATCATTTACATTTTGAGTTTATCGTAATAAAATGTTTCTTCTTCACTAAAAATATTTTTTTTTAATTTTCTTTTACAGTAAACTCACACAACAAATCGTATAAATAACCTCTATTCTTCTTAATTAGTTATAAATTGGCACAACAATTGTTAATTTATTGTCACAACAGTGATCTGTAATCTTATAGTATCAATATCTAACCTTCCAAAAAGTGATATTGAATTTATAGATATAAACGATTGTATTTTTATCGTATCTCATTCTGCATAATTCTTGTCATTTAGAATCACAGTTGGTTGATTATGTAAATAATTATTAACTAAATATTTTTATTATGACAAGAAGACTAGCACCTAGTGTTAATGCAGGATCTATGGCAGATATTGCATTTTTATTACTCATCTTTTTTTTAGTTTCTACAACTATAGAAACCGATGTAGGTATAATGAGAAAATTACCTCCCATTATAGATCATCCTTCAGATATTACAATAAAGAAAAAGAATATTTTTAGAGTCGAGTTAAATCAATTTAATGAGTTGTTAGTAGATGGGGCTATTATGAAAGTTAAGGACCTTAAAAGAGCTACGATTGCATTTTTAGATAATGGAGGAGGGTCTGGAGAGCTAGCTTGCACTTATTGTAAAGGGGGGCATAGTACTAAATCTTCTGATAATCCTAATAAAGCAGTTATTTCTTTAGTAAATAGTAGAGAAACTAATTATGCAACGTATATAGCTGTACAAAACGAATTAATATCTGCATATACAGAATTAAGAAATCGAGAAGCAAAAAAGAAATATGGTATTTCGTATGTCGAAATGAAAAAGCATCTAAAAAAGGTGAACTCTAAAGAAGATAAACAGGTGTTAAAAGAACGAATTAAAACAATTCAATCTTTGTATCCAGAAAAGATTTCGGAGGCAGAACCAAGAAAGCAGTACTAATGTAAACTTTACAATTATGTCTAAATTTAAAAATAAAAAAAGCACTCAATTACCAGAGATTTCAACAGCTTCATTACCAGATATCGTATTCATGTTATTGTTTTTTTTCATGGTGGCAACAGTAATGCGTCAGAATACTTTGATGATAGAAAACAGATTACCTGTTGCAGACCAAATAGAAAAATTGGATAAAAAAGATTTGGTTATGTATATTTATGCTGGCAAGCCTAGTTCTAGGTACCGCGCAAGTGCAGGTAATCAACCCAGAGTTCAGTTAAATGATAAATTTGCAGATGTAAATGATATAAAAGCATTTATATTGGCAGAAAGAGCCACTAAAAGAGAAGAATTAATCCCTTTTTTAACTACGGCTTTGAAAGTGGATGGGGATACCAATATGGGCCTTGTAGGTGATATTAAATCAGAACTAAGAGAGGTTAATGCATTAAAAATTAATTATACTACAAGGACTGGTGATGTTAAAGATAATTTCAACCCTTAATTTTATGTAAAATATGTATAGAACTATTGTTTCTGGTGAGGTATAAAAGTGTAGTTTGATTCATGGATTTTTAACTTCACTAGAAACAATATGAGGTAAATATGGATGTTTTTTATTTTGTTTTGATAAAGTTATTGTTGTTTCTTAATAAATAGATTTATTTTAGTGATCTATATAGAATAAGGTGTGATACCTGTTGTGATTTAGGTTACAAAGTATACTAATTAAAAACCATAAGAAAGATTAAATGAAAAGGTTGCTTGTGTTTATTATGTGCTATTTACCAGTATTGCCTTCTTCTGCTCAAGAAATTGAGTTAGATTCTAATAAGAGTATAGTGATAGATTCGTTATATCGTGAAGACCAATTTTATGTAGGAGTAACATATAACTTACTTTTTAATAAACCTAAGGGTGTTAGTCAATCTGGGTTTTCTGGCGGTGTACATTTTGGTTTTATAAGAGATATGCCTATTAATAAAAGGCGTAATGTTGCAATAGGATTGGGATTAGGGTATTCATTTAATGCGTATAATCAAGATTTATTTATTGGGGAGGAAGAGGGGACGGAACAAAGTATATTTAGTGTTTTAGATGGAGTAGAGTATAATACTAATAGATTTACAAAGCATCTGGTAGAGTTTCCTTTAGAGCTTAGATGGCGAACATCTACTCCTGAAACACATAAGTTTTATAGGATTTACACTGGAATTAGGATGGGATATTTGTACTCCTTTAGTTCGAATTTTAAACAGTCAGGAAACCAAGTGAGGCAATCTAAAGTAGAGGAATTGAATAAATGGAGAGTAGGGGCTACTTTTACTTTTGGATGGAATACTTTTAATTTTTATTTCTATTATAGTTTAAATAGTTTGTTTGATGATAAAGCCATGATTCAAGGAAATCCAGTAGGTCTTAATACAGCTAAAATTGGATTGATGTTTTATATTTTATAGCCAAAGATTTGTAAGAGTTAGCTGTGGGATTGTGCCTATAAAAAAACCTAAAAGAAGCTCGAAGTTAGTATGTGCTTTACAGTGTAATCGAGAGGTGGCAAGTAAACCATTTAAAATCATTAAGACAGCAATTAGTATGGTTAAGTTTAATCCAAAATGTATACTAAGTAGTATAGTGAACATTGTAATGCTGCTTATTCCAATCATATGAAGACTTGCCTTGATGTTGAAAAGCACCATAAAAATTGCACTTAATGAGGAAAATAAAACCCCAAGGTAAAAAAAGTAAAGCTCGGGATAATGGTAAATATCAATAACCATTTTAATAACAACGATAAGTAAGATAGATTGTAATAAAAGAGGAATTTTACGCTCTTTAACGTTGTCAAGATGTATAGATGTAATCTTTCCAAGATTTTTTAATAAAAAAAAGAGAATAATTGGTATTAAAAGGGTAAGTACAACCAACCCGAATGTTTTTACTTTTATGATTTCGTCTGAAATAAATCTAGGAGCAATCTTAAAATAAATTATGGCACCGAGCAAAGGCATTAATAATGGGTGCAAAATGTAGGAAATACTTCTTAAAAAAAAGTTCATCAAATTTTCTTTCGTAATCGTGCCACAGGAATATCTAACTGTTCTCTGTATTTGGCTACTGTTCTTCTGGCTATAGGATACCCTTTTTCTTTTAAGATTTTAGCAAGTTTTTCATCTGTAAGAGGCTTTTTCTTGTCCTCTTCTCCTATAGTTATTTCTAATATCTTTTTTATTTCTCGAGTAGAAACCTCTTCCCCTTGATCATTTGTCATAGATTCAGAAAAGAATTCTTTAATGAGTTTTGTCCCATATGGGGTATCTACATATTTACTATTTGCAACTCTTGAAACAGTACTTACATCCATACCAATCTCGTCTGCGATATCTTTTAATATCATTGGTTTAAGATTTCTTTCATCTCCACTAAGAAAATAACCCTTTTGGTAGTGCATTATTGCACTCATAGTAATAAAAAGTGTTTGTTGCCTTTGTTTTACGGCCTCGATAAACCATTTTGCGGCATCTAGTTTTTGTTTGATAAACAAAACAGCATCTTTTTGAGATCTAGATTTTTCTTTACTGGCTTTATAGCCTTGTAACATGTTGTTGTATTCTCTAGAAACATGAAGTTCAGGAGCATTACGACCGTTTAAAGATAATTCGAGCTCACCTTCTATAATTCTAATAGTAAAGTCAGGAACTACATGTTCAATTATACGATTGCTCCCCGAATAGGCTCCTCCTGGTTTTGGATTGAGGTGTTCGATTTCATCAATTGCACTTTTTAGGTCTTCTTCGGTAATATCAAATTTTAGGATAAGCTTATCATAATGTTTTTTGCTAAAAAGGTCAAATGCCTTTTTTAATATTTCTGAAGCAAGTTTTGTAGGAATCGTTGTTTCTTTTCTGTCTAATTGAATCCATAAACATTCTTGTAGATTTCGAGCCCCAATACCTGCTGGATCCAGTTGCTGAACAATTTTTAAAATACTTTCTATTTTTTCTTCGGTAGTATATACATTTTGGGTAAATGCCAGATCGTCAAGAATGTCAGACAAAGGTCTTCTTATATAACCACTTTCATCTATGCTACCAACCAAAAATTCTGCTATTTCTCTTTCTTCTTCATTTAAACGATAGGTGTTTAATTGATTGATTAAATGCTGATGAAAAGAGGTTCCAGATGCATAGGGTACGCTTTTTTCTTCATCATCTGCGCTATAATTATTAGTACTTAATCTGTAACTAGGTATTTCATCATCACTAAGGTATTCATCTACATTAATGTCTGCTTCGATTTTTTCTGTACCGTAGTCATCATCTCCTGTGTCTTCATTGCTAAATGTATCTTCATATTCGTCTGCTTTTTCTTTGCTGTCATCCAGAGCAGGATTTTCTTCCATTTCTTGCTTTAAACGTTGTTCAAATGCTTGCGTAGGAAGCTGAATCAACTTCATAAGTTGAATTTGCTGCGGAGAGAGTTTCTGAGAAAGCTTAAAATTTAATTGTTGTTTTAGCATAAAATTGTCAATGTTCTTCTACTCACAAAAATAAACAAAAAACACTGTTTTTAAAGAAGTATTAGATGGTTAGTTTATTTAAAAAAGTCGTAAAGCACGTTTGTAAATGAAGTTTCATTTTTAGGTTGAATTTTTTTAAGCTTTTGTGCTTAATCTGCCCAGTCCTAAATTCATTTATTAACAGTTTAGCTTTTTAATGTAGCCCAGAAGATATCAATGTAGTTAAATTAAATGAATTTTTGTTAGATTGAACTTGCCGAAGCCTAACAAAATTTCAATTCAAATACATTTTGATAAGCTCAATGTAACAGGATTAATTCTGAAACCAACTCAACTTAATGATATTGTCTGGATAGAGTAATATGTTTTTACCCTATTACTTGGGTTTAATCAATAAACGAGCCAAAAGTAAATATAATATACTATATAGGTAGTTTTATGCTTAAATTTTAAAAAGAATATATGTTGTTTAAAAAAAAAACTAAGGAACAAACAACTTGCTTTTAATAGCATAGATGACTAATCCTGTTCGGTTTTTTAAATGAAGTTTTTCAAAAATAGAATCTCGATAGCCCTCGATAGTTTTTGGACTTAAGCACATATCGCTTGCTATTTCTTTATACGTTTTTTCTGTACATGCATGCTTAATGAATTCTATTTCGCGATCTTTTAGTATGATATCACTATCTTCTTTACTATTTAAGGATCCTAAAAGTAGTTTGGTGACATCTTTTGTGTGATAAAATCCAGTTTCTTGCACTTGTATTAATGCATTTTCCAGAATGCTTTTTTCTGTGTCTTTTAATAAGTACCCTTTAGCACCTGCTCGTAGCATTTTTAAAATGGTATTTTCATCTTCTTCTACAGAAAGAGCCAGTACTTTAACTTGTGGATATTCTTCTTTTAAAACAGCGGTGGTTTCGATACCGTTCATAATAGGCATATTAATATCCATAAGTACGATATCGGGTATGTTTTTAGGATCTTTAAGTCTGGTAAGTAGTTCTTTTCCGTTTTTGCAAATGTATAAGATTTTAAATTTGGCAAATCCATTAACTAATCCAGATAAAGCCTGGGATAGTAAAATATGATCTTCTACGATTACTATGGAGTATTTCATCTTTTAGGATTTATGGTTTATACATGTTGTTTTTTAACCCACATTGTGGAGTTTAATTCTGCGAGGCTTGCCTCGAAAGAAAAACATATTTTCGGAAGCATACCTTGTGGGCTTGCTTCCGAGGTTATTGATTAAATATCTACAAAACTAATCAACTTAAATCAGATGTTTGTGTAAAACCCGTACTTAAGCATATTCTGTTGTTTTTATTTCCGTTTGTGTAAATAATAAGACAGTGTTTTTTTATAGTAATTGTATGGTTTACTGGTTTTTAATTTAATTAAGTTTTGCTAATCTATTTTATCTTCTAATCCTATTGAACTTTCTTTTTTATAAGGATAAATTAGGGTTATAGCCGTTCCTTTTCCTTTTTCAGACAGTAGCTGTACTTCAGCATTTATCAACTTACCTCTATTTTGCATATTACTTAACCCTATTCCGCTGTGCATAGTACGATCTGTATGGTCAAAACCAACGCCATCATCTTGTGCTTTTATTACCAGTTTATCAGTGTCATAATATACAGTAACATCCAAAGTCGAAGCTTTAGAGTGTTTTATAGTATTAGTAAAAAACTCTTGCAATATCCTAAAAATTATAATTTCGGCTTTATCATCCAGATCTTCTATTTCTTCATTACTGGTAATAGTCGCGGCAATGAATTGCATACGATTAAATCGCTCTACTTCTAAGGTTATAGCTTCCGTTAGGCTAAGGCTTTTAATAACATCAGGATTAATTAATTTAGATAAAGATCGAAGTTCTGTAAGACTTTTACTTATGGTTTCGGTAACTTCTCCTAATTTATCCGGATCATCTTGTGCAATATTTACTTGTATTTTGGCAAGCGTAAGTAGCTGGCCAATATTATCATGCAACTCCCAACTAATATTACGTAAGGTCTCTTCCCGAATTTCAATCTGAGTCTCTGCTATAGCAGTTTCAAACTTTTTTTCTGCTTCTCTTTGTTGTAACAATAGGCTATTCTTCCTTTTTTGAAAGATAGTAAATAAAGCTATCAAAAAAATGATAATAACTACAAGAATAATACTTGCAATTAATATTGCTGCTTGTTGTCGCTCCATACAAAACCTATAATAAAACAAAGATTCATTACAATAGTTAAAATACAAAGAACGAGAAATTCAATATGAATATCTCTTAAATCACCAGCGTAATTTTTTACTATTTTGTAAGGAATATTACCGCAATAATATATAAGTACCCCAGTGCTTATCCAAAAAAGCAAATTCTTTTTAACATGCAATACTTTTTCTGAATTTAAGATATCCATATAATAGAATATTATACTAATAACTAAAAAACTAGCTCCAATTATATAAGGTGTTTTAGAATCTTGAATTAAGTAATTCCCAAAGATACCATTTATGAAGAATGATATTGTATAAACAAGCATAAATATAAATATCATTTTTTTGTGATTCATATTAGTTATATAGTTTCTAAATAAAAACATTAAATAATTAAATACTACTAGGTAGTATATGTTATAAAGAATAGAAACAGGGTAATCATTGTTTCTTAAAAAAAAACCTAATAGATCATTAATCGCAATATACCAGAGCATAATTAAAAAATATTTTAAAAAAGTTTTTTTGTATTTATAAAAATATATTGATCCAACTATCGCAGTAATTATTTGAAAAGTTATTCCAAATGTTTGTAAACTAAAGCTCATTAGTGATGCTGTTTATTGTGGCGGTGGGTAACCGCCAAGTTCGTTTGCGATAGTACTAAATCCTCCATTTTGACTAGAGAATGAAAAGAAGTTAGCAGTGTTTATTTTTGTTTTAGGACGTGTTTGGCTAGGATTTTGAGGATCGTCTAACTCGTCTTCTAAAAATAGAACTTCTGGTTTTCCATCATTGTTTTGATCGACAAAAGTAAATCCTCGGTGTACACTTGAGGTTCCTAATAATGTGGTTGGTGCGATAAAAAACGTATTTCTTCTTGGATCAGGAACAGGTTTTCCACTACTTAAATTAGTAGTATCAGGATAGTTGCCAAGATATAAGCGATACCCTGTAATAGCAATAGAATCTGGAGTTACCTGATTGATATATGCTATATACTGATTTAAAAACTCTTTATTTAAATGAAACGACCTAGAAGGAACAAAATTTGCAATAGGTTTTCTTGTAGAAGGACAAAGATTTATTAAAGAACTATCCCTTTTGCTTTCAAAAACTTCGATAACACAAGATCGATTATTAGTATAGGTTCGGTAAAGTTCTAAAGCATCTCTAAATGAAATGATCTCTTTTGGTGGATCTACTGGTGGATCTGGTTTTTCACATTTTTTGAGTAGTAAAAATGTAATGATAGCTGTGATGATAATAACGATTGGATACCCAATTAAATTAGATCTTTTGTCCATTTTGTAAGCTTTTTTAGTGGTTTGTTAAGATTTCGATTGTATCGAAACATATTAGTTAGTTTTTTTTCAACATCTGTTGAAGGGGTTTTGTTATTTCTCTTTCTAGTTTATAAAACAATATATAAACTACGAAGAGAAGCAATAATGATTTAGTTTCTCCATACAAACGGAGGTGTTCTTATGAATAAAAATACTATTATTCTTTAGGTATAAAAAAACAATAGGATCTTTTGTTTTATTAAACAATTCGCAAGCTATTGATAATAAATGTGTTTAATGATATTTTTGTTGTTTTGTAATTGGTTTTTTTGCTTGAAAAAAGGGGTTTTTACCCCTTTTCTAAAAAGGGTTTTACCTCTTTTGTATTAGAAAAGGGACTTTTTGAGTATGTTGGTGTTTTTGCGGAAATTTGAAGTACATAGAAGAAGTTTTAAGTAAACAATGTAGTCTAATGATCTGCTTTTAAATTGTTACTCATAATATGAGGTCCATTTTAATATTACTACGCTGGTAAGGAGGATTTTCTTCCATTGGGATTTCTTTAAAACCATATTTACTGTAGATGTAAATTGCGTTTTCTAAAATACGGTTAGAATATAAAATCAATTTTTCCCAGTTTTGATCCTTAGAAAATTCAACACAGAACTGGAGTAGTTGCTGTCCAATTTTTTGACCTTGAAACATAGGTGAAACAGCCATTTTTCCTAGTTCATAAACACCATCTTCTATTTTTATTAAAGAAAATGTTCCTGCGATTTCAGCATCTACTTTTGCAAAAAATATGTAACCACCTTTATTTATGATGGTTTCTTCGCATTGTTCTAGTAGATCAGCATCATGGGGTTCTACTACAAAGTATTTTTCTAGCCATTCTATATTAAGGTTGGCAAAATCTTTTGCGTATTTGGATTCAAATGAGATAATAGTAGTTTTCATGTGTTTATATTATTGTTTTAGAGGTCACATGGAACTCGCCAATAATCATTTTCTGTGTGTGTCAAAAATTTTGTTATGGCTTGTTTCATTTTTTAAATAGTATATTTTTCTAATATTCTTTGACTTAAGGATTTTTCTTTTAATTGATTTTCCAGATAGGTGAGATGAAGCGTTAAACTTGCTGCACTGCCTTCTGTTAACCATTTAACCTGTTTGTCGATTACACTCCATAAAGGGGTCATTTGTTGATGGATTTCTTTTCCTTTAGGAGAAAGTTTAAAGATTTTTTTTCGTTTATCTAGTTTGTCAATTTTATAGGTTACTAGTTTTTTGTCGGTCAGTTTTTTTAGCGCTTGGGTGATTGCGGGTTGGGTATATTGTATTGCTTCCTGAATGTCTGTGGTAGTAGCTGCTTCTAGATCTATAATTACTTTAAAAACAGGAAATAAGTAAGCGTCAAAATCAATATGTAAAGTGTTATATACTATCTGAACTTCCTTCATCAAGATATCACTAAGTCTTTTTAGTCGGGATCCTAATCCTAGTTCACCATATAATTGCAATTTATCTTCCATAAGTATTTATATAAGTGCTTATGTAAATATATAAAATATTCTGATATAAAAAAGTTTAGATTCCAGTCCCGTTCTTCAACGGGATGACAAATTACTGGAATGACAAGTGTTATTTCTTAGGTTTTTAGTTTTTGTCATCCCAGTGTAGACTGGGATCCATCATGTAGTCTAATTAGATTCCAAGATCAAGTCTGGATGACAGTTATGAATTTAATTTGTTTACCTCCCCAATCCCTTCTTTAAAACTTCTTGTATTCCTGCTAGGTGATCGCTAAATTGCATCATTTGTGCTAATACCTGAGCCATTTCATTTTTGTTCCCAAATCCTTTAAGCTTATTATTTTTGATAAAAGCTTCTTTTATTGTTTTCCAGCGTGCGGTTTCTTCTTCAGAGAGGATATTGGTCATTTCTTTGTATTTTAATACATTAGCCTCGGCTGCGCTGGTTAACGTTTGAGATTCGTTTTCGTAGTGAGACAGAAGTATTGTTTTTAATTCTTTTTTATTCATAATAGGAACTACTTTAGAGACCAATTTACTCATATCCCTATAAGATCCTTGTAATTTAAAAGATGGCTCTATACGATAGGCATCTTCCATAGCTGCAGATTTTATATACGTTTCATTTACTTTTAGAACCGTATCCCGTATTGTAATAACTTTTTCTAATACCGCCAAATATTCTTGTATTTCTTGTTTGGTATGATTTCCTTTAAGCTCCATACCTTCCTGCGATCCAGTTTCTGCAACTTTAATTAGTTGGTATATATCTTCAAAATATTTACTACTTAGCTGGTGTAATATTGGATTTGCTGTCATGGAATTTTCTATCAAACTTAATTTGAACAGATCCGCAGTATCTCCAATAATATCTCCCAGATTATAAATATCTGCACGGTTGGAAAGCATATCCGGAATTTGAAATTTATCTCCGCTTTCTGTATATGGATTTCCTGCCATAATCACACAGAATTTTTTACTGCGCAAATCGTATGTTTTAGGTTTACCATTATAAATTCCTTCTATTTTTCGAGTTCCGTCTGCCAAAGAAATAAATTTTTGTAAAAATTCTGGATTACAATGTTGTATGTCATCCAGATATAACATTACATTATTACCCATTTCAAAAGCCAGGTTTAGTTTTTTTAATTCTTCTCTGGCAGAAGAATTGTTTGCAGCCATTGGATCTACAGAAGTTACTTCGTGACCAATAGCAGGACCATTAATTTTCATGAATACCAACCCCAGACGATTTGCCATATATTCCATTAAGGTCGTTTTTCCATAACCAGGAGGAGAGATAAGCAATAACATTCCCATTCGATCTGTTCGCTTAGTATCGCCAACACTACCTAATTGTTTGGATAGGTTATCTCCAAATAACGGCAGGTATACTTGATCGATCAGTTTATTTCTTACAAACGAAGAAAGTACTTTTGGCTTAAATTCATGAAGTTTTAAATCTTCTTTTAAAATTTCTGTAACCGAATGTTTTGCTTTTCTGTACGCTTCAAAAGCGGGGACTTCGATTGTTAAAAACTGTTCCATTTTTGAAATAAAGTCATGATAATTGAATTCAAAAATGCCTTCTGTAATAGTAGAATGACTACCATTTAATCCGTCGATAGTTTGCGAAGGGGTTACATGAATTATTTCTGAAGCAGATTCGTCTTTAAACAACAAAATACAAACTATCTCATGTTTATATTGAGTATGTGTAGGATGATTAGTCTTTAGATAGGAGGCTACCCACTGTATGGCGAGATTGATTCTGTTGTTCCAATCAACATTACCATTTGAACGAGGTTTAGCATCTAGTTCAAGTGTTTTCTTCAGTTTTGTAAAAACCTTTTTCTTTTGTAATTCTACAATAAAACTCTCATAAAGTTCATTTGCCGATTGACTAATACAGAAGGTATGATCATTCTGTAACTCTGTAAATAAATACTTAGCAACTTTATTTGCTGTATTATCAGAATATCCGTTTACCCCAGAGAGAGAGGTAGAGAATGAATGTGTGATTTCTTTTTCTAAATTAGAAAGTACCATTTGATATTCATTACTATTTGGAAAAATTGCTACGACTTCGCCAGAGGCTTTGATGGTCTCATTCCAATAGTTCTGTTTTTCTGTTTCTAAACTATGCCAAAAATATTGTGCAAACGCACGTGTATTAGGTGTAAATCGTAATAATCCTAAATCATGATCCTTGGTTGTCAGTACCTTTAGTATTTTGGCAGCATCTATATCATGAACCCCTTTTACATAACCTTCTGCATAGTTTTTACTACTTTGAGCTTTTACAAGCTCTAATAACCCTTCATCGTTTATCGATTGAAGATCGCTTAAATCAACATTAGCATTATGGTGTTTAAATATTTTATAGGCAAGATATGCAGAACGATACACTTCTTGATTTTCAGAAATCAATTCTTGATCCCAATATTTTTTTGATTTTAGTAAAATCTCATTTGTGATTTCTTGATAAAAATCGGTTCCGTTAAGATGGTAGTTTAATGTTTCATTTTTATATACAATTGTTAAATCCAGAGGTTGTTTGTTGACTCCAAATTTATGTTTACCCAGTTTAATGATATTCTCGCCATCCTCATAGAGATCTTGTTTATCTTTTAACTTACGGGTAGCATCTTCTTTTGCTACTTTTAAAGAAGTTTGTATAGCTTCTGCTTTACCTATATCTTCTAATTCTTGTAATTGCTCAATAATATCCCGCAATTTATTGATCATAAGATCAGATGCAAAATATCCGCTAATACTTACTATAGAATCAAAAGTTAGCGCTTTTTTGGTGATCCCTTTTAAAATACGATTGGCTGCATTTTCTAAAGCAATTGCCTTTTTGTTTCTGGCTTCGATCAAACTATTTTTTCGAGCCTCAAAAGCATTGTATACTTCTTCTCTCTTTTCAATAATTTGAGTGATAAATTCTTCAAAATCGGCGAATCTTCCTTCGAGATCTTCTAGCTGAATAGAAACCTTGTTTAGTAATTCTTCCGTTTTTTCTGGGGTATTGGCAATATCCAGATAGTTAATAATACTCTGGTCTATCAGTTTTAATTGGGCGGCAAATTCTGCTGTAGCTTCTTTACTGCCCAGAGATTTTATTTTGTTTTTGACCCCTGCTTTAAGTTGATTTATGGTAGCAAAAATCAGAGATATATTGTCTATGATTTTAGTAGAATTAGAGGTGTCTTCTATTTGTAGATTAGAAACGATATCAATTAACATTTCCAAATCTGTAGCTATCTGGTTTACTTCTTGTTCTAATTTTTTGGCATCAATAACCTTTTTGATGTCCTCTAAGAGCTTTTGTTTTTCTTCTACACGATTATGATAGGGGAGTAGGGCTTTGTCGTTTATTAAAAACTGAACGCATCGTTGTGAAATTTTTTTAGTTTGCTCTGTAATTTCAGTCTCTAATGTAGTAATAAATGTTTTGTCGACATACCGAATATCATTTAAGCCTATAACTTCACCACGCAGAGTACGTAGCTGCGATAATACCAATACAAAGTCATCAATAGAGGTAAAAGAACTACTTTTTATTTTACCAAAAATTGCTTCAGCTTTATCTTGTGTCTCTTTAGTGGCACCTACCGCTGTTTTTCTAAGTTGTACTACTTTTTCGAATTCATCAATAGCAGCATTTGCAGCTCCATTAATTTCATCGAGTGGGATATCTAATCTAAAGGTGTCCTCTTCTCTAATCCAATAGTAACTATCTACAATTTCATTAGAAAATTTCGCTATATCATCATACAATCCATCATAATTATCTTCTTTATTAAGCAATGTTATTAAAGCATTACTTTCTGCCATTGCTTTTACAATATCCTTATTGCCTATTTTATAAAGTAAGGTATCTGTGTGTTCTGATGGTAATATGGCGCCTTTTATAAATGGGGTTTGCCATATCTGAATGACATGATGTTTGGTCTGTTCATTTTCGGTTTTAAAATAACATAACTCACCATGTTCTAGTATGGTAAAACCATTACAAACTATTGGTGTTTTTACCTCTTGTTCTATTACATTATAGGACATGAGTGTGTATAGACCCTTTTTGCTTTCATAAAAAACATAGAGAAAATCTTCTCCATTAGGAGAACTTATTTTTTCTTGAAATTTTACATTCGTAATTTCATTGGTAAATAATTTGAATTCGCCAGATTGCAGGTAGTATCCATTAGGATAAATAATACCTTGATCATCTGGTAGCAATACGCATGCGTCTTTTATAGAATTAATTTTTTTTACCTCTTGTATTTTATGATTATACACGAAATAGCGAGGAGCTTCCTGAAAAGGCTTTATTTCGAGAACTATTAGGTTACCGATATTGGCAAATCGATATTGTCCATCATCTAATGTTTGATCTATATGTTCTACAGCCTCGTCTAAAATTCCTTTTCCTTCTTCGGTATTATCTTCAATTTTAATAGTTAAATCGCCGCCTACAGTCTCTACAAAAACTTTGTCTAAGATCGAAATATGTGGGTGTTTTCCGTATCGGTGCATATCCCGATTGACTTCGACCCAATTAAATTCATGTTGTTTAGGAAATTTGAATTCATGTTCACTTCGGTTGTCTATATAAGATAGATTACCATCATTTATTAACCATTTAAAGGTTTTAATGTCTGAAACACTGTCACTAAGCTGAAAAACCATGTGAAGATAATTTCCAACTATTGCAAATTTTGAAAATATGGTGTTACGATAATATTTATAGAGATTGGTAAATTCATCGATAAATGTGGTATCGTTGATTAAGTCTAAAGGCTTTGCAGAAAAATGATCATTTTTATAGGTGTAGATACTAAATACATCTGCTAGTGTGACTTCTGTACGAAGCCCAAAATGCACATTGTATCCAAAAATACAAAACCCACCAATAGTAACGATATCCCTGGCAATACAATTATGCTCGGTATTTATTCGGTTATTGGCAATTAATTTGGTTTCTACACTACCAAAAACTTCTTTACGGGCATCATTAAGTTGTATAAGACGATTTTGAAGTTCTCCTTTTTGCTTTTGTAAGCGATTTTGGATGATTTCGTAAGTTCCTCCGTCTAGTTGGGTATGTGAATTAGTGTTTTCTTCTTGCATAGTTTACTCTAGTGTTTAATCAGAGTTATTAATAATTTTCCCTCCTTACAAGGAGGGAAGAATTTGCAATTGCAAATTCAGGGTGGTATGGGATCCACAACCACCTTTTTCTTCCGCTTTGCGGAATTCATTCTCCTCCTTTTACAAGGAGGAGAGTTTTTTGTTTTTTCACTTTGTGAAAATTCACTTTTTAAAATTATCTTTTATCTCTTGTAATACGGATGGTAAATGTTCAAATATCATTTTATTTTCGAATCGTATTACAGCAAATCCTAAACTATTTAGATATTCTGTTCTTTTTTGATCGTATTTCTGAGCTTGCAGAGTATTATGTATTTGACCATCTAATTCTATAATTAGTTTTTCTTTTGGACAATAAAAGTCAGTAATACAATTACCTATACTATGTTGTCTCCTAAATTTCCTGCCGTCTAATTGACTTTTTTGTAAATATTTCCATAAAAATGCCTCTGCAGAAGTACCGTTGTTTCGTAAATCTTTTCTATAGGTTTCCAGATACTTTCTGTTATGGATTTGTTTTTTATTCAAAAGTGTTATTTTCTTTTATCTTTAATAAATTAAGGATTGGGGTACAGAACCACCTCTTTCTTTCGCTTTGCGAAATTTATTCTCCTCCTTTTACAAAGAGGAGAGCTTTTTGGTGCCTATTTTGTTCTTCTGCTTAGCGAAAGAGTTTATTATTTTAATTTTTTATCAGATAAACCCAATCCTTTTGCAAGGTTTAAGAGATTAGTAAACATATTGTTTTCTGAAGAATCTGTGGTTTTTTGTTTCAAATCCATTAATATATTTGCAATGGTTAGATTCTTGATGTCCTCAGAAGAAATGCCGTATTTGGTAGCAAATTCTTTTATTTTTTCTAAAAGATTTCCTTTTACGTCATCGCTTCCTAGTATGGCATCTTTTACGTCTTGTATATTATCAGAATGTTTAACTAATCTATCAATTCCTTTGGCTCTGGTAATTTGCCCTACAATTTGATCAAAGAACATGGTTTCTCCACCTACAATATCAATATTAGCAGCTTTTAAGGCTTCTCCGATCACTTCTGCCTGTGCATCTGCTATTTCTTTCTGTATATTAATATGTGCCAGATCTACTTGTAATTCTTTGTCTAAACGCAGTTTAAATTCTTCATGCTCTTTACCAACACCATCTAATTTTTTCATTGCTTCTGCTTTTTCTTCTATTCCAGCAGCATCAGCAATAGCTTTTTCTTTGATTACTTCTGCTTCTGCCAGTCCTTCTTTTCGAATGGCTTCGGCTTTTGCTTCAATCCCTAAAGCTTCCGCTTTCGCTTTCTTTTCGATTACAATGGCTTCTACCATACCTTCACGTTCTCTGGCGTCTGCTTTTGCGTGCATTACTTGCGCTTCAGACAATCCAATGGTGGCTTCTTCTTTTGCTGTTGCTTCTGCTAATGTTTTACGTGCTTCTGCTTCTTTTTCGCTCGCTTCTTTTTGCGCTTGTGCTTCGATATTTATTTCTTCAGCTTTTTGTTTGGCTGCTTCTTTTTGTGCTTCTGCTGCTTTTATAGTTTTAATCAAGTCTTCTTGCGCATTTGCTTCAGCAATAGTAATTTTTACTTGTTTATCACGATCTGCGGTTTTAAAAGCTTGAATATCTTTCATGTTTTCTTGCTCTTCTACCACTCCTTTTTCTAAGGTTACCCTATCCCGAATTACATCCTGAATATTCTTTTTTTCAACTTCGACTACTTTTTCTTTTTCGATTTGTGCCAGTGTAACAATACGTTCCCGTTCTGTAGCTTCTAACATTCTGTCTTTTTCAACTCTTTCGGTTTCTACGGCATCGGTACGTTGTTTGTTTTTGGCGGCAACAATGATTTGGCGCTCCATATTTTCTTCTGCAACTTTCACTTTTTCTTGTGTTGCAATACGAGCAGTTTCAGATTTTAATCGTTCTTCTTCTGCTACTTTTAGGGTTTCGGCTTCTTCTCGGGATTTTATATTGGCAATTTCCCGTTTTTGTTGTTCTTCCTTTTCTGCAAGTTGTTTGTCTAACTCTAAAATTGCTTCTCGTGCTTCTACATCTTGTTTGCGAATGATTTTTTCTTCATCCCGTTTTATAAGGTTGGATTTGATGTTTTGAGCAGCGGTTAGTTCTGTTATTTTTTTAATTCCTTCAGAATCTAAAATGTTATCTGGTTTTAAAACACTTAATGCAGTTTGCTCCAGATCATCAATAGCACAATCATCTAGTATATAGCCATTTAAGTCTGTTCCTATAATATTAATGATTTCTTCTCTAAACTCTCTTCGGGCTTCGTACAATTCTATAAATTCGAATTTTTTACCTACTGTCTTCAATGCTTCAGAAAACTTAGCGTCAAATAAACTACGTAAAGTATCAATTTCTGAAGCGCGATTACAACCAATGGTTTGTGCTACATTTATAATATCTTCTACAGACTTATTAACTCTAACAAAAAATGCTACTTTAATATCTGCTCGGATATTGTCTTTACAAATTAGTCCATTTACTCCTGTACGCTCTATTTCAATTTTTTTGATAGAAATATCCATGATTTCTACCCGGTGTAGTACAGGAATTACATATAAACCTTTGTCGAATGCTACTGCAGTTCCTCCAAATCCCGTACGAACAAGGGATTCTCCTTGCGGAATTTTTCTGTAGAATATGGCGATTATTATAAAGTATAGTACAATTAGCAGTACCAATGCTACCACCACGATAATGGCTATGTTAGCTATATTGCTCATAAAATATTAATTTATTGGTTGAATGATATAAAGTTGTTTGTTTTTTACTTGATTAACTATTTCTACTTTGGTATTGGCAGGGATTTCTATACCACCTTTGGATTTTACCATTACTTTTATTGGGTCTAACTGAATTTTTATTTCTAAAGTTGAAATTTTTTCTCCAGAAATAGTATTTTGTAAAATACCTTGCCGGCCTAATAATTCTAAAGCGCTTTCTCCTTTATTATTAAAATTGGTAAAGAACCGTTTAAATGGGGTAGTACATATTTTGGTTAAAAATAGTGCAGGAATAATCCCCGTAAAGAAAAATGTAAATCCAAAATCGCTGTTATAACTATGAGTTATAGATGTTCCTGTCATCGTTATTGCCCACCAGAACAACACAAAAAATGAAAAGGTGAACATAAATGGCAGCCCGACAAAGTTAAAATAGATTAAAAATATCTGAAAAAAATTAAGTTTACCCCGTCTTCTAATTACATCTTCTTTTTTTACTTCGGTGTTAGAGATTTCATGTATATCCAGATTGGTTCTGGCGTCAAAATCCGTATCCATATCTACATCTGTATCTATGTCCACATCTATATCTGCGTCAAAAAAATCCAGATCCATTCCTGTTAAAGTAGTTAACAGCCAGTATAGGATTAATAATCCAAAAAGAATAGTTAATGGTAGATTAACTATAGAAGTTGCTATGTCAAATAATTCTTTCAATGGTATGGTTATTTAATGTGTACTATTATATACTTAATGTCACGAGCTTAAAAAATGTTTCACTCTTTATTATTAATTCCTAATTGTTTTTTTAGTTTCGCCAAATCATCTTCTGCATTTGCTTTTGTGACATCGATAGCATTATCTATCTCATCATCGATTGATTTTGATGCATTAGCAATATCCCCATAAGCTTCGGCTAATGCTTCTTCCTGATTTACTTTTTCTCTCATACGTTCTAACATAGATACGGTGCTGGAACTATCAATCTCGGCCATTTGTTTGTTTACATTTTTGGTTGCAGCAGATACTTTTACACGAGCTTTTAGTGTTTTTAGTTCATTCTCCCATTTGCTTATGTTTTGTTTTATTTCTTGCACATTCGTTTCTAATTGTGCTACCGATATGTTTAGTTTATCAGATTCTTCTTTACATCGTTTTTGCTGTTGCTGCGCTTCTTCTTTTTTGATTAAAGCTTCTTTGGCTAATCGATCCCCTTCTGTAGAGTCAAGATCTCCTTTTTGTGCTTTTTTTAGAATTAGCATGGCTTTTTGTTGGTAATCCTCAGATTTCGTAGTAAATTCTTCGATATCATTTTTAGCTCTTATTGCTAGTGCTTTTACTTGTGCCAGTGCTTCCAGGCTTTTTTCAAGATCTGTTTTCATATCTCGTATTCCTTGCTCCGTCATTTTTATAGGATCTTCCATCTTATCAATTGCAGAATTTGCTTCTGCCTCTCCTATTTTAAATATTCTTCTAAAAAAATTCATAGTATTAGTATTTTGAAAAATTTATAATTTGGTCTGAATATTCACTTAATAACAGACCTAAAGAATTTAATGAACCTTCTAATTCATTAAGATCCAGATGTTCAATCTGAAGGGTGTCTCTAAAGATGACCTTCTCACCAGTTTCATCCAAAACAAAAGCTCCGTGAACGATATCTCGGTTTTTCTGTAGTAAATTTCGATATACTATCTCATTTTTATTCCTGATATTGAAAATATGCTGTTCCATTATAAGAATTGGTGATGCTACTCCTAGAATCATGTTTTTGATTCCTTCATTTTCTTTGCTAATCATAAGGATACCTTCTCGTTTATTTTCATGAACAATAGTGTAATTTAGTTGTAGCAAATAGTCTTTTACTAGTTGAAAATGATCTTGCATTGGATGGTTTATTTAGATAATAATTAGTAATATATTTCAAGTTGTAGGACTGTACATCAATATTACAAAAAGTAGTATAACTTTTTGAGGATATCCAGAGCTAAATTAGCGAGATAAAATGCAATGATTATCATGGGTATGAAAGATTTAAGTTAATAATTTGATGATTTCGCTAAAAATTTTAGTAGATGCTTCCTTTTACAAATGAAACAATGAAATGAAAAAAAGTATGTCTACTAAAATTAGCTTTTTAATAAGATATTGGCTAATATTGTTAGTGTAAATATACAACTATATTTTATAATTGCAAATAAAATTAGCATAATGTCTTTTTTTGGAAAAAATATTAAAAAAATTAGAGGAGTTAAAGGATTGAGTCAACAGGCTTTTGCAGAGCTTTTTGAGCTTAAAAGAGGTACTTTAGGGGCCTATGAAGAGGGTAGAAGCGAACCGAAAATAGAAACGATTATTAAGATTGCTAACTATTTTAGCATTGTTATAGATGATTTGCTAACTAGTGAACTAACGGTTAACCAGCTTTTAAAATTTAAAGGAGATTTAACTACGTATGCAGAAGATGTAAAACGGGAACAGTTTGCAATTATTCCTTGCATAACCGAAAATAATTCTAACGATTATATTGCTTTATATGATAAAGAGGCTTTTATTAAAGAACTTCCTGTAATGCAATTACCAGTTAATCCAACAAAAGAATTTCGCGCATATACGGTAAGTAATCTTGAAATGACTTCGCACGATAGAGGTTTTTATCCTAAAGATGTGGTTATAGGAGAAAAAGTTCCGCAAACAGTTATGAAAAAATTGAATAATGGAACTTTGGTTTTTGTAGTCGTTGAGGATAAGTTGATTTTTAGAAGATTGTATATAACAAAAAATAATGCCGTTTTAAGAACTGATCATAAAAATATTGAGGATGAAGAATATTCTTTGTCTGATATAAAAGAAATGTGGAGGGTTAGATACACTTTTTTTAGACGTATACCAGAATTTTCTGATGCAGTAGAGGATAAATTGATTATGATTGAAAGAGAATTATTGAAAATGAAGAATCGTTTGGGTAATGAGTGAGTTTTTTGATAAACCTTAAATAAGGATAAATTTAGAAGCTACAATAATAATGTATGTTTAAAGGTAAGGATAAGTGCTTCTTTTTTTAGAATTTGGATAATAGAAAAATTAGTGCTATTTGAATTTAGTAATCATTATTTTTCATAGTTAAAAAATTATAATACTACTATTTATAATTTTTTATAATTGAAAATTAGTTGATAATAGTTTTTTCTTATAGTAAAATTATTACAATCAATTTAATGTATTGATTTTATGTAAGATATCATGTATCTTTATGTAAAGATAATCCACACAAAATTTATATACAATGACTAAGAAAAAATTAACTACCTCTGCAGGAGCTCCTGTATCTAATAACCAAAGATCTATCACTGCAGGAAATAGAGGCCCTGTTTTATTACAAGATTACCAATTGCTAGAAAAACTAGCTCACCAAAACCGCGAGCGGATACCAGAACGAGTTGTTCATGCTAAAGGTTGGGGGGCACAAGGTACTTTTACAGTAACTAATGATATTACAAAATATACTCGAGCCAAGATATTTTCTGAAGTAGGAAAGCAAACAGCTATTTTATCCAGATTTTCTACTGTTGCAGGAGAGCTAGGTGCTGCAGATACAGAAAGAGATGTAAGAGGTTTTTCTTTAAAATTTTATACAGAAGAAGGAAATTGGGATTTAGTAGGGAATAACACTCCGATATTTTTTATTCGGGATGGGTATAAGTTTCCAGATTTTATTCGAACCCAAAAAAGACATCCAAAAACTAATTTAAGGTCTAATGAGGCGATGTGGGACTTTTGGTCTCAAACTCCAGAAAGTTTACACCAAGTAACTATACTAATGAGTGATCGAGGAATTCCTCAAACACCTATGCACATGAATGGGTATGGATCCCATACATTTTCATTTTGGAACAATGATGGAGAACGTTTTTGGGTGAAATTTCATATGAAAACTCAGCAAGGCCATAAACACTATACGAATGAGGAGGCAGCAACCGTAATTGGACAAACCAGAGAAAAATTTCAAGAAGAATTGTACGGAGCAATAGAGCGTGGGGATTATCCTAAATGGAAGATGATGATTCAGGTAATGCCAGAAGCAGATGCAGAAAAAACAGCGTATAATCCATTTGATTTAACAAAAGTATGGCCACATGCAGACTATCCGCTAATTGAGGTAGGAGAGTTCGAGTTAAATAAAAATCCAGATAATTATTTTCAGTATATAGAAAATGCTGCATATTCACCATCTAATGTAGTTCCTGGTATTGGATTTTCTCCAGATAAAGTATTACAAGCTAGGATTTTTTCTTATGCAGATGCTCATAGATACAGATTAGGAACGCATTATGAGGCATTACCAGCTAATGCACCAATATCAGAGGTAAATCATTATCATAAAGATGGTGCCATGCGATTTTTTGATAATGGAAATACAAACCCAGATGCATATTATGAGCCAAATACAAAAGGAGGTGCAGTAGAAGATCCTAGTGTTGCAGAACCACCCATGAAAATCGATGGAGATGTAAACAGGTATGAAGAAAATGATACTTTTGGAGACTATAAACAACCAGGAGATTTATTTAGATTGTTTAATACCGAACAAAAAGAGCGTCTTTTTAATAATATCGCAGCTGCAATGCAAGGCGTATCTATGGGAATTATCGAAAAACAGTTAGCCCATTTTGATAAAGCAGATCCAGAATATGGCAATGGTGTTCGTAAAGCTTTAAATTTAACAGCACAAACTTTGTATTAAATTCATAATTTGATTTTATATTAGTTAACGGCTAGTCGGAAAATTTTTTTGATATCTCGAAAAGATTTCCGACTAGCTTGTTAGGTATTCACAA
The DNA here is from genome assembly GCA_964353005.1 of uncultured Flavobacteriaceae bacterium. Classification (GTDB taxonomy): domain Bacteria; phylum Bacteroidota; class Bacteroidia; order Flavobacteriales; family Flavobacteriaceae; genus Aquimarina. Next base: position 144,086 of record CAYGUC010000003.1, on the reverse strand, counting down.
AAAAAATGACAAAATAAATATGGAAGATATTTTTAATGCTATTCGGTCTGAAGAAGTAGAAAAAGTAAAAACAATTCTAAATAAAAATCCTTTGTTAGTTAATGAAAAAGATAGTAGAGGTTCTACCCCCTTATTATTAGCATCTTATTATGGTCTTGAGGAAATTACAAATATAATTTTAGATTATGCTCCTGATATAGATGCTAAAGATGCTTCAGGAAATACAGCACTAATGGGAGTTTGCTTTAAAGGATATTATGATATTGCAAAGTTGCTTATAGAAAATGGGGCAGATATAAATGAGAGAAACTTTAATGATGCTACAGCTTTAATATACGCTGCAACATTTGGACAAAAAGAGATTATTAAGTTGTTAGTTGAAAAAGGAGCAGATATACTTGCAAAGGACAATCGTGGATATACTGCCGAAATGCATGCTAAAAATCAAGGGTTAGAAATATCAGGATTATTTAAGATTACTCAGTGAACAATAACAAAGAAATAGAAAGTATTAAATCTGTAAATATTATAGGATTAGGTGTTAATAGAAGATTATTAATGTCTTCGTCTATGGTTACGATTTTTGAATCATTTTTAAAAGAAAACATAGGTCAGGAAGTATTGGTAGTAAATACAAATATCGGAATGGAAGTGTATTATTACTCTAAGAATGATTATAGCGTATTTATCAAAGAAAGCGTATTACTATATGTGCTAACACAAATAAATCGTGAAAAACTTAAATTTAAAAATAACCTAAATAAAATAGAAGTTTATAAGAGTTTTTGCGAAGCGTTACTTACTTTTTCTCAATACCCACAAACTTTTTTAGCATACACCAAAAAATTTATTCATTTGAGAGAAAAACATGAATCGAGCAGATTCGTAATTCCTATTTTAAATGGTTTTTTTGAAGAAGTTCTTATGGTTATAGAGAAAACAGGAAAGATGCCACATTATAAAAAGATACAACATGCAAAAAACAAATCTCAGAAATCAGGTCCAGATAAAATTATTATAAAGAATCTAATTTCTGAGATTTTATTAAAAAGGCATAGTAATTAATTCATATTAAAACTCTGCATTAAGAGGTGTTCTTGGGTAAGGAATAACATCGCGAATGTTGGTCATACCAGTAACAAAAAGTACTAAACGTTCGAATCCTAAACCAAAACCACTATGGGTACAGGTTCCAAAACGGCGAGTATCCAGATACCACCATAATTCTTCTTCAGGAATACTTAGAGCCGCCATTTTTTCTTTTAAAACTTCTAAACGCTCCTCTCTTTGAGAACCACCAACAATCTCTCCTATTCCTGGAAATAAAATATCCATAGCTCTTACCGTTTTTCCATCTTCGTTTAGACGCATATAGAATGACTTTATATTTGCAGGATAATCAAATAAGATCACAGGACATTTAAAATGCTTTTCAACAAGAAATCTTTCATGTTCACTCTGCAAATCTGCACCCCATGAATCGATAGGAAACTTAAATTTCTTCTTCTTATTAGGTTTAGAGTTTTTTAGAATTTCAATCGCCTCTGTATAACTTACTCGTTTAAAATTATTGTCTAATATAAAATTTAACTTATCTCGTAATAACATCTCAGCTCTTTCCTCTTGCGGCTTTTGTTTATCCTCTTGAGTTAGACGATTTTCTAAAAACTCTAAGTCATCCTGACAATTTTCTAAAACAAATTTAATTACATATTTTATAAAATCTTCTGCCAGATCCATATTGCCATCTAAGTCACAAAAAGCTACTTCTGGTTCTACCATCCAAAATTCTGCTAAATGGCGAGAAGTATTTGAGTTTTCAGCTCTAAAAGTAGGGCCAAAAGTATATACCTGTCCTAGTCCCATAGCGTACGTTTCAGCTTCTAATTGACCAGAAACAGTTAAGTTTGTCTCGCCTCCAAAAAAATCTCCTGTATAATCGACCTCACCATTTTTGTCTTTAGAGATATGATTAAGGTCTAGATTAGTTACTTTAAAGGCCTCACCAGCTCCCTCTGCATCACTTTTTGTAATTATTGGAGTATGTACATAATAAAAGTCATTTTTTTGAAAATACTCATGTATAGCAAAAGATAATTTTGAACGAACCCTCATTATTGCACCAAAAGTATTCGTTCTTACTCTTAGATGTGCTTGCTCTCTTAGTTTTTCTAAAGTATGTCTTTTCGGAGATAAGATAGTAAGCTTTAGTTCTTCTGGATCTGCATCTCCTTCAATTTCAACATTGGTTACTTGTATTTCTACGCGTTGTCCTTGTCCTTGGCTTTCAACGAGAGTTCCTGTTATGGCAACTGCAGCCCCAATATTAATTCTGTTTTGTGTGGTTTTGTCAATTGTATTGTCTTCTAAAACACACTGGATGTTATTTATGGTAGATCCGTCATTAATTGCAATAAAACGATCATTTCTAAAAGAACGAACCCAGCCTTTAACAATTACAGGTTGTAATAGCTTATCACTTTGTAGCACTTCTATTACTTTAGTATGTTTCATTAGTTTTTAATTTTTTTAAGATTAGATGTAATTTGTATAATAATGTTCAAATAAATATCAAAAATAACGTATACCTACATCTTATTAATTATATAATCTGCTTTTCTAAATAATTTAAAAATCATTTTTTTCATACATACTTTAGTTTACTATACATAAACTAAAGTATGTATGAATTTTAAGGTAGCAAAGATAATTTTTTAATCGGATTGTAGCATAATCTTATGAATTCAAAAAAAGAAGGATTGTTCTTTATTACTTAAACTAGACGCTTTTTAAAATTCTAATTCTATAAAAAAATACTATTTGACACCTTTTTAAGCTAAAAATGGTCTTTTTTTTTGAAATTTTTCTATAAAAATAAAACAGCGGTAATATTGTTTTTTATTTGTAAATAAATGATATTCAATACTTTATGTTAAGATTTTTAAGTATTGTTTATTTGAATAATGTTAAAACTTACAATGTTTTTGAAAAAAGGGGATTTTTCCCCCCCACAGGGTATTTCAAAATATAAAAAGGGACGTTATCTTGCATATGCAATTATGACGATTGTGTTTACGTTAAGTTTAGTTCGATAGGTTTTGGGGTAATCTATCTTACAGAAGTCCCGTTAGTTTCTAACGGGGCTTTTTTTATAAGATTGTTTTGGGTTACAACTAGTCTTTTTTACTAGATTCATCTAACTCTTCGTCGTTAGGTATAATTTTTAGGGTAGGCTCTTTAAGAGTCTTTTTGTTTGCAATACTTCTTTCTAAAGAGAGTAATAAAGATGGAAGTAATAATAGATTAGATAGCATGGCAAATAATAAAGTTGTAGAGACAAGTCCTCCTAATGCTTTAGTTCCGCCAAAACTAGATATCATAAATACAGAGAAACCAAAAAATAGAACAGTTGAAGTGTAGAACATACTAACCCCTGTTTCTCTTAAGGCTGCAAGAACAGATTTTCTAATCCTCCAATGATTTGCTTTTAATTCTTGTCTGTATTTTGCAAGGAAATGTATGGTGTCGTCTACAGAAATACCAAATGCAATACTAAAAACTAATATAGTAGAAGGTTTAATAGGTACGCCTAAATAACCCATTAAACCAGCGGTCATTAATAATGGTAATAAATTTGGAATTAAAGATATCACTATCATTTTCCAGGATCTAAACATCCAGGCCATAAATAGAGCTATCAATAGTACTGCAAGCCCTAATGAAAAGGTTAGGTTCCAAACCAAATATTTGGTTCCTTTCTGAAAAATAAGAGCCTTACCAGTAAAGGAAACATCGTATCTGTCTTTTGGAAATATTTTTTCAATTTGAGGAGCAAGGGTAGATTCTATACGTTCCATTTCTTCGGTACCCACATCTTTCATAAACGTAGTTATTCTAGCGTATTGCCCGGTAGAATCTACATAACTTTTCATTACTCCAGCTTCAGATTCAAAGCTATTTGCATATGGCAAAATAAAGTTTCTTTCTTGGCTAGTTGGTATTTGATAATATTTAGGGTTACCATTATAGAAAGCTTGTTTTGAATATTTAACAAGGTTAACTATAGAAATTGGTTTTGAAAGCTCTGGGGTTTCTTCTAGAAGTTCCTGAAGTTTTTCCATTCGCTTTAGCGTGGGCAGTTTTAATACTCCTTGCTTTCGTTTAGTGTCTATTAATATTTCTAACGGCATAATACCGTCAAACTCCTCTTCAAAAAACTCTATGTCTTTATAAAAACCAGCAGATTTGGGCATGTCCTCTAATAAACTTCCAGAGACTTTTATAGTGTAGATACCAATAATACTAACAATTAAAATAATAACAGACGAAAAATATATGGTTACTCTTCTTGTTTTTACCATATTTTCCATCCAATCCATTAATTTCTCTATCCATCCTTTACCTAAATGCTTTAAATGTCTTTCTTTAGGTTGAGGCATGTAACTATATATGATAGTTATAACTAATAAGCAAAGTATAAATAAGGCGATAATGTTTAGTGAAGCTACAATGCCAAACTCCCTTAGTAATTTACTTTCTGTTAATGCAAAAGTTGCAAATCCAGCAGCTGTAGTAACATTTGTCATTAATGTTGCATTGCCGACCTTTGTAATTACTCGTTGTAAAGATTTTGCTTTATTACCATGTTTTTTAATTTCTTGCTGATACTTATTGATCAAGAAAATACAATTAGGTATACCAATAACAATTACTAATGGTGGTATAATTGCTGTTAGTACAGTGATTTCATATTCTAAAAGTCCTAAAAAACCAAAAGCCCACATTACTCCAATGATAACTGCTGTCATGGATATGAAAGTAGCTCTAAAGGATCTAAAAAAGAAAAAGAAAATTAAAGAAGTAACGAGTAAGGCTGCCAGAATGAAAATTTGAATTTCATCCATTATGTTCTGAGAATTCAAGGTTCTAATATATGGCATACCAGAGACTTTGACATCTAAGTCGTGTTTTTTTTCGAAATCAACAACAGCGGGTTGAAGTATTTCTTCAATAAACTTTTTTCTTAGAGGAGTGTTTACAATGTCTTTTTTTAAATAAAGGGCACTTTGTACGGTTTGAGAATTTTTACTATATACTAAACCTTCATAAAATGGTAATTTATTGAATAGTTCATTTTTATACTTAGCAACTTGTTTTTTAGTATAAATACTGTCTTTAATAAAAGGTATTAATTCAAATCTTGATGGATTGTCTTCTTTTTTTAACATTTTAAGATCTGAAATAGATACGACTAAATCAATCTCTTTGTATGTTTTAAAAGAAGTGTTGAAGTCGTTCCAGGCTTTTAATTTTTCAGGAGTAAATAGTGTACTGTCTTTAACAGCCATTACTATTAAATTGCCTTCTTCCCCAAATTTTTCAAGAAATTTTTGGTATTGTATATTTACCTCATGATCATCAGGGAGTAGATTAGCTTCTGAATAGGAAAACCTCATATTTTTCCATTGAAAACCTAAAAAAACTGTTATCCCTATTATTGTTAGAAATATTACTGCTCTATTACGGAGTATGATTCCAGCCAGTGCATTCCAAAACCCGAAACTGAATAATTTTGCCATTCTTTACTTTCCTTTCCTTGTGCAAATGTAAGGATTGGAGAGATATAATTTAACTAATTTGATAAAGAAAATCAGGTATTATTTTGAGAATTAAAGTTTTAAATAAAAGGTGAATTTAAAAGAAATGTTATCTTCAAAATTAGGAAGGTGATATGCTCCGTAGCGATAGGCGAAACTTAGTCCAAAACCAGCAAATAACTTGTTGATTTCTAGTCCAGATTCTTGATATCCTTGTTGTAAAGAAGAAAAATCTACACCTTCATGTTTTTCGATATCACTAACCTCGCCAATTGCATAACGACTTATAAAAACAAGCTCAGGTTTCAGCCAATTAGTAATATGTATAGGTCTTATTCTGTGTTTAACCTGTAGTGTAGCTAACTTGTCACTAAAAAATTCTCCAAAATACATAGTCTCAAAAGTTCTTCTACCTGCTACAGAAAATCTTCTTAATGCCGTTTCTTTTGTAGGAGCATTAGGGTAGGTGTGATATAAGTGAGTAAGAGGTATGTCTCCACTTGCATAGTCTGCCTCTAATAAAAAACTTGTTTGAGATTGATTAATTCGGGTAATAATATATTCTGCTTTTAGCCCTATTTTTCGATATTCAAAATTACTGTCAAATACCCCTTTAAAGCCTTGTGTGTATTGCGCTGTTATTTTTGGATATCCTTCATGAATTTCTTTAAACTGATTTGGGGTTTTTAAAAACTCACTAAAGGGACTCCATCTAAGTGCTATAGTGGCTTCTGATATTTTGTATGAAGAAAAAACTGTGTTATTATTTGTATATGTATATCCTCCTGTCTGGTCAATATCGCTAGTAGAAAATTGAGTTTCAGACATTAATTTCGGAAAAATTTGTTTTTGCAGGCTAGTGCTCCATGTTTTGTGCTTGTAGTAAAAATCAATATTTACTAAACGTGGCTCAAATAAAGAATATACTCTTCGATCTGTAAGGTATAGGAAACTACCTACTTCTTTAACATCGTCCTTGTAATTTATATTGAGCCATGAATCTGAATTTTTATTAAGTAAGACGCCTCCGCCAATACCATGTTTAAATTTTGAATCTCTGAAGCCATAAACAAGGTATCCTTCTAATCGAAATCGATTAGAGAATTTTGTATTTGTTTTGCCTCCTAATCCTACCCGCAAACCTTCATAATTGTTAAATTTAATAGGATATGTAAGATCAAAGTCAAAAAAACCAATAGGATAATATCCAGTATTAAAACTTTGAATTACATCAATTCTTCGTTCGATATTTTGAGCCTTTACTATACTATCTACGATTGGAAATGAATTTAAATCTTTTTCGGTAATAGTGTTAGTGCGGTATTGATTCCAATAAGATTCTGGTCTACTATTTGCTAAGGGATCTACTTTTATAGTAGCTTGACTAAGAGTTGAATTTTCTTTTTTATCTAATTGAATATCAAATAAATTGGTTGTAGAAATTAAAAAATCATTGTTTTTTGATGTATCTTTTTTATTGCTCCCTATCCTTCCTACAGAAATCTGTCCCCCAAAAAGACTTATTTTTTGTCTTCCATTTCCGTTTCGTATTGTAATTTCTTGTCGGGAGGGAAACCAACTTTCTTTGTCTTGAAAATATTTAAAGTCATGTTTAGCCATTACATTAAGCTCTCCTCGAAGTTCTATAATTGCTTTTTGTATAGCCAATGTTTTTGTATCTAGATAGAGTACGCCTTCTAAATTTGCAAAATTTTTAGATTTTCGTGGTTGAAAAAGGATAACAAAAGCAGGTGTTTTACCTTTTGTGGTGTCTAATACTTTGTAATGATAGTTTTTAAGCGCTTTTTTAGATAATGGAGCTATATATTTATTGTTGAATATAGTATAATCTTCATCATATAAAGAGTTAGACTGTATTTTTATACCTAGTATGTTATAGATTGGTTTTTTAAAACCGCTCATTTTAGTTGCTAAAACCGTTTCTTTTTGCCCTATGTTTTTTTTGAATTGATGTAAGCTTATTTTTTCTGATAAAAAAGAATGAGCTTTATTGAATAGATGCTCCATATCTATACTAGAAGTATCATTAGTTTTTAGATGGGCTTGATGGTCTTCTGTTATCTTTAATTTATTATAGCTTTTATAGCTGTAAGAGGATAATGATTTATTAGGGTTGTTTTGTTTTTTTTTACGAATTGCTTCATTAACTATTTTTGCAGCGATATTTTGGAAGTCACCTAATTTTACAGTAGTTAGATTTTCTTCTTGAAGAGCAAGTTCAATTGTAAGTTTTTCTGTGTTTTTTTTGGTAATTACTATGATTTTTTTTTGATAACCTAGATAGCTTATAGCTAAACTTACTGGGTAGGTTTTACAGCGTATTGCAAATGTTCCTTTCACTGAAGTGAGCGCATAAGAGGAGTCGTTAGTTTTTACTGTAGCAAATGATAAAGGTTCTTTAGAGTTTTGGTCTATAACAATACCATTAATACTAACCTGAGAAATTAAGACAAAGTGCGTAAAAAGTAATAAACAAAGGAGTTTGTTTTGCATTATGCTGAATAGATTCAAAAAACGAATATACAAAAAAAGCGTTTCCGTTTAGAAAACGCCTCTGTTATAATTAATGTAAAAAAGATTAAACTGTCATAATTTCTTTTTCTTTATTACTAAGTATTTCATCAATTTTTTTGATATAGATATCGGTTAATTCTTGAATACTTGTTTCTGCTACTTTTGCTAAATCTTCAGATAGACCATCTTTTTCTAATTTTTTAATTTCATTATTAGAATTTTTACGATCGTTACGTACACCTATTTTAGAATCTTCTGCTTCTGCTTTAGCTTGTTTTGCAAGATCTTTACGACGTTCTTCTGTAAGAGGAGGGACGCTAATGATAACACTTTCTCCATTATTCATAGGATTAAAGCCAAGATTAGCTAGTTGAATACCTTTTTCGATAGCTTGGATCAAAGATTTTTCAAAAGGTTGGATAGTTATCGTTCTAGCGTCTGGTGCGCTTACGTTTCCTACTTGATTTAGTGGGGTAGGAGATCCGTAATATTCAACCATTACTCCTCCTAACATCGCAGGAGAAGCTTTTCCAGCTCTAATATTAAGTAATTTTTTTTCTAAATGAGTAATTGCAGCTTGCATTGCCTCTTTAGTAGAATCTATTATAAAATCTATTTCTTCGTTCATTTTTTAGTTCTTTTCTTCTGATTAATCAAAAAATAAGCCAATATGATTAAAGGTTTACTTGGGTGCCAATGGATTCGCCAGCTACCACTTTTAGTAAGTTGCCTGCTTTATTCATGTCAAAGACAATTATTGGCAGTTCGTTTTCTTGGCTTAATGTAAAAGCTGTAGTATCCATTACTTTTAATCCTTTGCGTAAAACATCATCAAATGTTATAAAATCAAATTTGGTTGCGTCTGCATTTTTTTCTGGATCTGAGGTGTAGATTCCATCTACACGTGTTCCTTTTAAAATAACATCTGCACTAATTTCAATTGCTCTAAGTACCGCGGCAGAATCCGTAGTAAAATATGGATTTCCTGTTCCTCCTCCAAAAATAACCACTCTTCCTTTTTCTAAATGACGAATTGCCCTTCTGCGAATAAATGGTTCCGCAACTTCATTAATTTTTACTGCAGATTGTAATCGGGTAGGTATTTTAGCGTCTTCAAGTGCACTTTGCAAGGCTAATCCGTTAATAACGGTGGCTAGCATACCCATGTGATCTGCTTGTACTCTATCCATCCCTTTGCTGGCGCCTGCAACACCTCTAAAAATATTACCTCCTCCAATTACAATGGCAACTTGTACACCTTTTTCGGTAATTTGTTTGATTTCATAGGCATACTCTGCTAGTCTTTTAGGGTCAATTCCATATTGGCGTTCCCCCATTAGAGCTTCGCCAGATAATTTAAGTAATATTCTTTTGTATTTCATTGTGAGATTTAACTGTAGTGCAAATATAGCGATATTCTTAATTTAGAAAATAGTTTGTATTATAAAGGTGGTTTTTTATACGAGAATACTAAAAGTTAAATTTTATGCGATATAATAAAAAAGGGTGATTTTCCCCTACTATTAGTATTGATTGGTGTCTAATTATGTATTAGGTTTGCCTCAGGGAAAACAAAAAAAATGTTGGGGGATGAAAAATATTTTTAAAATGTTTTGATACGTTTGATAGATATATAAATTTAATAGGTTTATATATTATAGATTGATTGGGGAGTCAATCTTTATTTTGGGGGTAAGTGCTTTAAGAAATTAGGTGCTTATAAACGTAAAAAGAACAAGATGAAAATATTTAAAAATGATGAAAAAAAACCGCTTCTTTTACAGAAGCGGTTTTTTAAATTTCAGTAGTATCTGAAATATATGATTTTGGAATTATCCTAAAGAAATTCTTTCAAAAGCTACTACAGATACATCACCATGTGATTTAATGTAATCTGCAACACTTTTTTTATCATCTTTGATAAAATTTTGATCAAGAAGACATTGCTCTTGATCAAGTGTGGTGTTATCAGAGATAAATCTTTCTAATTTCCCTGGAAGAATTTTGTCCCAAATTTGTTTTGGCTTACCTTCAGCTTTTAATTCAGCTTTTAAGTTTTCTTCAGCCTGGGCAATTATGTCATCAGATAATTGAGCTCTTGAGATAAATTGAGGGACATTTTTTAATGTTTTTCCTAATCGCCCAAGTTCAATATTTTCTTTTTCAATAGCAGCAATCCTTGCTTGTGTTTCTGAAGTAACATATTCTGGATCAAAGTCTTTGTAAGAAAGTGTAGTTGCTCCCATAGAGGCTACTTGCATAGAAATGTCTTTGGCAAGAGCGTCTGCATTTTCAATATTTGAAGACAAACCAGTTAAAGCACCAATTTTATTTCCATGTATATAAGATCCAACAAAAGGAGCTTCTAGTATTTTGAAATCACCTATTTCTATTTTTTCTCCAATAACACCAGTTTGTTCAGTAAGTTTTTCCTGAACAGTCATGCCGTTAAAATTTGTAGCTAATAATTCTTCTTTAGAAGAAGCGTTAAGAGCTATTTCAGCTAATTCATTAGCCAAAGAAACGAAAGATTCATTTTTTCCTACGAAATCAGTTTCACAGTTAAGAGATACAATTACTCCTTTGTTTTTAGTATCGTTAACTTTTGCAATAACTGCACCTTCAGAAGATTCTCTGTCAGCTCTTTTATCAGCGATTTTCTGTCCTTTTTCTCTAAGAACTTTGATTGCTTTATCAAAATCTCCTTCGGCTTCAACAAGCGCTTTTTTACAGTCCATCATTCCGGCACCTGTAGCTTGACGCAATTTACTTACTTCGGCTGCTGTAATATTTGCCATATTTTTAAATATTTAATGTGTAAATGTGTTGTTTGTATAAAAAACAAGTCGTTTAGTTAGTACTACAAAAGTAAAAAACCAAACGACTCGTCTATTTTATATTAAAGTTAAGCTTTGCTTTAAAAGAGTTAAAACCTAACTTCAGATTTTAAAAAGATTGCGTAATAACCCAATCTATCTATTCTTCTTCGTTTGTAGCATCAATTACTATTGGTGCTTCTTCAGTTTTAGCTTTTGCAGATACGTCTTTTGCAGGCGCATCTTTTTTAGGCGCATCTTTTACAGCTTTTCTTTCGCTAAGTCCTTCTATAACAGCGTCGGTAACATAAGTCATTACTTTGTCTATAGATTTTGAAGCATCATCATTTGCAGGGATAACATACTGTACCTGACGAGGATCAGAGTTAGTATCTACCATTGCAAAAATAGGAATGTTTAATTTCTGAGCTTCTTTTACTGCGATGTGCTCACGAGTAATATCTACAACAAATAATGCTCCAGGTAGACGAGTCATGTCAGAAATAGAACCTAAGTTTTTTTCTAGTTTTGCTCTTAAACGATCTACTTGTAAACGTTCTTTTTTAGATAATGTGTTAAAAGTACCATCTTTCTTCATTCTATCAATAGCCGCCATTTTTTTAACAGCTTTACGAATAGTAACAAAGTTAGTAAGCATTCCACCAGGCCATCTTTCAGTAATGTATGGTTGGTTAGCTTTAGCTGCTTTTTCAGCTACGATTTCTTTAGCTTGCTTTTTTGTAGCGACGAAAAGGATTTTTCTTCCCGATGCTGCTATTTTCTTTAAAGCTTCACCAGCTTCATCGATTTTTGCAGCAGTTTTATATAGGTTAATGATATGAATACCATTACGCTCCATATAGATATAAGGAGCCATGTTTGGATCCCATCTTCTTGTTAGGTGACCAAAGTGTACACCTGCATCAAGTAATTCTTTTACTTCGATATTGTTTGCCATTTTTGTAATAGTTTACGTTCTGTTGGATTTATAGCAATGCTCAAGTGGCTACATTGTGTATGGCCTTGGACATTTAGATGCTAAACTAACCCCTCAAAAAATGAGGTAACAACAAATACTGTTTTAATAAATTAACGTTTAGAGAACTGGAATTTCTTACGTGCTTTCTTCTGTCCGAATTTCTTACGTTCTACCATTCTAGGGTCTCTTGTCAATAAACCTTCTGGTTTAAGGATGCCTCTGTTTCCTGTAGCTCTTCCGTCTTCTGATTCTTCAGCGTCTTCAGTATCTAAAGTACACATAGCTCTTGATATAGCTAATCGTATTGCTTCAGCTTGACCTGTAACACCTCCGCCATAAACATTTACTAAGATGTCAAATTTGCCATCATTTCCTGTTAAAACTAAAGGTTGGTTTACTTTATACTGTAAAGTAGCAGTTGGAAAATAGTCAACAACATCTTTTTTGTTAACAGTGATTTTTCCAGAACCTTCCTTAAGATAAACTCTAGCTACAGCCGTTTTTCTACGACCAATTTTGTGAATAACTTCCATTACTTAAATTCTTTTAAGTTAACAGTTTTAGGCTGCTGAGCATCTTGATTGTGTTCTGCTCCTGCATATACCTTTAAATTACGGAATAAAACTGCTCCTAATTTGTTTTTAGGCAGCATACCTTTTACCGCTTTTTCGATTAAACGCTCTGGATTTTTGTTAAACAATTCCTGAGCAGTAAGACTCCTTTGCCCTCCAGGATATCCAGTGTGACGGATGTAAGATTTTTCTGTCCACTTTTTTCCTGTTAAGTTGATCTTGTCAGCGTTGGTAATGATAACATTATCACCGCAATCAACGTGTGGGGTAAAGCTAGGTTTGTGCTTTCCTCTTAGTAGTATTGCAACTACAGAAGAAAGACGTCCTAAAGTCTGTCCTTCAGCATCTACATGCAACCATTCTTTTGTAACGGTAGCTTTGTTGGCAGATACTGTTTTGTAACTTAATGTGTCCACACTAATTATTTTTTACTTAATTAAACATTCCTTTCCTATCATAAAATAGGGGTGCAAATGTACAATTATATATTTAGATAGCAAATAGGTGATTCATATTATTTTAAAAGTATGATGTGTTGGCTTTTATGGATTCTAAAGCAATGTATAGCTATTCGGTTTATAAGAGGAGACAATAGTACGGGTTTGCTGTTAATTTTTTACTAAAAAACAGTGCAAAGTGTGACAAAGCAAAATAATTTCTATCATATTTAGACATATCAATGATCAAATATTTAATCCGCATGAAAATTTATACCTGTTTTTTGGTACTTTTTCTATTACCTATTGTCAACGTTGCGCAAGATTCAACCAATGTTGTTCCAAAAAGAATATATACAACCAAACCACTAAAAAACACTCAAGTTCTAAAAATAGATGGAGTGCTAGATGATTTGGGGTGGAAAACTGTGGAGTGGGCTGGCGATTTTATAGAAAGTCAACCAGATGAAAATACTCCTCCAAGTCAAAAAACTAATTTCAAAATAATGTATGATCAGAAATTTTTGTACGTGGCATATAAGTGTTTTGATGATGAACCCGATAAGATTGAAAAAAGACTCTCTCGAAGAGATGGCTTTGCTGGGGATCGTATTACTCTTATTTTGGATACGTATCATGATAAAAGAACGGCTTTTTCTTTTACTATAACAGCAGCGGGAGTAAAAGGAGATGAGTTTGTTTCACAAAATGGTAATAATTGGGATAGTAGTTGGAATCCTATTTGGTATGCAGCAAGTGCTATAGATAGTGAGGGTTGGACTGCAGAGATAAAAATTCCTTTAAGTCAAGTAAAATTTGGTAAAAGTGAAGAGCAAGTATGGGGACTCCAGATAAATAGAATGTTATTTCGGAAAGATGAACGGTCTGTTTGGCAACGTATACCTAGAGATGCTTCGGGTTTTATAAGCGAATTTGGAGAGTTGCACGGTCTTATTAATCTAGAAGCTCAAAAACAATTAGAAATTCAACCATTTGCCGTTACCCAGTTAGATACTTACCAAGCAGAAGAAGGAAATCCTTTTAGGGATGGTAAAGATTTTGAGCTTAATGGAGGATTAGATGCAAAAATAGGAATAACCAATGACCTTACTTTAGACTTAACGGTTAATCCAGATTTTGGACAAGTAGAAGCGGATCCAGCAGCAATTGCTTTGGATGGGTTTCAAATTTTTTTTAGAGAACAACGGCCATTTTTTGTAGAAAATAAAAATATTTTTGATTACCAGTTTGCTAATGGGTTTGATAATTTGTTTTACTCCAGAAGAATTGGGAGGAGTCCACAAGGTTCTGTTGGTGGAAATCCAATTAATGATTCGAGCCCTGTAAATGACGAATATATAGATGCTCCTAGTAATACTACTATTTTGGGTGCTGCAAAATTTAGTGGTAAAACAAAAGATGGGTGGTCTATTGGTATTTTAGAAAGCGTAACTTCTAGAGAGATTGCCAAAATAGAGGACAAAGACGGACACAAAAGAGAGGCTATTGTAGAGCCTTTAACTAATTATACTGTTGGCAGAGTTCAAAAAGATTTTAATAAGCGTAACTCTTTTATTGGTGGTATTTTTACAGCAACAAATAGAGATTTGGGAGATATATTAAATATAGATTACGAAAACACGGATACGGACCAAACTTCAGAACTGGTTGATTTAAGAGAAAATAATCTTAATACACTTCATAAATCTGCTTATACTGGCGGTGTAGACTTTAGACATAACTGGAGAGATAGAAAATATTTTATTGAAGGGAATGTTGTAACAAGCCATGTTGAGGGTTCTAAAGAGGCTATTAAGCATACACAAGAAAGTCTTACACATCTTTTTCAGCGTATAGATGCAGATCATGTAGAAGTAGATTCTAACAGAACTTCGCTAACAGGAACTGGAGGAAAACTTGTTGGAGGAAAATCTGGAGGTGGTAACTGGAGGTATGAAGGAGGAGTCTTTTGGAGATCTCCCGAGTTAGAGCTGAATGATATTGGATTTTTAAGACAAGCAGATGATATTAGACAGTTTACCGAAATTAGTTATCTGTTCTTAAAGCCTACAAAATTCTACAGAAGAGCAGAAATAGGGGCTAATCAATCAACAGCATTTGATTTTGAAGGGAATTATAACCGTATTCAGTATTCTTTAGAAGGGGATATTAATTATGCAAATAATTGGTGGACAGAGGTAGAGATGATACATAAGCCACGTATTTTTACAAATACAATTTTACGGGGAGGACCTCGCTATCGGTTTTCTCAAGAAAATATAGCGGTACTATTTTTTGGTTCCGATAGAAGAAAAAAATTTAACTTTACGATGGGGCATGTAAATTCGTTTACACAACAAAATAATTTTTCTTTTAGGAGATATGTACTTAGGTTAAATTACCAGCCATTTAATGCATTTAGTATGTCTTTAAATCCAGAGTTTGAAGAAAATCCAAATAAAACACAATATGTTACAGAACAGGACTTTAATAATACAACAAGATACATAACAGCCGAAATAGATCAGCAAACCTTAAGTGCAAGTATACGATTAAATTATAGTATTAATCCTAATCTTACTATACAGTATTACGGGCAACCTTTTATATCAAGAGGACGATATACAAATTTTAATTACGTAAATGATGCTACTGCAAGTGATCTTAGGGATAGGGTGACTTTATATGACCAAAATCAGATATCCTTTGCAGATGACAAATACTCGGTCGATGAGGATAAAAACGGAACTGTAGATTATACATTTGATAATCCTGACTTTTCATTTGTTCAATTTAGATCTAATCTGGTATTGCGTTGGGAGTATATACCAGGTTCTGAAATATTTTTAGTCTGGTCACAAGGGATCACGGGTGATGGAAATCCATCAAAGCATCTGTTTAGAAGTTTAGATAATCAAATTTTAGGGCAACAACCAGAAAATACTTTTTTGATTAAAGCTACTTATCGATTTGTGTTATAAAGTTTGTTTTAAAAGTTTTCAAGAAATACTATTTTAAATGTATTTTGCGATAATATAGATTGTTATTGTATGAAATATTTTTACGTAGTATTGGCTGTTGTTTTTTTTGTATCTTGTAATACGCCAAAACCTAAAGAAAATGTAAGTAAGGTAAAGGAAATACCAAAAACATCAAAAAAAGATTCTTTGTCTTTCTTTTTGAATCATTATGAAAAGTTTTTTACTACTAACTTTAATGTTTCAGAATGTCCAGGAGCGGCTATTGTAATTGTAAAAGACTCTACTGTTGTTTATAAAAAAGGTTTCGGGGTAAAAGAAATTCATACTCAAGATTCTGTAGATGTAAATACTGTTTTTAGAATAGCTAGCTTGTCTAAGGGGGTTACAGCAGTTTTGGCAGGAAACCTTGTAGATCATAATGAATTAGAGTGGAATCAAAGAATCAAAGAATCGGTAAGTGCATTTGATTTAAAAGATAAGGCTCAGGCAGAACGTCTTCGTGTAGATCATTTACTGTCTCATACAACAGGATTGTATCCATACACTTACTCAAGACTTATACAAAGTGGTTTTTCTATAGATCGTATTATAAGTAGTTTTAAAAGTAAGGGAGTGGTAGCAAAAGAAGGAGTAGATTATGAGTATCAAAATGCTATGTTCTCGGTTATAGAAAAAATAATGGAGAAGAATACTGAAAAACCTTTTGAAACTCTTCTCAAAGAAAGGCTTTTTAATCCAGCAGGAATGCATAATGCATCAAGTACCTTTGCCAAAATAAAAGGGAATACGAATGTTGCTTTACCACATTCTTATAATCACTATTCAAAAAAATACAGATTAGACAAACTTCATAAAAACTATTATAATGTAGCGGCAGCAGGAGGTGTTAATGCTTCTATTTCTGATATGGGGGAGTATTTAAAAGTGTTGCTTGGTTATCGATCAGATATTATTTCTAAAGAAAGTCTTGCAGATATTTTTAATCCAATTATTTGTACTAGTGACAAAGATACCTATGTAAACCTTTGGGATGGAGTAACAGATTCTTATTATGCAATGGGCTGGCGTGTTTTGGATTATAGAGGTCGTAGAGTTATTTATCATGGAGGTAATGTAAATCAATATAAAACACAATTGTTAATAGACCCAGATAATAAAATAGCTATCTGTGTTTTGTTTAATGCGCCAAATCCATTTAATGGCCCCGTGATTCCTACCTTTTTAAATTACTATGATTTTTATTTGGATACTATTAAAACAGATAATTACTAAACCTATAGGTGTATAAGCTTAGTAATTATATTAATTATCTGTTTCAGTAGGGTTTAGCGTGTTAATTCTATGCTTTCTAGCACCTTAACATCTACTTCTCCAGAAACAACAAGTTCATTGCCTGTAGAGTTATTTGATCCATCTACATTAAAAGAGAACGAAAATGTTAGATTGTTTGTTTCGTCATTAAAATTATAATTTGTGATATTAAAATTCGTAACTCCAGATCCATTACCATTAAAATAATTGTTCACTACAAAATATTTATTATCATCTGCGATAATTGCATAATTAGTAATTGATATAGAGAAATCTATACTTTGCGTATCTTCACCAGGGTTGTTAACTACAAAATTGATACCTGTTGTAGTTTCTTGGAAAATATCATCTGGTGCGCTTAGAAATCTAAGTAATTGAAAAGATATGCTTGAAGAGGTCTTAAATACAGAATTAGTATAATTGAGATCATTTCCTTCAATAGGGGTGAACTTAAATTCTGAATTGTCTGTAAAAGCAACATTATCAGGTCTTGTTCCTGTTAAAGTAAGTTTGATACTTCCATATTTTACTAATTCATCGAACCCTACACCATTTACACCGTCATTTCCATTTGTTCCATCAATTCCGTTTGCTCCATCAATCCCTTTTTCGCCAGTTAAGCCATCTGCTCCATCTTCTCCATCGCAGTTATAAAAGGATACTGCTAAAAAGCATACTAAGATAATTTTAAAGTAATTTTTCATTTTTTTCATTTTTTTCATTTTTTTCATTTTTAATAATATTGATTTTTAACTATACTGAATGTTATTTTTTTGTTTCAGTACTGCAATATTACAGTACAAAAGTTTCATTTTCCGACACTCTGTATTTTTTTTAAAGAAAAAATGAAAATTTAAAAGAACAGGTTTTTAAAACTCACATATTTATTAACAAAGGAAGCGTGTGGATCTTAAGTTCTGTAAAATAAAAAGACCTTATGCGTTAAAACGTATAAGGTCTTTTGGTATACTATAAAAAATATTTTACAGTTGTGTATAAATTTATTTAATGCGCTTCGAGCCAATTTTTTCCTGTTCCCAGATCTACATCTAGTGGGACTTCTAGTTGGTAAGCATTTTCCATTTCGGTTTTAATTAGAGTTTTAATGGTTTCTAATTCAGGTTTGTAAACATCAAAAACCAATTCATCATGTACTTGTAGAAGCATTTTTGTTTTATGGTTTTCTTGTTTTAATTTTTTATGAATATTTATCATTGCGATTTTAATAATATCTGCGGCACTTCCTTGTATTGGGGCATTTACTGCATTTCGTTCTGCGGCACCACGCACAATAGCATTGGCAGAATTAATATCTTTAAGGTATCGTCTTCTTCCCAGAACTGTTTGTACATACCCATTATCCCTTGCAAAATCTACTTGTTCACTCATGTAATTACGTAGTTTGGGGTAGGTTTTGTAGTAGGTATCTATTAAGTCTTTTGCTTCACTTCGAGACAGACTAGTTTGATTACTTAATCCAAAAGCAGAGACGCCATAAATAATACCAAAATTTACTGTTTTAGCGTTACTACGTTGTTCTCTGGTAACTTCTTCTATAGGAACATTAAAAACTTTTGCAGCAGTAGAGGAGTGGATGTCTTCGCCATTTTTAAAAGCTTCGATCATAGTTTCTTCTTTACTTAATGCTGCAATGATTCGTAGTTCTATTTGAGAATAATCTGCTGCGAGTAATATATATTCTTCACTTCTTGGAATAAATGCTTTTCTAACTTGTCTTCCTCTTTCTGTTCGAATAGGAATATTTTGTAAATTAGGATTGTTAGAACTTAATCGCCCTGTGGCAGCTACTGTTTGCATATAATCTGTATGTACATGACCGGTGTTTTTGTTTACTTGTGTTGGTAATGCATCTACATACGTGCTTTTTAATTTAGCCAAACCACGAAAATCTAAAATATTCTGAATGATTTCATGATCTTTTGCTAAATAAGATAATACATCCTCTGCAGTAGAATATTGACCTGTTTTTGTTTTTTTAGGTTTATCTACCAATTTCAATTTTTCAAATAAAATAACACCTAATTGTTTGGGCGAAGCAATATTAAATTCTTCTCCTGCTTTAGTATAAATTTTATTTTCTAATTGTTTGATATCGTTGTCTAATTCTCCTGAAAGCGATTGTAAAAACTCTTCATCCAGATTAATACCTTCGATTTCCATATCAGCCAGCACTCTTAGTAAAGGTATTTCAATATCTTCAAATAAGGTTGCTGTTTTTGCCTCTTTAAGTTCTGGGGCAAAATGTTCTTTTAATTGAAGGGTAATATCTGCATCTTCTACTGCATATTCGGTTTGTCTATCAATAGGTACTTGCCTAAAAGATAATTGATTTTTTCCTTTTTTCCCAATTAATTCTGTGATAGAAACAGGAGCATAGTTAAGGTAGGTTTCTGCAAGTACATCCATATTATGTCTCATATCTGGATTAATAAGATAATGCGCAAGCATAGTATCAAATAAATCCCCTTTAACTTCAATGTTATATTTAGCTAATACTTTGATGTCATATTTTAGATTCTGACCAATTTTGGTAATAGCATCTGCTTCAAAAAAAGGTCGTAACTGTTCGATTAACTCTTGTGCTTCTTCTCGATTTTCAGGAAAAGGAACATAGAAACCTTTCCCAGTTTCCCAAGAAAAAGCAATTCCTACAAGTTCTGCTATAAGAGGGTCAAGACCAGTAGTTTCTGTGTCAAAGCAAACATTTTTTTGCTTTAGCATGTTTTGAAGAAATAATTTCATTGCCATTCCAGGAGCAACACTTTGGTAAAAATGTTCTGTATCAGAAATTGTTTTTCTGTTAGAAAATGAAGCTATTTCTGTGGGTTCTTGATCTCCACCAAATAAAGAAAACTGACCTGCTCCAGCTTCTTTAGCTTGTTTTTTTGCTGTTGTGGTGCTAGTTACCTCTACAGAGGATAGGTCTTCTCCAGAAAAAATTTTTATAAACTGATCTTTAAGTCTTCTAAACTCTAGTTCCTCAAATAATTCCTGTACTTTTTTAGAGTCAGGTTCAGATAGTTGGTAGTCATTGGCATTAAAAGTTACATCACAATCTATGATGATAGTTGCTAATTTTTTAGATAATAGCCCTAATTCTGCATTAGCTTCTACTTTTTCTTTCATTTTACCCTTTAGCTTATCTGTATTAGCTAATAAGCCTTCCATAGATCCAAATTCGGCAATAAATTTTTTGGCAGTTTTATCACCGACTCCCGGTAATCCTGGAATATTATCTACAGCATCCCCCATCATTCCTAAGTAATCAATAACCTGATCAGGATGTTCAACCTCAAATCTTTTTTGTACTTCTGGGATTCCCCATATTTCGATACCATTACCCATTCTGGCAGGGCGGTACATAAAAATGTTTTCAGATACTAATTGCGCATAATCTTTGTCGGGGGTAACCATAAAAGTTTTATAGCCTTCTTTTTCAGCTTGTTTAGCAATGGTTCCGATTAAATCATCTGCTTCTACACCAGCACGCTCGATAATAGGAATATGCATTGCTTTTAATATTTCCTGAATAATAGGAACAGCAATCTTGATTGCTTCAGGAGTCTCGTCGCGATTAGCTTTGTATTCTGGAAAAATCTCTAGTCGATCTTTGCTTCCTTGTTTATCAAAAGCAACCGCTAGGTGATCGGGCTTTTCTCTTTTTATAACATCGAATAAAGAGTTTACAAAACCCAATACGGCAGAAGTATCCTGACCTTTAGAATTAATTCTTGGGTTTTTTATTAGAGCATAATATCCTCTAAAAATAAGAGCAAAGGCATCCAGAAGGAAAAGACGTTTTTGTGACATGATATGAGTTCAATTTTTTTAGAAATGCAATATAAAAAGAAGATTGGTCAAAATGATTTAAAAGAGGAATAAAAACAAAAGAAATGCCGTCAAAAACTGACGGCATTTCGCCCCAAAATAAAATTGATAACAATGTATCAACTGCTATAAATACGATAGTAATTTTTTATATATGGTGTAAGATTTTTATTATTATAATTTAGTTTTTTTAAAAACTATGGAACGAAGTTACAAATAAAAATCTTAGTTCTAAAAGAAATTATTAAGATTTATGTTTAATAAAATGACGATTTTAACGGTTTATGAGAATTAAATTTTATTTATCGTTAATTTTTACTTAAAAAACAGTTAGAAGTTAAAAAGTGGGATAGTTTTGTTTTTTAAATGAATTTAAAGATAAATCATGCGTTGGATACTACCAATAATTCTATATTTTATTATCGAGTTTTATGCTTATCAAGCTATAAAAACTATTACCAAAAATCAATGGGTGCAAATAGGGTATCTGGCGATTTCCTTATTTGTTTTAGGATATGTGATATATGTTTTTGCTAATTATGATCGAAGTGTTGGACCTACTAAATACACTTTACGAGCTAGTGGAATGTTAATGCTTGCCTTGGTGCCAAAATTAACCTTAGTATTATTTTTGTTTGGAGAAGATATTATTAGACTTTGTATAGCTGGGTATACCTACCTTACTAATGCTTTTTTTGAAGGGAGTGCGACTAGATATATACCTAACCGAAGAAAATTTATTAGCCAATTAGCTTTAGGTGTTGCGGCAGTGCCTTTTGCAGGTTTGTTATATGGTATTTTTAAAGGAAAATATAACTTTAAGGTGATTAGTCATGTATTGTATTTTAAAGATCTTCCTCCAGCTTTTGATGGGTTTCGTATTACACAGATTTCAGATATTCATTCTGGTAGTTTTGATGATGCAGCAAAAATTGAATACGCCGTAGATTTAATTAATGAACAAGAAACAGATCTTATTTTGTTTACAGGAGATATAGTGAATACAGTAGCAAATGAAATGAATGATTGGATAGATACTTTTAAGCGAATTAAAACTCCAGAATTTGGTAAGTATTCGGTTTTAGGCAATCATGATTATGGGGAATATGTAACATGGAATAGTCAAAAGGAAAAAGATGCAAATTTTGATGCAATAAAAGGGATTCATACTAAAATTGATTTTAATTTGTTACTTAATGATAGTGCTTTTATCGAAAAACAAGGAGATCGCATTGCAATTATAGGGGTTGAGAATTGGGGGCATAATTTTAAAAAAGCAGGAGATTTGAATAAAGCGTCAGAAAAAGTGAGTAATGAAGATTTTAAAATTTTATTAAGTCATGATCCTTCACATTGGGAATATGAGGTTAAGAAAGATCCGAGTCACTACCATCTTACATTAAGTGGTCATACTCACGGGTTTCAATTTGGAATTGAAATACCTGGAGTTATAAGATGGAGTCCAGTGCAATATGTATATAAACAATGGGCAGGTATGTATAATGAGATGGGGCGATACCTTAATGTAAATCGAGGTTTTGGATTTCACGCCTTTCCAGGAAGGGTGGGGATTTGGCCAGAGATTACGGTAATCGAATTGAGAAAAGAAGTTAACCCTGCTTAATTCGCAGAAAGTATTATATTTACAACTACATAATGGTTGAAGTTAAAAACCTAAACATAAAAAGTTAAAAAATGTCAAAGTTTGGAGATTTAATAGGTATTAAAGTTCCTGTTTTATTGGACTTTTTTACAGAATGGAACGAGCCTTCTTTAGCAATGCATCCTGTCTTAAAGGATGTAGCAGCAGCTCTTGGAGATAAAGGAAAGGTTATAAAGATAGACGTCGATAAGAACGAGGAGTTAGCCACAGCATTGCGTATAAAAGGATTACCTACTTTGATGATTTATAAAGAAGGTGAAATGGTTTGGAGACAAAGCGGAGAGCAAGATGCTAATACCTTAATTGGTATTATGAAAGAATATGTTTAAAATTGAATGGAATCAAAAACAAATCCTTTTTTAGTAAAATGTTCTAATACTAGTGGAAGTGTTTTTATAAGGTTTTTTGAAGCTTTTATGCTATCATGAAAAACTACTATACTGCCTTTTTTTGTACTTTGAATTACATTTTGTAAACATTTTTCTGGCAAAATTGTTTTCTCCCAATCCATAGATAATACATCCCAAAGTACAATTTTGTATCCCATGCTTTCTAGAGTTTTAAATTTAGAGCAGCTTATTTGGCCATAAGGAGGTCTGAATAATAGTTGTGTAGATTTTACTTTAGAGTGTTCTTTAATTATGTTTTCACAATCTATTACGTTTTGGATATAAGCATCATGACTATTTTTCCAGGATTTTAGGTGATTCATTGTATGATTGCCAACGGTATGGCCAGAGGATAGAATTTGATTGAAAATTTCTGGATATTTTTGGATGTTATCTCCGATGCAAAAAAAAGTTGCTTTTGCTTTATGCTGATCTAATTGATCTAAAACAAATTCTGTAATATGAGGTATGGGGCCATCATCAAAAGTTAAATAAATTTTGTTTTCAGCCATATCTTGTAAATCCCAAATATACCTTGGAAAAAGCTTTTTGATTATCCTTGGGGTTTTTATGGGGGTTATAGGTGTCATGTCATAGTTATGAAAAGCTGTTTAAAAGCAGTCTGTAGTTTGCCTATCTGAGTTTGTAGAAGTTTTAACCAATCGCTTATGAATTGGCATTCGACAAACTCAGACAGATAAATTATGCTATTTTTACTTTCATACTTTTTTTATATAATTAGTTGGGGATACTGTCTAAGGAGTCTACAGGATTTTCCTTACTATTTTGAAGTTCTTTAATTAAATCCTCTTCTTGTTTCTGAATAGCTTCTTCGTCATCATATTCTTCATCAGAAGAGTACAATCTGGTAAACATCCTAAGATATTTATTAAATTCATCCGCTTTTTCTTCTACCATTTCTCGATCCTGATTAATTAGTAATAGGTCTACCACACTACGATAACGTTCAACATTAGTTACAATTTCTTCGGCGTAATTATATTGATCTTTAAGTTCAAGACTACCAAAGTAAGTAAGTTGTTCTTGATATTTTTTAGCAAGTTTTAGCCAAAGATCCCTAGCTTTTTGTTTTTCTCCTATTTTATAATACCCATTAACATAAGGTTCTACCAATGTGTAGTATTCATAGTACTCTATTGGCATTTTTTCCATAGCTAAATCCAAAATCTCTTTGGCTTTTTCTTTTTTCTCTTCTTGTATTAATACTTCAACAAGTCGTGCCAGATTACTTCGGTACGTTATAGAGTTTTTTCTGGTTTCTGGATCATGATATATGTTAGGATCTTCACTATTACCCCAGTCCCAACTTGTGACATTTTTGTACATAAGATCGGTATCTATTCTTCCCATTTCAAAAGGGTTTTTGCGATCTACTTTTGTTAAAATAGGAACTAATTTATAAGTTACCCCATCTAGTTGTAAGTAGTCCTTCATCCATAAAAAATCATCGTCACCATAACTTCCACCTGTAAAATAAATAGGTCTTTCCCAGTTGTTATTGGCAATAATATCTAACATTAATAGGCGGTTTTTAAAGATCATATCTCCTTTAAGGTGAATATCTATGTATGGTACAATAAGATCTGCGTCTTTTGGAGCTACGATACCATTTTTAAGCACCGCTTCTTTGTCAACTGGTATTCTTATATGTTTAGTAGGAAATGTGTTTACTTTTTTTCCGCTTTGTAAGTCTCCTTTAGTTCTAGGGTCATCGGTTTCTATCCAACGCATCCAGTTTTTAATTAACATAGTGTCATTAGTTACTGGTTTATAGTATATTGCATCATTGTTTCCGAATCTATAAAAATCATGAGTTAATTGCGAGGGTATAGGTTTGCCTTCGTATGCTGCTCTTTTCATTTGGTCGATATACCAGTCTGTAGCAAAAAGGCTTGTGTTTACAGTTCTAACATCAGTTCTGTATCCTTCAATCTCTTGTGCGTACCACAATGCAAAGGTGTCGTTATCCCCAATAGTAAATAAGATTGCATCTTGTTGGCAGGACTGTAAATACATTTTTGCCATGGATTGCGCAGTATATCGATTAGAACGGTCATGGTCATCCCAATTTTGCGCAGCTAATACTACAGGTACGGCTAACAAGCAAACAAAGGTGATAGCAGGAGCCAGTATTTTTGGTTTAAGATATGCTTTAAGTAAATCAAATAAAGCATATACCCCAAATCCTATCCAAATAGCAAATACATAAAAAGACCCTACTAATGCATAATCCCTTTCTCTTGGTTCAAAAGGTCTTTCGTTAAGATAGATTTTTAGTGCAAGACCAGTGAAGAGGAAAAACACAAGTAGTACCCAGAATTTTTTCTTGTCTCTTTGTAGCATAAATATAAATCCAATCAACCCTAAAAGTAATGGTAAAAAATAATAGGTATTCCGTGCTTTATTTTTAAGAACATCATTAGGTAAATTATCTTGAGATCCTAATCGAATTTCATCGATAAACTTAATTCCGCTAAGCCAGTTTCCTTCTAAATTAGTAAGTTTTCCTTGATTGTCGTCTTGTCTTCCAACAAAATTCCACATAAAGTAGCGCCAGTACATGTATCCTATTTGATAATCAAAAAGATAAACTACATTGTCCCAAAAAGAAGGCTTTTCTACATTTAAGTAGTTTCCAAAAGATTGTAAAAATTTACTGTAGTCATCGTTGTCTAATTTTCCTTTGGCATATTCTCTTCTAAATTGAGTTACTGCATTTAATAATTCTTCTTCGGTTTGATATTCAGGTTTTATGGTAAAGCTAATTGGTCCAGAGTATTCCATATAGTTAGCAATATGCTCTGTACTCCACATTCGTGGTAAAAATGCTTTGTGTGCGTCGTCTAGATTTTGTTTTGCATTTTTCCAATCGTTAACAATAATATATTTTCCAGTTTTAAGGTCTTTTTCGTATTTAGGTTTATCGTCTTGATATGGGTTATTTTCATCAAGACCAGCATAAATCTCTGTAAACTGTGGGCCGTAAAAAAGATGTGTTTCTGGGTATTGTTCTAGATTGTAATACGCTAATAATTCTCTGGCGTTGTTAGGGTTGTTTTCGTTTATAACAGTGCCGGCATTTGCTCTTATGGGCAGCATAATCCAGCTAGAGAATCCTATAAGTATAAATAATACGCAAAGTAGCAATGTGTTTAATTCAACTTGCCCTTTTTTACGTGTATATTTTATACCAAAATAGAAGGCTGTTGCGATTATTATCCCTGCAATAATAGTTCCTGAGTTAAAAGGAAGTCCAATCGAGTTTACAAAAAAGACTTCAGAGGCACCAAAGAATTTTAGTGTAGAAGGTAATAAGAGTTTGAAAATAAACAATAAAATTGCCACCACCAAAATATTGGCGATTATGAAGTTTTTTACCGTTATTTCTTTATAGTTCTTAAAATAATACAACAAACCTATTGCGGGAATAGATAATAATCCCATAAAGTGAACACCAAAAGATAATCCTACGATAAATGAAATTAAAATTAGCCATTTATTACCTCTGGTAGTATGCATATCTCTCTCCCATAATAGCCCAAGATAAAAAAGAACGGAAAGAATACAGGTTGCCATGGCATATACTTCTGCTTCTACGGCATTAAACCAGAAACTGTCTGTAAAGGTAAACGCTAAAGCTCCTACCATCCCGCTTCCTAATATGGCTATTGATTTACTTTGTGTTAACTCCTCATCTTTTAGTATGACTTTTTTAACAAGTATGGTAATTGACCAAAACATAAAAAGAATCGTAAAAGCACTTGCAAAAGCAGAGGTCATGTTTACCATTAATGCAATTTGCGTAGGGTCTGATGCAAAAGCAGAAGCAAATGCTCCTATCATCTGAAATAAAGGGGCTCCCGGAGGGTGACCAACTTGTAGTTTTGAAGAGGTAGCAATGTATTCTCCTGCATCCCAAAAACTAGCAGTAGGTTCTACGGTCATCGTGTAAACACATAAAGCAATGGCAAATACTATCCATCCCAGTATTTTATTCCACTTAGTAAAGTTGAATGTACTCATAAGAATTGTTCGTTTATATAACGTGTGGCGAATTTAGCAATAAAAATACTTTAACTTTAGTTTTTTTGAAAAACGCTTAACAGAAGTTTATATTTTGAGTGAAATTGGTTAAATTGAAAGAAATATGAAAATATTATAAAATAATTTTAAAAAAATGTTTGCACAATTAAAAGAAAGTTTTAAATTTGCCCCCGCAAACAAGTATTGGTCTATGGTGTAACTGGCAACACGTCTGTTTTTGGTACAGAAGAGTCTAGGTTCGAGCCCTAGTAGACCAACGGAAAAAGCCCTGAGCAAATACTCAGGGCTTTTTAATTATATAGTAAACTTCACTTTTTTAATAAAGATCACATTGTTATTATAATGCATACACAACTTTTGAGAATAATTCTTTTTTGTTTGTGAAATGGTGTTCTATATTTTAAAAGTAAGTACAGGTCTTTTGGCATGATTTACTACGTCTTCTCCTAAGCTTCCGTTGATGAAATGAGATATTCCTTTTCTGCCATGAGTGCTAATGCCAATCATGCCTGCGTTAATTGATCCTGCAAAGTTTAAGATTCCTTTTTCTACAGTAACATCATTGTAAATGTTTAAAGTGTAATTGTTAATTGGTAAGTTGGATATCATTTTATTCATTTTTTCTTCGGTTTCATAAGTTGTTTTGAAACCGTTAGCTGTGTTTATCCATACTAAATGAAGCTTTGCTTCTATAGATTTAGAGAATTCATGTGCCGCTAATAAGCATGATTTATCTTCTTCGTCAAAATTAGTTGCGTATACAAAATCATTAATATTAAAAATATCACAGTCTTCTTTGATTACCAGAACAGGTTTTTTAGATGTTCTAACTATTTTTTCAGAATTAGAACCTATGAATAATTCTTCAAAGCCAGAGGCGCCATGAGATCCCATAACAATGATGTCAGCATTATTTTTGGTGCTGGAGTTTATAATTCCATGCATTACATCTTCAAAGCTTACGGTTTCGATTACATCAATGTCCTTTAGGTAATCCTTTTTCATTACTTCTTCAAATTTTTTATGAGCCTGTTTCATGAAAAAGATTGCTTCAGGAGCAGGGGCAGACATTCCAGAAGACATGAGGTCTGCAAGATGCATAGGGAGTTCTAAAATGTGTAATAAATAAATTTGTGCATTATTTTTTTTTGCAATTTGTGCAGCTACTTTTAAAGCACTTTCTGCTTGTTTAGAAAAATCTGTAGGGACTAGTATGTTTTTTATCATAACAATGTTTTTTTGAAATTTTAAAATTTGTGGACTGTGCGTAGGTTTAAAAGAGTGTTAGTGCTGTGATTTATGATGATTTTTTTTGCGTAAAAACCTAATCTAAAAAAAGGTATCTTAAATTTACGAATAAATTCATTCTTAGCGATATTTTGTATCTAAGATATTATTACTATCTTTGCACCGTTGAAATTAAAAAACCAGGGCGAGGGGACAAGAAAGTCCCCTCTTTTTATCTATTTATGTCATTAAAAGACAAAGTTCGTAGTTTATTAGAAGAGGCGCTTCAAGAAAATCCGTCTCTGTTTCTAATTGAAAGTAAGATTCATCCAGGTAATAGTATAGAGATTATTATCGATGGAGATGAAGGTGTAACGGTAGAAGATTGTATTGCTGTTAGTAGGGCGATCGAGCATAATCTGGATCGTGAAGAAGAAGATTTCTCTCTTCAGGTTATGTCTTCAGGAGTTTCCGAAGGATTAACTCATGTTCGTCAATATACAAAAAACGTAGGCAGAAAGATTAAAGTAAAAACCAAAGAGGAAGTGTTTGAGGGGGATTTGATTTCGGCAACCGAAAAAGAAATCACCTTAAGTTGGAAAAGCAGAGAGCCTAAGCCGATAGGAAAAGGTAAGGTGACAGTAACAAAAGAAGTTAGTGTGGCTTATGATAATATTGTAGAAGCAAAAGTTATAATAACATTTTAATTATAATATACTGATATGGAAAATATCGCATTAATAGAATCATTTTCAGAATTCAAGGATGATAAGTTTATAGATCGTGTTACACTAATGTCGATCTTAGAAGATGTGTTTAGAAATGCTCTAAAGAAGAAATTTGGTAGTGATGATAATTTCGATATCATTATAAATCCTGATAAAGGAGATTTAGAAATTTGGAGGAATCGTATCGTAGTTGGGGATGGAGAAGTTGAAGATGATAATCAAGAAATTTCATTAACAGCAGCAAGAAAAATAGAACCTGATTTTGAGGTTGGTGAAGATGTGTCAGAAGAAGTAAAGCTTATACATTTAGGAAGACGTTCTATACTAGCATTGCGTCAGAATTTGATTTCTAAAATCCATGAACATGATAATACTAACATATATAAGCAGTTTAAAGAGTTAGAAGGAGAGATTTATACAGCAGAAGTACATCATATTCGACATAGAGCAATTATAATGTTGGATGACGAGGGTAACGAAATTATATTGCCAAAGGATAGGCAAATACCATCAGATTTTTTCAGAAAAGGAGAAAATGTACGTGGAGTTATCGAATCAGTAGAGCTTAAGGGTAATAAGCCATCCATTGTAATGTCTAGGACCTCTCCGTTATTTTTAGAAAAATTGTTTGAATCAGAAATACCAGAAGTGTTTGATGGATTAATTTCTGTTAAAAAAGTAGTTAGGATTCCAGGAGAAAAAGCTAAAGTTGCTGTGGACTCTTATGATGATAGAATAGATCCTGTAGGAGCTTGTGTTGGTATGAAAGGTTCTCGTATACATGGTATCGTAAGAGAATTAGGTAATGAAAATATTGATGTAATTAATTATACAAATAATTTACAATTGTATATAACAAGGGCTTTAAGTCCAGCAAAAGTTACTTCGATAAAAATTAATGAAGAAACGCATCGAGCTGAGGTTATGTTGCGACCAGAGGAAGTCTCTAAGGCTATTGGTAGAGGAGGTCATAATATTAGATTAGCAGGTCAATTAACAGGTTATGAGATAGATGTGTTTAGAGAAGGAGTAGAGGAAGATGTAGAGCTTACAGAGTTTTCTGATGAAATCGATTCATGGATTATCGAAGAATTTTCTAAAATTGGTTTGGATACAGCAAAGAGTATTTTAGAACAAGAAATAAGTGATTTAGTAAAGCGAACTGATCTCGAAGAAGAGACAGTAAGTGAAGTGATGAGAATATTAAAATCTGAATTTGAAGATTAATAATCACAATTAATTATATTTGAGCATTAAATAAAAGGCGTTTATGGCTGAAGCAGGAACAATGAGATTAAATAAAGTATTACGCGAATTCAATATCTCGCTAGATCGGGCTGTTGACTTTTTGAATTCAAAAGGTCACGAGATAGATGCGCGTCCTACTACAAAAATTTCTTCAGAGATTTATCAGCTCTTGTTTGACGAATTTCAAACAGACAAGAGTAAAAAGGTAGCCTCTAAAGAAGTTGGAGAGGAAAAGAAGAAAGAGAAAGAAGCACTGCGTGTACAGATAGAACATGAGTTAGAAGAAAAGCGTAAACGTGCTGAATCTCGAGAAGTTGTGAAAGCTAAAGCTCAATTAAGCGGACCTAAACAGGTTGGTAAAATTGAATTAGA
Source organism: uncultured Flavobacteriaceae bacterium (assembly GCA_964353005.1). Taxonomy (GTDB): domain Bacteria; phylum Bacteroidota; class Bacteroidia; order Flavobacteriales; family Flavobacteriaceae; genus Aquimarina. The sequence goes on along the minus strand of CAYGUC010000003.1, from coordinate 113,317 downwards.
TAGCAATAAAAAGAAGGAAGAAACTACTAAGCCCGAAGAAAAAGTAGTGGAAACACCTAAAAAAGAAGAAGTGAAACAAGAGGTGAAAAAAGTTACCCCTGAAATAGTTTCTAATAGACCGCCAAAAATAGGTTTAAAAATAACGAAGCAGGCGCCAAAAGAAGTGAAAGAAGAGAAGAAGCCTGTTTCTGCTCCTGTTCCACCACCGGTTGTTAGTAAAGAAATTCCTAAGACTCCAACACCGCCTCCGGTTGTAGAGGCAGAGGTTTCTACAGAGCCAGAGAAAGTTAAGACACAATATAAGAAATTAGAAGGGCCTAATTTTACTGGTCAAAAGATCGATTTAACCCAATTTAAAAAACCGGTTAAAAAGAAAGATGATAAAGATAAAAAATCTACATCTGCAGGAGATGCAGCTAAAAAACGTAGAAGAAGAATAAATAAAGACGGAGCAGGTAATCAAAACTCTGGAGGAGGAAGACCAGGAGGACAAGGAACTGGAGGAAACCGAGGTTCTGCGAATAGAAATAGAGGGCCTGTTAAAGGTAAACGACCTGCTACTGTAGTAAAAGAGGAGCCAAGCGAAGAAGAAGTACAGAAACAAGTAAGAGAGACTCTAGAGAAACTACAAGGTAAATCTAATAAGTCTAAGGCAGCTAAGTATCGTAGAGATAAAAGAGATCAACACCGTCAGAAAGTAGAAGATGACGTGGCGCAACAAGAACAAGAAAGTAAAGTTCTTAAGGTAACAGAGTTTGTTACTGCATCAGAAGTTGCTACCATGATGAATGTCCCTACTACACAGATTATTTCTGCCTGTATGTCTCTTGGTATTATGGTAACCATGAACCAACGTTTAGATGCAGAAACATTATCTATAGTTGCAGATGAATTTGGATATGAAGTTGATTTTGTAACTGCAGATATTGAAGATTCTATAGAAGAGGTTTTAGATGCGCCAGAAGATTTAGAAGCAAGAGCGCCAATTGTTACAGTAATGGGGCATGTGGATCATGGTAAAACATCTTTACTGGATTATATAAGAAAAGAAAATGTAATCGCAGGAGAGAGTGGAGGTATTACACAGCACATAGGTGCTTATGGGGTGCAATTAGATAATGGTCAGAAGATAGCGTTTTTAGATACACCAGGTCACGAAGCATTTACTGCGATGCGTGCTCGTGGTGCGCAAGTAACCGATTTGGCTATAATTGTAATCGCAGCAGATGATGATATCATGCCGCAAACTAAAGAAGCAATTAGTCATGCACAAGCAGCTGGTGTTCCTATTGTTTTTGCAATTAATAAAATAGATAGACCAGAGGCAAATCCAGAAAAGATAAAAGAAAAATTAGCCTCTATGAATTTATTGGTAGAAGATTGGGGAGGAAAAATACAATCCCATGATATTTCTGCTAAGACAGGATTAGGAGTAAAAGAGTTGTTAGAGAAAGTGATTCTGGAAGCTGAAATATTAGAACTAAAAGCAAATCCAAATAGATTAGCTTCTGGTACAGTAGTTGAAGCATTTTTAGACAAAGGTCGTGGTTATGTTTCTACTGTTTTAGTTCAAACTGGTACACTTCGTGTAGGGGATTATGTTCTTGCAGGAAAAAATAGTGGTAAGATTAAGGCGATGCAGGATGAAAGAGGAAATAATGTAAAAGAGGCAGGGCCTTCTACACCAGTTTCTATTTTAGGATTAGATGGCGCAACTCAAGCTGGAGATAAATTTAGTGTATTAGAGGATGAACGCGAAGCTAAAGATATTGCTTCGAAACGAGCACAGTTGCATAGAGAGCAATCTGTTCGTACACAAAGACACATTACCTTAGCAGAAATTGGACGTCGAATTGCTCTGGGAGACTTTAAAGAACTTAACATTATTCTTAAGGGAGATGTAGATGGTTCTGTAGAGGCATTAACAGATTCATTCCAGAAATTGTCTACAGAAGAAATACATGTTAATATTATTCATAAAGCAGTAGGAGCAATAACAGAAAGTGATGTGTTACTTGCATCAGCATCTGATGCAATTATTATAGGATTTAATGTTAGACCTGCAGGTAATGCTAGGCAAGTTGCCGATAAAGAAGAAATCGATATCAGAACATATTCTATCATCTATGATGCTATTAATGATCTTAAAGATGCGATGGAAGGAATGCTTTCTCCGGTAATGAAAGAAGAAATTACTGGTACTGCAGAAATTAGAGAAACATTCAAAATCTCTAAGATCGGAACTATTGCAGGTTGTATGGTTCAGAATGGTAAAATATACAGAAACTCTGGAATTCGATTAATAAGAGAAGGGGTAGTTGTGTATACAGGAGAACTTTCTTCATTGAAACGTTTTAAAGATGATGTGAAAGAAGTAGGAAAAGGATATGACTGTGGATTGCAAGTTAAAAACTATAATGATATTAGAATAGGAGATGTGGTTGAAGCATATCAAGAAGTTGCGGTTAAGAAAAAATTGTAACAGATAGATATAATATAAAAACAAAAAAACCGATGTTTTCACATCGGTTTTTTTGTTTTATTTTAAAAATTGCACTAGTTATTTTCAGGTTTAAAGATAAATGCATTGGGAAATTTAGTGTGTATTTGTTTTAAAGCTCTGTCGGCTTCAAGTCTAGTACGGTAATTTCCGATCCATACTTTGTAGTTGGGAGTTTCCCATTGGATAGTGGAATCCCATTCTGTAAAGGCTTCTTTTGATGCTTTCACGATCTCATTAGCCTTGTTTAAGTTTCCGTAATATAGTTGGATCTTGTAACGATCGCTAAATTCCCCATCTTTTTCCATCTTAGATTTTATGTCTAAAAGCATTTTTATTCTCGGATCTTGATTGATGGTTACAGAGGCTTCTGGTCTTGGAGTCATGTTTACAGAAACAAAATTGCTTTGATTTTTAGTTTCTGAAGGGGTGTTTGGGCTATCTTGTGCAGTTAAATGATTGGAAGCTATTAGATAAAAGCCACATATAAAAATATAGTTTCTGGTGTTTAACATTCTCATTACAAATTGATTTGATACAAAGGTAAAGTTTAATAACTCAAGATTGTAAAAAAATATTATTTAGAATTATTATAAATTAACAGTTAACAGTAATCTAACATTTCTAAAATCGACTTATTATAGTACTTTTGTCGTCGAATTAAAAGTGCCGGTTTTGTATCTTTTTTAAAAAGATAGATGAAAAAACCATACCAAAAATAAGACGATAATTCTACTTGATAATATGAAACAGGTGAAACACCGAAATTCAGCCTCTAAAATCCTAATTCTAGGAACTGTTTTTTTATTTACTTTTTTTACTCCTGTTTTTGGACAGGACGAAGCAGCTATTGATGTCGCTGCTGTAACCCAAGCTTCATCTGGAGGAGATGTTGCAAAAGGGGAGGAGTTGTTTAAATCTCTTTGTGCTGCTTGTCATAAACGATATAAGAAAATGACAGGACCTGCTCTTTTTGGAGTAGCAGATAAGTATGATAAAGAATGGATATATTCTTGGATAAAGAATAGTGCTGCTATGATTGCTTCTGGTGATTCACAGGCTATTGCCATTTATGAAGAGTATAACAAGACTGCGATGAATGCATTTCCGCAGTTATCTAATACAGACATAGATAATATCATAGCGTATGTTATGGTTCCTAAAGCAGATCCGCCACCAGTAGATCCTGGTACAGGAAATAATACTTCAGCTACAGGAAATGGATCAGGCGTGTCTACTAATGTTATTCTTGCGATTTTAGCTTTAGTGTTTTTAATGCTAATGGCAGTTTTGTTCTTGGTTAATAAAACGCTTAGAAGTTTTGCAGAAGCAAATAATGTAGAATTGCCTAAAGAAGAAAAAGGAACTCCGATATGGAAAGCATTTGTTCAAAATCAATTTTTAGTATTGGTGACCGCTATATTCTTGTTGTTGGCTAGTGGTTATTTTGTATATGGTTATTTTATGCAAGTAGGGGTGGATCAAGGGTATCAACCTGTTCAACCAATACATTATTCACATAAAATTCATGCAGGAGATAATCAAATAGAATGTAAGTATTGTCACTCCTCAGCAAGAGTTTCTAAGCACTCGGGCATCCCTTCTCTTAATGTTTGTATGAACTGTCATAAGTCTATAGGGGAAGTGGCAGAAACTACAGCGACAGAGGAGTATTCTAAGGAGTTTTATGATGGTGAAATTCAAAAGCTATACAAAGCTACTGGATGGGATGCTAATACCCAATCATATACTGGTAAAACAGAGCCTGTTAAATGGGTGCGTATACATAACCTCCCTGATTTTGCATACTTTAATCACTCTCAGCACGTAAGTGTTGCAGGTGTTGAGTGTCAGACTTGTCATGGTCCTGTTGAAGAAATGGAAATCATGTACCAGCATGCTCCACTTACAATGGGATGGTGTATAAATTGTCACAGAGAAACCAATGTGAAAGTTGCAGATAATAAATACTACGAGAAAATTCATAAAGAACTTTCAAAGAAGTATGGTGTGGATCAGCTAACTGCTGCTCAAATGGGTGGTCTGGAATGTGGTAAATGCCATTATTAATAATAAAAAAATTGTTTTCCATTACTGGAAAAATATAGTAAGAAGCTAATATCAATTATATATGTCATCAAACAAGAAATACTGGAAAAGTGTTGAAGAGCTAAACGAAAATAGCTCTATTGTTGAGACGCTACAACAAAATGAATTCGTAAAGGAAATCCCTACGGATGAATTTTTAGGTGATAAATCATCGTTAGAAAACTCGTCGACAACACGACGTGATTTTCTTAAGTATGTAGGTTTTAGTACTGCAGCTGCATCTTTAGCAGCATGTGAAGGGCCTGTTAAGAAATCGATACCCTATGTAGTTCAACCAGAAAGAATAGTTCCTGGTGTGGCAAACTACTATGCTACTACAATCGCAGATGGGTTTGATTTTGCTAGTGTTTTAATTAAAACAAGAGAAGGTCGTCCTATTAAAGTAGAAAACAACAATCTTGCTTTGTCGAATGGCGATGCTAATGCAAGAGTACATGCTTCTGTATTATCTCTATATGATAGCTCTCGTCTTCAAAGCCCTAAAAAAGGTAATGAAGATATTAGCTGGGATGTACTGGATAAAGAAGTTGCAGCAAAGTTAAATAACCTAGCAGGGAAACAAATAGTTTTGTTAACTCAAACCTATGCTAGTCCGTCAACTTCAAAATTAATATCAGAATTCAGAGCAAAATACCAAAATGTTACTCATGTAGTGTATGATGCAATATCTAATTCAGAAGCTTTAGATGCATATCAGGTAATGTTTGGAGAAAGAGCACTTGCTGATTATGATTTTTCTAAAGTTAATACAATTGTAAGTGTTGGTGCTGACTTTTTAGGAGATTGGCAAGGAGGAGGGTATGATGGTGGTTATGCAAAGGGGCGTATTCCTAAAAATGGAAAAATGTCTAAGCATATCCAGTTTGAAGCAAATATGTCTTTGTCTGGAGCAAATGCAGATAAAAGGATACAAGCAACTCCTTCACAGCAAAAGCAAATATTGGCTGCTCTTTATAAGTATGTAACAGGATCTGGTTCTAAAGGAGCTTTAGATTCTAAGTTAGATGCAGAAGTAGTTAGTGCAGCTAAACAAATTCAAAAAGCAGGAAGTAACGCTATAGTAGTGTCTGGAATTCAGGATGTGGATGCACAACTTGTGGTTTTAGAAATAAACAAAGCAATACAAAGTAAAGCTTTTAATCAAAATACACCGCGTACAATACGCCAAGGAGATGCTAAGGCAGTTGCTCAATTGGTTAAGGATATGAACGCAGGGCGTGTTGGAGCATTATTGATTGCTGGGGTAAATCCAGCATATACTTTGCCTAACGCAAATGAGTTTAAATCTGGTCTTGAAAAAGTAGACCTTTCTGTCGCATTTACGATGCATAACGATGCAACTGCAGAGTTGTGTAATTATATAGCTGCAACTCCACACTATTTAGAATCTTGGGGAGATGTAGAGCTTAAAAAAGGGAACTATAGTTTAATGCAACCTACTATAAGACCTTTGTTTGATACAAGGCAATTCCAAGAAACTTTATTAAAGTGGACAGGCAATTCATCTTCTTATGATGAGTATATAAAAAGTGCATGGACAGGGATTTTAGGAGGTACTTCTTGGAATCAAGCTTTACATGATGGGGTGTTGGTTAAACCTAGTCTGCCAAAACAAGAACTGGTAGATGCTATAGAAACTCCAGAGGTAGCTCCTACAGGAATTTCTACAGGAGTGGATGTTAACGCAGCGGCTAGAAGACTTTCTATTGCAAAATCAAATGGGTTAGAACTTACACTATATACAAAAACCTCTCTTGGGGATGGTCAACAGGCTAATAACCCTTGGTTACAAGAAATGCCTGATCCAATTACCAGAACTTCTTGGGATAACTATTTAACGGTTTCTAAAGCAGATGCAGAGCAGTTAGGTTTAACTAACGAAAATGTAGCTAATGGGGCTTTAAATGGTAGTTATGCTAAAGTTACAGCAGCAGGAAAAGAAGTTGTTGTGCCAGTAATCATTCAGCCAGGACAGGCTAAAGGATCTGTTGGTTTAGCTTTGGGGTACGGTAAGTCTAAAGGGCTTAAACAAGAAATGAATGTAGGAGTAAATGCATATCCATTATATCAAAACCTTAATGCGGTACAAGAGGTTTCGATTACAGCAGCAGAAGGAACTCATGAGTTTGCATGTGTACAACTGCACAACACATTAATGGGTCGTGGAGATATTGTAAAGGAAACTACGTTAGAGATATTTAATACAAAAGATAAACACGAGTGGAATGCAATTCCTGTAGTAAGTAAAAATCACATAGAATATGAGGTTACTTCACCAGAAGTAGATCTTTGGGATTCATTTGATCGATCTATAGGACATCATTTTAATCTTTCTATAGATCTAAATGCTTGTACAGGATGTGGAGCTTGTGTTATAGCTTGTCACGCAGAAAACAATGTGCCTGTTGTAGGTAAATCAGAAATACGAAGATCTCGTGATATGCACTGGCTGCGTATAGATCGTTATTACTCTTCACAAGATAGCTTTGAAGGAGATAATGAGAAGAAAGATAATATTTCGGGATTAGGAAGTTCGTTGTCTGAATTTGGAGAAATGGAAAGCCCTTCAGATAATCCTCAAGTAGTATTTCAGCCAGTAATGTGTCAGCATTGTAATCATGCACCTTGTGAAACAGTTTGTCCGGTTGCAGCGACATCACATGGTAGACAAGGTCAGAATCATATGGCATACAATCGTTGTGTAGGTACAAGATATTGTGCTAATAACTGTCCGTACAAAGTTCGTAGATTTAACTGGTTCTTGTATAATAACAACGACGAGTTTGATTATCATATGAATAATGATTTAGGTAGAATGGTTCTTAACCCAGATGTAACTGTACGTTCTAGAGGGGTAATGGAGAAATGTTCTATGTGTATCCAAATGACTCAAAAAACTATTTTGGATGCAAAACGAGATGGTAGAGAAGTAGAAGATGGAGAATTCCAGACAGCTTGTTCTGCAGCTTGTTCATCAGGTGCAATGGTATTTGGTGATATTAATGATAAGAGTAGTAAAGTAGCTAAGCTTAAGGAGGATGATCGTATGTATCACTTACTGGAACATGTCGGTACAAAACCTAATGTGATTTATCATACTAAAGTAAGAAATACTACAGAAGCCTAATTAACTAAATAAAGAATCAATTCAATTATAAAGGATTATGTCTCATTACGAAGCACCTATAAGAAAACCTTTAGTAACCGGTGATAAAACATACCATGATGTAACTTTGGATGTTGTAGCAGCGGTAGAAGGTAAAGCAAATAAATCTTGGTGGATTGTTTTTTCTATTTCACTTATTGCTTTCCTTTGGGGGATAGGGTGTATTATTTACACTGTATCTACGGGAATAGGAACCTGGGGATTAAACAAAACAGTAGGATGGGCGTGGGATATCACCAACTTTGTTTGGTGGGTAGGTATCGGTCACGCAGGAACCCTTATTTCTGCTGTATTATTGTTATTCCGTCAGAAATGGAGAATGGCTATTAACCGTTCTGCTGAAGCAATGACAATTTTTGCGGTTGTTCAAGCAGGGTTATTTCCAATTATACACATGGGACGTCCTTGGTTGGCGTATTGGGTGTTACCAATTCCTAATCAATTTGGATCCCTATGGGTAAATTTTAACTCCCCATTATTATGGGATGTATTTGCAATCTCTACATACCTTTCTGTATCACTGGTTTTCTGGTGGACAGGGTTGCTACCAGATTTTGCAATGATCAGAGACCGTGCAATTACACCGTTTAATAAAAAAATATATAGCTTACTTTCATTTGGATGGAGTGGTAGAGCAAAAGATTGGCAACGTTTTGAAGAAGTATCTTTAGTACTTGCTGGTTTAGCGACACCATTAGTACTTTCGGTACATACAATTGTATCCTTTGACTTTGCTACATCGGTAATACCTGGATGGCATACTACGATATTCCCTCCTTATTTTGTTGCAGGAGCCGTTTTTTCTGGATTTGCAATGGTAAACACGCTTCTTATTATTATGAGAAAAGTGTCTAACTTAGAAAACTATATTACCATATTACATATAGAGCTTATGAATATTGTAATTATGATTACAGGTTCTATTGTTGGAGTTGCATATATTACAGAGCTTTTTGTAGCTTGGTATTCTGGAGTAGAATACGAACAATATGCGTTCTTAAACAGAGCAACGGGTCCTTATTGGTGGGCATACTGGGCAATGATGACTTGTAACGTGTTTTCTCCACAATTTATGTGGTTTCCAAAACTTAGAAGAAGTATCATGTTCTCTTTCTTTATATCTATTGTTGTAAATATTGGTATGTGGTTTGAGCGTTTTGTAATTATAGTAACATCATTACATAGAGATTATTTACCATCTTCATGGACTATGTTCTCACCAACATTTGTTGATATAGGTATATTTATTGGTACGATAGGATTCTTTTTTGTATTATTCTTACTATATGCAAGAAGTTTCCCTGTAATAGCTCAGGCAGAAGTGAAATCTATTTTGAAATCTTCTGGAGAGAAATACAAGAAACTTAGAGAAGCAGGAATTGATCATAGAGATCAATTACCTAAGGCTAAGGTTATTGTTACGGATGAAAGAGAAACAATAGTAGAGCCTAAAACAGAGGTAAAACAAGAAGATATAAATAGTTTGTTAGGAAATTTAGGAACATTTGATGCTTCTAAAGAAACTGCGGACGATCTTAAACAAGTAAATGGTATCGGGCCAGTAATGGAAAAGAAACTAAATGAACTTGGAATATTTACTTTTGATCAAGTAAGTAAAATGACTAAAACTGAGTACGATTTATTAGATAATATCACTGGATCTTTTCCTGGTAGAGCACAACGTGATGATTGGGCAGGTCAGGCAGAAAAACTTAAAAATAATTAGAAGTATGGCATCAAAAGTTATACATGCATTATATATCGATGACGACGTCCTGATGGATGCTGTTAAGAAAGTTCGTGCAGAGCATTATCATATTGAAGAGGTATACACTCCTTTTCCAGTCCACGGGCTAGATAAAGCAATGGGATTACCTCATACAAGATTAGCAATTACAGCATTTATGTATGGATGTGTTGGTTTAACAGTAGCAATTACAATGATGAACTATATCATGATTGAAGACTGGCCGCAAGATATAGGAGGTAAGCCAAGTTTTAGCTATTTAGAAAATATGCCAGCCTTTGTGCCAATTATGTTTGAGCTTACTGTATTTTTTGCAGCGCATTTAATGGTGATTACTTTTTATATGAGAAGTAAACTATGGCCGTTTAAAAAGGCTGAAAATCCTGATGTAAGAACCACTGACGATCATTTTTTAATGGAAGTTGATGCAAGTAATCATGATGTAGAGCAGCTTACCAACTTTTTAGGAGATACTGGTGCAGTAGAAATAAAAATAATAGATAAGGAAGAAGATAACCATTAGTAATAATGAAGAATACTATAAAAATATTAGCAGTGGCGATAGTGATGATTGGCTTTGTTTCTTGTAAAAAGAATTCAAAACCTAATTATCAGTATATGCCTAATATGTACGAACCTGTAAGTTATGAAACTTATGGTGAATATGGTGTTTTTCCTGGAGAACAGGAAGCCATGTTACCAGCTAAAGGTTCAATACCAAGAGGATGGATGCCTTATGATTATGAGAATTCAAATATTGGTTATCAAACAGCTAAAGACACTTTAAAAAATCCTATTCGTTACACAAAAGAAAACGAAGAAAAAGGAAAAGAATTGTATGATATTTATTGTGCAATATGCCATGGAGAAAAAGGAGACGGAAAAGGAACTTTGGTTAAAAGAGAAAAAATTCTAGGAGTTCCAAGTTATGCCGATATCGGAAGAGCAATTACAGAAGGAAGTATTTATCACGTGATGTACTATGGTATCAATTCTATGGGATCTTATGCTTCTCAAACTAATGAGCAAGAGCGTTGGCAAATTGTTCAATATGTAGAGAAACTCAAAGCTGATTTAGAAGGAAAGACGCCAAGAATAGATACAGATGTTGTTGTTACAGAAGTAAAAGTAGAAGAGGCGCATCACGATTCAACTGAAGAACACAATAACGCACACTAGTGCAGTAGTATAATAGTAAAGAATAACGATATTATATAAAGATATGTATACGCTATCAAATAGATTAAGATTATTTTCTATCATTCTTATGGTTGTAGGTCTTGTGGGTCTTGTAATAGGATTTTCACAAAGGCCAGGTTCTATAGAAGAGGTAAAAGAAATGATGGCATCACACGACGCTCATGGAGGTGGTCATGGTGACTCACAAGTAAAAGAGATTCATGAAGGTGATCAAGGTCACGGAGAAAGTACTCATGCACAAGATGCTCACGGAGGAGATGCACATTACGAGCACGTGTTACATCAATTACAAAATAAACCTTGGGCTTCATTATATGTTGCAGCATTTTTCTTTTTCATGATAGCTTTGGGTGTTTTAGCATTTTACGCGATACAATTTGCTTCTCAATCTGGATGGTCTCCAGTACTTTTTAGAGTAATGGAAGCCATAACCGCATATTTGGTACCTGGAGGAATAATTCTTTTTGTAATCTTAGCATTATCAGGATTTCATATAAATCATTTGTTTGTATGGGCTGACCCAGAGGTTGTGGCTCATGATGCACTTCTTCAAGGTAAAGCAAGTTGGCTAAATGGGACTTGGTTTATTATAAGAGCTGCATTCTTTTTAGGAGGATGGATATTATATCGTCATTTTGCTGTAAAATATTCTAGATTACAAGATGAAGATGCTACAGGTAATAAATGGTATAAGAAAAGCTTTAAAATATCTGCAGCATTTTTAGTATTCTTTATCTATACAGAATCTATGATGTCTTGGGACTGGATTATGAGTTTTGATCCACATTGGTTTAGTACTTTATTTGGATGGTATGTATTTGCTAGTTTATTTGTATCAGGAATTACTACTATAGCTTTAGTAACAATTTATTTAAAATCTAAAGGATATTTAGAATTTGTAAATAATAGCCATATACATGATTTAGCTAAATTTATGTTTGGGATTAGTGTTTTTTGGACATACCTTTGGTTCTCGCAGTTTATGTTAATATGGTATTCTAATATCCCAGAAGAGGTAACTTATTTTATTACACGTATAGAGGACTATAAACTTCCTTTTTTCGGAATGTTAGTAATGAACTTTATTTTTCCATTATTAGTTTTAATGAATAGTGATTTTAAACGTGTAAACTGGTTTGTTGTAATGGCAGGAATTGTAATTCTTTGTGGTCATTATATAGATGTATTTAATATGATAATGCCTGCAACCGTTGGGGAATCTTGGTTTATCGGTATTAGCGAAATAAGCGCAGTATTGTTGTTTTTAGGATTGTTCTTGTTTGTTGTATTCAGAGCACTTACTAAAGCACCGCTATTGGCAAAAGGAAATCCATATTTAGAAGAAAGTAAACACTTTCATTATTAACAATTGAATTGTAAAAAAGAAGATAGATAAAAATGACTGTATTCTTAACCATAGTAGTTATAGCACTTTTTGGAATCACGTTGTGGCAGATGTCAAAAATTTTGAAATTGTCGCAAAACAATGCTAGTAATTCTCAAGTTGCAAATGACAAGGATAATAACTTACAAGGTAAGTTAATGTTAGCCTTTGTTGTATTCTTATACTTATTAACCGCATATTGCTTTATTCAATACCATACTTTCTTTTTGCCAGAATCTGCTTCTGAGCATGGAGTTGATTATGATCAATTGATGCTAATCTCTATGGTGTTAATTTTTATTGTGCAATTTATTACACAAGGATTATTGCACTTCTTTGCATACAAATACAGAGGTAAAAAAGAAAATAAAGCATTGTTCTTTGCAGATAACGATAAGTTAGAATTTATCTGGACTATTATTCCTGTTATTGTTCTTGCTGGATTAATAATATATGGATTATTTACTTGGACAGATATCATGAATATTGATGAAGAAGAAGGGGATCCATTAATTATTGAATTATATGCTTATCAGTTTGATTGGAGAGCAAGATATTCTGGAGAAGATAATGTGTTAGGTAAAGCAAATGTTCGTTTTATTGAAGGCATCAATACATTAGGAATAGATGTTGCTGACAATTACGGAAAAGATGATAAAGTAACAACTGAGTTACACTTACCTGTAAACAGAAAAGTTATTTTCAAAATGAGATCTCAGGATATATTACATTCTGCTTATATGCCTTTCTTTAGAGCGCAAATGAATGTCGTTCCTGGTATGATCACAGAGTTTTCTTATACACCTACACTTACTTCTGAAGAAATGAAAAATAGTGAGTTTATGGTAGAAAAAGTAGCTACTATAAATAAGATAAGAAGAGAAAAAAGCAAAAAACTAGTAGCAGCAGGCGAAGAAGCTTTAGAAGAATATACATTTGATTATTATCTTTTGTGTAATAAAATCTGTGGAGTTTCTCATTATAATATGCAAATGAAGATAATAGTAGAATCTGAAGAAGATTATGAAGCTTGGTTAAAAGGGCAGACTACTTTTGGAGAACAATTATCTGCACAAGCGAGCAACTAAGAAGAAGAAAAATTAATATATTATATTAAAAAGAAATAGCGTTATGTCAGCAACTCAAGGAGATAACCACGATCACGATCACGACGATCACGGACATCACAAAGAAACCTTTATTACCAAGTACATTTTTAGTCAAGATCATAAAATGATCTCTAAACAGTATTTGATTACTGGTTTAATAATGGGTATCATTGGTATTGCAATGTCATTATTATTTAGAATGCAATTAGCATGGCCAGATCATCAGTTTACTATCTATGAAATACTTTTAGGTAAATTTGGAGAAGATGGTATAATGGATCCAAGTATATACTTAGCTCTAGTTACTATACATGGTACCATCATGGTATTCTTTGTATTAACTGCAGGTCTAAGTGGAACTTTTAGTAACCTTCTTATTCCGTTACAAATTGGAGCTCGGGATATGGCTTCAGGGTTTTTAAACATGGTATCCTATTGGTTATTCTTTTTAAGTAGTGTAATCATGGTGTTGTCTTTGTTTGCTGAAGCAGGACCAGCATCTGCAGGATGGACGATTTATCCGCCATTAAGTGCATTACCACAGGCGATAGGTGGATCAGGAACAGGAATGACTTTATGGTTGGTTTCTATGGCTATATTTATTGCATCTTCCTTATTAGGTTCTTTAAACTATGTGGTTACGGTAATAAATTTACGTACCAAAGGAATGTCGATGACTCGTTTACCATTAACCATATGGGCGTTTTTTGTAACCGCAATTATAGGTATAGTATCGTTTCCGGTATTATTATCAGCAGCTCTATTACTAATAATGGATAGAAGTTTTGGTACCTCATTTTATTTAAGTGATATCTATATACAAGGAGAGGTACTACACAATCAAGGAGGTTCACCAGTACTTTTTGAACACTTGTTCTGGTTCTTAGGGCATCCAGAGGTATATATTGTACTTCTGCCAGCATTAGGAATAACTTCAGAAATTATTGCAACAAATGCTCGTAAACCTATATTTGGATACAGAGCGATGGTAGCTTCTATTTTAGCAATTGCCTTTTTATCTACCATAGTTTGGGGTCACCATATGTTTATATCAGGAATGAATCCGTTTTTAGGTTCGGTATTTACATTTACAACATTACTAATTGCAATTCCGTCTGCGGTAAAATCATTTAACTACATAACAACACTATGGAAAGGTAACTTGCAGTTTAACCCTGCAATGTTGTTCTCTATAGGATTGGTATCTACTTTTATTACAGGAGGTCTTACAGGGATTATTCTTGGAGATAGTACTTTAGATATTAACGTACATGATACCTATTTTGTAGTAGCACACTTTCACTTGGTAATGGGTATATCTGCATTATATGGTTTATTTGCAGGAGTATATCACTGGTTTCCTAAGATGTACGGTAAGATGATGAATAAAAACCTTGGGTATGTACATTTTTGGGTAACTGCAGTTGGAGCATACGGAGTGTTTTTCCCAATGCACTTTATTGGTATGGCAGGATTACCACGTCGTTATTATACCAACTCTAATTTCCCGTATTTTGATGATTTAACAGATACTAATGTTTTAATTACTGTTTTTGCACTTATTACTGCAGCAGCACAATTAGTATTCTTATACAATTTTATAAGCTCTATTTTCTACGGAAAGAAAGCTGTTCAAAACCCATGGAAATCCAATACTTTAGAATGGACTACGCCTGTAGAGCATATGCATGGTAACTGGCCAGGAGAGATCCCTAGCGTGTTTAGATGGCCTTATGATTATAGTAAGACTAATGAAAACGGAGAATACGTTATCGCAGGACAAGATTTCGCCCCGCAAATCGTTCCATTACAAGAAGGAGAAGAAGAAATGCATCATTAATATACAGGTGCAAATACATACAAAAGAGCCTTTTCATTATTATGAAAAGGCTCTTTCTTTTTCTATAATTACCAGTTATGAGAAGGCATAGGGTTCTCTTTTTATTATATTTGTTTCACTCTTCGGTTTTATATATTATCGAGATCTAAGAGATCATTTTTCTAAATACTATTACTAATGAACGAAAACCTTAATCCAACAAACGAAAACTTTTCTGGAGAAGATCTGGATATCGAGAGAGCATTAAGACCCCTCGCTTTTGAAGATTTTGCTGGGCAGGATCAGGTATTAGAAAACTTGAAGATCTTTGTTCAAGCTGCTAATTTAAGAGACGAAGCTTTGGATCATACCCTTTTTCATGGGCCTCCTGGATTAGGTAAAACCACATTAGCGCATATTTTAGCTAATGAATTAAGTGTAGGGATTAAAGTAACTTCAGGCCCCGTATTGGATAAACCAGGAGACTTAGCAGGCTTATTAACTAACCTAGAGGACAGGGATGTTTTGTTTATAGACGAAATCCATAGGTTAAGCCCTATAGTCGAAGAATATTTGTATTCTGCTATGGAAGATTATAAGATAGATATTATGATCGAGAGCGGACCAAATGCCCGTACCGTGCAGATTAACTTAAATCCATTTACTTTGGTAGGAGCAACTACCAGATCAGGATTATTAACAGCACCAATGAGAGCTCGTTTTGGAATACAGTCCAGACTGCAATATTATACTACAGAACTACTATCTACCATCGTACAACGTAGCGCATATATACTTAATGTACCAATCTCTATGGAAGCTGCTATTGAGATAGCAGGAAGAAGCAGAGGAACACCAAGAATAGCCAATGCTTTATTGCGTAGAGTACGTGATTTTGCCCAAATCAAAGGTAACGGTAAGATAGATATCGAAATTTCTAAATTTGCATTAAAAGCATTAAATGTAGATGCGCATGGTCTGGATGAGATGGATAATAAGATTTTATTAACCATGATAGATAAATTTAAAGGAGGACCAGTAGGATTAACAACAATAGCAACAGCCGTTAGCGAAAGTCCCGAGACTATAGAAGAGGTGTACGAACCCTTCTTAATACAACAAGGATTCATTATGCGAACCCCAAGAGGAAGAGAGGTAACAGAAGCTGCATACAAACACTTAGGGAGAATAAAAGGAGGCATTCAAGGAGGTTTGTTTTAAAATAACCCTACTTTCTATAAAAAACCTTATTTATGTACAATAACCTATCTACAGTTTCTTTTTTTAAAGTGCTTAAAAATGCAGGTCGTATACTTAAAAACCCACTTCCTTTTCATCATAAAAACTTTCAAAAGTATGGAGATGTTTTTAAAGTGAAAATCGGGCTGGGTAAATCGGTTATTTTTACTCGCGATGGTGGTTTTGCAAAACACATGTTACAAAAACAACATAAAAAATATGCAAAGTCTGATCTGCAAACAAAAGACCTGGCAAAATATATTGGCGAAGGCTTATTAACTTCTAACGGAGAAAAATGGTTACGGCAAAGACGATTGATCCAACCGGCATTTCATAAAAAAAAGCTGGAATCGTTAATAGATATTATAAAAGAAGTAATTCAAGAAGAGTCTGATAAAATCACTTCGAATAAGGAAATAGATATTTTTCCTTTAATGAGCGATCTTGCTTTTAATGTAGTAGCAAAATCGCTTTTTAGTTATACAGATACGGGTAATACCATTTCTAGATTGCAATATATTACAGAAACCGCCCAAAAATCTTTGATAAAAGAAATACGACAACCGTATAAAAGGTGGTGGTTTTATCTTAGCGGAAAAATTAAGAATACCAATAAGTTAACCCAAGAAGCAAGAGATATTCTTAATACTATTATAGAAGAAAGAAAAAAATCTGTTAAAGAGTATCATGATTTATTAGATATGTTGTTGGCAGCAAGGTATGAGGATGGGAGTATGATGGATAACGAACAGCTAATAGATGAAATACTTATCCTTTTTGTAGCAGGGCACGAAACCACCTCTAATGCGCTAACTTTTACATTAACATTGTTGGCAATGCATCCAGAAATACAAGACAGAGTGTATGCAGAGGTTTTTGATAATAAAGAAGTAGTATCCCCAATAAACGAAATTGCTAAATATACATATACCAAACAATGTATAGAAGAGGCAATGCGATTGTATCCTCCCGTTTATTTTTCGGATAGAGTAGCTATAGAAAAGGATGAGTATAATAATCTTAAACTCAAAAAAGGGAATACCATTTTGATTTCTTTTTTTGAAATTCACAGGCATAAAGATTTTTGGAGTAACCCAGATCAATTTAATCCAGATCGCTTTGATATAGATGTAGATAAAAAAGAATATTCAGATCATTATTTTCCGTTTGGTGCCGGCCCACGAATGTGTATAGGGAACAATTTTGCAATGTATGAAATGATTCTTGCGATAAGCAATATTATAAAAAAATATAAAATCGGTACTAGCCTTAAAGCGATAGAAATACAACCATTAATTACCTTAAAACCCAAAAATGCAATACTTCAATTTGCAACCAGATAAAACATAAACATAAAATATAGTTGACTCCAAAGCATACATATACAAAGTCTATTAAAGAGGAAGCAAAGCGACTTGGTTTTTTATCCTGTGGTATTTCTAAAGCCGAATTTTTAGAACAGGAAGCCCCAAGGTTAGAAAAATGGCTTCATCAAAACAGGAATGGACAGATGAGCTATATGGAAAACCATTTTGATAAACGATTAGATCCAACAAAGTTAGTTGAAGGCTCTAAAAGTGTAGTATCCCTACTTCTTAATTATTATCCTTCAGAAAAACAAAAGGACCAAGATGCCCCAAAAATATCCAAATATGCTTATGGTACTGATTATCATTTTGTAATTAAAGATAAGTTGAAACAGTTGCTTGATTTTATAAGCGAAGAAATCGGCGAAGTACATGGTAGAGCATTTGTAGATTCGGCACCAGTATTAGATAAAGCGTGGGCAGCAAAAAGCGGGTTGGGATGGATTGGTAAAAACAGTAATCTGCTTACACAAAAGGTAGGTTCTTTTTATTTTATAGCAGAGCTAATTCTGGATTTAGACTTAGAATATGATACTCCCGTAACAGATCATTGTGGTACCTGTACAGCATGTATAGATGCCTGCCCAACACAAGCTATTGTAGAGCCTTATGTAGTAGATGGTAGTAAATGTATCTCTTATTTTACTATAGAACTTAAAGAAGAGATCCCGGATAGCTATAAAGGACAGTTTGATAACTGGATGTTTGGTTGTGATGTCTGTCAGGATGTTTGCCCCTGGAACCGTTTTTCTAAGGCGCATAGCGAACCACTTTTTAATCCAAAACCAGATTTACTGCAAATGACTAAAAAAGATTGGGAAGAGATTACCCAAGAAGTATTTTCTAAGGTTTTTCAAAAATCTGCGGTAAAAAGAACCAAGTTTTCTGGACTAACCAGAAATATCCGGTTCTTAAAAGATTGATATAGTTAAATCAAATTACTTTTTTAGTCCAGCTTACCCAAATATTCCCCAAAATAAAATAAAATCTAAAAAAACGGTAAATCATTAAAAAACAATGTCTTATCGATCTCCTACACCCCTGCGAGAGATCGATATTTTCACAAAGCTATCTCCTGCACCCCTGCGAGAGATCGATATTTTTACAAAGTTATCTCCTGCACCCTGCGACAGATCTATATATAGTAGTGTTCCATAAATTGTGTCTCTCTGTAGGCTTCATTAGTTCTGCAAGCCTCTATGAGGTCTAAAAATGGCATTCGGTAGTGCTTAATGATAATTCAGACTAAAGCTATAGTGTAAAGTTTTTTACAAAAGTGGTTTGAATAATAGGTTTCGATTTGTAGGTATCTGTAGCAATTACATCCCACTGGTTCATGTAGCCTAGTTGTAGGTTGGTACTAGAGCTAAATTTGTAACCAACTCCCAGGTAAAACCAATTTCTCGAAAAACTTTTAGGCATAAGATTATCTGTTTGCGGTAGCCAGATTTCATCAAAAGCCTGTAAGAATACTACTTTTTTATTTTCGAAAGTTTTTAACGGCAGTACCACGGTTAACCGATAACGAAAACGGTTTGCAAAATCCACACCATCTTTGTTAAAATTTTCGTTGCTATCCTTTGCTAATAGATCAAACCAACGATGTTCCTGTCGAAACCGATGAAGAATATCTACTTTACTTATTTTATGTTTTAGTAATACTTGCTCCCAAATATTATTTTCGTATGTGATAATCTTTAGAGTAGTACCAGAGGGGGTTATGCGATTACTTACAAAGGAGTACCCAAAACTTATTTCAACATTATCTCTTAAATGATAATCTATAGAGGGGCGTTCTATAAAAGTATTTTGCTTAGATAAAAAATCCCCTAAACGTTCATGAAGTTCATTGGTAAAGCTCCATTTTTTATTAATGTTTACCCTGTTAGAAAGGGTAAACCAAGTATTGGTTGGATCGTGTAGAATGGTTTGTTGTGCTTGGATTGGTATTGCAATCCATAATAAAATTAATATGCTATACAGGTTTTTCATTTTTATAAATATTTTAAATAACTGGTATTAGAAACAATCGAAACCTAAATTAATTAGGTCTCGACCATTTCTAAAAGGAAACAGTAAATTGTTTATCTGTGATTAGTTGTTATACATTATAACTTTATGGTACAATCACTTCTTTGTTTTTTCTGGAAGCCAAAGGATGTTTGGATAACGGAATATGTTTTTCAAGACCTATGATTTTAACTTCCCCATTGTTATTTTCATAATCATGTTTAAAATGCTCCAGATTTTCCATTACAGAGTGATCTACTAATTTGGTGTTCTTTAAATCAATAGTAACGTTAAAACCATACGGGATTTCTTCTAGTTTACGCTTTATACCTAAATAATTAGTAAAAATAGCAGCTTTATTGATTTCAACTAAGTAGTTATTTCCTTGAAAAGAGACTACCGTGGGAGCTTTAAAGAACGAAGAAACAGGAGTACCATTAAAAATATGGATGATTATTTTTAGAACCATTCCCGCAGCAATACCTATCAAAAGATCTTCAATGAGAGTAAAGAAAATAGTAACTAAAAATATGGCAAGTTGTTCTTTTCCGATTTTAAATGTATGTACAAATTCTTTAGGATGTGCCAGTTTAATCCCAACAGTAATTAACATAGCAGCAAGAGCAGCATTAGGAATCATCTCTAAGATAGGAGCTGCCAATACTAAGAACAATAAAATAAAAAAGCCATGAAAAAAGTTAGCCCAACGGGTTTTTGCGCCATTACTAACATTAGAAGAGCTTCTTGCAACCTCAGATATCATAGGGATACCACCAAAAATAGCAACAAAAGCATTACCAAGTCCTACAGCAATTAGATCTTTGTTCATGTCTGATTTTCTTTTAAAAGGATCCAGCATATCAATCGCTTTTACCGTTAATAAAGACTCCAAGGTTCCTACCAAAGCAAACATAATTACATACTTTATAAAAGTACCTGTTTGTGAAAGTCCCGAAAAACTAACATTTATATTTAGGTTTTCTATAAAGCCCCCTATTTTTACCAAAGCATATTCGGGTTCTGTTTCTTTAAAATGCATAAATAACTCGGCAGGGATAGTGAATAATAACACTACCAAAGGAGCAGGGATCATTTTAATGTTTTTGGACTTAATATACGGCCAGCCTATCATGATTAGTAAACTAATAACACCAATCATTGCCGCCTTAGGGTCAAGATTCATTACAAATTTTGGGATATTTAATAATAGTTTTATAGGTCCCATCCCTTTAGCTAATAAAGGATCATCATTTAGTAAAACAGGAATTTGTTTTGCGATAATAATAATCCCGATAGCCGCCAACATACCATGAATAGCAGATAGAGGAAAGAAATCGGCTAATTTACCTAATTTAAATATTCCAAAAAGAACCTGTACAATACCCGCTACAACCATGGCGCCAAGTGCAAGTTTCCAGCCTAAAATACTATCTCCATGTCCAAATTCGGCAACTGCACCTGCAACAATAACGATCAACCCGGCAGCAGGTCCTTTTATAGTTAATCTGGATCCCATAATAAAGCTAACCAGGATTCCACCTACGATAGCAGTTAAAAGCCCCATTACCGGAGGGAAATCGGAAGCCTTGGCGATCCCTAAACTTAGTGGTAAGGCTAATAAAAAGACAATAAACCCAGAAATAGCATCTGTTTTAAAATTTTCTCTAAACCCCTTCCATCCATCGGCAGGGATTTTAATGTTTTGTTTTGTATTCATTTTGTTAAATCTATTTTTTTTAATCCACATTGTGGAGTTTAATTCTCTGAGGTTTGCCTCGAAAACAAAATATATTTTCAGAAAGCATACCTAGTAAGCTTGCTGAGATTATTGATTATTAAGTTAGGCAGATCGTCTTGCAACCGTAATTTCGGGATCATTAACAGGACCCATAAAAATTCGGGCATACATCCTCATTAAACTAATGCCAGTAAGTATAAAGTTGAAAGAGATTAAGGATGCGAGTAAAAGCTGTTCTTTTTCGATATGCATAAATAGCAGGTCTTCTCCCAAAAACGTCGTAGTAACAGGAAACCCCATTAATCCTAAAGAGCATAACAGATACCAAAAAGCAGTGTTTTTTCTTTTAAAAGCTAATCCGTAAAAATCATTTAAATCAAACTTTTCCTTTTTAGAAAGTTGGTAGAGTATGCAAAAACCAAATATCCCAGAAAGCAGTATGCCAGATAAATAAAAAGTAGTGTCCCAAACATTAAAAGTATCATTAAAAGATATCGCAAGTAAAACCCAAATATGGTTAAAAATCAACATTGCCCAGGCTAATAATGGGTTTTTACGTTCTGAAAAAGTACGAATAACCATAAGTAAAGCTAGCCCAGCAATGGCAATAGGTAAAATACGATGTAGGATGCTTGCAAAATCAATTAGATTAGTTACAAAAAAGAAAGGAATAGGTAATATTGCTAAGCTTACATGAACTGCTGTTTTTGGTTGAAAATAGGTTAATGGTTTACCTAAACGTTTTACAGGACTCCAAAAAACTTTGTAAAGAAACCGATCTAATTTCCATTCATTTAACCCTATTAGATATAAAGTAACTTCATATTTTTCGCGCCATTTGCTTTTTTGTTTTTCCTTATAAGGGACAAAATTATAAAATTGCTCTCTAATGTAGTATGTTACCATAGATGGGCTAATCAATAATTGATAGCTTCTTAAAAAAGCATTACTTACTAAATGGATCAATGCAATGGCTTCTAAACCAAGGGCAACTTCAATAAAAATGATTCCGATTTGGGCAATAGATGAATATGCTATCTGTGCCTTGGCAGAATATTGTACTTGAGAAGAAATTGTAGCCACGATAGCAGTTATAACTCCTAGTAGAACAACAACAATTTTTATAATAAAGATTTGTTGCCAAAAAGAAGCCGTACGCAGTAATAGAAACACTCCAATATGAGCTGCAATCGAACCATAAAAAATAGCACTAGAGGGTGTTGGTCCTTCCATAGCCCTTGGTAACCAGGATGAAAATGGAAATTGGGCAGATTTTACACTTGCTGCTAAAAGTATGGCGAGGGATATAACTATCCCGGTCCAAGGGTGTAAAGTTAAATGTTCTGCTACTAGTTGTGAGTTGTTTAACTGCTCAAAAGTGATGTTTTCATGCCATAAATGATGACTCAACCACATAGTTATTAAGATACCTACATCTGCAATTCGATAAATCGAAAAAACTTTTAGCCCATTGCGCACAGGTAAATAGCGATGACGGTAATATGCAATCAATAAAAAGGACGATACTCCTAGAATTTCCCAACCAATAAACAGGGTTTCAAAATTTCCTGCCAAAACTATAATTTGTATAGAAATAAAGAACAGTAAAAAGGTGGTAAAAAAACGCTTGTATCCTGGTTCCTTATGTAGATATACTCTGCTATAAAGTGCAATTAGATACGATAAGACCCCCGAAAACAGAAGGTAAACAGCAGACACTTTATCAAAATAAAAATCAATAAAAAAGTTATAGTCTCCATAGTTGTATAAAGATATCTCTTTAATGTTTAGAGAATCCACATCTTTCCATAGCCAAACTAAAACAAAGGCAGTGGTAAACAATACATACGACCCCATTGCAATAAGAATGGAGGTGCTTATCCATTTTTCTTTTCTTTCAGGAAAGAGAAGACTAATTATTAATCCTAAAGATGGAATTAATAAAAATATAGGTAACAAATTTTCCATTATTAGAGTGTGTTAAGTTGATAAACCGGTAAATTAGAAGAGTGATTCTCAAAAATGACCTCTAAATCAGTAACAGATTCGATAGAATGAACCGTTGTTTCCATTTTTTTTAGTTCTCCTTTAAACAAGTAATAAATTGTCTTTGTTTTTGGGTGTATTATAGCCAGTTTAACCCACTCTTTATAATACCATTCAGATAGTTTTGGATCTTTTTCAATGATTTGTAACACAATTTCTGGATAGTGTTCTACAATCATCAATAATCGCAAAGGAGCGTGTACATCTATCATTTGAGACGGTAATCCCGGGCGTAAATCTCCCTTTATTCCGTTGGCAACCCCAAAAAGACCTATAACATTATGAGGTAATTTAGACCCTGCCCCTAATTTTTCATTATCTACTCTAGAGAAATAATATTCTAGATTAATACCTCCGCAAACGGGAGTTGCAGCTTGCAAAATTCCTTTAAGCTGAACCCCGTATACATCCTGCTCATAATCATAGGAGTTTAAAAAAGCACGTTGATCTAAAAAAACATTTTTGGTTAAAGATCTGCGTCCTACAATACATAAAGTGTTATTAGAATGATTTAATTCTGGTCTGGGCTCAAAAAGAGCAGTAGAGCGATTTTTTACATCTTTATGCACTTTAACTGCATCTCGTTTTATATTGGTAAGCAAAAATTGTCTGGCACGCTCTTTAGCATTATGGGATAAAGCTTTTTCAAATTTCGAAATGTATAATGCATGTGCTTCTTTATGTTTTGGTGAAAGAGACTCAACATCATAAAACTTTATTTCATCGCGAGTAGTATCATGTAGCCCGCCTATAAAATAGCTGGTTTCTGGTATCTGAATGTTTTTATTCTTTAAAGCCGCTCTCACATCTTTTCGGTTTGCCATTTCTGCAACAGCACGACTATTAACAGAACCAGCTCTTCCAGAACAAGCACCACAATTATATCCTGCATAATAAGGATTATTGGTGCTACTGCCACCGTGACCAATCAAATAAATTAGGGGTGCAAAATTGGTGGTCAATCCTGTACTTTTTAATAAGCCATATACTATTTCTGTCATTTCTTCAATAGAATACCCTACTTTATAACCGTTTTCTTCGAGATTGTTTTTGTTTTCTATAATAAGGGTAGAAGCATGTTCCATATGCTCAAAAGCAGAAGAATGTGCTGGAGAAACCTGAGGTTTAAATAGATTGAAGAATAGTTTTATTGCCGACCAAAACCCAATAGTTTGGGATAATAACCATCCGGTAAAAAGTCTGTGCGATCCTTTGTGAAAGTGAATGTCTTTATCGTTTTTTGTAGTTCTTCCTTCTTCCTTAATTAAGTGTTTTGGACTAAGAGAACCTGGGCAAACTTGGGTGTAAAACTTACCAGATTCAGGTTGATACATTGCTGCCATACCAAAATGCCCCGGTGTGCCAAATGTTTCGCAATCTGGGGCAGATTGTTCTAAATGCCGCCGTATAGACTCCTCTCTGTCATCAATACAAAAAAATGCTTGAAAACTAGGAGCAGTCGACTTTGTTTCTGTTTTGGATAGGACTAACCCTTGTATAACCTGACTGTGATAGCTCCATTCCAGAGCTTCTTGCCATATCGTGATTACTTTCCAGTAGGGATCAACCTTTATATCCTTAAATAAGGATGCTGGATTATCTAATTTGATTTCGCCACTTAAAGGTAATTTGTTTAGCCCTATACTTTGATCCAAAGCTTCGATCTCCAAAAGTAATTCAAGAAAAATAAAATCATGAAGAGTTACTTTTCGTGGATCTAGTAACGTATGGGGTTGTACTTCAATAGTAGTTACCATTCCAGACCAGCCAGGATGTGCAAATTGTTGATCAAACAAATACTGCTCATAAAAAGCCACATCTCCCACAATATATGCCAATAGGCTTGTGATGGTGGTTTTAGGATCGTTTAGAAAAGCAATAACTTTATTGGATCGAAAGACAGAAACCATACTGTTTTGTTGTAAAGCACGAACAGCATCTAACAATGTTTTATCAGGGTATGGAAATCGTTTTTCTGAAACTCCCTGATCCAGATATGCTCCTATTAATTTGAATAATTTGGGATGTACCAACATATTCAAATCAATCTTAAAATGATTTTTCCAGAGGGTTCGTAATTTTCCTATTTCAGGATATGCGGTATTGGACAGGCTTTGATCAAAAACTAAAGATTTCCAATAAACAAAGGTGTTTTCATCTTTATATTTATGTATTGTATCTTTTAAAATGTCAGGGTTAATAATGCCATCTTTATAAAGCTTGCGATATTCATGTAACGAAAGTGTTGTTTTGTATCCAAAAGTAGCGTTTGCTTTTTGTAAAGCTTCAAAAAATGAAAATTCTTGAAAGGCATGTAAGGTATTATGGTGCACAAAGTCTT
Source organism: uncultured Flavobacteriaceae bacterium (assembly GCA_964353005.1). GTDB lineage: Bacteria > Bacteroidota > Bacteroidia > Flavobacteriales > Flavobacteriaceae > Aquimarina. The sequence continues at coordinate 87,542 of CAYGUC010000003.1, read as the reverse complement.
TTAGTGGAGCTTGTGCTGGCAAATAATGCTTTAGACTATGAAGAACGAGCTGTTCATCAAAGCCAGTGCTTTGTTGCTTCATTGATGTTTTTTTAAGTAAAATAAAAAGTAAAAGTTGCCGAGGTAAACTTTGGCAAATAAGTAAAACTAGAGTGTGTTTTTAAGAAAGATGATCTTTTCGGGAACAATATAGATCATAAAGAGGAACTCTCTGTGCTTTAGTAACAAATCTATAAATCCTGTTTTGAGTAACCAGGCTATTATAAGATAGCCAAGAATATAAAGAGGTAAAGTTAAAACAAGCAGGAAAATGTATTTCCTCTTCTGTTTCTGTTTCTATCTCTGTTTCTGAAAAAAACAATTGTTTTTCTATAGAAAGAAGCTCATGTACAGTAGTAAAATTTCCTGCACTTTCAATTTTTCCAAAATGTACTTGAGAATTTAATATAGCGTATCCCAGATCATTTTGTAATGAAAGAGAGTTTCCTGTAATAAAAGGAAAAAAGATAAGTAAAACTAAAAGGAGCTTAGAAAAGCAGTGTTTTAATCTTTTCACTTGGTTAAAAATTGAATTACAAAATTATTCATTTTTGATATAGCATCATTAAATTTAGGATATATTTTTGAAAATAATCTCTATTTCTATTTTTTCAAAAGATTCTTTTACATTAATTTCTGCATCTCGTATAGACTTGTACCTTTGTATATGCTAAATGTGCATTTTACGTTTATTTTGCATTCACAAATTTATCTTGATAAAGTATGAGTATCGAAAGTAAAAGAAGAGAGGCCTTAGTATATCATGCCAAGCCTACCCCAGGTAAAATTAAAGTTGTTCCTACTAAGAAATATGCAACCCAAAGAGATTTGTCTTTGGCATATTCTCCAGGTGTAGCAGAGCCTTGTTTAGAAATTGAGAAGAAAAAATCAGATGTTTATAAATATACAGCAAAAGGAAACCTGGTAGCTGTAATATCTAATGGAACAGCTGTTTTGGGACTAGGAGATATTGGTCCAGAAGCTTCAAAACCAGTAATGGAGGGTAAAGGATTACTCTTTAAGATTTTTGCAGACATAGATGTTTTTGACATAGAAGTAGATACTAAAGATGTAGATGCTTTTATTGAAACTGTTAAAAACATAGCGCCAACCTTTGGAGGAATTAATTTAGAAGATATAAAGGCTCCAGAAGCTTTTGAGATCGAAAGAAGATTAAAAGAAGAGCTGGATATACCAGTAATGCATGATGATCAACATGGGACAGCCATAATTTCTGCTGCTGCTTTGTTAAACGCATTAGAAATTACAGGCAAAAAGATTGAAGAAGTTCGTATAGTGATAAGTGGGGCAGGAGCTGCCGCAGTTTCATGCACCAGATTGTATAAAGCTTTTGGAGCAAAGTCTCAAAACATCGTAATGACCGATAGTAAAGGGGTGATACGAAAAGACAGAGACAACCTTACCTCTGAAAAAGCCGAATTTGCAACAGATCGAGACCTGAATACCTTAGAAGAAGCAATGAAAAATGCAGATGTGTTTGTTGGGTTGTCTATGGCTAATTTAGTAACCCCAGATATGTTGGTGTCTATGGCAAACGATCCTATTGTTTTTGCGATGGCAAATCCAGATCCCGAAATTGAATATGATCTGGCAATAAAGACCCGTAAAGATATTATAATGGCAACTGGTAGAAGCGATCATCCTAATCAGGTAAATAATGTATTGGGATTTCCTTTTATCTTTAGAGGAGCATTAGATGTAAGAGCTACAGCAATCAATGAAGAAATGAAGATGGCGGCTGTAAAAGCACTAGCCGAATTAGCTAAAGAACCTGTTCCAGAGCAAGTAAATATAGCGTATGGAGAAACACGACTAAATTTTGGTAAGGAGTATATAATTCCAAAACCATTTGATCCCAGATTGATAGCAAAAGTACCTCCTGCCGTTGCAAAAGCAGCTATAGAGAGTGGTGTAGCAACAGCACCAATTACCGATTGGGAAAAGTATGAGGATGAATTGCTGGAGCGAATGGGTAATGATAATAAGCTAGTACGATTATTATTAGATAGAGCCAAAACAAATCCAAAACGAGTAGTTTTTGCAGAGGCAGATCATTTAGATGTATTAAAAGCTGCACAAACAGTAAAAGAAGAAGGTATCGCTTTTCCGATTTTACTAGGGCGTAAAGATATTATATTAGAATTAATGCAAGAGATTGATTTTGATTCTGAAGGGATTGATATTATTGATCCTAAGGCAGATGAAGAATGTAGTCGTAAAAATAAGTATGCAAAAAAATATTGGGAAACCCATAAGCGTAAAGGAGTGACTCTTTATGATGCAGAAAAGTTGATGAGAGAACGAAACTATTTTGCAGCTATGATGGTTAATGAAGGGGATGCAGATGCGCTGCTTTCTGGATATTCCAGAAGTTATCCTACCGTAGTCAAGCCAATGCTAGAACTTATTGGGTTGGCCAAAGGAGCTACTCGCGTTGCTGCCATGAATATAATGATGACAGACAAAGGACCGTTATTTTTAAGTGACACTTCTATTAATATAGATCCATCGGCAAAAGATTTAGCAAAAATTGTACAAATGACTGCCAGAACGGTACAAATGTTTGGTGTTAAGCCTATTATTGCGATGGTTTCGTATTCTAATTTTGGATCTTCAAAACATCCAACGGCTTTAAAAGTACAAGAAGCAGTATCTTACTTGCATAGGTATTATCCTGATTTAATGGTAGATGGAGGGTTGCAAATGAATTTTGCATTGAATAGAAAAATGCGAAAAGATAAGTTCCCATTTTCCAAATTAAATGGGCAAAAAGTAAATACATTGGTGTTTCCTAATTTAGATTCGGCAAATAGTAATTATAAATTATTAAGCGAAATTAATAATGCAGAATCTATTGGGCCAATTATGATGGGTATGCGAAAACCAGTTCATATACTTCAATTAGGAGCAAGCGTAGAAGAAATGATAAATATGGCAGCAGTAGCAGTCATTGATGCGCAAGAAAAAGAAAAAAGACAGCTGCAATTGTCTTTGATTTCTAATGATATTTAGAAAATTAAAGATAATTTATAGCAACCAAAAATATAATACGTTTAACCCGTTTTAAATGCGATATCATTAAAGCGGGTTTTTTTTATCCTTTGTATATAGTATAATTTTATTACATTTGATTGCTTAACATCAACTTAATAAATGATCACACATATCAAGGGGAGGCTTGCTGAAAAAAATCCAACTGATGTTGTAATAGATTGTGGTGGAGTAGGGTATTTATTACATATTTCACTACATACTTTTTCTTTGATTCCCGAAGGAGAAATGTTACAGCTTTATACACACCTTCAAGTAAAAGAGGATTCTCATACTTTGTTTGGTTTTATGGAAAAATCTGAAAGAGAGATTTTCAGGCTTTTAATTTCTGTTTCAGGAATAGGAGCCAGTACTGCCAGAACCATGTTATCATCCTTACATCCCGATCAAGTTAAAGAAGCAATAGCATCTAATGACGTTGCTACAATTCAATCTATTAAAGGAATTGGTGTTAAAACGGCACAACGTGTTATTATAGATTTAAAAGATAAAATTCTTAAAGTTTATAATATCGACGAAGTTTCAGTGTCTCAAAGCAATACTAATAAAAATGAAGCGTTATCTGCATTAGAAACTTTAGGATTTAATCGAAAACTTGCAGAAAAAGTTGTCGATAAAGTTCTAAAACAAAACCCCAAAGAAACAGTTGAAAATATTATTAAACAGGCACTAAAAAACTTATAATAACATTGGGTTCATCAAATCATTTAGGCTTTAATTTTCTTAGGATATTAGTATGTTTTATAACACTTTATAGCGGGGTGTTATTTGGACAGGAAAATGAAACTGTTCGAGATTCTACAAGTACAACATTTTCTTTAGGAGAACTCTCTTTACCAGACCCTAATAGTATTATTACTAAATATGAATATGATCCTATTACTAATAGGTATATTTATAGAGAAATGCTTGGGGATTTTAATGTAAGATATCCACTTTTTTTAACTCCTTCAGAATTTGAAAAATTAGTAGCAGAAGAGCAAAGAAGATCTTATTTCAAAGAAAAAATAGAAGCTTTTAGTGGTAAGAAAGATGGTAGCGAAGAAAAGCGTAAAAATTTACTTCCCATTTTTTATGTCAATTCTAATTTTTTCGAATCTGTTTTTGGAGGAAGTGAAATAGAAATTATTCCTCAAGGATCTGTAGAAATGGATTTAGGGTTATTATATACAAAACAAGATAACCCTGCTTTTTCACCTCGTAACCGAAGTAATTTTACTTTTGATTTTGATCAAAGAATTAGTTTGAGCCTATTGGGTAAGATAGGGACAAGATTACAGGTAACCGCTAATTACGATACAGAGTCTACTTTTGATTTTCAAAATCAATTAAAGTTAGAATATACTCCTACTGAAGATGATATAATTCAAAGTATTGAAGTAGGAAATGTAAGTATGCCATTAAATAGTTCATTAATTCAAGGAGCACAAAGTCTTTTTGGGGTTAAAATGGGACTGCAATTTGGTAGAACAACTATTACAGGAGTATTTTCTGAACAAAGATCCGAAACGAGGTCTGTTAATGTAGAAGGAGGAGGGACAGTCGAAGATTTTGAGCTTTTTGCTTTAGATTATGACGAAAACCGACATTTTTTCTTATCTCATTATTTTAGAGATACTTATGATAAGTCTCTGGCAAGCTATCCTTTCATTAATAATAATGTTCAAGTTACTAGAGTGGAAGTATGGGTTACCAACAGAGCAACTAGTGCACAAACACTTACCAATGCCCGAAACATCGTAGCACTTCAGGATTTAGGGGAAGCACCAGAAGATGGTAATTTTGATATACCTACTTCTTTATTTAATACAGGAGCGGGAGCTTTTCCTGATAATAAAAATAACGACCTGAATCCAGCAGCGATTGGTTCTGGTGGTGCTATGTCTCAATTAGTTAGGCAAGTATCTACCGTACAACAAGGATTTACTGGTGCAATATCTGGTTTTAATGAAGGTTTCGATTATGCTATTTTAGAAAATGCAAGAAAATTAAACCCTAGTGAGTATACTTTAAATACACAATTAGGATATATCTCTTTAAATCAACGTTTAAATAATGATGAGGTTTTAGCTGTTGCATATCAGTATACAGTAGGAGGAAGAGTTTTTCAGGTAGGAGAATTTGCAAATGATGGAGTAGATGCTACGGTAGGAAATAATAATACAAATACCAATACTACAGATGCAGGTTCAAGTCAAAGTTTGATAGTGAAAATGCTTAAAAGTCCTATAGTCAATGTAACCCGACCGATATGGGATTTGATGATGAAAAACATCTATAGTACTGGTGCATTTAGGTTGGAGCAAAATGATTTTAGATTAAATATTTTGTATTCAAACCCTTCTCCGGTAAATTATATTACAGCAGCGGCAGGTTCTTCGGTGCCCTTGCCAGAGGATGTTGAGCAAACTACATTACTTAAAGTTTTTAATTTGGATCGTCTTAACCCAAATGGGGATCCGGTTCAAGGAGGAGATGGTTTTTTTGATTATGTTTCTGGGGTAACCATCGATTCACAAAATGGAAGAATTATATTTACCACAGTAGAGCCTTTTGGAGAACATCTTTTCAAAAAATTAAATAATGGCCCTGTTGGAGCTAGTTATACAGTCCCAACCTCGTATAATGCTAACCAGACGAAGTATGTATTTAGGGATTTATATACGCAAACTAAAGTTCTTGCAGAACAAAGATCTGCTGACAAAAACTATTTTCAATTAAAAGGAAGATACAAGTCATCTGGACAAGATGGGATTCCATTAGGAGCATTTAATGTGCCCCAGGGATCCGTAACAGTTACAGCAGGTGGAAGAACATTACAGGAAGGAGTGGATTATACCGTAAATTACCAATTAGGTAGAGTAAATATTTTGGATGAAGCACTATTATCGTCTAATACTCCTATTCAAGTTTCTACAGAAAATAATGCTGTTTTTGGGCAACAAACAAAACGTTTTACAGGATTAAATATTGAGCATAAATTTAATGATGATTTTATTATTGGTGGAACTTATTTAAACTTAAATGAAAGACCGATTACTCAAAAATCAAATTATGATTTTGAGCCTATTAATAATACTATATTAGGATTTAATGCAGCATATTCAACAGAGGTTCCGTTTTTGACAAGAATGGTTAATAAATTACCAAACATTGACACGGATGTTCCTTCTAATATATCTGTTAGAGCAGAAGGAGCATATCTTATCGCTGGAGCTCCAAAAGGAGCAGATTTTGATGGAAAAGTAACTACCTATATAGATGATTTTGAAGGAGCACAAACAAGAATCGATGTAAGCTCCCCATTATCTTGGGAACTATCTAGTGTGCCAGTAGGATTTGGTAACCCTAATGATCCTAATAGTGATGTAGTAGTAGATGGTATGGAGTCTGGATATAGAAGGGCAAAAATGTCTTGGTATTCTATCGATCCGATTTTTTATAGTAATGGCAGGCCAAGCGGAGTATCCGAACAAGATCTTGCTTCTAATGCTACAAGAAGAGTTTTTATAGATGAAATTTTTCCGGATACCGATATTGTACAAGGGCAAACCTTAGCTCTGTTTACACTAGATTTGGATTATAATCCTGCTGTTAGAGGACCTTATAATTTTAATCCAGTTTATGCTCCGGGAAGTTCCTTGCCGCAACCAGATGCAAGAAATAATTTTGCAGGAATTACGAGGCAGTTAACTTCTACAAATTTTGAACAATCTAATGTAGAGTTTATAGAGTTTTGGTTAATGGATCCTTTTGCGTATGATGACGTAGATAATCCAGGAGGTAAAATAGTGTTTAATTTAGGGAATATAAGTGAAGATGTTCTTAAAGATGGCAGAAAGCAATACGAAAATGGATTACCTACTACTACCCAAAACAGTAGTGTCGTAGATACAGACTATGCCAGAGTACCAGTAAATCAATCTTTAATATACGCGTTTGATTCTCAAGGGCAAGATCGATTAGATCAAGATACAGGATTTGACGGTCTTGGAGATCAAGAGGAAAAACAAAAATTCCCTGCATTTCAATCATTAGAAGATCCATCTGCGGATAATTATACGTATTTCTTGCAAGGGAGCGGGACTATTCAAGAAAGGTATAGTAATTATAATGGCACACAAGGTAACTCGCCTGAAACCTTGTCTAATGATGATCGTGGTAATAGTACTTTTCCTACAGCAGAAGATGTGAATAGGGATAATACTATGAATACTATTAATAGTTATTTTGAATATGAAATTCCTGTTTTTAAGGGGATGGATGTTGGTAACGACAACAATACAGGGTATATATCAGATATTAGGGATATCCCAGTTGTTGTATCTGGACAAGAAATAAGAACTCGTTGGGTGCGATTTAAAGTGCCTATTTATGAGCCAACTAAATCTATAAATATTAGTGATTTTAGATCCATTCGATTTATGAGAATGTATCTTACAGATTTCTCACAACCAGTTTTATTGCGTTTTGGTAATATGGATTTAGTGCGTGGGGATTATAGAAGGTATACACAAATAGGTAATACAAGCAATGATCCTACAAGTGGACTTAATGTTTTTGGAGATAGTGAGGCAATCGTAACCTCTGTAAGTGAAGAGGAAACGCCTAATTATACTACCCCGCCAGGAGTTGTGCGAGAACAATTAAATAATAACAACAATATTATAAGAGAGGATGAAAGATCTCTGGCACTTACTGTAAATAATTTAGCGACAGACGATGCAAGAGGAGTGTATAAGAATTTTAATGTAGACATGCGACAGTATGAAAACTTGGAAATGTTTTTACATGCAGAATCGGTTCCTAATCAACCACCAATTGCGGATGGGCAATTAACTGCTTTTATTAGGATGGGTAATGATTTTACGAATAACTTCTATCAAATCGAATTACCATTAAAAGTGTCTGATCTGGGAGATCGCAGTCAAGATGGTGTATGGCCAGTCGCAAATAGATTAAATCTGGATTTAAGCTTACTACAAAAAATTAAATCTGCTGTTTTAGGAGGAGGAGCAGGTGTTGATCTTACTAAAGTTGTGTATTTTGATGCTAATGGAGAGAATCCTAATACAAATCCACCTGCTAATTTAACAACAGGAGAGCTACGACTTGGTATAAAAGGAAATCCTAATTTTGGGGACATACGAGTAATGATGATCGGTGTTAAAAATGAAAGTGGTAGCGATCGTTCTGGAACGGTTTGGTATAACGAAATGCGTCTTAGTGATTTAAAAAATAGAGGAGGGTGGGCTGCCGTTGGTAGCTTAGATGCTAATGTAGCAGATTTTGCTAATGTTAGCGCATCTGGAAAAATAAGTACTATTGGATTTGGAAGTATCGAACAAGGACCTAATGAACGAAGTAGAGAAGATCATAAGCAGTACGATATAACTACTAATGTTAATTTGGGTCAATTATTACCAAAAAAGTGGGGAGTTCAGGTGCCGTTTAATTATACTAGAGGAGAGGAGCTAATTACTCCGCAATTTGATCCAGAATTTCAGGATATAGAGCTTCAGGATCGTTTAGATGGTATTTCAGATGCTGAAGAAAAAGAACGGGTAGAAAGACAATCTACAGATTATACAAAAAGACAAAGTTTTAATGTTATAGGTTTAAGAAAAGAAAGAACAGGAGATAGTAAACCGATGCCTTATGATGTAGAAAATTTTACATTTTCGGGAACATATAACCAAACAGATCATCGTGATTTCGAGATAGAGAGCTCATTAGATCAAGCGGTTAGGTTAGGAGGGACTTATGATTTTAGCTTTCAGCCAAAAGAAATAGAGCCTTTAAAGAAAATTAAATTTTTAGGAAAAAGTAAATATTTTGATTTATTAAAAGATTTTAATTTTAATCTTTTGCCTACCAGTGTTTCTGTAAGCTCTAATATTAATAGGCAATATAATGAGCAGGTTTTTAGAGATATCACTTTAGGACCAAATGATATTGGATTACCAACTTTATACCAGCGTAACTTTCTTTACGATTGGCAATATGGAATTAATCATAACCTGACAAAATCATTAAATTTTAGTTTTACATCGGCAAATAATCGAATTGTTAAGAATTTTATAGATGAAAATAATAATGTAGATAATACTATAGATATTTGGAGCGGTTTCTTTGATATAGGAGACCCCAATACACATAGCCAACAACTTCAGGTTAATTACGAAATTCCTTTTAATAAAATACCAGTCCTTAAATTTATTCGTACTACGTACTCCTATAGTGCAGATTTTCAATGGGTAAAAGGTAGTGAAGCTTTAAAAACGTTAGAAGGGATTCCTGATTTAGGTAATTCGGTTCAAAATGCAAATGTGCATACAGTTAATGGGTCATTAGATATGAATTCGTTATACAAATATGTTGGGTTAACAAAAAAGAAACCAGGAAGAAATAAAGCGAAAACAAAAAATAAAGATTCAAAAGAAGGAAAAGATACAGCAGCGTTAACACCTCCAGGTGATGATTCAAAAAAGAAAACAAAAAGAGGTAAAAGTAAATTAAGTGTTGGTGATAAAGCATATAATACACTTATAGGACTGGTTACAGCTGTTAAAAAAGTAAATGTAAATTATCAACAGGATAATGGTATTTTTCTGCCTGGATATACAAGGGAGCCTGGTTTTGTAGGAACTTTAAAACCGACTGTTGGCTTTACTTTTGGTAGCCAATCTGAAATTAGAGACATTGCAGCTCGTAATGGGTGGCTTACATTGTATCAGGATTTTAATCAGCAATATCAAGAAGTAGAAGGGCGACAATTTAATGTGCAAACTTCTGTAGATTTACTAAAAGATCTTAAAATTGATATCAGTGCAAGTAGAAATTATTCTGAAACCTATACAGAGAATTATCGAATAGATAATGACTTAGAGTATGAATCATTGACCCCAAATACTTTCGGTAATTTTACAATTTCTACACTACTTATAAAAACAGCATTTCAAAAAAGCGATGAATTTTCTTCAGAAGCATTTGATAAATTTAGAGAAAACAGATTAATCATAGCCAGACGCTTGGCAATAGATAGTGGTAACGATCCTAATGATACCGATGCAGATGGTTTTCCTAAAGGATTTGGAAGAACAAATCAAGCAGTGTTGTTGCCAGCATTTTTATCTGCCTATTCTGGTTCTAGTGCAGATAAAGTTCAAAAAGGGGCCTTTAGGGATGTCCCATTACCTAATTGGGATATTAAGTATACAGGCTTAATGAATTTGAAATGGTTTAAAAAACGTTTTAAACGATTTTCTGTAGCACATGGATATCGAGCTAATTATACGATTAACCAATTTCAATCTAATTTAGAGTTTCAAAACGGAAGTGTTTTAGATGAAGCAGGTAACCTTAGAAACCCACTATTGTATTCTAATGTTAATTTAACCGAACAATTTAGCCCCTTAGCGAGATTGGATATGGAGATGAAAAGCTCTGTTAAAATAATATTAGAATGGAAAAAAGACAGAGCACTATCTTTAAGTTTTGACAATAATCTTCTTACCGAAATACAAGGTAATGAGTATATTATCGGTTTAGGATATAGGCTTAAAGATCTAGCTTTTGCTACCAGGATAGCAGGTAGAAAACAAGTGCTTAAAAGTGATCTTAATTTAAGAGCAGATTTATCACTACGTCAAAATGAAACATTGATAAGGTATTTGGATGTAGAAAATACTCAAGTTACCGCAGGACAAGATATTTATGGTATAAAGTTTACCGCAGATTACGCCTTAAGTAAGAACTTAACCGCATTGTTTTTCTATGATCATACATTCTCTGAATATTCTATATCTACAGCATTTCCGCAGACTACCATTAGAGGAGGATTTACGTTAAGGTATAATTTTGGAAACTAGAATTTTCACACTTCTTTTTTATAAGTAGGTACTAATAATATTTTTTGATAATTTTTCTTCAGGTTTTCATAAAATTTAATAAAATAGATTTATTTTCGTCATCATATTATAAATAAAAACTCATAAATATTTTTTAGAATGAATATTCCTGCAGATTTAAAATATACAAAAGATCACGAGTGGATCAAAATTGATGGAGATATAGCTACTATTGGTATAACAGATTTCGCACAAAGCGAGCTTGGTGATATCGTTTATGTAGAAGTAGAAACCGTTGGAGAAGAATTAGATCAAGAAGAAGTTTTTGGTACTGTAGAAGCTGTAAAAACAGTTTCAGACTTATTTTTACCATTAACAGGAGAAATTCAGGAGTTTAATGAAGCATTAGAGTCAGATCCAGAATTAGTAAATAGTGATCCTTATGGAGCAGGTTGGATGGTTAAAGTAAAAATATCAGACAATTCTCAAGTAAGTGACTTGTTATCTGCAGATGAATATAAAGAGGTTATTGGAGGGTAGAATTCTTTTTACTTTAGCTGTCTCGTATACAATCTTGTTAGTATGGGGGGCTTTAGATAAATTTTCAAACCCAGTTGTTAAAGTAGAAGGAGTTGATAAAATAAGTCATTTTTTCGCCTACTTTGTTTTAACGATACTTTGGGTGTTGTTTCTGTTTTTTTCTGAAAAACAAAATAGAAGTTTAAAACGCAGCCTAAGGATTACCACAGTAGCATGTACTCTTTTTGGTGTTATGATGGAGGTACTTCAGGGATTACTAACAACATATCGTAGTTCTGACTGGTATGATATCATAGCAAATACAAGTGGTATAATTTTTGCAATATCTATTTTTATACTAATTAAAGATAAATTAATAAATTTTAAGCAAAACAAACAGATAACCAGTTAGATATGTGTTTCTTTTTGTTTAGAAATACACAACATAAAAGTTAAAAAAAATATTTTTTGTTTTACATTTTCATCTTTAGTTGGAAATTACAAAAGAATTTAGCTATTTTAGCAATCCTATAACGATTATAAATATGGAACCAAAGAAAAATCCGAAAGCAGATTTAACTAGAAGAAGTACCTTATTCCTTCAATTAGGACTTATTTTAGTTCTTTTTATAACATGGCAAGGTATAGAGTGGAAAACTTATGATAGAAGTAATATTGACATCGGTCAGGTAAATCTAGATGAGTTAGAAGAGGAAGATGTGCCAATTACTCAAAACTTAAATACACCTCCACCTCCACCACCTCCACCACCAGCACCAGAAATTATTGATGTAGTTGAGGATGAAGAAGAAGTAGAAGAAACTATTATAGAATCTACAGAAACAAATCAAGAAGAAGAGATTGTTGAAATAGAAGAGGTAGAAGATGTAGATGAAGATGAGGAAATTGCAGATGTTCCATTTGCAGTTATTGAAAATGTACCAGTTTTTCCTGGTTGTGAAAGTGCAGGAAATAATGCAGCTAAAAAAGCATGTATGAGTGAAAAGGTTAAAAAGTTTGTTAACCGTAAATTTAATACAGAGCTAGGTGGTGAGCTAGGATTATCAGGAGTTAATAGAATCTATGTAAGATTTAAAATTGACAGAAGTGGTAATATAGTAGGAGTTCAAGCAAGAGGGCCACACCCTAGATTAGAGAAGGAAGCACAAAGAGTTATTGGGTTACTGCCTAAAATGACTCCAGGAAAACAAAGAGGAAAAGCAGTAGGAGTATTGTATTCTTTACCAATAGTTTTTCAAGTACAAGATTAAACAGAAAATAAAATATTTAAAAAAACTCCCATTATTTATAATGGGAGTTTTTTTGTTTTGCAAAAGATGTGTTATTAAAATAAACAATTTTATAGTTATGAAAAGAATTGCTTTTAGAGGACTAATACGTATTGTTTTTCTTTTGGGAATTTCTAATAGTTATTCAAATTTAAAAATGAATCAATTAGTATTTCAAAATCTAGAAGAGCTAAATGATGAAAATGATAATGTTATTCCGTTTAATGAGGTTGAATTTCCTCCTTTTTTTTATGCATGTAAACGAATATCCGAAGATTGTGAAAAAAGAAATTGTGTAGAATCTGTTATTCTAAGTTCTTTAAAAGAAGATCTTAGGGGTGTTTTTGAAAAAGATAAAAGATATATTTCGAGATTTGTAAAATCACAAATTAGCTTTCAAATCAGAACTGATGGAGTAGTGGATAGTGTAAAAGTAAAAAGTGAAAATGATTTTCTGCAGAATGCCATAAAAAATAGTATTCTTAGGCTTCCTAGATTAAACCCTGGGATGAATAATGGGAGTATTGTAACTGTTTTATATGAGCTTAAGGTGTTAATAGGTAATAAACCAATCAAACAAGAACAATTTAAAAAAACATTTTTTGAAGTTGCTCTGGATTTTGAAGAAGAAGGAGAAGAAGGTGTGTCTTTTGATGCTATTGAAAAATGGCCTGTGTTTTCTGGATGTAAAGAAGGAAACGGATCAGAAAAGCTTAAAAATTGTTTAAGCGAAAAAGTTACAAGGTTTATAAATAAAAATTTCAATATGAATGTTGTAAGGAAAACAGGGGTGTCTGGTTTTAATAGGATATATGTTAGATTTGAGATTAGTAAATGCGGGAATGTGATTAATGTAGATGCCAGAGGGCCTCATCCAGCTTTAGAGGAAGAGGCAATTAGAGTGGTAGAAACATTGCCAAAAATTAAACCAGGAATGAGGAATGGTAGAGAAGTAGGGATTTTATATTCATTGCCTATAGTCGTTATGGCTAAGTAAACAACAGAAAAAATAATATATAACCTCAGAATCCCGCACATATATATGTAGCGGGATTCTTTTTGGTATGCTTGTTGATTTAGATTAATTGTAACGTTAAAACTAAATATTATGAGTAACAAGCACGATGCTAATGTACGAAAAAGTACATTGGTAAACTTTCAGATTGGACTTATAGCAAGTCTATTATTTACCTATGTGATGTTTGAGGTATATACCGCAAAACCAATAATAAATATTACATCTCCTAATTATGAAATTACCGAGGATTTTGCCTTTAATGTACCCGATTTTATTATTGAAAAAGAGCCTAAAAAAGAATTAGCAGTTAAGGTAGAACCGAAAAAAATTATAGATCTTTCAGATCCTAATATCGTAGATGATGATACGGTATTAAAAAAAGTTGAGGATGAATTTAAAAATACAGAACCAGTTGAGTCTGCTCCGTTTGATCCAAATGCTATAGACGACATTAAAAAAGTGGAAGACCCAGTTTTTGTTGATTTTAAAGTGGTTGAAGATGTTCCTGTTTTTCCTGGGTGTGAAAAATTATTTACAAACAAAGAAAAAGCCTCTTGTTTTTCTGAAAAAATAAGAAGAATTGTTTCTAAAAAATTTAATACAGGATTAGGCGAAGAGTATGGTTTAACAGGAGTGCAACGCATTTATACACAATTTGATGTAGATGCAGATGGTATGATTAATAATATCCAGATTAGAGCTGCACATCCAAGATTAAAGAAAGAAGCAGAAAGAGTGATTAATTTGTTCCCGCAAATGACCCCAGGCAAGCAAAGAGGAAAGCCGGTAACAGTAAAATATCAGTTGCCAATAGTTTTTAAAATACAGAACTAAAAATAATAGTATAGCGAGATTTAAAAGAATTTTTTGATTTCGTTTTCTAAAAAAAAATAAGAGGAGGCTAGTTTTCATTAGCCTCCTTTCTTTTTACTAGTTTTTAAGGCTGGTATAGATTGTTTTTCGAATACTTTCCGAATTAATAAAACCATCTCCATATCCTTTTGTATCATAAATTTCTGTAAGATTAGAGTTCTTTGCAATATCATTTTCAGATTTACCAGCGTCGATTTCTTTTTGAATGTTATTAGTAATGTCTTTTAACATTTTTAAAAAAGTTTCCAGATCTTTTTTAGTTGCTAATTTTCCATGACCAGGGATGATTTTAGTACCGTCATTAGCAATAAGAAGTCCTTTTTGCACAGCTTTTATGTAGCCATTAATACTTCCTCCAGATTTTAAATCAATGTAAGGGTATCTATTGTTAAAAAAAGTGTCACCCATATGTAAAACATTTCCGTTTGTAAAATAAATAAGCGCATCTCCATCGGTATGTGCATTGTGAACATGAAATGCTTTTATAGATTCTTTGTCAAAATATAGCTGTAGACCTTCATTAAATGTAATAACTGGTAAAGAAGAGAGACTTGTGTTACCTTTCTCTTTTTGATTATTTTCCATTCTGGATCTTACATTTTTTTGAGCAAAAATGGTAGCGCCATTAGAAGCAAAGTTTTCATTTCCGCCAGTATGATCCCCATGAAAATGAGTGTTGATGACCATGGTGACAGCCTGATCACTAATAGTCTTTAGATTAGAGATAATCTTGTTAGATAATCTTGCAAATTGATCATCTATAATAAAAACTCCCTTTTCGTTTTTAAAAACTCCAATATTTCCACCTTGTCCAGTCAACATATAAATATTTTTGGATAATGAATCTATAGTGATAGTTACTTCTTTATCTTGAGCATTGACACCAAAAAAACATAGGAATGTTATAAAAATTAGTAGTTTTTTCATTTTTGTATGTGTTACTTTATTAGAAGCTTCTTTAGTCGTAAGAAAAATACAAAAATAACTTATAGTTATTAGTGTGACTATCAAAATGTTCTGTATGAAGTTTTTGTTGTAATGTTGTTTGTTTGTTTTAAATAATTCGTCGTAGTCTGTTAAAAGGTGAATAATAAGTAGTTATAAGTTGTCTAAAAAGCTTTTAAGGTATATCTTTGCACCACTTTTAAAAAATGCTATTTTGAAATGAGTCATAAAAACAATATTTGTGTATTACAGATATGTTTATTGTCGAATTCCATCAGACTTTTAAGGAAAAATAGAAATAAACTGATGAAAACGTGCAAGATTTGAGCGTAACCCCAATTAATACTACAAAAATTTCTGTTGTTCAGGATTTTAAAGAAATTACAAAAATGCGTCTTGCATTAAGTGTAGTTTTTTCTTCTATGGCTGGATATTTACTAGGTGTAGATACAATTTCATGGAGTACTCTATTACTTCTTGCGGTAGGTGGGTATTTTATGGTTGGTGCATCCAATGCTTTTAATCAAATTATAGAAAAAGATTTAGATAAATTGATGGATCGTACTAAAAACAGACCTGTTCCTTCAGGAAGAATGTCCGTGAATACTGCGTTTTTAATAGCTACACTTTTTACTATTGCAGGAATATCGGTTTTGTATAGTATAAATCCTAAAACAGCAATGTTTGGAGCGATTTCTATTTTTGTATACGTGAGTCTGTACACTCCTTTAAAAACAAAGACACCGTTATCTGTTTTTGTGGGCGCTATACCAGGAGCGATTCCTTTTATGCTAGGATGGGTAGCGGCAACAAATGAATTTGGTATAGAGCCAGGAACTTTATTTATGATCCAGTTTTTTTGGCAATTCCCGCATTTTTGGGCAATTGGATGGTTTTTATATGAAGATTATAAAAAAGGTGGTTTTTTTATGTTGCCTACAGGAAAAAGAGATCAAGGTACAGCAGTACAAGTAATTGTTTATACTGTGTGGACTATTGTAACATCACTCATCCCTGTGTTTGGAGTAACAGGAAAACTATATTTAACCCCTGTTTCTGGAGTTATTATTTTCTTTTTAGGATTAATTTTATTACGATCTGCAATTCGTTTATATAAAATTCGAGATGCTAAGACTGCAAAACAATTAATGTTAATGAGTGTTTTGTATATCACATTATTGCAGATTATTTATGTAGCAGATAAATTTATTAGAATATGGATTTAACACAAGGGACAACAAAAGAAAAAGTAGATAGATCAAAGAAAACCATGATGTGGTTTGCTATGATTAGTATGGCTATGGTATTTGCAGGACTTACTAGTGCTTATGTAGTTAGTAAAGCCAGAAAAGATTGGGAGACGGATCTTGTTTTTCCAAATGCTTTTATATACAGTATTTTTATAATAGTAGCTAGTAGTGTTACATTTTATTTTGTGAAAAAAGCGATAGAAAATAATAATAGAAGCTTAGCTTCCATACTTTTGATTTCTACTTTAGTATTAGGAACCCTGTTTGTGTTTCTGCAATTTGAAGGTTTTAATGATATTATTAATCAAGGATATCATTTTACAGGGCCAACATCTAATATAATCTCTACATTTATGTTTATAATTGTAGTAACACATTTGGCACATATAGCAGGAGGTCTTATCGTGCTTTTAGTTGTAATTTATAATCATTTTAAACAAAAATATAAAATAGGTAAAACTTTAGGCTTAGAACTAGGGGCAATGTATTGGCACTTTGTTGATTTTCTGTGGGTTTATCTCTTTTTATTTTTATATTTTGTAAAATGATCTGTAATCATTGATGTAATAACACAAAAGAGATTGTTTTAAAGAAAAGCATCTGTGACAATTAAAAAATAAATTTGAGCAGATGAAAAGATAAAATTGATTATTTTTGTGGAAAATTTAACAATACCAAATTCTTTATATGGAAACAGCTGTTACTAAAACAGGTACTGAAGATAAAATCTGGGGGGGTGGTAATGAACCACTCAAGGTAAGTTATGGTAAAATGATGATGTGGTTTTTTATCCTTTCGGATGCACTAACATTCTCTGGTTTTCTTGCCGCATATGGTTTTTCGAGATTTAAATTTATCAATTCATGGCCAATAGCCGACGAAGTGTTTAATCACTTTCCGTTTTTGCATGGGGTAGATGCTCCTATGTACTATGTGGCTTTGATGACTTTTATATTAATTTTTTCTTCTGTAACAATGGTGTTGGCAGTGGATGCTGGTCATCACATGAAGCAGAAAAAAGTAATCTTCTATATGTTTCTTACTATTATTGGTGGAGCAATATTCGTAGGTTCACAAGCTTGGGAATGGAAAAATTTTATAAAAGGAGAATATGGTGCGGTTGAAACTAGAGGTGGACAAATTTTACAATTTGTGGATGCTGAAGGGCACAGAGTGGGATTGAAAGATATTGCAATTATCGATACTCATAAAGATAGGGAACAACATGAGCGTAAAAATGGAATTTGGTATTCTGAAGAAGGTACACTTCCTACATTTACGGTTTCTGAAATAGCAAATGGTTTTACAAAAAACACAAATTTGTTAATTAGAACTCAAGAGTTGGTTCCAGATCTGGAAAAATTAAAAGCATCAGAAAAAGCAAGTGATATAGCTTATGCTGCTAAATTAGAAAAAGAACTAGTAAATCCAGAAGCGACAGGGCAGAAGGCAATTTATAAAAGAGAATATTCTTTGCAAAGAATGGGATCTGTTATAGGTACAGTAGAAGGAGCAAATCTTATACATAATGAGTATGGGAATCCGTTATTCGCAAATTTCTTTTTCTTTATTACAGGTTTCCACGGGTTTCACGTATTTTCTGGAGTAATTATTAATATTATCATCTTTATTAATGTAATTCTAGGTACTTACGAAAGAAGAAAGAATTATGAGATGGTAGAAAAGGTTGGTTTATACTGGCACTTTGTAGATTTGGTATGGGTATTTGTATTTACATTCTTTTACCTGGTTTAATAAAAAATATAGTTTTATAATAATATGGCACACGATACAGCACATCACGAATCGAATACAGCGAGAATATGGAAAGTATTTATTCTATTATCTGTTGTTACAATAGTAGAAGTAATATTAGGAATTATAAAACCAGCATTTTTAGTAGATACCACCTTTGTGAGTATGAAATTGCTAAACTGGATTTTTATTATTCTAACCATTTATAAAGCATATTATATTACTTGGGCATTTATGCATATGGAAGGAGAAACGAAAGGGTTAAGAAGATCTGTAGTTTGGACAGCAGTTTTTCTAATTTGTTACTTGATCTTCATTCTCCTAACAGAAGGAGATTATGTGTATGAAGTGTTTAAAGGAGGATATAAAAGCTGGGACTTCTAAGTTCTTCTATTTATAAGTTAAAAGCATTGTAAAAAGACGGTTATTTAAGCCGTCTTTTTTTATTTTTGTATAACCGGTTAAAAACATATAAAATCAATCTGAGTGTTGATGGATGTGTTATTAAATTTCTAATTGTTAGAGAAAAAATAAAGCGACTTGCCAAATGAAAAAATTTATTGTTTTAGGTGTCTTATTTGTATTGCCTTTGGTAGCCTATTTGTTTTTTGCTTCTGGAGTGCATAATTTCGCCAAACTTCCTGTGTTAACTAAATCTATTGGAGACCTTGAAAATTTTGAACCACTAACAAAAGAGGTCGTTAGTTTTGATAATAAAATTACAATACTGGGTTTTTTAGGAAAAGATATTTATCATAAACAAGGAAATGCATTTAACCTTAATCAAAAGATTTATAAAAAAAATCAAGGTTTTCAAGATTTTCAATTTGTAATGGCATTACCATATGGTAGTGAAAAAGCTGCAAAAGAACTATTGGACGAGTTAGACGATATTACAGATGTTTCTGAATGGAAATTTGTTTTTGGGACCCCAGAAACAATAAAAACATTATTTAATAGCCTTAAAACGCCATATCAATTAGACGATAATTTAGCTACCCAATATGTCTATATTATAGATAAAAATAAAGGGTTAAGAGGTAGAGATGGTACTTTAAAGGAGGATGATGTAAAAGTTTATGGGTATGATGCAAGCTCGGTAGCAGATCTTGCAAATGTAATGGATGATGATGTAAAAGTGATTTTAGCAGAATACCGCTTAGCATTAAAAAAGTATAAGGCAAATCGTAAAGAAAATTAAAAATGAAGAAATATTCATACGTAGGTATATCTTTTGTAGTTTTAGTTTTTGGTATACTATTTATCCCAAGGATTGTAAATAGAATAAAGAGTAGTTCTGTTGTTAAAAATGATAGAATGAGTGCTAACAATCCTGTTGCTAACGAGAAGCTTAGTTATATAAAACTTAATGGAGCTTTAAAAAAAGTCCCTGAATTTGCATTCTTAAATCAAGACAGTATACAAATTACTAATCATGACTATAAAGGAAAAGTTTATATTGCAGAGTTTTTTTTTACAAGTTGCCCTACTATATGCCCTAAAATGAGTAGGAATTTAGTGTATTTACAAAATGAATTGAAAGAGTATAAAGACTTTGGAGTTGCTTCTTTTACGATTAACCCTAAAATAGATACCCCAACAAAGCTTAAAAAATACGCCGAGAATTATAAGGTGACAAATCCTGATTGGCACTTTTTAACTGGCGATAGAGAAGATATATATGAACTTGCTAATGCAGGATTTAATATTTATGCGGCAGAAAATCCTGAGGTAGCAGGAGGATTTGAACATAATGGATATTTTGCTTTGATTGATCAAGAAGGTTATATAAGGTCTAGATATGATGCTTCGGGAAATCCAATAATTTATTATAGAGGAACAATAGGAGTTGAAGAAAAGATAGATGAAAATGGGGAAGAAGAGCAAATTACCATTTTATTAGAAGACATAAAGAAATTATTAAATAAAGATGAGTAGTAGTCAGTCAGATATAGAAAAAAAATATAATAAGTGGATTGTAATTTTATCTGTATGTATACCACTTGCGGTAGCAGCATTATTCGGAGTTAATTTAAGAAAGTTAGGTTTTGACGTAAAGCCACTTACTTTTTTACCGCCAATATACGCTACTATAAATGGATTAACAGCAGTGATTTTGTTAGCTGCTTTATGGGCAATTAAGAATAAAAAAGTCAGTTTACATGAAAAACTAATGAAAATGGCTATAGGATGTTCTGTATTGTTTTTACTTATGTATATAGCCTATCATATGACAAGTGATTCTACTAAGTTTGGAGGAGATGGAGCAATACAGTATGTATACTATTTTATTTTAATTACCCATATAATTCTTTCTATACTAGTTATTCCTTTTGTTTTAGTAACTTATGTTAGAGCCTTGGCAAAAATATTTGATAAACACAAAAAGATAGCTAGAATAACATTTCCTATTTGGCTGTATGTTGCCATAACGGGGGTAATTGTTTATCTCATGATATCTCCATATTATGTATAACATACTACAAAGTACAATCGTATAGGTATGTTTATGAAAACGAAACTTTTTTATATTGTAATATTACTATTGTTTTTCTCTACCTCTGTAGATGCCCAATGTGCAATGTGCAGGGCAGTTTTAGAAAGCGAAGAAGGACAAAAAACTGCAAAAGGGATCAATAACGGTATTGTATATTTAATGATTATCCCATATGTTTTAATAGCAACTGTTGGGTATTTTATTTATCGTAATAAAAAAAAATCAAAATCTTCTAAAGAGCAATAGTTTAGGCTTGATAATTTTTTAACATTTTCCTAACAAGAAAAAATGTAACAAAAACACATAGTAGAAAGTCTTATGTATCAAGACTACACTAACCAATCTATAAGTCTTCAATGGGAAAAACTTGAAGATTGCCCCAAAAATATTAAGTATTGTTGGTTTGTCTAATGCTTATATAGGCATAATTGTATGCCTTATACATCTTAATCCAGTATTATGATTGAAATAAAAGACTTGCATAAATCTTATAAAATGGGGAGTAATTCGCTTCATGTACTCAAAGGAATTGATTTTAGTGTAAAAGAAGGAGAGTTAGTGTCTATTATGGGTTCTTCTGGGTCAGGAAAATCTACATTATTAAATATTTTAGGAATGTTAGATGAAGCGGATAGTGGAACTTACTATTTAGACGGACTTCCAATTAAAAATCTTAATGAGAAAATAGCAGCTCAATATCGTAACAAATTTCTGGGATTTATATTTCAATCATTTAATTTAATTACTTATAAAAGTGCGGTGGATAATGTTGCAATGCCATTATACTATCAAGGAATTAAGCGTAAAGAAAGGTTTGATAAAGCAATGCATTATCTTTCAAAAGTTGGATTAGCAGATTGGGCAACACATCTTCCTAATGAACTATCAGGAGGTCAAAAACAAAGAGTAGCGATAGCAAGAGCAATGGCATCAGAACCAAAAGTGTTATTAGCAGATGAGCCTACTGGAGCTTTGGATACAAAAACTTCTTATGAAGTTATGGAGTTGATTCAAGGAATTAATGAGGAAGGAAAAACTATTCTTATTGTAACCCACGAGCCTGATATAGCTGATATGACAAAACGTATAGTGAACTTAAAAGATGGTGTTATTATCGATGATACCTTTGTAAATCAGGTAAAAGCAAAGGCAAATGTTTAGTTTAGAACGTTGGCAAGAAATATTTGAGACTATAAGAAAAAATAAGCTACGAACTTTTCTTACAGGCGTATCTGTAGCTTCGGGGATTTTTATTCTTGTACTTTTATTGGGCGTAGGGCAAGGAATGCAAAATGGAATCTCTAAAGAATTTGAAAAAGATGCTTCTAATAGTATCTGGGTATATACCAGAACTACTTCAGTTGAATATAAAGGTCTTAACCCCGGACGAAGAATAGAACTTACTAATGAAGATTATAATTTTATAAATAACAAAAATGATAAACTTGTTGAATATAAATCTTCAAGAGCAAGGCAATGGGGAGAAGTTGTTACCTATAAAAAAGAATCAGGAAATTACGGGGTAGAAGGTATATTTCCTGATTTTCAAATGATTGAGAATCAAGAAATGGTTGCAGGAAGATTCATTAATCAAAACGACATCAATGACCAAAGTAAAGTGGTGATTATCGGAAATAAAATAAAAAAAGATCTTTTTAAAGATCCAAAAGAAGACCCTATAGGAAAGTATATAAAAATAAATAATATTCCTTTCAAAGTAGTAGGAGTATATTCAGATAAAGCTGGTGAACGAGAAGAAGATCGTGTGTTTATAGCCTCTCCAATTGCACAACAAATATTTAATAAAGGCCAAAAAATAGATGGACTTTCTTATACCTTGAAGCCAGAAGAGAATTTTGAAACAGCAGTACTCAAATCAGAAAAATTTGTAGAGATAATGACAGCATATCTCAAATCAAAACATATTATTGCGCCAGAAGATGAAAGAGCGATAGGGGTAAATAACTCCCTTGAAGGAGCAAAGCGATTCTATAATCTTATTTTTATGATCAAAGCCTTTTTTTGGTGGGTAGGAATATGTACAATTGTTGCAGGAGTCGTTGGGGTTAGTAATATCATGCTAATTATAGTAAAAGAAAGAACAAAAGAAATCGGTATACGAAAAGCATTAGGTGCGCAACCAGCTTCCATTATTGGTATGATTTTGCACGAAGCAATTTTTGTTACTACAATTGCAGGTTTCACGGGGTTGATTCTTGGATTAGCATTGTTAGAAATAGCAGGGCCAATGATACAAACAGAATTCATCACTAATCCCTCAGTAAATTTTAATGTGGCCTTAACCACTGTTTTTATACTCATATTTGCAGGCGCGATGGCAGGTTTCTTTCCTGCGTGGAGAGCTGTAAGAATCAAACCTATTGTAGCACTAAGAGACGAATAATATGTTTAACAGAGATAGATGGAATGAAATATTAGAAGCATTAGCCGCAAATTGGTTTAGGACATTATTAACTGCTTTTGGAGTATTTTGGGGGATATTTATATTAGTTATCCTATTAGCAGCCGGAAAAGGACTAGAAAACGGAGTAAAACAAGGGTTTGGAGATATTGCTACAAATACCATGTTTATGTGGACTCAAACAGTTTCTAAGCCTTATAAAGGATTGCCAAAAGGAAGAAGATATAATTTTAAGATCACAGATGTACCTTCTATTAGAGAACAAGTCCCTGGGTTACTTTATATATCTCCTAGAAATCAATTAGGAGGATTTCGAGGATCTAATAACGTAATTAGAGGCTTAAACACTGGGGCATTTAATGTATATGGAGATTATCCAGAAATAATACGACAAGATCCTATTAATATTACTTCGGGGCGATTTATTAATTATGGAGACATCGATAATAAAAGAAAAGTTGCAGTTATAGGAGAAGGGGTTAGGAAAGAATTATTTACAGATGGAGAAGAGCCTATTGGTGACTATATTAAAATACAAGGAGTCAATTTTTTAGTAATAGGAACATATAGTAAAAAATCTAATAATGGAGATAGAGAAGAGGGGCAAAAGGAAATTTTTGTTCCTTTCACCTCTTTTTCTCAAGCATTTAATTATGGAGAACGTGTTGGATGGATGGCCATAACCGCTCAGGACAATCAATCTATTACAAATCTCAAAAAAGATATTATAGAAGTGGTTAAAACTAATCATACAATACATCCCGAAGATAATCGTGCCGTTGGTAACTTTGACCTATATGAAGAGTTTAGTAAAATAAATGGATTATTTATAGCTTTAAAAGGAGTTGCCTATTTTGTAGGGATATTGATATTGCTTTCTGGGATTATAGGCATTAGTAATATTATGCTTATTGTGGTAAAAGAGAGAACTAAAGAGATAGGAATACGAAGAGCGTTAGGCGCATCTCCTTGGGCAGTGAGGGGACAAATATTATTAGAATCTATTTTCTTGACCATTATTTCTGGTATGACAGGAATTGCAGTTTCTACAGGAGTTATTTTTTTAGTAAATAAAATGTTAGATGGATCACCTGCCACTGAAGACACTATGTTTGCTAATCCAAGTGTAGATCTTACTGTAGTATTTGTAGCTTTATTTGTATTAGTCGTTAGTGGCTTGTTAGCAGGATTAATACCTGCTCAGGTTGCTATTAAAACAAAACCTATAGATGCTTTACGAACAGAATAACTAAAATCAATCATATATTTTTCTATCCTTTGTTTTTTGGATAGCCATTAATCAATATAAACGAAAATGAAAAAAACTGTAACTATTATTATTTTACTTCTTATCGCAGTTGTATTTGGAGGATCATTATATTATTTATACCAAAAAAATCAAGAGGATCCTGTTACATATGAAACAGAGCAAACAACAGTAGAAACAATAATCAAGAAAGCTGTAGCTACAGGGAGTATAGTTCCAAAAGAAGAAGTTTTGATTAAACCAAATATTTCGGGAATCATTGAAGAAATCTATATTGAGGCAGGAGAACAGATTAAATCTGGAGACTTGATTGCTAAAATTAGAGTTGTTCCAAATGTATCTTCTTTACAAAGTGCTAAGAACTCTGTTGAAACTTCTAAAATAGCATTGGATAATCAAGATAAAGTATATAAAAGACAAAAAGAACTTTTTGATAAAGGCGTAATTTCTGCTAATGAATTTGATGCTGTAGATGTAGCTTTTAAACAAGCAAAGCAGTCGTATGAATCTGCACAACAAAACTATCAAATTGTTAGAACAGGAACAGCAAGAGGATTGGGTAGTGTAGCAAATACTCTTATTCGTTCTACAGTAGCTGGTATGGTTTTAGAAGTTCCTGTAAAAGCAGGGAACCAAGTAATAGAATCCAATAATTTTAATGATGGAACTACAATTGCAACGGTAGCAGATGTAGGGAAAATGATTTTTGAAGGAAAAGTAGACGAAAGTGAAGTTGGTAAAATTAAAGAAAACTTACCTTTAGAAATTACTGTTGGAGCAATAGAAAACAAAAAATTTGATGCTGTTTTGGACTACATCGCACCAAAAGGAAAAGAAGAAAATGGAGCTATACAATTTGAAATTAAAGGTACTTTAGATAAAAAAGATACTACTTTTATCAGAGCAGGACTAAGCGCAAATGCTTCCATAATTTTGGCAAGAGTTGACAGTGTTATGGCGCTTAAAGAAGCTTTGATTCAGTATGATGCAAAAACACAAAAACCTTTCGTAGAAGTAGAAACTGGAGAGCAAAAATTTGAAAATAAAAATGTTGTATTGGGTATTAGTGATGGGATTAATGTAGAGATAAAAAGCGGAATCACTAAAGACGATAAAATTAAAGTGTGGAATCAAATCAAAAAAACAGAGTTTGATAATTAATTTTTTTAAAAACTGTAACAACGACAATTAAATACATACATATATCGTAGTAATGAAATAAGTCGTAACGATTGGTTGCGAGGCATAGATCTGACTACAGAAAATAATAAACTAAAACAGATGAAATTAATAGTAAAAGATGTAAGCAAATTTTCGTCACAATCGGATGCTTTAAATTTTAGAGGTATGAAAATTAAGACCATAGCCTTATTAATTGTATTTTTTGGAGTGTTAGAAACCAGGGCACAAGAAAAGAAATGGACATTACGCGAATGTGTAGAATATGCTTTAGAAAATAATATTTCTATAAAACAATCTGCATTAGATATGGAGTCTGCTAGTATTGACAGAATGGATGCCATAGGAAACTTTCTTCCATCCTTAAATGCATCGGGATCTAATTTCTGGAGCTCGGGTTTAGTTACAGATCCAATAACCAATACAAATAGTACCCAGACATTTAGAAGTTCTAATTATTCAGTAAATGTAGGTATCACTATATTCAATGGTTTAAGAAATATAAAAACTTTTCAAAGAGCTAAACTTAGTAAATTATTAAGCCAATACAGTCTTGGAAAATCTAAAGATGATATTGCATTATTTGTAGCAAATAGTTATTTGCAAGTGCTTTTAAATAAGGAGTCTTTAAAGGTTATAGAAAAACAGCATGAAATTACCTTAGAACAATTAAAAAGAACACAGGACTTGGTAGATGCAGGAGTGTTACCCCAAGGAGATCTTTTAGAAATTGAGGCTACCTCTGCCGATGAATTAACCAGAATTGTACAAGCTGAAAATTCAGTGCAAATAGCTTTAATTAGTTTAGCACAAACGTTACTTATTAAGGATTATGAGAGTTTTGATATAATAGAGCAAGAATATTTAGTTCCTGGGGCTGAGATAATGGATAAACCTATAGATCAAGTTATAGCACAAGCAAGAGAGTCAAGATATGAGGTGCAAATAGCAGAACAAAATAAGTTGATAGCCGAAAAAGATTTAGAAATTGCACGAGGAGCATATTATCCTACATTAAACGGATCTTTTGGGTATAGTACCAGAGAATCAGATGCAAAATCATTTGCCAGAGTATTAGATGAAAACAACCCTATTCTTACTCAAAGTATAGGAACAGTAGAAGGTACTGGTCAAAATGTGATTAACCAATCTCCTAATTTTCTTCTTTTAGAACAAAATCCAATCCCATTTTTTGATCAATTATCTAATAATGATGGGATTTCATACGGATTCTCTCTTTCTGTACCAATTTTTAATGGATTTTCAGCAAGAAACGCAGTTAAAAGGAGTAAAGTTAATGTAAAGCGTACCGAGTTTCAATTAGAAAAAGCACAATTAGATTTAGATAGTAATGTATATCAAGCATATTTGGATGCAAAGGGTGCTGCCGAAGCATATGAAGCCGCTCAGGTTTCTGTAAAAGCACAAGAGAGAGCTTATGAATATGCAAAAGATAGATACGATGTAGGGCTAACCAATGCATTTGACTTTAGTCAATCAAAATTTAGATTAGAAAATGCACAAAGTAAAGTAGTACAAAATAAATTTGACTATATTTTTAAATTGAAGGTGCTGGAACTTTATTTTGGAATAAAGATCGCAGATATCAAATTATAAGATTATTATATTTTTTTAAAACCTATATATAAATTATATTTTCATTAGTATAACTAACGCTAAACAATATCATGAATAAAAAGAAACTACTCATTTTTTTAAGTATAATTATCATTTTAATTGTGCTACTTGTTTATGGAAAAAAAGCAGGATGGTTTGGGGAAACTGGTAATTATAAAGAAGTATCTATTACTAAAATTGAAAAGATTGATATTATAGAAAAGGTTTCAGCTACGGGTAAAATTCAACCAGAAGTAGAAGTCAAACTATCTTCAGAAGTATCTGGAGAGATTATTGATTTACCAGTTAAAGAAGGGCAACAAGTTCAGAAAGGAGATCTCTTGGTTCGTATAAATCCAGATATTATTCAATCTGGATTAAATAGATCTCAGGCAGCTTTAGAAAATGTTAGAGCAGGGCTCAGACAAGCAGAAGCAAGCTTAAAAGAGTCTAAATTAAGTTATGATCGTAACAAAGGACTGTTTGATAAGGGAGTAATATCTAAAGCAGAATGGGATAGAGCAGTTTCTGCTTATGAAGGTGCAGAAGCAGCTAAACAATCTGCTTATTATAATGTTAGAAGCGCTCAGGCAACTGTAAACGAAGCTAAAGATAATTTAACCAGAACCTCTATTTATGCACCAATGACAGGTACGATTTCTAAACTATCTGTAGAATTAGGAGAAAGAGTCGTGGGTACCCAGCAAATGGCAGGAACTGAGATTGTTAGGGTGGCTAATCTTAATAACATGGAAGTTGAGATAGATGTAAATGAAAATGATATTGTTAAGATCTCTATTGCAGACTCAACTATTGTAGAAGTAGATGCTTATTTAAAAAAGAAATTTAAAGGAGTAGTTACAGAAATAGCAAACTCTGCAGAAAATACGGTAAGTGCCGATCAAGTAACTAATTTTAAAGTTAAGGTTAGAATATTAAAAGAATCTTATGCAGATTTAACAGAGGGTAAACCAGAGAATTATTCTCCTTTTCGACCAGGCATGACAGCTACGGTAGATATTATTACAGATAAAAGAGAAAACGTAATAGGAGTCCCTATAAGCTCTATTGTTATTAGAAATGACACTTCTAGTGTTAAAGAGGAGGTGTCTAAAGATAAAATAACAAAAGATACAGATAAAAAATTTGAATGTGTGTTTGTAAAGAACGGTGAAATAGCAAAATTAAGAGTGATAAAAACAGCAATTCAGGATGATAGTAATATTGAGGTAACAAGTGGTCTACAAGTCGGTGATGAGGTAATAACTGGCCCATATAATGTAGTTACTAAAATACTTAAAACTGGAGATAAAGTAATCTCTGAAACAGAGGCGAAGTCAAAAAAATAAGCATAATTAGATTATCTTTGCCAAAATTTTAATAATGGCATATATTCTTTGTATAGAAACCTCAACCACCAATTGTTCTGTGGCTTTAGTAAAAGATAAAGAAGTAATTAGGTTAAAAGAGGATTATGATAGTACCTATTCACATGCAGAACGGTTACATACATTTATTGATGATGTTGTTAAGGATCAAGGGATCTCTCTAAAAGATCTTTCAGCAATTTCTATTAGTAAAGGGCCAGGATCCTATACAGGGTTAAGAATAGGTGTTTCTGCGGCAAAAGGATTATGTTTTGCATTAGATATTCCGTTAATATCAGTACCAACATTACAATCTCTAGCATTACAAGTGCCTTATCAAAAAGGTATATATATTGTTCCGATGATTGATGCCAGAAGAATGGAAGTATATTCTGCGGTTTTTTCTGATTCTTATGAAGAAATACGAGAAACAAAAGCAGAGATTCTTATAGATTCCTCTTTTGAAGAATATTTGCATAAAGATAAAGTGTATTTTATTGGTAATGGAGTAGAAAAATTTTCTGTTATATGTAATGCAAAAAATGCGGTTTTTATTTCAGGCAAATTACCATCTGCAAATGAAATGGCAGGATTAAGTTATGCTAAGTTTTTAAATAAGGATTTTGAAGATGTAGGTTACTTTGAACCATATTATTTAAAAGATTTTGTTACAGGTTAGAATTGTTTGTTAGAAAGTCTTTGAGAATTAATATAAATAAAAATTGCCACTTTTCTAAAAGTGGCAATTTTTATTTATATAAGTAATTATTTCCTGAATCTTAATTTCTGTCAACTCTGTTACTTAAAAGGCTTTGAGAAGAAGCCGAACCAGCAGAACTTTTTAATGCGTTATAACGAGCAACTAATCGAATTAAATCCTCTTCTTTTCGTAAACGAATCTTTTCTTCTTTTATATATTCTTTTAATTCATTTTCTTTATCATTAAACGAAGCAAGCATATCTTTTTTATTCATAGGCAATTCCATGATAACACCAGCTTCTTCTAAGTAATATGTTGTGGAGGTTCTAACTGCACCAGCTTCAGAAGGAGCACCAACACCAACACCATTTCTGGGTTCTTTGATTTTTAAAGTTAGTCTTTTGTAGATACTATAACCATTGGATAATTCAACCAAAATATAATAACCACTTCTGTCTACTCCTCTTTGGCTTTCAAAAGTGCAATAGTAAAAATAATCTCCATCGATTCTTGCATGAATAGTAGGTTTTTTAACAAGTTCATATAATTGAGAACCAGAATCATATTCTAATGCATCTGCATGGATATTGTATCTAAGTTTGGCATCAAAAGTAGTGGATTTTTCGTGTATGACATTTGCATCTTTGTAACTGCCAGTCATATATATACTACCATCATAATCTTCAAAGGTGTAATCCCTTTTAGTGGTGTTTAATAAGTCTCTAGGTAGTTGGGCAAATATTGTGGACGATAATGCTAAGCATAAAAAAAGTAGTATTTTTCTCATAGTATTTAGATTTAGGTATTCTGAATTTAAGAAAATATCTTCGATTAAAAAATTTTCGCATCTTTTTAAATATATTTTTACGAATTATATTGGTAATCCATGAAATTATTTAACTTTTCTTAATAAAAAGTTAATAATAATGAATAAATCACATAGATGATTTACGGAAAAACCATACTTTTTTGTAGGATAAAGATTACTGCTTGTGTGAGGTTATAATGTTAAATGGCAAATAATCAATGGTATATGGATTTTTTTTGTGTTAGTTAAACAAGTGGTAGTAAATGTAATATTTTAATGATCTAATAATTGAATTACTTCATCGGTATTTTCTACGGGATATTTACAAGCATTATTTATACAGAGATATAGTAAAGTTTTATCTTCTACAAATCTATTTTTCAATAATACACTTTCAGATTCTTTTATGTCTCCTGCAACAAGCTTATTTGGTATATAAGTTTTATTAAGTTCTTTTAGTTTTATTTTTGCTTTTTCTCCTGTAATTGCCAATTCATAATAATCAAAAGAAAAATTAAGCATAAGATCTAGCCAATTAGAATATCCAGAGGCATAAGAGTTAATTTGCGGTTGGATATTATGTAGCATTTTTTCGCTTATTTCTTTATAATTAGATTTATCGAAGTAATGAGATAGTAAAAATAAATTTTTTGCCATAATTGAATTGGATGCTGGGATTACATTATCACTATATTCTATTGTTCTTGTAATAAGTTCTGGATCTTGGTCTGAGGTAAAGTAAAATATATTTTTATCTGCATTAAAAAAATGAGCCAGAGTGTATTCGGTGAGTTGTTCGGATATTTCTAACCATTCTGGATCAAAAGTATTTTGGTATAATGTTATGAATGCTTCAATAACAATAGCATAATCTTCTAAATATCCATTAATGGTACTTTTACCATTTTTATAATTATGTAATAACGAATAATCTTTATTTAATTGGGTGTTTTTAATAAAGTTTCCGTTTTTTAATGCAGCATCCAGAAATTTTTGTTCTCCAAATACCCTATAAGCATCTAAGTAACCTTTTAGCATTAGAGCATTCCAGGAGGTTAAGGTTTTGTCATCTAATCTGGGTCTGGAGCGTTTTTCTCTTTCTTTGTGTAAAATGCTTTTCCAGAGTTTTACTTTTTTATATAAAATTTTTGGATCTATTTTATGTTTTTTAGCAAACTTTAAATCACTCTCGTTTTTAATTAAAACATAGTTGTCTTTTTCCCAAAATCCGTAAGAGTTTATATTATAGTATTCTGAAAAAAGAGTATACTCTTCATTAAGTAATTTTTTTAACTCTTCTTTTTTCCAGACATAAAAAGCACCTTCTTCTAATTCTCGGGTTATATTTTTACTATCTGCATCCAGAGAGGAATAAAAAGCACCTTCGGGATTGGTAAGTTCTCGGGATACAAACTCTAGTGTTTCATATACCACATCTTTAAACCAAGGATCTTTGGTTAGCAAAAAAGCATCAGAATACAGAGTTACTAGTTGTGCATTATCATATAGCATTTTTTCGAAATGTGGTACATGCCATTTTCCATCTGTAGAATATCTTGAAAAACCTCCTCCTACATGATCATAAACTCCTCCATACGATATTTTGGTTAAAGTGTTTTTTGCAAATTCTAATATTTCTTCATTTTTTGCTTGATATCCATAACGAAGTAAAAACTGATAATTATTAGGCATCATAAATTTAGGGACTCGTTTTGTGCCTCCATCTTTACGATCAAAATTTTTACTCCACTCTTTTACAGAAGAAGCAATAAAATCTGGATTAAAGTTTATTGCGTTTGTATTTACTTCAACAAGCTCTGCCTCTTTAATTCCTTGTTCTAGTTTTGTTGCGTATTCGATTAATTTTTCTGGTTGTTTTTCATGCAAGCTTGCTATTTGTTTTAATGCATCTACCCAATCTCCTTTCTTAAAATAGGTGCCACCCCAAACAGGTCTTCCATCTGGTAATGTAATCATATTAAGGGGCCAACCACCACTACCAGTCATTAATTGAACGGCATTCATATACACTTGGTCTATGTCTGGTCGCTCTTCGCGATCTACCTTTATGTTTATAAAATTAGAATTCATTGTTTTGGCTACCAAAGTATCTTCAAAGCTTTCATGCTCCATAACATGGCACCAATGGCAAGCGGCATATCCTATACTTACAATAATAAGTTTGTTTTCTTCTTTTGCTTGCTTTAGTGTTTTTTCATTCCATGGTTTCCAGTTAACAGGATTATGGGCATGCTGTAATAGATATGGGCTTGTTTCATGAATTAAATCATTGGTATAGTCATGTTGCTCCATAGAAGATTTGTTTTTGCTTGTACAAGCAGTAAAAAAAAGAATTAAGATTGTAATGTATACGTATTTCACAGAAGATCGTTTTAGTAATGTCTAAAAATATAAAAAGCATCCTGAATAATACAGGATGCTTTTGGTAAAGAAATTATATTTCTTTTATTTTACTTCAAAAGAGATTTTTAAGTTTACTCTAAACTCTGCTACCTCATCTTCTCTAACTACGACACTTTGATCCACTATATATGCAGATTTAATGTTTTTTACAGACTTACTAGCTTGTTTAACTGCATTTTTAGTAGCATCTTCCCAACTTTTTTCAGAATTTGCTAATACTTCAATAACTTTAATAATTGCCATTTTTTGAATTTTTTTAAGTTAAAATTTAAAAGAGTCTCTAAGATACAAGATAGTTTACTCTTTTTAAAGTAAAGTGTCTTAATGTTTTAACTATATTTTCGATGTAATGATATAATTATCGTTAAAAAGCTTTTTCTTTAAAAATTAAAATATACATTTATTAAAAAACATCTAAATAAGATTATTGAATAGTTTTTCAAAGAGTTTTTAGTATTGAATTATTATTCTGCACCAATCAGTTTTTTATACCCATCGGCATTTAATAAAGCATTTATCTCATCTGGGTTAGATATTTCTATTTTAGCCAGCCAGCCATTGTTATAAGGGTCAGAATTTACTGTTTCAGGTTCAGATTCTAGTTTGTCATTAATTTCAATAACGGTTCCAGAAACAGGCATAAAGATATCAGACACTGTCTTAACCGCTTCGATAGACCCCATTACGTCTCCCTCATTAAGTTCTTCATCCAGAGATTCCATTTCTACATAAACGATATCTCCCAGTTCACTCTGTGCAAAATCGGTAATTCCTATATATGCTATATTTCCTTCAATTCTGATCCATTCGTGATCTTTACTGTATTTTAATTCTTGTGGTATATTCATGGTTTACTTTTTGATAAATGGTAGTTTTTTTACGATTGCTTCAACTCGTTTGTTTCGTATTTCTATAAAAACAGAACTGTCTGCTTTTGCATGAGAAATGGAAACATAACCAAGTCCTATTCCTTTTTCGAGCATAGGAGATTGGCTTCCAGAAGTTACGTTTCCGATACGGTTATCCTTTTCGTCATAGATTTGGTATCCGGCTCTGGGAATACCTTTCTCTATCATTTCAAAGCCAACTAATCTGCGGGTAATTCCTTCTTCTTTTTGTTGTTGTAAGGCCTTAGAGTTAATAAACGGTTTTGTAAATTTTGTGATCCATCCTAGTCCTGCTTCTAATGGCGAAGTGGTGTCATCTATATCATTACCATACAAGCAAAACCCCATTTCTAATCGTAATGTATCTCGCGCTCCAAGTCCTATTGGTTGAATGTTCTCTTCTTTTCCTGCATCTAAAATGGCATCCCATAGTTTTTCTGCACCAGTGTTAGGAACATAAAGTTCAAACCCTCCTGCACCAGTATATCCTGTAGCAGATATGATTACATTTTGTATTCCTGCGATTTCACCAATAACAAAGGTATAATATGGTATATCTGCAAGAGTTACCTTAGTAAGTTGTTGCAATACTTTTGTGGCCAAAGGCCCTTGAACTGCAAAAAGAGAGATCTCATTAGAACGGTCTATCATTTCTACATTTTCCGTATTATGACTTTGTATCCAATTCCAATCTTTTTCGATATTAGACGCATTAACTACCAAAAGATACTCTTCTTCTTCTAATTTGTAGATAATAAGGTCATCTACTACACCACCTTTTTCATTAGGCATGCAAGAATATTGAGCGCTGCCAACATTTAGTTTGGTAGCGTCGTTGCTACTTATTTTTTGTATTAGATCTAATGCCTTAGACCCTTTTAAAATAAATTCTCCCATGTGGGATACATCAAAAATACCAACGCCTTCTCGTACGGTTTTATGTTCTTGTACTACCGATGTATATTGCAGTGGCATCAAATACCCTGCAAAAGGAACCATTTTTGCTCCTAACTCTTTATGTTTAGCTTCAAGAGCTATACTAATTAATTCTGTGTCCATATTTAGTTTATTGTTATTTCTGGATTTTTTATATCCTCTTCAAAGGCAGATAGTGGCAGACAGCTACACATTAAGTTTCTATCCCCATATGCATCATTAACCCGTCCTACACTAGGCCAGAACTTATTATTTTTGATATATGATAAAGGAAAAGCTGCTTTGGTTCGGGAATATGGCATGTCCCATACTTCTTTAGCGATAAACTCCAGAGTATGTGGTGCGTTTTTTAATACATTATATTCTCTGGAGGATGTTCCGTTTTCTATTTCTCGTATTTCATTTCGAATACTAATCATGGCATCAATAAAACGATCCAGTTCTTCTACAGTTTCACTTTCTGTAGGTTCTATCATAATAGTTCCTGCAACTGGAAAAGAAACTGTTGGTGCATGAAAACCATAATCCATAAGTCTTTTAGCGATATCGGTTACCGTTATATCCTCCTCTTTAAATGCTCTGCAATCAATAATAAGCTCGTGTGCATTACGTCCGTTTTCTCCTGTAAACAAGATAGGGTAGTGGTTTGCTAATTTTTCTTTTATATAATTAGCATTAAGAATTGCCATTTCTGTTGCAGCAGTTAATCCTTCGCCTCCCATTAATGCTATATATGCATACGATATAGAAAGTATGCTTGCACTACCCCAGGGAGATGCAGAAATTGCTGCAATGGCTTTTTCTCCTCCAGCATTTTTTATTACTGCATTACCAGGAATAAAAGGAGCAAGATCTTTACTAACGGCTATTGGTCCCATACCAGGTCCACCACCACCATGTGGAATACAGAAAGTTTTATGAAGGTTAAGATGACATACATCTGCACCGATAATACCTGGACTTGTTAGTCCTACTTGGGCATTTAAATTGGCTCCGTCTAAATATACTTTGCCACCATTATCATGTATAATCTTACAGGCTTCTTTAATATTTTCTTCAAAAACACCATGAGTAGAAGGGTAGGTAACCATTAAAGCCATTAAATTATCTTTATGTTTTTCGGCTTTGGCACGCAAATCTTCGATATTGATATCTCCATTTTCTCTACAGGATACAATCACTACATTTTGACCCGCCATGATTGCGGTTGCAGGATTAGTGCCATGTGCAGAGGATGGTATAAGGGTTACATTTCTATGTGCTTGATTTTTGTCGGCATAGTATGCTTTTATAACCATTAACCCTGCAAGTTCTCCTTGTGCACCACTGTTTGGTTGTAAAGAGGTAGTGTATAATCCTGTTATTTCTGCAAGCCACGCTGCCAGATGTTCAAACATTTGGTGATAGCCTTTTGCTTGGTTTACAGGAACAAAAGGGTGAATATTAGCAAGCTCACCCCAGGATAAAGGCATCATTTCTGTAGTTGCGTTTAATTTCATGGTGCAAGATCCCAAAGCAATCATAGAATGTACCAAAGAAAGATCTTTGTTTTCTAATCTTTTTAGGTATCGAAGCATTTCATGTTCTGCCTGATACGAATTAAATACGGGATGTTCTAAATAAGAAGACTTTCTTTGTAATGAAGCAGGGATAGCAGTACTTTCTACTTTCCAATCTTCTATTTTTAAAGTTTTTCCTTTTGCTAATGCAAAGATTTCGATAATATCCTCCAGATCTTTTATGCTGGTTTTTTCATGCAATGATATTCCTATATGATTATCCTCAAAATATCTAAAATTAATTTCTTTAGCCAGCGCTAGTTTTTCGATACTCTTTTTATCTTCTACTTCAATTTTTAAAGTATCATAAAAGTGTGTGTTGGTTTGTGTATATCCTAGTTTTTCTAATTCCTGATGCAATTTAGAAGTAGATAAATGGATTTTGTTTGCTATTTGTGTTACACCATTTTTTCCGTGGTATACAGCATACATTCCTGCCATTACAGCCAACAGTACTTGTGCTGTACAAATATTAGAAGTTGCTTTTTCTCTTTTAATATGTTGTTCTCTGGTTTGCAATGCCATTCGGTATGCAGGACGACCATGACTGTCTTCGGTTACCCCTATAATCCTACCAGGAATATGACGTTTATATTCTTCTTTGGTAGCAAAATAAGCGGCATGTGGCCCTCCGTACCCTAGTGGAACCCCAAACCTTTGTGAAGTACCTACTACCACATCTACTCCCATTTCGCCAGGAGGTGTAATATGTGTTAGAGCCATTAAATCGCAAGCTACAGCAACTTTTACATCTTGTTTTTGTGCTTTAGCAATATAGGATGTTGGATCTGTAATTGCTCCATCACTATTTGGGTATTGTATAAGAATTCCAAAAAGATCTGGATCTGCAATATCTAATGTTGCAATATCGCCAACAACCACATTAATTCCTACAGGCTCTGCACGACCCATCATTAATTCTATGGTATGTGGAAATGTTTTTTGATCTATAAAAAAGGTATTTGCTTGCTTTTTTGTTCTGCTTTTTACCCGATGAAGAAGCGTCATTGCCTCTGCAGCTGCGGTAGCTTCATCTAGTAAAGAGGCATTGGCTATTTCCATTTTGGTAAGATCTGTGATCAGGGTTTGGTAGTTGATCAAAGCTTCTAACCTACCTTGTGCAATTTCTGCTTGGTATGGGGTATATGCGGTATACCATGCAGGGTTTTCCAAAATATTTCGTTGGATAACTGGTGGAACAATACAATCGTGATATCCCATTCCTATAAACGAACGGAATATTTTGTTGTTCCCCATCATCGATTTAAAGGTAGTAAGAAACTCTAATTCTGTCTGTGCAGTGGGTAATGCTAATGGTTTTGCAGAACGAATATTTTTAGGTATAGTTTCATCGATTAATTGTGCTAATGAGGTAACACCAATTACGTTTAGCATTTGATCAATTTCCTTTTTTCCAGGACCGATATGTCTTGGTTGAAATTCTTGTTTAAGGGTGTTTAGATCTTTCATAATATACTATCCTGTTTATTTGTATAATGGAAAATTTACCATCCAGTTATTTACTTCTTTTTTGATAGTTGCTATTTTAGAGTCATTATCGTGATTAGATAATACGTCATCTATAAAACCAACCATGGTATACATATCTTCTTCTTTCATTCCTCTGGTAGTAATCGCAGATGTTCCTAAGCGCATACCTGAAGTTACAAAAGGAGATTTATCATCAAAAGGAACCATATTTTTGTTAATGGTTATATCGGCTTTTATTAAGGTATTTTCGGCTAGTTTACCAGTAAGATTTTTGGATCTTAGATCGATAAGTGTCATATGGTTATCAGTCCCGTTAGAGATGATTTCGTATCCTCTTTCGATTAAAGCAGTACACATAGCTTTGGCATTTTTTACAACTTGTTCTGCATATATGGTATAACCGTCGGTTAAAGCTTCTCCAAAAGCAACGGCTTTTGCCGCAATAACATGCTCTAGCGGTCCTCCTTGTGTTCCTGGAAAAACACCCATATCTAATACATTAGACATCATTTTAAGATCTCCTTTTTTGGTAGTATGTCCCCAAGGGTTTTCAAAATCTTTACCCATCATAATCATTCCACCTCTAGGACCTCTTAATGTTTTATGGGTAGTAGTGGTCACGATATGGCAATGTGGTAAAGGATCGTTTAATAACCCTTTTGCAATTAATCCTGCTGGGTGAGAAATATCTGCTAATAATAAAGCTCCAACCTGATCTGCTATAGCTCTTAATCTTTTATAATCCCAATCGCGACTATAGGCAGAGGCCCCACAAACAATAAGTTTTGGTTGTTCTCTCTCTGCAGTTTCTGCAACAGTATCCCAGTTAATTAAACCTGTTTCTTTTTCTACACCATAAAAACTTGGTTGGTATA
Organism: uncultured Flavobacteriaceae bacterium; assembly: GCA_964353005.1. GTDB lineage: Bacteria > Bacteroidota > Bacteroidia > Flavobacteriales > Flavobacteriaceae > Aquimarina. The sequence continues at coordinate 48,903 of CAYGUC010000003.1, read as the reverse complement.
GTTTTCCTGAAAAATTTACAGGAGATCCATGGGTAAGATGCCCCCCGTGCGATAAGTCAAAACCTAATATTTTATCTCCGGCATTTAGACAAGCAAGCATTACTGCAGCATTTGCCTGTGCACCAGAGTGTGGTTGTACATTTACCCATTCTGCACCAAATAACTTTGCAGCTCTGTTTATAGCAAGGGTTTCTACTTTATCTACCACTTCACAGCCACCATAATATCTTTTACCAGGAAGACCTTCTGCATATTTATTAGTAAGAGAAGAACCCATGGCTGCCATTACTTGTTTCGAAGTAAAATTTTCTGACGCAATAAGTTCAATACCATTTTCCTGACGTTCTGTTTCTTCTGCGATAAGATTTTTTATTTCTTTATCCTGAATATCTTGTATCATAGGTTATTTTTTGATAATACATCCAAATAAGATGTATAGGATTTGACTATTATTTTTTATTGAATTTTTTTTAGGATTTGAATACACTAACCAAAAATTAATAGTTGCAAATTGCGGAGAATAAATTTGAAAAAATAGTACAAAATTGCAAGCATATATTGGTGTCGTTTTATGTTGATTTTGTTCTAAAATGGTATTTGACCCCTATTGAGAAGGGGGATATACTATATAGTGAAGGTTCTAATGATCGCGAGGTGCTTCGAGCAGATAGTTTATCGTTTTGGTCTGATACGTTGATGTTTGTTTTTGATAAAGTATCGTTTCGAGCTGAAATTTTATCGGTTTAATGGGATACATTCAAGCTTCGTTTTGATAAATTATCTAATCAAAGAGCCATTTTATCGACTCGAAGTACCTTTGTAGGTGCTTCGAACCGTCTATATAATCCTTATAAACGTTATTATATCTGCCCGAATTACCTAAGCAAGTGGTTAGGGCTTTGATTGTATCTGCTCGAAGCTCTTTGAACTTGTTTTAAAGGATCGTTTTATCAGAAATAAAGAGGTGCAATGTGATGTTTTTAGAGTTATATTGATTGTATGCCTAACTATATAGGATAACAAACAAAATAAAGGATCAAATAATGATCTTGTTTGCAAATTGTTTGGGAGTAATGCCTATTATTTTTTTAAAGTGTCGGGTAAAATGACTTTGATCAAAGAAACCAGATTGATAAGCAACTTCTGTAGCAGATAATCTTTCTGCCAATAACTTTTTGGCTTTTTCTATTCGTAGATTAACTAAATATTGATGAGGTGGTAATTGATAATGTTGTTTAAAGGATTTTATTAGCCCATATTCTGAAATACCGGTTAGATTAGAAAGATCATTTGTAGATACCTCTTCCAGATAATGTGTGTGTATATACTCTTTGATCTGTTTTGCTGCAGTAAATTTTTCAGAAATAGGTTCGTTATGTATCTCGGTGTAGGCATATCGAACAATAAGCTCTTTAAGAAAATCCAGAAGTAAAGACTCTGATTTAGGATGTTGTTGTTTGTATATTAAATCAGGAAATACCGCTTTTCCTTTTTTAAATAAATTTTTATTGGTTATTATGTTTTCTTTAAAAACAGGTAATTCTATGGGAAGGTTAAGGTTATCCATCGCTTTTTTCATAATCTCTATCGGGATGTACATGGTAAGAAAGTTCCACGGAGAATTATTTACAGGCTTTCCTGTATGTACTTCATAAGGATTAAAAACAAGCATGGAGCCTGTAGATAAAATAAAGTTAGAAGAGTCATTAGAGTAGTCTCCAACACCATAGTCCATAAAAATTATAGTATAACTCTCATGAAAATGTGGTTTGAATTTATGAGACGTAAAAGATCCTTTAAATAACTCTAAGTTATCCAAAGTATTATTTATAAAATGCTGGACATGATTATGTTTTTTTTTGTCATGCATCATTCTTGAAATTTACTTTAAAATGTTTTTTACCTTAATATCAAACATTTATTTTTTAAAGTATTCTTTAATAAGTTGCTAATATATACTGGTTTTACATATTATTTAGTATCCAAAGTATGAAATGTATTAAAAAATGTATCTTTTGGGTTTCTTCTTTTATTTTTCACAATAAGAGGTATAGATATTTAACTATTCGCATACATCTGTACTCCTGTTAAACATATCCTTAAAAAAAATAAATCCCGGAGCAAGTCCGGGATAATGTTGCAAATGGTATTAAATTTTAGATTAACCATTTATAGCTTCTACAGATTCTATTTTATCTTTTAGCATTTCTTTTAGCATGTTTTCGATCCCATTTTTTAATGTAAAAGTAGAAGAAGGACAACCACTGCAGGCACCTTGTAAAACTACTTTTACTACTTTACTATTTGGATCATAAGAGTCAAAAAGGATATTTCCTCCATCGCTGGCTACCGCAGGTTTTATATATTCATCAATAATATTAATAATATCTTTAGAAACATCATCTAGTTTTTCAAAATCAGCATCTGCTTGTTTTTCTACGGTGTTTTTTGATATGGTAGCGTTAGCAGATAAAACCTCTTTGCCTTGTTCTAAATAGCTACGTAAAAACTCTCTTATCTCTAAAGTAATGTCATTCCAATCTGCCATGTCATATTTACTGATAGAAATATAGTTTTCATCAATATATACTTCTTTAACAAAAGGAAAATGAAATAGTTCTTGTGCTATTGGCGCTTGTTTAGCATCATCAATATTTTTAAACTCATGTCCTGCGGTAACTAGTTTTTTATTAGCAACAAATTTCAGAACAGCAGGATTAGGTGTGCTTTCTGCATATATGGTAATAGGTGTCTTTTTTGTTGCAGATTTTGTTTCGTTAATAACAGGGGTACCACTATTAAGATACTCTTTGATCTGTTCTGCAACCTCTTCTTGTACATCGCTCCATTCTACAATGTCATATTTATCAATAGCTATAAAATTTTGAGCGATATATACTTTTTTTACAAATGGTAGGTAAAATAATTGTTGCGCCAAAGGAGAGTTTTTGGCCTGATCTATGTTCTCAAATTCATAACTGGTGTGTTGTGTTAAAAAGAAATTGGCTTCAAATTTAACAATACCAGGATTAGAAGTGGCTTCTATTTTTATTTCAAAATTCTTTTCCATGTACTAATTTTTAGCAAATTTACTAAAAAGCAATACCATATTTGCATTATAAATATAATGGTAACATTTTTTAACTAATCTTGTAGGATATGTAAATCTGGTATTCTGACAAAAATTTATATCTTTGGAGCTATTGATAGACAATGATTTATTTTAAGAAAGTAGTGAAATCTTACATTACATACTGTTTTTAATAGTTTTGTTAGATTCGCAAATTCTATTTAGCCCCATAAATAATAGAACCCAAATGAGCTTAAGAACATTTTGTGTAGTATTTTTAGTACTGATATCTCCTTTTGTTTTCTCGCAAGAAGGAATCCCAGTATATTCAGATTATCTTTCAGATAATTTATATTTAGTACATCCAGCAATGGCTGGTGCCTCTAATGCAAATAAAATAAGACTTACGGCCAGAAAACAATGGTTTGATGTAAATAATGCACCTAATCTACAAACATTAAACATTAATTTTAGATCTGGCGAAAAATCTGGTTTAGGAGGTATTGTTTATAAAGATGAGAATGGTAGATTTTCTCAAACAGGAATGTATTTGACCTATGCATATCACCTTTTATTTTCTAGAGATAGGACAGATTTAAATATGCTGTCTTTTGGTATGAGTGCCGGTTTTATACAATCTAATGTAGATTTAAGAGGGCTAGATGATCCTTCAGATCCAGACCCTATGATTTTAGATAGAGTACAAAAGGATTTTTATTATAATGTAGATGCAGGCTTGTCGTATAATTATTTAGAGTGGTATGCACATGTTACTGTTAAAAATATTCTGCCTACTACCCGAGATATTTTTGATAATAATACTCCAATACAAGAATCTAATAATCTTCGTAGATATATCTTTTCGTTAGGGTATTTGTTTGGAATAGGTAATACACCATGGAGTTTAGAGCCATCTATGTTATATCAAGTAACAGAGGAGACACAAGAGAGTAGTGTTGATGCAAATTTAAAAGTATACAGAGAGTTTAATTTTGGAACTCTTTGGGGAGGATTATCGTATAGACGTAGTTTGGATGGTGCAGAATTCTCTAGAGATGGAATTACGGTAGAAAGTCAGCAATTACAATATATAACTCCTTTCTTGGGAGTGAATTATAAAAAATGGTTGGTTGGGTATACCTATAGTTACCAATCTAATTCTGTAGTATTAAGTAATGGTGGTTTTCACCAACTTACTTTGGGGTATGATTTTGGTAAACGTAAAGAAAGATGGGACTGTAATTGTCCTGCGGTAAATTCAAAAAACTAGTCAGTAAACATATTGAAAATATAATAATAAGAAGTCGTTTAAAAAAGTAATTTTTAGGCGATTTTCTTTTTTGCTACAATGGTTTTTCTAGATGATGTAACGTATAAAGAAAATATGTTTAAATAGTAGTTAAGCTATACTGACTAAGATTATATGTTTTTAGAGTAAACCTTATTTTTTATAGTTGCTTTATTAATGTCTTTTAACATAATGTGATAACCAATCATAGAAATCAATAGCCTCGGAGCAAGCTCACGAGGTATGCTTCCGAAAATATATTTTGTTTTCGAGGTAAGCCTCCTTTAGAATTAAACTCCACAATGTGGATTAAAATAAATGTCTCTATCTTTAGGAAAATCCTTATAAACGTGAGTTCGACGTAATGACTTGGCTTTTGCTTAAAAATTTACTTGTCTTCGATACAATTTTCTATCAAAAATCACTCTGACTGACATAAATTTTCTTACACCGAACTCACGTTATAAAAATTCATCTTTATTGATTACGGTACAAACTCGATTATTTATCAATTGATTGATTATCTGTATTAATTTTTTGTTTCTATCACCTCGAGCAGATTCGAGAGGTTATTTTTAATCAAGTCATCTGGTCTCGACTCTGCTCGACCAGACAGGCAGATGTAATAATTTGATTTTCAATAAAACATTAATATAATTTAGGTTATACTTTTTAGAATTAAACAAAAAAATATCGAGAGTTTCGACCCTCGATATTTTTAAGGTACACAGGTAGTGCGATACTACCTTTAATGATATTATATATTCGGGTAGTTATTGAAAAGTAACTACCCGAATATAATTTTAATGACTATTTTTTAAGAATTCTTTCTGTATATACCTTTTTATCAATATATATTCTAAGTATATACAATCCTTTTTTAAGGTTAGATAAATCTTGTGTTATAGATTTTTGAGTTCCTTTATATGTTTTAGAATTCATTAATTTTCCTGTAAAATCATATAAACTTACTTTTATTAACGACGCATTCTCTGCCTTTACTATAAGGTTTACAATATCTTGTGTTGCTGTAGGAAACAGAGTGTATAATGCATTTGAATTACAATCTCCTGTTTTTGACCAAGCATTCTGCCAATAAGAACCAGTACCCGGAGCATAAGCCCAAGCTGCCGATGAAGAACACCATCCAGGGACATCACACGTATATTTTCCTCCTGCATTTTGTATTTCCTCCCCTTGGCTATAAGAAGTACCTGCTACATATTGTGGTATTCCTGCACAGTTTCCTCCTCCAGTACCTGAAAGTGTAGTTGCAGTTACGGTATTACTAAAATTAGAGGTATTACCCGCAGCATCTTTAGCTTTTATTCTAAAAGAATATGAAGTGTCTGCTGTTAATCCAGTCACTTGATAGGTAGTACTACTAGTTACAGTCGCAACAACAGTGCTTCCTTGGTGTATATCATATCCTGTTACGGCTGTATTATCCGTAGCAGCACCCCAGGAAAGATCGATTGTAGTTTGTGTAGTATTAGATGCACCTAAATTAGCAGGGGCAGTGGGTGCTTGTGTATCTGAAGAGCCGCCACCATTACATTCTCCTGTTTTTGTCCAAGCTTGTTGCCAGTATGTACCAGTACCCGGAGCATAAGCCCAAGCTGCTGATGAAGAACACCATCCTGGGATATTACATGTGTATTTTCCTCCTGCATTTTGTGTTTCCTCTCCCTGACTATAAGAAGTTCCTACTACATATTGTGGTACACCTGCACAATTTCCTCCTCCAGTATCTGGAAGTGTAGTTGCAGTCGTGGTATTGCTAAAATCAGAGGTATTACCCGCGGCATCTTTAGCTCTTGCTCTAAAAGAATAGGAGGTATTTACCGTTAGTCCAGTTGCTTGATATGTAGTGCCAGTTACAGTAGCTATAATAGTACTCCCCTGATATATATCGTATCCTGTTACGGCTACATTATCTGTAGCAGCATTCCAAGAAAGATCGATTGTAGTTTGTGTAGCATTAGATGCAC